>NZ_JBQENR010000002.1:0-709357 GCF_052044815.1 Enterobacter sp. 22499 | reverse complement strand
CCGATGGTAGTGTGGGGTCTCCCCATGTGAGAGTAGGGAACTGCCAGGCATCAATCAAGAAGAACCCCGTACCGTAAGGTGCGGGGTTTTTTGCTTTGTGCGCCGGAAAATACCGGGTGGCGGCACCGCCTGACCGTGCCTACAATTGTTAAAACGATTTTAACAATGGTGCCGCTTTGACACGTCCCTTTAATTACCAACAAGATTTTGCCAACATTAATTTCCGTGACCATGCAGAGCTGTATCAGGTGGGGCGGGGAGAGCAGGGTGTGCTCATGGTGGAACCTTACAAAAGCGAGATCCTTCCGCACTGGCGATACAAAGATGCTGAAGTTGCAGCGCGATCGGCAAAAGAAATTTACGCCCTGTTTGAAGAATATCGTCAGCAAAACGACTTTGTGGGTATGGATATGGCGCGTAAATTCATTCAGATGGGCTATACGCGCGCCAGGCGATACGCCAATCATAAAGGCGGTAAAAAGTACGATGAGAAGCGCCAGGTCAAACCGCTGGATTGCGATCCCGTAAAAGCCGAAGCCGCCGCGGTCTTCAAAAAGTGGTGGGATAAAATTCGTGCAGATGAAGATTATTTGCAGCGAAAAAAGGCGCATCAGCAGAAGTGGGGATAATTGCTACGTCCGCTAATAATTCGAGACCTGATCGAGTTCACAAAACGTAATGAAACATATTGGAAACATTTTATTTACCTAACGATTCGTTTTAAATCCGGTTTTACTGTTTGTGGGCAATGGCCCGCAATGTGAGACAGGGGATTTTAAAATGACAGAAACCGTAGCCAGTGCAGATACGGATAACACCAATTTGGCAGGTAAGGATACCCGTCGTCGGGTTTGGGCAATCGTTGGGGCCTCCTCGGGGAACCTCGTAGAGTGGTTTGACTTTTACGTCTATTCATTCTGTTCACTCTACTTTGCGCATATCTTTTTCCCGTCCGGGAATACCACCACTCAGCTTCTGCAAACCGCAGGCGTTTTTGCCGCCGGGTTCCTGATGCGCCCTATCGGTGGATGGCTGTTCGGCAGGATCGCAGACAGAAAAGGGCGCAAGACCTCCATGCTCATCTCCGTATGCATGATGTGCGTCGGCTCGCTGGTGATTGCCTGCCTGCCCGGATATGACACTATCGGAACATGGGCACCCGCGTTGCTGCTGCTGGCACGTCTGTTCCAGGGGGTGTCGGTCGGTGGGGAATACGGCACCAGTGCGACATACATGAGCGAAGTGGCGGTTGAAGGCCGAAAAGGTTTCTATGCATCATTCCAGTATGTGACCCTCATTGGCGGACAGCTGCTGGCGTTACTGGTTGTGGTGATCCTGCAACAAATCCTTAGCGATGAAGATTTGCACGCCTGGGGCTGGCGCATCCCGTTTGCTATGGGCGCTGCCCTGGCGGTTGTCGCCCTGTGGCTACGCCGTCAGCTTGATGAAACCTCTCAACAGGAGGTCAGGGCGCTGAAAGAGGCGGGCTCGATGAAGGGGCTCTGGCGAAACCGCAAAGCATTTTTGATGGTGTTAGGTTTTACCGCCGCGGGCTCGCTAAGTTTCTATACCTTTACCACCTACATGCAAAAATATCTGGTTAACACTACGGGCATGCATGCAAACGTTGCGAGCGTCGTCATGACGGTGGCGTTACTCGTCTTTATGCTTATCCAGCCGATTGTCGGCGCGCTGTCGGACAAAATAGGTCGCCGCACCTCCATGCTGATCTTTGGCGGCATGCTCACCCTGGGTACCGTTCCGCTTTTGACTGCGCTACAGCAGACAACGTCGCCGTATGCCGCTTTCGCGCTGATCATGGTGGCACTCATTATTATCAGTTTTTACACGGCAATCAGCGGCATTTTGAAAGCGGAAATGTTTCCCGCACAGGTGAGGGCGCTGGGTGTTGGCCTCTCTTATGCGGTAGCGAATGCCTTGTTTGGCGGTTCGGCAGAGTATGTCGCGCTATCGCTTAAGTCGTGGGGCAGTGAAACGACCTTCTTCTGGTATGTCACCGTAATGGGAGCGCTGGCGTTTATTGTCTCGCTGATGCTGCATCGCAAAGGAAAAGGTATCCGCCTTTAATAATGTGCCATCTGCCAGACGGCGTAGCCGGTTGTTGCGCCGGCGACATCCCAGGCGAAATCTTTCCAGCTCCAGCCGCTCCCTGAGGGGCGGCTATCCCATAGTTCTTTTGATGCCCCAAGGCCCACTGAGAACATCAACCCTATCGCCGCGCTACGGTCCCGACTGTATCCCTGATGCTGCGCGTACTCATTACCAGCTGCAGACAGCATAGCGGAAGCGAGGAAGTGTTGTGCTTTGTCCTGACCGGACCAGCTATCATTGGCCATATGACTGCAGCCAGTCAGAAAGAAAACGCTCAGTAACAGAGGAATACGCATCAACGGGCTCCATAAAAAAGCCCTGCGGGTAACAGGGCCTGGACATTACAGAATTCGGCTGATAAGTCGGTCAATACGGATACGACGCAAGCGGCGAATCAGCTTGCGAACTTTCACAGGATAATCGGCAATGCTCTGCAGCTCGCGGTAATGATTAACCACCGTGGTGTGCGTGCGAATCAACTCCAGTTCACGCTCACGCTGTGCGGCTAACTCATGCTGCGGGTCATGGATCAGGATCGCGTTTTCCAGATCCAGTCTCCACGCGCGCGGGTTCAGGTTGTTACCGGTCAGCAGCATCCACTCATCGTCGACCCACATACCTTTCAGATGGTAACTGTTGTCTTCATCTTTCCACAGACGCACAACCAGCTGGTCAGTGTTTACGTAATACTGTAAACGGCTCAGGAAGCGGCGCAGGTTAATTTCATAAAGATAAGGCAGCGCACCGATGATTTTGAACGGCTGATCTTCAGGAATGAAGAAGTCGTTCGCCGTTTTATCCCCAACGATAATTTCCACTTTTTTACCATCGCGCAGCAGCTGAATGATATTACGCACCAGTACGGCAGGAAGGTTAAAGTACGGCGTGCAGATGGTGAGCTTTTGCTCCGCGCACGGCATCAGATGGAAGATCGTTTTATTCAGCAGGCTTGATTTGCCAAGCCCAACCAGCGGGGTAACGGATAACTCTTCGTTGTTTGCGTCGCCCTGAAAATGGTAAACAGCATCGCGCAGCTCCTGGCGGAAGGCGCGAACATCGTTTTTGATTTCCGGGCTCTTAGGGCGCTCGGGATCGTCAAGGCGATTAACGCCACGGCCATTTACCAGGTTTTTATCAACCCAGTTAAACATGATATCGGCCATCTGAGGATTACGGATCAGATGGTAGCGGTCATAGCGATATTTATCGAGCTGATGAAGGTAGACATCATTGAGGCTTGCGCCGCTGTAAAGCACGCTGTCATCGATGATGAATCCTTTAAAATGAAGGACGCCGAGCGCTTCGCGGGTATTCACCGGGACGCCATAAACAGGTACATCGACGCCAGGATTTTCCTGCGCCGTGCGGCAATACCAGTCTGCATTGGTGTTTGAAGCGGCCGCGCCAATACGGCCACGCTGGGCGCGATGCCAGTCAACCAGCACGCGAACATCCAGTTCCGGACGCAGACGCTTGGCTTCATAGAGCGCGTTCAGGATCGCGCGCCCGCCTTCATCTTGTTCAAGATACAGGGCCACAATGCAAATGCGTCGCGTGGCACTGGCAATCTTTTCCAGAAGCGTCTCCCGAAAATGAGCGGGAGCGTAAAAGAACTCTACATCATCAACTGACTGAGAAATCTTCGGTAGTTGAGCAAGGTGTTGTTGATGTTTATTACGCTTAAATTTTGACAACATCACAGTGCGTTTCTTCTCTGTTCATTGAAGGGTTGTCTGTACCATGCAAACAACATAAGCGGACAATGATACCACCAGTCCCGTCCAAAGTGGGTAACATTTCCAGTAGCTTACTCGGGTTTGTCTGCCGGTGTCAGGCCGAGGGATAAGGCGACAATACCTTCGTCCAGCTGAATATCAACGTCAAATCCGAGTTTTCGCGCCAGGGTCACCATACCGCGATTGTTCGGCATAGTAATGCCATTCAGGCGTAACAATCCGTGATCTCGCGTATAACTGATGAGTTTTTCCAGCAGTCGTCTGCCCAGACCCAGGCCTTTAAGATCGGAGCGCACCAGCACAGCAAATTCCGCGTCAATGTTATCCGGATCGGAAATTGCGCGCGTCACGCCGAGGATCTCATCGCCCCGATCGGAACGTCGAACGGCGACAAACGCCATCTCTCGATCGTAGTCGATCTGGGTCATATTGGCTAAATCATCGTGGGTAAATTCGTTGATTTCGCTAAAGTAGCGATAATAGAGATCTTCTTTCGTAACCAGAGAAATAAAGGCACGCAGCTGCGGTTCATCTTCCGGCAGAATAGGGCGGAACAGGGCGCGTTCCCCATTCTTCATCTCGACCCACTCCTCCAGCTGCAGAGGATACGGACGGATCGCCAGGCGGCTCTCTCTGTCCCCTTCAAATGGCGCGATATCCAGCGTTACGTCCAGCGCCGTAAATTCAGTGCCGGAGGCGAGCAGCGGATGGATATCCAGCCGCTGGATCTCCGCACAATCTACGACCAGGTTAGACACCTGCACCAGGAACTGACTTAACCCGGCAATATCGAGCGGACGCAGGGCGCTGCGGCCCCGGATCTTTTTGCTTTTAATCGCCTGAATGATCAGATAGCGCGCCAGATTCATGTTCAGCGGCGGTAGCGCCACCGCGGCCTGTTCCTCTGGACGCCACTCAACGCCGCCTTCCCCCAACATAATGAGCGGGCCGAAGACAGGATCGTGTTCAACCACCACCCGCAGTTCCTGGGCGCCCGCGCGGTTAGCCATGCTTTGCACCAGCAGTCCGTGGATCCGAGCCTGCGGCCAGGCCATTTTGACGCGATCGAAAATGGCATCAGCTGCCTGCTGCACCTCCGTTGGCGTACGCAGGTACAACATGACCCCCTGAACGTCCGACTTATGCGGGATATCGGGGGAACGAAGCTTCAGGGCGACCGGGTAGCCAATCTGTTCGGCTATATGTACGGCCTCAGCGCTGTCGCTGGCGATCCAGGTTGGCAGAGTTTGCATCCCGTAGCTGCCCAGTATGGGCTGCACTTCATGCGTATCAAGCGAGGTCGCGCCTTCTTCAATGGCCTGCTGTAACAGCCGATGAACGTCGACGGTGTTCGCCGTCAGGTTTCCGGGCAAAGCCGGTGTCTCACGCAGCTGTTTCTGGTTGCGGCGATATTCCACCATATGCATAAATGCCGTGATGGTGCCTTCCGGCGTGCGGTAGGTTGGCAGTCCGGCTTCACTGAACAAGCGTCGCGCCTCCTGAGAGGAAAACTCACCGCACCAGTTGGTCAGCAGGGTGACATATTTGCCGCGCGGATGATTTCGTACCGCCTCAATCAGCGCCCGCGCGCTTTCACTGCCCGGCGCGGCCGCGCTGGGGGAGTGGATAATCATTAGCGCATCGAAATCCTGGCTGTCCAGCAATATGGAGATTGCTCTGATATAGCGATCGCTGCTGGCATCATCGCGCAAATCAAGCGGATTGCCGGGCGTCACGCTTGCCGGAAGCGCCTCTCTGAGGCGTTGCAGCGTCTCTTCACCCAGCGTGGCCAGCTTGCCGTTACGCAGCCAAAGCTCATCCAGCGCCAGCGCGGCAGGGGCCGCGCCATTGCTGACAATCATTAACTTCTCGCCGCGCAGCGGACGCATGTGGCTCAACGTCTCAACGGCGGAAAAAAGCTCGTGTGTATCCTGCACCCGCAGCAACCCCGCGCGCTGAATGGCAGCATCCCAGGCCGGATCCATACCGGAATGAGACTGCAGCAGACGCTGCGCCGCAGGGCTGCGACCGCTTTTGATAACGAGGATCGGTTTATTGCGCGATGCGCTACGCGAAGCGGAAACAAAACGACGGGCGTCGCTCAGGTGCTCAAGATAAAGGAGGATTGCGCTGGTTTTGCTGTCTCGCGCCAGGAAATCCAGCAGTTCGTCAACGTCAATATCCAGGCTGTCGCCCAGAGCAATGAAGTAGGAGAATCCCATTTCACGCTGCTGCGCCCAGTCAAGGATGGTGTTTGAGACCGCAGCCGACTGCGAGATAAACGCCAGCTTGCCTTTACGGATCGGCACCGGGGAGAAGCTGGCGTTCAGCCCCTGCCAGGGCGCGAGCAGACCCAGGCTGTTCGGCCCGAGAATGCGCATCTGATAGCGGCTGGCGCAGGCCAGCAGTTCGGGCTGCTGTTCAGGCGGAGACGAGAGAATAATGCAGGTTTTACACCCTTTCTTGCCGAGTGACTCCAGCAGTTCCGGATTGCGTTTGGCGTTTGTACACAGAACGGCGAGATCCGGTACGAAAGGCAGGCTCTCCACGTCCGGCCAGGCAAGCACGCCCTGAACGGCCTTATAAGACGGCGTGACGGGCATAACGGGACCGTTAAATCCTCCGGCCAGAAGGTTGCGCATCATCAGATAGCCTGCACGATCCGGTTTCATTGATGCGCCGATGACGGCAATGGATTTAGGACGGAGTAGCGCTTCTAACCCTCTCTGGCTCATGCAGGCCTCCTGTGAATGCAAGCGACCTGATGATTTTAAACGCTTTCTGTCTCCGTTGCTGTGATGCTGCCCTTATGAACGGTTTTTCCCGCCAGATAGCGCTCCCGGAAGCATGAGAAATGGTTGCCCAGGGTGCCAGCTGCAGCGGTATCTCCTGCTAAATCCAGTAGCGCAATGGCTACTTCGGCAGTGCAGTATTGCCCGTCAGCATGCGCTTCGCGCAGGCGGTAGGCCGAGACGCGGGAAAGATCGACAGAAATAACCGGCAGATCGTCGAGGTAAGGACTTTTGCGAAACATTTTCCGCGCTTCGGTCCAGGTACCGTCCAGCATAATAAACAGCGGTGGTTTCCCTGATGGCGGCGCGGTAAGGACCTGACGCTGTTCTCCCGCATAAGATGCCGGGAAAACCACCATCGGCTGGTAGTCCGGGCTTGCCACCAGGTCGAGCAGAGCCTGAGGTGGCTCAGTGCGCGACCACTGAAACGCGGTGGTATCCGGCAGAATATCGGCAATAAGACGCCCCGTATTACTGGGCTTCATCGGCTCGGTATCGAACATGACCAGACAAAAGCGGCTCTCCGCAGTACTTGGGGCCAGCGTCTCGCACAGACACACCTTCAGCGGCAGCAGGCAGCGCTGACAGCGACGTATACGATTGCCACGAGCAAGAAAGGGGCGAGTCGCGCGCGCAAGGCGTTCGGCGCGTAATTTAAGGACAGCGTTATCAGTCATGGGCGAAATGGAGGAAAAACCCTATTTTCGCAGAGGCGGGAACGGGGCACAAGGTGTGCCCCGGGAATGTTACAGCGATTCGTTTAACCAGCTATCAAAAGGTGCTTTTGGAACCGCACCATTAAGCATATCGATCACTTCACCATTTTTGAAAATCATGATGGTCGGGATACTGCGAATACGAAAACGTGCGCTTAGCTCGCGTTCGGCCTCGGTATTAACCTTAACGAACCGCATTTTTCCGCTGCGCTCTTCGGCCACATCTTCGAAGATTGGCGCGAAGCTGCGGCACGGACCGCACCATGGCGCCCAGAAATCGACCACTACCGGGAGATCGTCCTTGAGGAGTTTGTCCAGCGTAGCACCCGTCGCGTTAATGACATCGCCATCAAACAATTCATGGCCACAACGTCCGCATTTCGCACCGTCATCCATCCGATCGTCCGGAATGCGGTTTAAAGCCTGACAGTTGGCACATACGGTATTCATAACTAACCTCTGATAGAGCCGTGGGACAGCGGCAGAACGCCGATAATGTTTCTGATATGTTACATATTATCAGTGAGCCTGTATGAAACGACAATGTGTTTTATTCAATGGGAACAATAGTCACAGGCTTTTGTACGAAATTATGGCTATGCGCTGGCACATCGGGTAATCTGCGCGCTTCGCGCAGCGCTGGTGGAGAAAAGCATGAACGACGAAATGAAAAACAAAAGCGGCAAGGTCAAAGTGATGTATGTCCGCAGTGATGATGACTCTGATAAACGCACCCAAAATCCGCGTACCGGAAAAGGTGGCGGGCGTCCAGCGTCCTCTCGTGCAGACGGTGGCCGTCGCCCCGCCCGCGATGACAGAAATAACCGCGGTGATGACCGCAAACGTGATGACCGCAAGCGTGACGATCGCAAGCGCGATGACCGTCCGCGTGATGACTTCTCACGTGATAACGCCTCTCCGTGGCGCACCGTTTCTCGCGCCCCTGGCGATGAGACGCCGGAGAAAGCCGATCACGGCGGTATCAGCGGTAAAAGCTTTATCGACCCGGAAGTGCTGCGTCGTCAGCGCGCGGAAGAGACCCGCGTGTATGGCGAGAACGCCTGCCAGGCGCTGTTCCAGAGCCGTCCTGAGTGTATCGTCCGCGCCTGGTTCATCCAGAGCGTAACCCCGCGCTTTAAAGAAGCGCTGCGCTGGATGGCGGCGAACCGTAAAGCCTACCACGTGGTGGATGATGCCGAGCTGACCAAAGCATCCGGTACCGAACATCACGGCGGCGTCTGCTTCCTGATCAAAAAACGTAACGGTACGACCGTTCAGCAGTGGGTCAGCCAGGCGGATGCCGATGACTGCGTGCTGGCGCTGGAAGACGTGGGCAACCCGCATAACCTGGGCGCAATGATGCGCAGCTGCGCGCACTTTGGCGTAAAAGGCGTGCTGCTGCAGGATGCCGCGCTGCTGGAATCCGGCGCCGCGATCCGTACTGCGGAAGGCGGAGCCGAGCACGTTCAGCCGATCACCGGCGACAGCGTTCTGGATGCCCTCGAGCAGTTCCGTAAAGCGGGCTATTCCATCGTGACCACATCCAGCCATGCCGGTACGCCGCTGTTTAAAGCGACGCTGCCGCGCAAGATGGTGCTGGTGTTGGGTCAGGAACGCAATGGTCTGTCTGATGCGGCGCTCTCCAGTTCGGATCTGAGCGTCTCCATCGACGGGACGGGCAATGTGGAAAGTCTGAACGTATCCGTTGCGACCGGCGTGCTGCTGGCCGAGTGGTGGCGTCAGAATAAGGCATAAGCCTCTTCATGTGCCGGGTTATACCCGGCACATTCAAACCCTACTCGCTCTCTGCCGGTAACACAGGCATCCAGTCAATTGGCGTTTCGCCACGTTTTTCCAGCCATTCGTTTGCCAGAACAAAATGATTACTGCCAAAGAAACCGCGATGGGCAGACAGCGGTGACGGGTGCGGTGCCTTCAACACGTGATGACGCTGACGATCGATAATTGCCCCTTTCTTCTGCGCGTGAGAACCCCAGAGTAAAAATACGACCCCTTCACGATGCTCGTTGATAAGGCTGATGACTTTATCGGTAAAGGTCTCCCACCCAAGGCTGGCGTGCGAGTGCGCCTGGCCCGCCCGTACGGTGAGCACCGTGTTCAATAACAGCACACCCTGGCGCGCCCAGCTTTCCAGATAACCGTGATTGGGGCGGGTAAACCCGGGCACGGTTCCCTCAAGCTCTTTATACATGTTGAGCAGAGAAGGGGGGATCGCCACGCCTGGGCGTACGGAAAATGCCAGCCCGTGCGCCTGCCCAGGGCCGTGATAGGGATCCTGGCCCAGAATGACGACTTTCACATCGCTCAACTCGGTATAGCGAAACGCGTTGAATACATCTTTTTGCGGCGGATAAATCGTTTGCCCGGACTGACGCTCAGCGGCAACGGTACTGAGCGTATTTATAAAATAAGGCTGCTGCTTTTCTTCTGCCAGCACGTCATGCCAGGTTAAAGGTGTCGTCATGTCGCTCTCCTGCGAATCTCAATCTGTCACTAGCTTACCTGTTTAACGCTTATGAGCAAAATTACGCGCTGAAATGCGTGCTAAGTCGTTAAATTTATTTTGAAATGATGCAGGTTAAGTTGAGTTGGTAGCAGTATTAAATTGATCTAAAACAATAAATTCAAACCACACTCTTTATGTGGTTGGTGTTTTTGTTGATTTAAATCAATAAATCACCGTGGTGTGAATGATATATATACACACAAGAAACAATGGTTTTACCAATTGGCCGCGTAAGGCCAGCATCAGTTAATGTAGCCTAAGGGAGGCAACACATGATTACAGGTATCCAGATTACCAAAGCGGCAAATGACGATCTGCTCAACTCTTTCTGGCTGCTGGACAGCGAGAAAAATGAAGCGCGCTGTGTGGTTGCGAAAGCGGGTTTTGCTGAAGATGAAATCGTACCGGTGAATAAACTGGGCGAAATCGAATACCGTGAAATCCCAATGGAAGTGCAGCCGGAAGTGCGCGTTGAAGGGGGTCAGCACCTGAACGTTAACGTGCTGCGCCGCGAAACGCTGATGGATGCCGTTGAGCACCCGGAAAAATACCCACAGCTGACTATCCGCGTGTCTGGTTATGCGGTTCGCTTTAACTCACTGACTCCAGAACAGCAGCGCGACGTTATCGCCCGTACCTTTACTGAAAGCCTGTAAGGCTTCAGCCACGGGGGGGAACAAAAAAGCCGGGGATTACCCCGGCTTTTTCTTACTCTTCAGTCTTCGTTTCCTGCGCGGCAGCGCTTGGCTTACGACGCTTACCAATGTTTTTGGTATCGCGGTGGCGCTGCTTCACGCGCGGCTTCTCTTTTTCTTTCTCTTTTCTCTCAGCACGTTTCGCGAGCGCTTTCTTGGACGGTTTACCCGTCATTTTTTCACTCGGCGCACGTGTGGTTGGGCGCAAGCCATCAATAACGCGCGCTTTCAGCGGCTCGTCAACATAGCGGCCAATTTTCTGCAGCAGCAGGTAGTCATGCGCTTCAACCAGTGAAATTGCAATCCCTTTGCGGCCCGCGCGACCGGTACGGCCAATGCGGTGCAGGTAAGTATCTCCGCTGCGCGGCATATCGAAGTTAATGACGTGGCTCACGTCAGGGATGTCGATCCCGCGGGCGGCAACGTCTGTTGCGACCAGCACGTTAACGCGGCCATCGGTCAGGCGCTTAATGCCTTCGGTACGCTTGATCTGCGCCATCTCACCTTCAAGATAGCAGTTGTTGATCCCGGCGTTGCGCAGCATTTCAGCCAGCTCGTGCACGCGCTCGCGCTTACGCACAAACACGATAGTGCGGGTGGCGTCTTCCTGCGTCAGCAGGTGCTTGAGCAGCTCAACCTTATGCTCAAGGTTGTCCGCACGGTAATACCACTGGTGGATCTTTTTACGCTCTCGCGTGGATGGCGTCGCAGAGACTTCCACCGGATCTTCCAGCAGACGCTCTGCGAAGTCTTTAATCGCATCCCCTTCAAGGGTGGCAGAGAACAGCATCGTCTGGTTACGCCAGCGCGTTTCACCTGCAATATGCTCGATATCCTGCGCAAAGCCCATGTCCAGCATGCGGTCCGCTTCGTCGAGGATCAGCGTTTCTACCGCGCGGCAGTCGAAGTTCTCTTCTTTAATATACTGCAGCAGGCGGCCCGTCGTCGCGACGACGATGTCCTGGTTTTCGCTGAACACTTCGGCGTGGTTCATATACGCAACGCCGCCGGTGATGGTGGCGATATCCAGATGCGTATTCGCCGCGAGTTCACGCGCGTGATCGGCAACCTGCATGGCCAGCTCGCGCGTAGGCGTCAGGATCAAAATACGCGGCGGGCCAGATTTTTTACGTGGAAAGTCGAGCAGGTGCTGCAACACAGGCAGCAAATAGGCTGCTGTCTTCCCCGTGCCGGTTGGCGCAGAACCGAGCACATCGCGGCCCTCAAGCGCAGGCGGAATGGCCGCTGCCTGAATGGCGGTCGGGCGTGTAAAGCCTTTGCTCTCAAGAGCATTGAGCAGGCTTTCATCGAGTTCAAGTTCGGAAAAAGTCGTTACAGTCATGTTCTACCTCTGTGTGGGGCGCTGATTATAGACGTTACGGCTGTAATCTTCATCTGTTTGTATGGATATCGCTTTGCGGCCACTTCGCTTTCCCCTATGCTACTCCAGTTTCACTTAGAAGGTTGCCCTGACATGTCTCAACTCAAAGCGCAGCTGCGCCGCGATGGTTTTACGTTTAAACAATTTTTTGTCGCTCACGATCGCTGTGCCATGAAAGTCGGTACAGACGGCATTTTACTGGGAGCATGGGCACCTGTCGCAGGTGTTAAGCGTATTCTTGATATCGGTACCGGCAGCGGGCTGGTGGCCTTGATGCTGGCGCAGCGTACTGAAGAGCATGTCACTATTGATGCCGTGGAGCTGGATGCGCAGGCCGCAGGGCAGGCGGGTGAAAACGCGGCCGAGTCCCCCTGGGCTGACCGGATAACCGTTAAGTGCGCGGACGTGCTGGCCTGGGCGCCAGAGCAGACGGCGCGTTACGATCTTATCGTCAGCAACCCCCCTTACTACGAGCCCGGCGTGGAGTGCGGTACACCGGAGCGTGAACAGGCGCGCTATACCGGTTCACTCGATCACAAAGCGCTGCTCGTCAACGCGGCTGAACTTATCTCAGAAGAGGGCTTTTTCTGCGTGGTGCTGCCAGAAAGTACGGGCAACACGTTTATCGCTACCGCGCAGGAGATAGGCTGGACGTTACGTTTGCGAACTGACATCTCTGATACGGAAGGCCGATTGCCGCACCGCGTGCTGCTGGCGCTTTCGCCAAAAGAGGGGGAGTGTTTTAATGACCGTATGGTGATCCGTGGGCCAGACCAGCGTTATTCCGAAGATTACACGGCTCTGACCCAGGCGTTTTATTTGTTTATGTAAACCTGCGGGGCGAGTATCGACGGGCCGGACTCAGCAAGCCGATCCGGGTAGTCGAGTGTGTAGTGCAAACCGCGGCTCTCTTTACGCATCATCGCGCAGCGAACAATCAGCTCGGCAACCTGCACCAGATTGCGCAGCTCCAGCAGATTATTGGAGACGCGGAAATGGGCATAATATTCATCAATTTCCTGCTGCAGCATCGTAATGCGGCGCAACGCGCGTTCCAGACGTTTCGTGGTGCGCACAATCCCAACGTAGTCCCACATAAACAACCGTAGCTCGTGCCAGTTGTGCTGGATCACCACCAGCTCGTCCGGGTTCTCCACGCGGCTTTCATCCCAGGCCGGTAAACGCTCTGTTTCACGGGCGTAAGGCATGCGCTTCGTGATGTCCTCCGCCGCTGACCAGCCGTACACCAGACATTCAAGCAGCGAGTTAGACGCCATACGGTTCGCGCCGTGTAGCCCGGTATAGCTGACCTCACCAATAGCATACAGACCGTCTACATCAGTGCGTCCGTGATCGTCAACCATCACGCCACCGCAGGTATAGTGGGCGGCTGGCACAATGGGCACCGGATCGCGTGTTAAATCAATGCCAAGATTGAGCAGCTTTTCGTAAATCATCGGGAAGTGCTGGCGAATGAATTCTGCCGGCTTATGGCTGATATCGAGATACATGCAGTCCACGCCAAGGCGCTTCATTTCGTGGTCGATGGCGCGGGCAACAATATCACGCGGCGCCAGTTCACCGCGGGCGTCAAAGTCCGGCATAAAGCGGGTACCGTCAGGGCGTTTCAGATAAGCCCCTTCGCCGCGCAGGGCTTCCGTCAGCAGGAAATTTCGCGCCTGAGGGTGGAACAAGGCGGTGGGGTGAAACTGATTAAATTCGAGATTCGCCACGCGGCAGCCGGCGCGCCAGGCCATAGCGATACCGTCCCCGGAAGCGATATCCGGATTCGTGGTGTACTGATACACCTTAGAGGCGCCACCTGTAGCCAACACCACAGCCTTCGCCTGACAGGTTTCCACCTTCTCTTTATTACGGTTCCAGACCCACGCTCCCACCACGCGACGCGTGCCGGGCAGGCCTATCTTGTCGGAAATGATCAGATCAACCGCGTTACTCCGCTCAAGGACCCGGATGTTAGGATGGTTCAGCGCTTTGCTGACCAGCGTGGTTTCCACTTCTTTTCCGGTAGCATCCGCGGCGTGCAGGATGCGGCGGTGGCTATGGCCGCCTTCACGCGTTAAGTGGTAGCTCTCTTCACCGTTGGGCTGAACCTGAGTATCGAATAAAACACCCTGATCGATAAGCCACTGAACGCAATGGCGGGCATTGCTGGCCACAAACTCTGCCGCGTGTGCATCCACGATCCCGGCCCCGGCAATCAGCGTATCTTCCACATGTGATGCAATGCTGTCGGTCTCGTCAAATACCGCGGCAATGCCGCCCTGAGCATAAAATGTGGAGCCTTCACTTATCGGGCCTTTGCTCAGAACGATAACGTTCTGATGTTCAGCCAGACGCAGCGCCAGAGAGAGACCGGCAGCGCCGCTGCCGATGATCAATACATCACAATGAAGTTCAGGTGTTGTGTTCATGATTGTTGTTTAATTTACTAAACAGTGTTGGGGCAGAATAGCACCTGAATGCGAGATATCGCACGTTTTTTTTAATAGAAGTTGCAATGACTAAACGCAGTGGCAGGGGTAAACGAAGGGTAAATAAATGAAATTATTTTGCGAAGCAGATCGTTAGCGTCAGATTTTGTGGTGAAATAAAGCCTGTGTTGCGTTACTCTTCTGGCGGGAAAAAGATGTTTCTTGTCAGAAAGTGGTGCGTATCGTGAACAGACTTATAATGAGAGAAAATGAACGGTCTGCGGCGCGATGAACAAAAACAAAGGCGTTACGGAACTTATTGAAGATCAGACACTCTAAGCTGGTGCTTGCTCAAAGTGCGGTAGTTATAGAGTGGCGTTTCGATAACGCGTGGAATTTAGGTTTGGGGAGACATTACCTCGGATGAGCGAGCAGTTAACGGACCAGGTCCTGGTTGAACGGGTCCAGAAGGGAGATCAGAAAGCCTTTAACCTACTGGTGGTACGCTACCAGCATAAGGTGGCGAGTCTGGTTTCCCGCTATGTACCGTCAGGTGATGTACCTGATGTGGTGCAAGAGTCTTTTATTAAGGCCTATCGCGCGCTGGAATCTTTCCGGGGAGATAGTGCTTTTTATACCTGGCTGTACCGTATTGCTGTCAATACGGCAAAGAATTACCTGGTTGCTCAGGGTCGTCGTCCGCCGTCCAGTGATGTAGACGCTATCGACGCCGAAAACTTCGAAAGTGGCGGTGCGCTGAAAGAAATTTCGAACCCTGAGAACTTAATGTTGTCAGAAGAACTGAGACAAATTGTTTTTCGCACGATCGAGTCACTCCCGGAAGATTTACGCATGGCAATTACGTTACGGGAGCTTGATGGTCTGAGCTATGAAGAGATAGCCGCTATCATGGATTGTCCGGTCGGCACGGTTCGTTCACGAATTTTCCGTGCGCGAGAAGCTATTGATAATAAAGTTCAACCGCTTATCAGGCGTTGACGATAGCGGGATACTGGAAAAGGTATTAGGCATGCAGAAAGAAAAACTTTCCGCTTTAATGGATGGTGAGACGCTGGATAGTGAGCTGCTCAACGAGCTGTCTCATTCTCCCGAAATGCAAGAGACCTGGGAGAGTTACCATCTCATCCGTGACACGCTGCGCGGTGATACCGGAGAGGTTCTCCATTTCGATATCTCAGCCCGCGTGATGGCGGCCATCGAGAATGAGCCTGTTCATCAGACCACTCCGCTGATTCCTGAAGCGCAACCCGCACCGCACCAGTGGCAGAAAATGCCGTTCTGGCAAAAAGTGCGTCCGTGGGCCAGCCAGCTCACCCAAATGGGGGTGGCTGCATGCGTATCGCTTGCAGTTATCGTTGGCGTCCAGCACTATAATACTCAGTCTGAAACTAATCAGCAGCCAGAAGCGCCAGTGTTTAACACACTGCCGATGATGGGCAAAGCCAGCCCGGTAAGTCTGGGCGTACCGGCTGATGCCTCCGCCAGCGGCGGTCAGCAACAGCAGGTTCAGGAGCAGCGCCGTCGCATTAATGCGATGTTGCAGGATTATGAGTTGCAGCGTCGTCTGCACTCTGAACAGCTTCAGTTTGAGCAGGCCCAAACTCAGCAAGCTGCTGTGCAGGTGCCCGGAAACCAAACTTTAGGAACGCAATCGCAGTAATGAAGCAACTTTGGTTCGCCATGTCTCTGATGGCGGGTAGCCTGTTCTTCTCTGCTAACGCCTCGGCTGATGTTTCATCCGGGGCGTTGTTGCAGCAAATGAATCTGGCCAGCCAGTCACTCAATTACGAGTTGGCATTTATCAGCATCAACAAGCAGGGCGTCGAGTCGTTACGCTATCGCCATGCCCGTCTTGATAACCAGCCGCTCGCCCAGCTTTTACAGATGGATGGCCCGCGTCGGGAAGTTGTCCAGCGTGGCAACGAAATCAGCTATTTCGAGCCCGGTCTGGAGCCTTTCACCCTGAATGGCGACTATATCGTTGATTCTCTACCGTCGCTTATCTATACCGATTTCAAACGACTTGCTCCTTACTATGATTTTATTTCGGTAGGGCGTACCCGTATTGCAGACAGGCTGTGTGAAGTGATCCGCGTGGTTGCGCGCGATGGCACACGCTACAGCTATATCGTCTGGATTGATGCGGAAACCAAGCTGCCGATGCGCGTGGACCTGCTCGACCGCGACGGCGAGACGCTTGAACAGTTCCGCGTCATCTCCTTCAGCGTGAACAATCAGGTTGGCAACAGCATGCAGAATCTGGCGAAGGCCAGCCTGCCGCCGCTGCTTTCTGTTCCTGCAGGGGACTCCGCTAATTTCAACTGGGTTCCTTCCTGGATACCGCAAGGCTTTAGCGAAGTGTCCAGCAGCCGTCGTCAGTTGCCCACCATTGATACGCCGGTTGAATCACGACTCTATTCCGATGGCTTGTTCAGCTTCTCGGTGAATATCAACCGCGCAACGGCAAACAGCGCTGAACAAATGCTTCGTACCGGGCGTCGTACGGTCAGCACCACGGTTCGCGATAACGCAGAAATCACGATTGTGGGGGAATTACCTCCGCAGACGGCGAAGCGCATTTCAGACAGCATTAAATTCAGGGCCGCACAATGATTAAAGAGTGGGCGACCGTCGTCTCGTGGCAGAATGGTATTGCGCTGGTCAGCTGTGATGTTAAAGCCTCATGCAATAGCTGCGCATCCCGAGCCGGTTGTGGCAGTCGCGTGCTGAATAAGTTAGGGCCACAGACATCGCATACAATCTCCGTGGCGAGCGAACAGCCGCTGGTGGCGGGTCAGAAGGTGGAACTGGGCATTACGGAAGGCAGTCTGCTGAGTTCCGCGATGCTGGTCTATCTCTCCCCGCTGGTGGGGCTGTTTGTCATGGGCGGCTTTTTTCAGATGCTGTTTGGTACCGACGTGGCCGCCATGTGCGGCGCAGCTTTGGGTGGCGTAGGCGGATTCTGGCTTGCCAAAGGCATCTCACCGAAGCTCGCCGCGCGCGATGAGTGGCAGCCCGTTATTCTGAGCGTTGCGCTGGCGCCTGACCAACTTCGCGTCGAGACGCTCTCTTCTGAGGCCCGGTGATCCACCGGGCTTTATCATTATTTACATCTCAAAAAAGAAAACGCCATTTCTTCGCGCTATGCTTGGCTCTAAGTGCATTTCCAGGTTGCGGGTATGTAGTGTAGAATGCTGCGTTTTCGCACTGAAAAACGTCAGGCTAAGAACAGCGGCCTCCAGGAATTCGTAAGGCATAATTATTTAACTATATGAAGAACATACGTAACTTTTCGATCATTGCTCACATTGACCACGGTAAGTCGACGCTGTCTGACCGTATTATCCAGATTTGCGGTGGCCTGTCTGATCGTGAAATGGCAGCCCAGGTACTGGACTCCATGGACCTGGAACGCGAACGCGGTATCACCATCAAAGCGCAGAGCGTGACGCTCGACTATAAAGCTTCTGATGGCGAAACCTATCAACTGAACTTTATCGACACCCCAGGCCACGTTGACTTCTCCTATGAAGTATCACGCTCGCTGGCGGCCTGTGAAGGTGCGCTGCTGGTGGTCGATGCCGGGCAGGGCGTTGAAGCCCAGACCCTGGCGAACTGCTACACCGCGATGGAAATGGATCTCGAAGTTGTGCCGGTTCTGAACAAAATCGACCTGCCAGCCGCCGATCCTGAGCGCGTGGCGGAAGAGATTGAAGACATTGTCGGCATTGACGCGACCGACGCCGTACGCTGCTCCGCGAAAACCGGTGTGGGTGTGACCGACGTGCTGGAACGCCTGGTACGTGATATTCCGGCCCCGGAAGGCGACCCGGATGGTCCATTGCAGGCGCTGATCATCGACTCCTGGTTCGATAACTACCTGGGCGTGGTCTCTCTGGTGCGTATCAAAAACGGCACCATGCGTAAAGGCGACAAAATCAAGGTCATGAGTACCGGACAGGTCTACAACGCAGACCGTCTGGGTATCTTCACGCCAAAACAGGTTGACCGTACCGAGCTGAAATGCGGCGAGGTAGGCTGGCTGGTCTGCGCGATTAAAGACATCCTCGGCGCGCCAGTAGGTGATACCCTGACTGGCGCGCGTAACCCGGCAGACAAAGCGCTGCCTGGCTTCAAAAAGGTGAAACCGCAGGTTTACGCGGGTCTGTTCCCGGTCAGCTCTGACGACTACGAAAACTTCCGCGATGCGCTCGGCAAGCTGAGCCTGAACGATGCTTCCCTGTTCTATGAGCCAGAAAGTTCAACGGCGCTGGGCTTCGGCTTCCGCTGCGGCTTCCTCGGCCTGCTGCACATGGAGATCATTCAGGAACGTCTGGAGCGTGAATACGATCTGGATCTGATCACCACCGCACCAACGGTAGTCTACGAAGTAGAAACTACCTCGAAAGAAGTGATCTACGTCGACAGCCCGTCCAAGCTGCCGCCGCTGAACAACATTCACGAGCTGCGCGAGCCTATCGCAGAATGTCACATGCTGCTGCCGCAGGAGTTCCTGGGGAACGTTATTACGCTCTGTATTGAGAAGCGTGGCGTGCAGACCAACATGGTTTACCACGGTAACCAGGTGGCGCTGACCTATGAAATCCCTATGGCGGAAGTGGTACTCGACTTCTTCGACCGTCTGAAGTCTACCTCCCGTGGCTATGCGTCACTGGATTACAACTTCAAGCGTTTCCAGGCTTCCAACATGGTGCGCGTGGACGTGCTGATCAACGGCGAGCGTGTAGATGCGCTGGCGCTGATCACCCACAACGACAATGCGCCGTACCGTGGCCGCGAGCTGGTTGAGAAGATGAAAGATCTGATCCCGCGTCAGCAGTTTGACATTGCGATTCAGGCGGCCATCGGTAACCACATCATTGCCCGCTCAACCGTGAAGCAGCTGCGTAAAAACGTTCTGGCGAAGTGCTATGGCGGTGACGTCAGCCGTAAGAAAAAGCTGCTGCAGAAGCAGAAAGAAGGTAAGAAGCGTATGAAGCAGGTCGGTAACGTTGAGCTGCCGCAGGAAGCATTCCTTGCCATTCTTCATGTCGGTAAAGACGGCAAATAACCTTTAAGGAGTTGGCATGGCGAACATGTTTGCCCTGATCCTGGTCATCGCTACGCTGGTGACAGGCCTGCTGTGGTGTCTGGATAAGTTTATCTTCGCCCCAAAACGCCGTGAACGTCAGGCTGCCGCGCAGGCAGCGACTGGCGATGCGCTTGACGCGAAAACCCTGAAGAAAGTTGGCCCGAAACCGGGCTGGCTGGAAACGGGCGCGTCGGTGTTCCCGGTGCTGGCGATTGTGCTGGTGGTACGTTCGTTTATTTATGAGCCGTTCCAGATCCCATCGGGATCAATGATGCCAACGCTGCTGATCGGTGATTTTATTCTGGTTGAGAAGTTTGCCTACGGCATCAAAGATCCGATTTACCAGAAAACGCTGATCGAAACGGGGCATCCGAAACGTGGCGACATCGTGGTGTTTAAATATCCGGAGGATCCGCGTCTGGATTATATTAAGCGCGCGGTGGGTCTGCCGGGTGATAAAGTGACCTACGATCCGGTTGCGAAGGAAGTCACCGTTCAGCCGGGCTGCAGCTCCGGTACCGCGTGTGAAAACGCGCTGCCAATCACCTACTCAAACGTTGAGCCAAGTGATTTCGTGCAGACTTTCGCCCGTCGTAACGGCGGTGAAGCGACCAGCGGGTTCTTCCAGGTGCCAAAAGGCGAAACCAAAGAGAACGGCATTCGTCTGGTTGAGCGCAAAGAGGCGCTGGGCGATGTCTCTCACCGCATTCTGACCGTGCCAATCGCGCAGGACCAGGTGGGGATGTATTACAAACAGCCGGGTCAGCAGCTGGCCAGCTGGATCGTACCGCCGGGACACTACTTCATGATGGGCGATAACCGCGATAACTCCGCGGACAGCCGTTACTGGGGCTTTGTGCCGGAAGCGAATCTGGTGGGTAAAGCAACCGCGATCTGGATGAGTTTTGAGAAGCAGGAAGGCGAGTGGCCGACCGGCGTGCGCCTGAATCGTATTGGCGGAATCCATTAATTCTCAGGAAAAGAACACGTAGCCGCGTTATTTCGCGGCTACGTGAATTATTTCCTCGATAAATCTCTTTGAACTAACGACATCCCCTGTCGTTGTGTATAGAATATTCCCCCGAAGTTTAAGGTTGGCCCTGCAAGGGTGCCACGGCACACGAAACCGCGTTGGTTTTCTCAGGTCGGTTTCGTGTGCTGCATTTTTGACGCATTCATTTATTGGTATCGCATGAACCCCATCGTAATTAATCGGCTTCAACGGAAGCTGGGCTACACTTTTCATCATCAGGAGTTGTTGCAACAGGCATTAACCCATCGCAGTGCCAGCAGCAAACATAATGAGCGTCTCGAGTTTCTGGGTGACTCTATTTTAAGTTTCGTGATTGCGAATGCGCTTTATCATCGTTTCCCGCGCGTGGACGAAGGTGATATGAGCCGCATGCGCGCCACGCTGGTGCGCGGCAACACCCTCGCTGAAATCGCGCGCGAATTTGAACTGGGCGAATGTCTGCGTCTTGGGCCGGGTGAACTGAAAAGCGGCGGCTTCCGTCGTGAATCTATTCTTGCCGATACGGTCGAAGCATTAATTGGTGGCGTGTTCCTGGACAGCGATATCCAGACCGTAGAAAAGCTGATCCTTAACTGGTATCAGACCCGTCTGGACGAAATTAGCCCGGGCGATAAACAAAAAGATCCGAAAACGCGCCTGCAGGAATATTTGCAGGGCCGTCATCTGCCGCTGCCATCCTATCTGGTGGTGCAGGTTCGTGGCGAAGCGCACGATCAGGAATTTACCATCCATTGCCAGGTCAGTGGCCTGAGTGAACCGGTGGTGGGCACAGGTTCGAGCCGCCGTAAGGCTGAACAGGCTGCCGCCGAACAGGCGTTAAAAATGCTGGAGCTGGAATGAGCGAAGAAAAAACCTATTGCGGATTTATTGCCATCGTCGGACGTCCGAACGTCGGCAAATCCACCCTGCTGAATAATCTGCTTGGGCAGAAGATTTCCATCACCTCGCGTAAGGCGCAGACCACGCGTCACCGCATCGTCGGCATCCATACTGAAGGCGCGTATCAGGCGATCTACGTCGATACCCCTGGCCTGCACATGGAAGAGAAGCGTGCCATTAACCGTCTGATGAACAAGGCGGCGAGCAGCTCCATCGGCGACGTAGAACTGGTGATTTTTGTTGTGGAAGGCACCCGCTGGACGCCGGACGACGAAATGGTACTGAACAAGCTGCGTGACGGCAAAACGCCGGTGATCCTCGCGGTCAACAAAGTTGACAACGTGCAGGAAAAAGCTGACCTGCTGCCGCACCTGCAGTGGCTGGGCAGCCAGATGAACTTCCTCGATATCGTTCCGCTGTCTGCTGAGACCGGCCTGAACGTCGATACCATCGCGGGCATCGTACGTAAGCACTTGCCGGAAGCGATTCACCACTTCCCGGAAGACTACATCACCGATCGCTCTCAGCGCTTTATGGCATCTGAAATCATCCGTGAAAAGCTGATGCGTTTCCTGGGCGCCGAGCTGCCGTACTCTGTGACGGTGGAGATCGAGCGTTTCCAGAGCAACGAGCGCGGTGGCTACGACATTAATGGCCTGATCCTCGTCGAGCGTGAAGGGCAGAAGAAGATGGTGATCGGCAACAAAGGCGCCAAGATCAAAACCATCGGTATCGAAGCCCGTAAAGACATGCAGGAGATGTTCGAAGCGCCAGTTCATCTGGAACTGTGGGTGAAGGTGAAATCTGGCTGGGCCGATGATGAGCGTGCTCTGCGCAGCCTCGGTTACGGCGAAGATCAGTAACTCAAGACGACGAGTATAATGGAAGGTTGGCAGCGCGCCTTCGTTCTCCATAGTCGTCCCTGGAGCGAAACCAGCCTGATGCTGGACGTCTTCACGGAAGAGTCGGGCCGCGTGCGCCTTGTTGCGAAAGGCGCACGTTCCAAACGTTCTAATCTGAAGGGTGCCCTACAGCCTTTTACGCCGCTGCTGGTTCGCTTTGGCGGGCGAGGGGAAGTCAAAACCTTGCGCAGCGCTGAAGCCGTCTCTCTGGCGCTTCCCCTTTCTGGCATCACGCTCTACAGCGGTCTGTATGTCAACGAGCTCATCTCCCGCGTCCTTGAACATGAGACTCGCTTCTCGGAACTTTTCTTCGATTATCTGCACTGTATCCAGGCACTGGCGGGTGCGACCGGCACGCCCGAACCCGCCCTGCGTCGTTTCGAACTGGCGCTGCTGGGCCACCTCGGGTACGGCGTGGATTTTCTGCACTGCGCAGGCAGCGGTGATGAGGTGGAAGACACCATGACCTACCGCTACCGCGAAGAAAAAGGCTTTATTGCCAGCGTCGTCGTTGATAACAGTACTTTTACCGGACGCCAGCTCAGAGCACTTTATGAACGCGAGTTTCCGGACGCCGATACCCTGCGCGCAGCAAAACGCTTTACCCGGATTGCCCTCAAGCCGTATCTTGGCGGCAAGCCCTTAAAGAGCCGCGAATTATTCAGGCAGTTTATGCCCAAACGTTAGACCACAGCATCAGAAAGAAAACCGAGGATTGTCATGGCTGAATTACTGTTAGGCGTCAACATCGACCACATCGCCACCCTGCGCAACGCGCGCGGCACGGCGTATCCCGATCCGGTTCAGGCGGCGTTTATCGCTGAACAGGCTGGTGCAGACGGCATTACCGTTCACCTGCGTGAAGACCGCCGCCACATTACCGACCGCGACGTGCGCATTCTTCGTCAGACGCTGGACACCCGTATGAATCTGGAGATGGCGGTCACCGAAGAGATGCTGACCATTGCCTGCGAGACCAAACCGCACTTTTGCTGCCTGGTGCCGGAAAAACGCCAGGAAGTGACCACCGAAGGCGGGCTGGACGTGGCGGGGCAGCAGGACAAAATGCGCGATGCCTGCAAGCGCCTGGCGGATGCCGGTATCCTGGTTTCTCTGTTTATCGACGCCGATTTCGCGCAGATTAAAGCGGCAGCCGACGTGGGCGCGCCATATATCGAAATTCACACCGGCTGCTATGCCGATGCTAAAAACGATGCCGAGCAGGCCAAAGAGCTGGAGCGTATCGCCAAAGCGGCCACCTACGCCGCGAGCCTGGGACTGAAGGTTAATGCCGGTCACGGCCTGACCTACCACAACGTGAAGGCCATTGCCGCCCTGCCGGAAATGCACGAGCTGAACATCGGCCACGCCATTATTGGCCGCGCGGTGATGAGCGGCCTGAAAGAGGCGGTATCAGAGATGAAACGCCTGATGCTGGAAGCGCGTCAGTAATGGCCATTTTGGGCTTAGGCACCGATATCGTCGAAATAGCCCGCATTGAAGCGGTGATCGCCCGGAGCGGCGATCGCCTGGCAAGGCGCGTGCTGAGCGATAACGAATGGGCCATCTGGGAAGCGCACCAGCAGCCGGTGCGTTTTCTGGCAAAGCGCTTTGCTGTAAAAGAGGCGGCAGCCAAAGCGTTCGGGACCGGCATTCGTAACGGCCTGGCATTTAACCAGTTCGAAGTTTTTAATGATGAGCTGGGCAAACCGAGCCTGCGTCTGTGGGGTGAAGCGCAAAAGCTGGCGGAGAAGCTGGGGGTGAATCATATGCACGTGACGATCGCAGATGAACGCCACTATGCCAGCGCGACGGTGATTATCGAAAGCTAAATTTTGTCCGCGTGGTGCATCAGGACAAATTTATCCCACAGCTGCTCTTCGCTCTCGACGTGTGTCGGATCCTTCAGAATAGTGTTGGGGATCGGGCACACCTTCTGACAGGTCGGCGTCTCATAGTGGCCGACGCATTCCGTGCAGCGGTCGCTGTTAATCTCGTAAATGCTGTCGCCCATCGAAATCGCCTGATTCGGGCATTCGGGTTCGCACATATCGCAATTGATGCATTTTTTGGTAATTAACAGCGCCATCAGGAAATTCTCAGAAACAACACAAACTGGGCGGGCATTATACGCGTCAAACCAGTTTCTTTACCAGTTCTTCGCTGTGACGAATGCGCTCAGGCGCGCGCTCCAGATCCTGCTGTACCAGCGCCATAAACAGCAGATCCGTCAGCATCATTTGTGCGCTGGTGGACGAAATTGCCGCGCTGCGCGTGGCCTGCTCTTCGGCAATGGTATACAAACAGCGCGTTGCCCGCTGCTGCAGCGCATTTGGCGTAAAGCCGGTGATCGCCAGAATTTTGCCGCCGACGCGCAGGGCTTCGTCGGTCGCCATGTTGATCTCGCGGCGTTCACCGGAGTAGGAGATGGCCAGCAGCAGATCGTCAGGATCCATCGCCTGCACGGTCGCCAGCAGGGCGTGCATATCCTGCTCGACGATGGCGTTAAAACCGATTTTAGTCAGCTTCCAGCCAAAATTACGCGCCACCAGACCGGACGCGCCAATACCGGTCAAAATAATACGCCGCGCCGCCCGCAGCATCGCCACGCTTTCCAGTAATTTCTCTTCGGTATTCACGTCCAGCGTGGCGTGCATGGCCGCCACGTTCTCCTTGATCAGCTTTTCCCCAACCAGACGCATCGGGTCATCGCCGCGGATCTGGTTATGCACCGGCATGGACTGCGGATTCGGGTTACTCACCAGCGCTTCGCTGATTGCCAGCTTAAGAGCGGGAAAACCCTTAAACCCGATCTTCTGGGCAAATTTCACCACGCTTGACTGGCTCACTCCAGCTTCGCTTGCCAGCTGCTGTGAGCTGAGGTGGCGGGCGCGATCGGGCTGAGAAAGCAGAAAATCCGCCAGCTTTTTGTCGCTTTGAGCAAAGCCGGCGTAACGCTGGCGAATGCGAATTAAACAGTTCATGAGTACTCCCGGCGGAAATGTGATTGTCTGCGCAAAAACAAATTCTGCTCGCCTGAATGAATTTTATATTCCATTATAGTGTGATTATTATGAATTAAAAATTCTTGAGGTACAAAAAATGAATCTTGGCTCACTTGTTTCTGAAACGCGTAACCCGCAAACCATGGATCTGGATGCGCTCTCCACCCTGGAGCTGGTTAACCGCTTTAATCAACAGGATACGCTGGTCGCGCAGGCAGTGAAAGAGACATTGCCAGAGGTGGCGAAAGCGGTCGATGCGGCGGCGGAAGCTCTTAAGGCCGGTGGTCGCATTATCTATATGGGGGCCGGTACCAGCGGGCGTCTCGGGGTGCTGGATGCCTCGGAATGTCCGCCCACCTTTGGCGTTCCGCACGGCCTGGTGGTTGGCCTGATTGCAGGTGGTCCCGGCGCGCTGCTGAAGGCTGTTGAAGGGGCGGAGGACAACAAACAGCTGGGTGAGGATGACCTGAAGGATCTGAACCTGACGGCGAACGATCTGGTGGTCGGCCTGGCGGCATCCGGGCGCACGCCGTACGTCATTGGCGGCCTGGAATACGCCAATCGGACCGGCTGCACGACGGTCGCCATCTCCTGCAACCCCGGCTCGCCGATTGCGCAGGTGGCCGCTATCGCCATCTCTCCGGTCGTTGGGCCGGAAGCGCTCACCGGCTCCACGCGCCTGAAATCAGGGACCGCGCAAAAGCTGGTGCTCAATATGATCTCCACCGGTGCGATGGTGAAGTTCGGCAAGGTCTACCAGAACCTGATGGTCGATATGCAGGCCACCAACGTCAAGCTGGTGGACAGAGCCTGCCGCATGGTGATGGAGGCGACAGGCGCGGGCCGTGAAGAGGCAGAAGCGGTGCTCAGGCAGACCGATCACGACGTTAAACCGGCCATTTTAATGATCTTAAGCGGGCTGGACGCGGCGGCCGCGCGAGCCAAACTCGACGCGCATAACGGCTTCTTACGGGCGGCATTAGAAAACTAGCAGAGGCGTTTATGGACAAAACAGCAGCGCTCGCCAGCGATATCCTGCAGGGGATAGGCGGGGAACAAAATATTCAGCGTCTGGAAAACTGCATGACGCGCGTGCGCGTCGAGGTGCATAACGATGACCAGCTTGACGTGCCGGGCCTGAAGAAGCTGTCCGGCGTCAGTGGCTACGTGAAACAGGGGCAGCAACACCAGCTGATCGTCGGGCCGGGCAAGGCGGCGCAGGTTGTCGATGCCATGCGCGCGCTGATGGTCGGCGGTGCAAGCGTGACGGTTGACGACGCTGAACGCACCAAAGCGCAGGCGAAGGCCAAATACAAAGCTCCCATGAGCGATGCGCTGCGACAGCTGGCAAACGTCTTTATCCCGCTGATCCCGGCGTTTATAGCTTCCGGCTTGATCACCGGGATCATCAACATCCTTAAGCGGCCAGATATCGTCGGGGATTTTGCCACGCAGTATCCGAACCTGCTGGGCATTCTCGGGATCTTCGGCAGCGCGGTGTTTGCCATTATGAACATCCTGGTCGGGGTCAATACCGCGAAGGTGTTTGGCGGCTCGCTGGCCATGGGCGGCGTAATGGCAGGGATCTTGTCCAGCCCGCAGCTGGCGCAAATCACGCTGTTTGGCGAGGCGCTCCAGCCTGGTCGCGGCGGGGTGATTGCCGTGCTGCTGGTGGTTATTCTTATGTGCTGGATCGAGAAAAAGCTACGCGCGGTTCTGCCTGGCTCGATTGAGCTGATCCTCAACCCGCTGCTGACCACGTTAATTACCGGTAGCGTCGCGATTGTGGTCCTTCAGCCACTAGGCGGGTGGATCTCTGACGCCATCGCCCACGGCGCGTCTCTGGCTATCGACCGCGGCGGCCTGCTGGTGGGGGCGGTGCTGTCAGGTACCTTCCTGCCGCTGGTGCTGACCGGCCTGCATCAGGGGCTGGTGCCGATCCACGTCGAGCTGGTGCAGGCGCACGGTTATAACGCGCTGCTGCCTATTCTCTCGATGGCGGGCGTCGGGCAGGTGGGGGCAGCGATTGCCGTCCTGATGAAAACCCGCAACGCGCGCCTGAAAAAAGTGATTAAAGGGGCGCTGCCGGTCGGGCTGCTCGGCATTGGCGAGCCGCTGATATTCGGCGTCACGCTGCCGCTGGGTAAACCGTTCCTTGCGGCCTGTCTGGGGGGCGCGGTAGGCGGGGCACTCATCAGCTACTGGAAAGTCGCCACCGTTATCACCTTTGGTCTCTCCGGTTTACCGCTGGCATTAACCATCGTGACCGGAAAAGTCATGCTCTATCTGTTAGGCTATTTAGTAGCGGTGATCGCCGGGTTCCTGTTTACCTGGCTGTTAGGATTCAACGACCCAGAGGAGTAAGGTTTGGCCAATCACGAGCGTCGCGTTGTCTTTTTCGATCTGGATGGAACGCTGCATCAGCAGGATATGTTTGGTACGTTTATGCGCTACCTGCTGCGGCGTCAGCCTCTGAACGCGCTGCTCGTCTTACCGCTCTTACCCCTCATTGGCATCGCGCTGTTGGTAAAAGGCCGGGCGGCGCGCTGGCCGATGAGCCTGCTGCTGTGGGGATGTACGTTTGGCCACAGCGAAGCGCGGCTCAAACAGCTCGAAAAGGAGTTCGCTCTCTGGTTCCGCGGCCACGTTGCCGCGTTTCCCGTGGTGCAGGCGCGCCTGACCAGCTATCTTGACGCCAACGATGCCGATATCTGGCTGATTACCGGCTCCCCGCAGACGCTGGTGGAGCAGGTCTACTTTGATACCCCCTGGCTGCCGCGCGTAAACCTTATCGCCACGCAAATTTCCCGCGGCTACGGCGGCTGGGTCCTGACGATGCGCTGTCTGGGGCATGAAAAAGTGGTCCAGCTGGAAAAACGCATCGGCACGCCGCTGCGCCTTTACAGCGGCTACAGCGACAGCAAGCAGGACAACCCGCTGCTCTATTTTTGCCAGCACCGCTGGCGCGTTACTCCCCTCGGTGAACTTCAGCAACTCGAATAGTCTTATCTATAAGGGCTGTGTATAATGCCGCCCGCTTTTAGACTGGAGTATCAGCCCTTGTCCACCTCAGAACACAATCATGAATACTGGATGCGCCACGCGCTGGCGCTGGCTCAACGGGCCTGGGACGAGGGTGAAGTGCCCGTGGGCGCGGTGCTGGTTCATAACAACCGGGTGATTGGGGAAGGGTGGAACCGTCCTATTGGCCGCCACGATCCTACCGCGCACGCCGAAATTATGGCGCTTCGTCAGGGCGGGCTGGTGCTGCAAAACTATCGTCTGCTTGATACCACCCTGTACGTCACCCTTGAACCCTGCGTGATGTGCTCCGGGGCGATGGTGCACAGCCGAATCGGTACCCTGGTGTTTGGAGCGCGAGATGAAAAAACCGGTGCGGCCGGTTCACTGATGGACGTGCTGGGTCATCCAGGAATGAATCATCAGGTGCAGACTATCGGTGGGGTACTTGCACCAGAGTGTTCGGGGCTATTAAGCGATTTCTTTCGAATGCGCCGTCAGCAGAAAAAGCAACAAAAGGCAGAATTGAAGTTGTCGGATGATTAAGCTCGTCCGGCGCTACAACCGGATAACTTTCCGCCAGCTGTTTTGCCTCTGTTGCCTCTTTCTCTTTCTCCAGCAGATAGCCGACCAGGCTAATCTGATACTTACGTATATTTTCCACGTAGGCGTAGGCTTCATGTCCGCGCGCGTAGCCATACGTCAGCTTGTTGTACCATGGCTTCTGGCTCAGCAGCGGCAGGCGCTGTTTTACGTCTGACCAGCTGTCCGGGTTTCCCTTCGTTTTCGCCGTCAGAGCCCGCGCGTCAAGCATGTGCGCGTAGCCCATGTTGTAGGCCGCCAGCGCAAACCAGATCCGTTCCTCTTCCGGCACGGTTTCCGGGACTTTAGCCATCATATCCTGCAGGTAGCGCGCCCCGCCGCTGATGCTCTGTTCCGCATCGGTACGGTCGTTAACGCCCAGGCTCAGCGCGGTATTTTTGGTTAACATCATCAGTCCGCGTACGCCCGTTGGCGACGTGGCCTGGGTGTCCCAGTGGGACTCCTGGTACGAGATAGCCGCCAGCAGTTTCCAGTCAATCTCCTGGGCATATTTTTCGAAAAGCGGCTGCAGGTCAGGCAGGACGCTGTCAACCGCGCGCAGGAAGCTGCGGGTGTCAACGTAGTCAAAGTCATCCCCGTGGCCGAGGTACTTCTCCTCAAGTCGCGCCAGCGTGCCGTCTTCATTGATGGTGTTATAAAAATCCAGCATGGCCGCCGAGAGGGTCTGGTCATCATCCAGATGGGTAAACCAGGTCACCGGCTGTTCGTCCGTCACGTCCAGCGCCACGGCGATTTCAGGATGCACCCGCTGGAACAGGCTGATCGCCACCGAATCGGCGATGGTGTAGGGCAGTTTCTGATCTTTGACCTGCTCCAGCAGCTCCGTCGTGCCGAGTTTAGGGTCAACCGTCCAGCTCAGATCCGGGTATTTTTTCTCTTTTAACTCACGCAGGTCGTCAATCACTACGTGGCCGGGAGCAATCGTCAGCTGTTGCGCGTTGATCGAGGCAAGCGTACGCGGGCGCAGGCTCCCGACGCGATAAACCAGCTGCTGGGAAACGGAGTAGTAGGTCGGGCCCGGCTGGTAGTTCTTGCTGCGCTCGCTGTTATAGACCAGCCCGGCAGCGAGGATATCGGCGTTGTTGTTGTCCAGGTCGTCAAACAGCTGGTTGATGTTCTGGCGGACGGTAATTTTAAGCTTCACGCCCAGATAATCGGCAAACTGCTGCGCCAGCTCATAATCCAGACCAATAATTTTGCCGTTGATGTCGCTGTAAATCAGCGGAGAGTTGAGGGTACTGACGCGCAGTTCCCCCCGCTCCTGAATGGCGGCGATACGATTTTCGGCTTTGCCGAACCAGGGGATGGAAGGCCAGAGGGCCACTGCCAGCAGCAACGTTACAATGCCGATGAGCAGATAATTAATCTTTAATTTTTTCAATTAGTTAATTCTCTGCGACGCCGGTTGCCTCAGTCTGCTGTAGCCATGTTAATCATAAGGTTTGTCATTGAATGAGCGGCATTTTGCGTAAACTTGCGCCACTTGGCAACCAATTAGAGAGACAGGTCACATCTATTGTTAAACGCTGAAGTCAATTTTATTTCGACGCAAACGGTTTCGTCGGCGCTCAGGATTCTCTATAATGACGCCCGTTTTCCCCCCTTGCGCACACTGTAAGCGCCCCGGCGCTTCGAAGACGAGAGACTTATGATGGAAATTCTGCGTGGTTCGCCTGCACTGTCTGCCTTCCGTATTACCAAACTGCTGGCACGTTTTCAGGCGGCCGACCTTCCGGTAAGCAATATTTACGCTGAGTATGTCCATTTTGCTGACCTGAATGCCCCCCTGAATGCAGAGGAGCGCGTACAGCTGGAACGCCTGCTCAAGTATGGCCCAAATCTGAGCAGCCATACGCCAACCGGCAAACTGATCCTTGCGACGCCGCGTCCGGGCACCATCTCCCCCTGGTCTTCCAAAGCCACCGACATTGCCCACAACTGCGGCCTGAGCCAGATTAACCGTCTGGAGCGCGGCGTAGCGTACTACGTCGAAGCCTCTACCCTGAGCGACGCGCAGTGGCAGGCGGTTGCGGCTGAATTGCACGACCGCATGATGGAGAGCGTGTTTGCCTCTCTTGATGACGCACAGAAGCTTTTCTCCCATCATCAGCCTGCGCCGGTACAGAGCGTGGACCTGCTGGGGCAGGGCCGCCAGGCGCTGATTGACGCCAACCTGCGTCTCGGCCTGGCGCTGGCAGAAGACGAAATTGACTACCTGCAGGACGCGTTCGTTAAGCTCAACCGCAACCCGAACGACATCGAACTCTACATGTTCGCGCAGGCCAACTCTGAGCACTGCCGCCATAAGATTTTCAATGCCGACTGGATTATCGACGGCGAACAGCAGCCGAAGTCGCTGTTCAAAATGATCAAAAACACCATGGAACAAACCCCTGACCACGTGCTGTCTGCCTATAAAGACAACGCCGCGGTGATGGAAGGTTCCGAGGTGGGCCGCTTCTTCGCCGATCGCGAAGCAGGGCGCTATGACTTCCATCAGGAGCCTGCGCATATTCTGATGAAAGTGGAAACCCACAACCACCCGACGGCCATTTCTCCGTGGCCGGGTGCGGCGACCGGCTCCGGCGGCGAAATCCGTGACGAAGGGGCGACCGGTCGTGGGGCGAAACCAAAAGCGGGTCTGGTCGGCTTTTCCGTTTCTAACCTGCGCATCCCTGGCTTTGAACAGCCTTGGGAAGAAGATTTCGGCAAGCCAGAGCGCATCGTGACCGCGCTGGATATCATGACCGAAGGTCCGCTGGGCGGCGCGGCGTTTAACAACGAATTTGGTCGTCCGGCGCTGAACGGTTACTTCCGTACCTACGAAGAGAAGGTGGACAGCCACAACGGCGAAGAGCTGCGCGGCTACCACAAACCGATCATGCTGGCGGGCGGGATCGGCAACATCCGTGCCGATCACGTGCAGAAAGGCGAGATCGTCGTCGGCGCGAAGCTGATCGTGCTGGGCGGCCCGGCGATGAACATCGGTCTGGGAGGCGGCGCGGCCTCCTCTATGGCCTCCGGCCAGTCTGATGCGGATCTCGACTTCGCGTCCGTGCAGCGTGACAACCCAGAGATGGAGCGTCGCTGCCAGGAAGTGATCGACCGCTGCTGGCAGCTGGGCGATGCTAACCCGATTCTGTTCATCCACGACGTGGGCGCGGGCGGCCTGTCCAACGCCATGCCGGAGCTGGTGAGCGACGGCGGTCGCGGTGGCCGTTTCAACCTGCGCGATATCCTGAGCGATGAGCCGGGCATGAGCCCGCTGGAAATCTGGTGTAACGAATCCCAGGAGCGCTATGTGCTGGCGGTTGCGGCCGATCAGCTGCCGCTGTTTGACGAGCTGTGCCGCCGCGAGCGCGCGCCGTATGCCGTCATCGGTGAAGCGACCGAAGAGCAGCACCTGACTCTGAGCGACACCCATTTCGACAACCAGCCTATCGATCTGCCGCTGGACGTGCTGCTCGGTAAAACGCCGAAGATGACCCGCGATGTGCAGACCCGTAAAGCGGCGGGCAAAGCGCTGGATCGCCAGGGCATTACCGTGGCAGAAGCCGTTAATCGCGTGCTGCACCTGCCGGCGGTGGCAGAGAAAACCTTCCTGGTCACCATTGGCGACCGTACCGTGACCGGTATGGTGTCGCGCGATCAGATGGTTGGCCCGTGGCAGATCCCGGTGGCGAACTGCGCCGTGACCACCGCGAGCCTCGACAGCTACTACGGCGAAGCGATGGCGCTGGGTGAACGCACCCCGGTCGCGCTGCTGGACTTCGCCGCCTCTGCACGACTGGCGGTTGGTGAAGCGCTGACCAACATCGCGGCGACGCAGATTGGCGACATCAAACGTATCAAACTTTCCGCGAACTGGATGGCGGCAGCCGGTCACCCTGGTGAAGACGCTGGCCTTTATGAAGCCGTGAAAGCGGTGGGTGAGGAACTGTGCCCAGCCCTCGGCCTGACTATTCCGGTGGGTAAAGACTCCATGTCGATGAAAACCCGCTGGCAGGAGGGTAACGAGCAGCGCGAGATGACGTCTCCGCTGTCGCTGGTGATCACCGCGTTTGCCCGCGTGGAAGACGTGCGCCATACCGTTACGCCGCAGCTGGCGACCGAAGATAACGCCCTGCTGTTGATTGACCTGGGTAAGGGCCACAACGCGCTGGGCGCCACCGCACTGGCGCAGGTTTACCGTCAACTTGGCGACAAGCCAGCCGACGTGCGCGACGTGACGCAGCTAAAAGGCTTCTACGACGCAATTCAGGCGCTGGTGGCACAGCGCAAGCTGCTGGCCTACCACGACCGTTCCGACGGCGGCCTGCTGGTGACCCTGGCAGAGATGGCCTTCACCGGCCACTGCGGCGTGGAAGCGAACATTGCAACGCTTGGCGAAGACCGCCTGGCGGCGCTGTTTAACGAAGAGCTGGGTGCGGTGATTCAGATTCGCGCCGCAGACCGCGAGGCGGTGGAAGCGATTCTGGCGAAGCACGGTCTGGCAGACTGCGTCCACTATCTGGGGAAAGCCGTTCAGGGCGACCGCTTCGTCATTGAGGCCGACGGTCACGCCGTGTTCAGCGAAAGCCGCACCACGCTGCGCATGTGGTGGGCAGAAACTACATGGCAGATGCAGCGCCTGCGCGATAACCCGGAATGTGCCGATCAGGAGCATAACGCCAAGGCTAACGACAACGATCCAGGCCTGAACGTGAAGCTCTCCTTCGACATCAACGAAGATATCGCTGCGCCGTACATTGCGACCGGCGCGCGTCCGAAAGTGGCCGTGCTGCGCGAGCAGGGCGTTAACTCCCACGTTGAGATGGCTGCGGCCTTCCACCGCGCGGGCTTTGACGCTATCGATGTCCACATGAGCGACCTGCTGGCCGGGCGTATCGGTCTGGAAGATTTCCATGCGCTGGTGGCGTGCGGCGGTTTCTCCTACGGCGACGTGCTGGGCGCAGGCGAAGGCTGGGCGAAGTCCATTCTGTTTAACAGCCGCGTGCGCGACGAGTTCGAGACCTTCTTCCATCGTCCGCAAACCCTGGCGCTGGGCGTGTGCAACGGCTGCCAGATGATGTCTAACCTGCGCGAGCTGATCCCGGGCAGCGAAGCCTGGCCACGCTTTGTGCGCAACCAGTCCGACCGCTTCGAAGCGCGCTTCAGTCTGGTTGAAGTGACTCAGAGCCCGTCTCTGCTGCTGCAGGGGATGGTTGGCTCTCAGATGCCAATCGCCGTTTCCCACGGCGAAGGTCAGGTAGAAGTGCGCGATGCGGCCCATCTGGCGCAGCTCGAGAACAAAGGCCTGGTGGCGCTGCGCTTTGTCGATAACTTCGGCAAGGTCACGGAAACCTATCCGGCGAACCCGAACGGCTCCGTCAATGGTATTACGGCGGTGACCAGCGAAAGCGGTCGCGCGACCATCATGATGCCGCACCCTGAACGCGTGTTCCGTACCGTGAGCAACTCCTGGCACCCGGAAAACTGGGGCGAGGACAGCCCGTGGATGCGTATCTTCCGCAACGCGCGTAAACAGCTGGGTTAAGATGTAAAGCAGGTACTTTGTAGGCCCGGTGAGCGTAGCGCCACCGGGTTTTTTTATGCGTGTCGCAAAATTGCGACAAAGATGGTATAGGGGTGTCTCCAAATGGAGACGTTTAACTCATTGATTTATATATGGCAGGAAAGGTTCCCGTTAAGGTGTTGCTTAATAGCGACACTTAGCCTGGAAATCATTCAGCGCACAACAAATAGATTAAACGAATAAAAGATATATATTTCAATGTGTTAATATTTTGTTTTGCATTCTGGCATGGGTGTTGCATAATATTAACCAGTGGCTCATTCACCTTCTTATGTCAGCCCCTTCGGGACGTGCTACATAAACTTCGAATGACGCACAAAAAGGTGCCTGCCGTCCAACTACTGATCATAGCGATGCTTTATCAGGCCAGGGCGAAACGTCGAGTTAGGCACCGCCTTATTCCATAACAAAGCCGGGTTTTTACCCGGCTTTGTTGTATCTGAAGGGCAGACTCAGTTACGCTCTCCGTAAACCCCCATGAAGAGAGTAATGCGTTGAAACGCTGGCCCGTTTTTCCCCGCTCCCTGCGACAGCTCGTGATGATGGCCTTTCTGCTGATCCTGCTGCCGCTGCTGATCCTCGCCTGGCAGGCATGGCAGAGCCTCAACGCGCTGAGTGCCCAGGCGGCGCTGACGAACCGCACCACGCTTATCGATGCCAGACGCAGTGAAGCGATGACCAACGCCGCGCTGGAGATGGAGCGTAGCTATCGTCAGTACTGCGTGCTCGACGATCGGACGCTGGAGAAGGTCTACCAGAGCCAGCGCAAGCGCTACAGCGAAATGCTGGATGCCCACGCGGGCGTGCTGCCGGACGACAGGCTGTATCAGGCGTTACGTCAGGATCTGAACGATCTCGCGCAGCTGCAGTGCCAGAACAGCGGCCCGGATGCGGCTGCCGCCGCGCGCCTTGAGGCATTCGCCGCCGCCAATACCGAAATGGTGCAGTCAACGCGCACGGTCATTTTCTCTCGCGGCCAGCAGCTGCAGCAGGAGATTGCCGAGCGCGGCCAGTTCTTTGGCTGGCAGGCGCTGGTGCTGTTCCTGGTGAGCCTCGGGCTGGTGCTGCTCTTTACCCGCATGATCATCGGCCCGGTAAAGGGTATTCAGCGTATGATCAACCGCCTGGGGGAGGGGAAATCGCTCGGGGATACGGTTGCCTTTAAAGGCCCGCGCGAGCTGCGATCCGTCGGTCAGCGCATTATCTGGCTATCCGAGCGCCTGGCGTGGCTGGAATCCCAGCGTCATCAGTTCCTTCGCCATATTTCCCATGAGCTGAAAACCCCGCTGGCCAGCATGCGTGAAGGAACGGAGCTGCTGGCGGACGAGGTGGCAGGGCCACTTACGCCGGAGCAGAAAGAGATTGTCGAAATTCTGGACGCCAGCAGCCGCAATTTGCAAAAGCTGATCGAGCAGCTTCTGGATTATAACCGCAAGCTGGCTGACGGGACGGTGGTACTGGAAGAGGTGGAGATTGAGCCACTGGTGGATATGGTGATCTCCGCCCATAGCTTGCCGGCAAGAGCTAAAATGATGCATACCGGGGTGGAGCTGAATGCGCAGACCTGCCTGGCTGAACCCATGCTATTAATGAGCGTTCTGGATAATCTTTACTCCAATGCGGTGCACTATGGTACTGAATCCGGTAACATTTATATCCGAAGTTATACGAAGGGCTCCCGGGTGTTTATTGACGTCGCAAACACCGGCACCCCGATCCCCGATGACGAAAAAACTATGATCTTCGAACCCTTTTTCCAGGGGAGTCATCAGCGGAAAGGCGCGGTAAAAGGAAGCGGTCTGGGATTAAGCATTGCCCGGGACTGCATACGACGCATGCAGGGTGAGCTAAACATTGCCACGGACGAACGTTCAGATGTTTGCTTCCGTATTGAACTGCCCCTGAGCCGGAAAAATTAATAAAATGAATCTATATCTGGTGAGTATGTCACACCTCTTTTTCCGCGCCATACGCGCGGTGTTTTCCAGCAAAGCGGGTCGCCTGAGTCTGCCCTGTTTAGTTCTGGCGGGGTGCGTTTCCCATGCGCCGCAAAGTGCGATAAGCGGTAAACAGGAAGACAAATGGCCCGATAACCAGCTGGCGGATTTCCTCTCTACCCGCTGTGAGGATATCTGGAATCTGTCAGGGCATGATGTCGAAAATAACCCGCTGTTCTGGCTGCGCGGAATAGATTGCGCCCAGCGGCTTGCGCCGGTAGACGCCCGCATGAAGGCGGCGATGCTGGATGAAGACACCTGGCAGGACGCGTTCAAGCGTGGGATTTTACTGGCCGATGCGAAAATTACCCCCGTTGAACGTCGGGCCAACGTGACCCGCCTGGACACGTTTGTGATCAATCTTCCCGCACAGGTGCGCCCGGTATACCAGCTCTGGCGGGATGGGCAGACGTTACAGCTGCAGCTGTCTGAAGAGCGCTCCCGCTACAGCAAGCTACAGCAGTCAACCGACAGCGAGCTGGATACGCTGCGCCAACAGCAACAGCATTTACGTACTCAGCTGGATACCACGACGCGAAAGCTGGAAAACCTGACCGATATCGAAAGACAGCTCTCGTCGCGTAAATATCAGCCTGGTAGTTCATCTGCTGCACCGGACAGCGATATGCCGAAACAAGAGGATGTGAAGCATGACGAGCCGTAAACCAGCCCATCTTTTACTGGTGGATGACGATCCCGGCCTGTTAAAGCTGCTGGGGATGCGTCTGGTCAGTGAAGGCTACACCGTGGTGACCGCGGAAAGCGGGCAGGAGGGGCTTAAAGTCCTCAGCCGCGAAAAGATTGACCTGGTGATCAGCGACCTGCGGATGGACGAAATGGATGGCATGCAGCTGTTCGCCGAAATCCAGAAGCAGCAGCCTGGCATGCCGGTCATTATCCTGACGGCGCACGGGTCAATCCCGGATGCCGTCGCCGCAACCCAGCAGGGCGTGTTCAGCTTCCTCACCAAGCCGGTAGATAAAGACGCGCTCTACAAAGCTATCGACAGCGCGCTGGAGCACGCCGCGCCCTCCGGAGACGACGCATGGCGTGAATCTATCGTCACCCGCAGCCCGATAATGCTGCGTCTGCTTGAGCAGGCGCGAATGGTCGCACAGTCAGACGTCAGCGTGTTGATTAACGGCCAGAGCGGAACCGGGAAAGAGATCCTGGCGCAGGCGATCCACAACGCCAGCCCGCGCAGTAAAAATGCCTTTATCGCCATTAACTGCGGTGCCCTCCCAGAGCAGCTTCTTGAGTCTGAACTTTTTGGCCATGCCCGCGGCGCATTTACCGGCGCGGTAAGCAGCCGGGAAGGGCTCTTCCAGGCCGCGGAAGGCGGCACGCTGTTCCTCGACGAAATTGGCGACATGCCTGCGCCGCTGCAGGTCAAACTGTTGCGCGTACTTCAGGAGCGCAAAGTGCGCCCGTTGGGTAGCAACCGCGATATTGATATTAACGTGCGAATCATTTCCGCTACCCACCGCGACTTGCCCAAAGTGATGGCCCGCAACGAGTTCCGTGAAGATCTCTACTACCGTCTGAACGTGGTGAACCTGAAGATCCCGGCGCTGGCGGAGCGTGCGGAAGATATTCCGCTGCTGGCGAATCACCTCCTGCGCCAGGCGGCAGATCGGCATAAACCGTTCGTGCGCGCCTTTTCGACTGATGCGATGAAACGGCTGATGGCCGCCAGTTGGCCGGGTAACGTGCGCCAGTTGGTGAACGTGATTGAGCAGTGCGTGGCGCTAACGTCCTCGCCCGTTATCAGCGACGCGCTGGTGGAACAGGCGCTGGAAGGGGAGAACACGGCCTTGCCGACGTTTGCGGAAGCGCGTAACCAGTTCGAGCTGAACTATCTGCGCAAGCTGCTGCAGATCACCAAAGGCAACGTGACCCACGCGGCGCGGATGGCCGGACGCAACCGCACCGAGTTCTATAAGCTGCTCTCACGCCACGAGCTGGAAGCAAACGATTTTAAAGAGTAATGCCGTATGGTACTGTGAGCAATCGATTACGAGGCAGCTTACAGGCAAGAGTTTAAGGACCCACCATGAAAAAGATTGATGCGATTATTAAACCTTTCAAACTGGATGATGTACGTGAAGCGCTGGCGGAAGTAGGCATCACCGGGATGACCGTGACGGAAGTGAAAGGTTTTGGTCGTCAGAAGGGCCACACCGAGCTTTATCGTGGCGCAGAGTACATGGTCGACTTTCTGCCGAAAGTGAAAATTGAAATCGTGGTCAGCGACGATATCGTCGATACCTGCGTGGATACCATTATCCGCACGGCGCAGACGGGCAAAATTGGCGACGGGAAAATCTTCGTCTTTGATGTGGCGCGCGTGATCCGTATCCGTACCGGCGAAGAAGACGACGCCGCGATTTAACCATTCGCCACCCGGCGAAAAAAAGCCCCTCGAACGAGGGGCTTTTTGCGTTACAGCACCTTATGCGGCCCGAAACATTCGTAATGAATGTTGTCTTTATTCACGCCCAGCTCAACCAGCTGCTTCGCGGCATACTGCATAAACGCCACGGGTCCACAGACGTAGAACTGCATTTCCGGCGCGCTAAACGCCCCTTCCATCTGGCTTAAATTCATCAGTCCTTCGCTGTCAAAGCGTGCGGCAGTGCGGTCTGCCTCCGTCGGCAGGCGATACCAGGTATGCGCGGTGAAACGCGGCAGGGTCGCTCCCAGCGCTTTCACTTCATCCGCAAAGGCGTGGACGTCGCCGTTCTCCGCTGCGTGGAACCAGTTAACCTGCGCGCTGTGGTTTGCTTTCGCCAGCGTATCCAGCATCGCCAGCATTGGCGTTTGGCCCACGCCCGCGGAGATCAGCGTGACCGGGATATTGTTTTCAATGGCCATAAAGAAGTCGCCCGCCGGCGCGGCCAGATGGATCACGTCGCCCACGCTCGCTTCGTTATGCAGCCAGTTGGATACCTGACCGCCGTCCTCGCGCTTCACCGCAATGCGGTAGCCTTTGCCGTTTGGTTTGCGGGTCAGAGAGTACTGGCGGATCTCCTGATGCGGGAAGCCTTCAGGCTTCAGCCATACGCCCAGATACTGGCCCGGCTGGTAATCGGCCACCGGCTGGCCGTCAACCGGCTCAAATTCAAAACTGGTGATAAGCGCGCTGCGCGGCGTTTTCTCGACGATACGGAAGGCGCGCGTTCCTTCCCAGCCACCGTTCTTGCTGGCGTTTTCGCTGTAGATCTGCGCTTCACGGTTGATAAACACGTTTGCCAGCACGCCGTAGGCTTTACCCCAGGCGTCCAGCACCTCCTGGCCCGGGCTGAACATTTCGTCCAGCGTTGCCAGCAGGTGAGTGCCGACGATGTTGTACTGCTCGGGTTGGATCTGGAAGCTGGTGTGCTTCTGCGCGATTTTTTCCACCGCAGGCAGCAACGCCGCCAGGTTTTCGATATTGCTGGCGTAGGCCGCGATGGCGTTGAAAAGCGCTTCACGCTGATCGCCGTTACGCTGGTTGCTCATATTGAAAATCTCTTTGAGCTCCGGATTGTGCGTGAACATGCGATCGTAGAAATGGGCGGTAAGTTTAGGACCGGTTTCCACCAGCAGGGGAATGGTGGCTTTAACGGTAGCGATGGTTTGAGCGTCGAGCATGGCAGCTTCCTTCTGATATTACCTAATGATGTATTTTAAATGCATCTTATAAAAAATACCCATGCTTTGTAAATGGTTCTTTGCAAGATGAAAAATACGCATCACAAACCTAAAAAGAAATCCGCTGGAAATAGTGAGATCTTTATTCCTCAAACCCTTGCGTGGCGTGAAGGGAAACGTTTGCGTAAAATCGTTTGTCAAGACCTGTTATCACAGAACTATTCAGTTATACTGTTGCCCGTCGTCCAACAGGACTGCCTTTTCAGGCCAAAATTTACTTGTTAGCTGAGTCAGGAGATGCGGATGTTAAAGCGTGAAATGAACATTGCCGATTATGATGCCGAACTGTGGCAGGCTATGGAGCAGGAAAAAGTACGTCAGGAAGAGCACATCGAACTGATCGCCTCCGAAAACTACACCAGCCCGCGCGTGATGCAGGCGCAGGGCTCTCAGCTGACCAACAAATACGCTGAAGGTTACCCGGGCAAGCGCTACTACGGCGGTTGCGAGTACGTTGATATCGTTGAGCAGCTGGCTATCGACCGTGCGAAAGCACTCTTCGGCGCTGACTACGCGAACGTCCAGCCGCACTCCGGCTCTCAGGCTAACTTCGCTGTTTACACCGCGCTGCTGCAGCCGGGCGATACCGTTCTGGGTATGAACCTGGCGCAGGGCGGCCACCTGACTCACGGCTCCCCGGTTAACTTCTCCGGCAAACTGTACAACATCATTCCTTACGGTATTGATGAGTCCGGTAAAATTGACTACGAAGACATGGCTAAGCAGGCCAAAGAGCACAAGCCGAAGATGATCATCGGTGGCTTCTCTGCTTACTCCGGTATCGTTGACTGGGCAAAAATGCGTGAAATCGCAGACAGCATCGGCGCGTACCTGTTCGTTGACATGGCGCACGTTGCGGGCCTTATTGCCGCAGGCGTTTACCCGAACCCGGTTCCTCACGCTCACGTTGTGACCACCACTACTCACAAAACCCTGGCGGGTCCACGCGGTGGCCTGATCCTGGCGAAAGGCGGTGACGAAGATCTGTACAAAAAACTGAACTCTGCCGTGTTCCCAAGCGCGCAGGGCGGCCCGCTGATGCACGTTATCGCCGCAAAAGCGGTCGCGCTGAAAGAAGCGATGGAGCCAGAGTTCAAGGTGTATCAGCAGCAGGTTGCTAAGAACGCCAAAGCGATGGTGGAAGTGTTCCTGAACCGTGGCTACAAAGTGGTATCCGGCGGGACTGAAAACCACCTGTTCCTGCTGGACCTGGTTGATAAGAACCTGACCGGTAAAGAAGCTGACGCTGCCCTGGGCCGCGCCAACATCACCGTGAACAAAAACAGCGTGCCAAACGATCCGAAGAGCCCGTTCGTGACCTCCGGTATCCGTATCGGTTCTCCGGCCGTGACGCGTCGCGGCTTTAAAGAAGCGGAAGTGAAAGAGCTGGCTGGCTGGATGTGTGACGTTCTGGACAACATCAATGACGAAGCGGTTATCGAGCGCGTCAAAGGTAAAGTTCTGGATATCTGCGCACGCTTCCCGGTATACGCATAATTCCTCTGCTTTGCAGAAATAAAAAAGGCCGCGCTTGCGGCCTTTTTTTATGGCTTAACGTCGGTCCAGGGAAATGGCCCCCGGTCCCACAATCGCCAGCAAAATAAACGCGCCAGCAATACTGACGTTCTTGTAGAAATTAATCATATTCGGCACAACCGCATCTCCGGTCATATCCCAGTAGTGGTGACCGATAATCGCCGTGCCCAGCGTATAGAAGACAAAGAGCACTGCGAGGGGGCGGGTGAAAAAGCCGAGCACGATCAGGATAGCGGCGGGAACCTCCATTACGACGGCGATAATGGCCGCCAGCATCGGCATGGGGGCGCCGAGCGACGTCATATACTGAACGGTGCCGCTAAACCCCGTCAGCTTGGGATAGCCAAAAATAATAAACAGGACAACGATGGCAATACGGGCAATCAATAGCAGGAAGGAGCGTGAGGAGCCGAAATCGAAATAACGTAAGCTGTTCATGGCAAACGACCTCTTCAGGCGATGTCTTTTAAACGTAATACAATTTTGCCGCTCACGCCATACGCCGACCGGCTGTCCAGGACGTTAATTTATCGTTAATTTATAGCGCGCTAACGACTTGCTAAAGTGCAGGATAAACGCCAGACTATCGCCTCCATTTCGGGAGGGATTCATGGTCTTGCATTCCACGCGCTGGCTGGCGCTCAGCTACTTCACCTACTTCTTTAGCTACGGTATTTTTCTGCCTTTCTGGAGCGTCTGGCTCAAGGGAATTGGTTTGACGCCAGAAACCATTGGCATCCTGCTGGGCGCGGGGCTGGTGGCGCGTTTCCTCGGAAGCCTGCTGATTGCCCCCCGCGTCAGCGATCCCTCCTTACTGATTAAAGCGGTGCGCATTCTGGCCCTGCTGACGCTGGTCTTCGCGGCCTGCTTCTGGGTCAGCCATCAGTTTGCCTGGCTGATGGTGGTGATGGTTGGCTTTAATCTGTTCTTCTCCCCGCTGGTACCCCTGACGGATGCGCTGGCGAACACCTGGCAAAAGCAGATCACCATGGACTATGGTCGCGTGCGCCTCTGGGGATCGATTGCCTTCGTGATCGGCTCTGCGCTGGTGGGGAAACTGGTCAGCCTTTACGACTATCGCGCGATTCTGGCGCTGCTGAGTATCGGTATTGCCTCGATGCTGCTGGGCATGCTGCTGCGCCCGTCGGTGATGCCGCAAGGGGAGAGTCGCCATCAGGAGAGCGCCGGCTGGCCCGCCTGGCGGAGCCTGGTGGCCCTGAGCTGGCGTTTTCTGGCGTGCGTCTGTCTGCTTCAGGGGGCGCATGCGGCGTACTATGGCTTCAGCGCCATCTACTGGCAGGGGGCGGGCTACTCGGCCTCTGCTGTCGGTTACCTGTGGTCGCTGGGGGTGGTGGCAGAAGTCATTATTTTCGCCCTGAGCAAAAAGCTGTTCCGCCGCTTCGGCGCGCGCGATCTGCTGCTGCTTTCCGCGGTCTGCGGCGTGGCGCGCTGGGGGATTATGGGCTGGACGACCGAACTGCCGTGGCTGATTGTGGCGCAGATCCTTCACTGCGGCACCTTCACCGTGTGCCACCTGGCGGCGATGCGCTATATCGCGGCGCGCGAGGGCGGGGACGTGATCCGTCTGCAGGCGGTCTACTCTGCGGTGGCGATGGGCGGCAGCATTGCGGTGATGACGGTCTTTGCGGGCTTTCTGTATCAGCATCTGGGACACGGCGTGTTCTGGGTCATGGCGCTGGTGGCGCTTCCGGCGATGTTTGTTCGACCGAAAGTGGCCGCACGGGCGTAGCTACGATTCCAGCATGGCGCGAATATGTTCCTGCTGCTGCGTGTTAAGTGATTCAACCGCGTGGATCAGCGGCGGCGAGAACAGCGGCAGCACGGTAGGATAGGGGGTGATAACCAGCGCGGCTTCGCGCGGTGCCCCCTCTTTCTGGAACGCCTGCAGCGTCAGATAGCGAATGTTGAGCGGCAGCAGGGTTAATTCGCGCAGCTGCTGTTCAATCACCTCCTCACAGGATTTGTCCTCCCCGGTCAGCAGCACTACCTGTTTTTCATGCAGATCGGTCTCCTGCATCAGCCAGGCGCCGAAAATAACCGCTACCAGTGCCATCTCTTCATCGGAGAACCGCAGCCCAAATTCGGCTTCCAGCTCAAAGAGTGCCTCTTTCGTGGTGCGTAACAGCCGGGGATAGAGACGGTGAATTTCCTCGGGCAGGCTATTGTCGATACCGATCTCAAACAGCGAGCGGTCCAGCGCCTGAGCCAGATGGATATACAGCTGATCGGTCAGCCCCTGCTCATCGCTGAAGTTCATCCCGGTCTGGGAGCGGAAACGGGCCACCATGCGCACAATGGCGCGGCGGAGGCGCTGATCCTGCTGGTGTTTATCAAGCACCGGATCGGGCGTGCGGAGCATCATAAACAGCAGCGCCAGAAACAGCTGCTCGTCCACGTGCGCGCCCTGCGGCACGCGCCGCTTCCAGTGACGAACAATCTCCTGCGCCGTAAAATACTCTCCCCGCGACTGGGTCCAGCTGCGCTGCGCGTGGGAAAACTGCGGCGTATTCCCTAAGTGGTGCTGGATGAGGCAGTATTGCAAGTAGAGCTGTAAGAACTGGACGTCCCGGCATTCAAACTGACGCTGCAGCTTGCGTGAGCAGAAGCCGATCAGCGCCCGCAGGTTAGCATCGTCGTAAAGCGGCCGCGCGATGCCGTGCTGTTTAAGCGCGGTTTTTAAGGCTGGGGTAAACTGGTGCGAGACAAACTGCGGACAAAGGCGGAGCGCCCTGCGCAGCCAGTGCAGCAGACATAAACGCTGATTCAGGGCAGTGCCTTCAATTCGGTAGCTGCCGTCATGGTGCGTGACGATATCCAGCCGATGATAGCGCTGGATTTCATCGCGCGTCTCGGCTATATCTTGCCGTGCCATGACCTCGTCCACGCCGTTGGCAGCGATTATGCTCTGTGCGGTGACGGCAGCATCGGGCAGGTAAAGCATCAAAAGCACCTGGCAGCGGCGCTGCGAACTGGAAAGCACAGATGGAATTTCAAGCGTCGTCATCATCTGTCGGGTATCCAGTGTGAATGTTTGATAAGAATAGCTAAAGGATGGGCGCTGAAAAGCGCGCCGGCAGGCCTTTCACTCAGGATTGCTGGGGAACATCACAGAATTTTTGACGTGAGGAATTGATGCAGACAGTTAAACAAAATGCGATGGCGTTATTTTTGGCGGTTATCACCTTTACCGCCAGCGCACATCCTCACAGTTTTATCAGCCTGAAAACCGAGCTGGTCACCGACGGCACGCAGCTGAGCGGCCTGAAAATGCGCTGGACGATGGATGAAATCACCTCGGCGGATCTGCTTTATGATGCGGGTAACGCGAAGCCCGGCGACGAAATCTGGAAAAAGCTGGCGGCAGAAGTGATGGCCAACGTGCTCGGGCAGCACTACTTCACCGAGTTCTGGCATAACGGACAAAAGGTGAAGTTCCTCAATCGCCCGACAGAATACGGCATGTCCCGCGACGGACATCAGGCGGTGCTGACGTTCGTGCTCCCACTGGCGCATCCGCAGCCGCTGGCAGGACAAACCTATACGTTTTCTACCTTTGACCCAACGTACTACGTCGATATGAGCTACGCCGAGGACAGCGACGTGCAGCTTCCTGCGTCGTTGCAAAAAACCTGCAACATTACGGTTCACACCCCGAAGCCCAGCGAAGAGACGCTGAATTTTGCTGTCTCTCTTGATAAAGAGGATGCCCCTCCGGAGGACATGGAACTGGGTAAACAGTTTGCGCAGAAGGTGACGTTACAATGTCAGTGATCTCCTCTCCGGTACGAAAGCCGCGCCGCTGGCTGCACCTCTGGCCGCTGGCGCTTTTTCTACTGCTCGCCGTTTGCGGTTCGCTCTGGCTGTGGCAGGCCTGGCCGCAGGTGATGATGAAAAGCATCATCTGGCAGCGTGAGGTCAACCAGCAGATGAGCGGGCTGCTGAAGGCGGTGGCGGAGAATCCGACCAAAGCGGGCGGTTCCCTGCTGGCGTTCAGCTTTATCTATGGCGTGCTGCACGCGCTGGGGCCGGGGCACGGCAAAATCGTCATCACCACCTGGCTTGCCACCCATCCGTCGAAGCTGAAATCAAGCATTGGCCTGACGCTGGCCTCTTCGCTGCTTCAGGGGGGCGTGGCGATTGCGCTGGTGGTGGTTGTGCTTTCGCTATTACAGCTTCCCGCGCGCCAGCTGCACCTGAGCAGCTTCTGGCTGGAGAAGGGCAGCTATGCGCTGGTCGGCGTGCTGGGGCTGATCCTCTGCTGGCGGGCACTGAAAAAGCTGCGCGCGCTGCTGCAAAAGCCCAAATTCAAAACTTTTACGCCGCACCACGTTCATGATGAACACTGCGGCTGCGGGCATCAGCATCTGCCGACGCAGGAACAATTACAGAGCGGTGACGACTGGCGCGCGCGGCTGATGATAGTTCTCTCTATGGGGATGCGCCCGTGCTCGGGGGCAATCATGGTGCTGCTGTTCAGTAAAGTGATTGGCGTGTTCGGCTGGGGCATGCTCTCGGCGCTGGCAATGGCGGCAGGAACCTCTCTCACCATTTCGTCTTTGGCGTTGCTGGTTCACAGCTTCCGTCAGCTTGCGGTAAAACTCAGTGGCAATAAAACGCCGGTACTGTGGCGACAAGTAGGATGGACAACGCTCGCGCTGGCGGGGGGAGTGATTCTGCTGGTGGCGGCGGTAACGATGTGGATGAGCGCGGCGCCGTTTAGCACCCTCTCCCCTTTGGGGAGAGGGCTGAGATGAGGAGATTAACGCTTCAGCGCATCGCTCAGCTCGTCACGCATGTTGGCCAGCATGGCTTTAACAACGCGTGGGTTACCCGCAACGATGTTGCCGGTGGTCATGTAGTTGTGGCCGCCGGTGAAGTCGCAAACAATCGCGCCTGCTTCACGTGCAATCAGCTCGCCCGCAGCGAAGTCCCACGGCTTCAGTGACAGTTCGAAGTAACCGTCAACGCGGCCGGTAGCAACGTAGGCCAGATCCAGCGCAGCAGAGCCGGTGCGACGGAAGTCCGCGCATTCGGTGAACAGCTTGCCCAGGATATTCATATAGGTAGTTGCGTGCTGCTTCGCCTTGAATGGGAAGCCGGTCGCCAGGATGGTGCCGTCCAGGTCGCGTGCATTGCTGCAGCGCAGACGGTAGCCGTTCAGCTGCGCGCCCTGACCGCGGGTCGCGGTGAACAGTTCGTTACGCATTGGATCGTAAACAACGGCGACTTCAGTACGGCCTTTAATACGTACTGCGATTGACACAGAGAAGTGTGGCAGGCGTTTAACGAAGTTGGTGGTGCCATCCAGTGGATCGATAACCCATTGAACATCCTGATCGGTACCTTCATGTTCACCGCTTTCTTCGGTGATGATGGTGTGCTGCGGGTAAGATTTGCGGATCGTTTCGATAATAATCGCTTCTGCGGCTTTATCGACGTTAGTCACGAAATCATTGCTGCCTTTCTGGCTGGTTTCTACGGAGTCTGGCGTTTCGTAGTGTTTGGCAATTACATTACCCGCCTTGCGCGCTGCGCGCACGGCGATGGTCAGCATCGGATGCATCGGTCTCTCTCACTGGATGTTAAAGAACAGGAAAATCGGCGCAGAGTATAGCAGCGGGATCGGATTATGTCTCCCGTTTATGATAATATGCCCGAATATTCTTCAGACACTGAACCCAGACATCTAAAAATTATGCTGCAAAACATTCGAATCGTGCTGGTCGAAACATCGCACACCGGCAACATGGGCTCTGTGGCCCGCGCTATGAAAACCATGGGCTTAACGAACCTGTGGCTGGTTAATCCGCTGGTGAAACCAGACTCTCAGGCTATCGCCCTGGCGGCAGGGGCCAGCGACGTTATCGGTAATGCGCAGATCGTTGATACCCTCGACGAAGCGCTGGCCGGTTGCAGCCTGGTGGTGGGCACCAGCGCGCGCTCACGCACGCTGCCGTGGCCGATGCTGGATCCGCGCGAATGCGGCCTGAAAAGCGTCTCAGAAGCAGAGCAGGCGCCGGTTGCGCTGGTGTTTGGCCGCGAGCGCGTTGGCCTGACCAACGACGAACTGCAGAAGTGCCACTACCACGTGGCGATTGCAGCCAACCCGGAATACAGCTCGCTGAACCTGGCAATGGCGGTGCAGGTAATCGCCTACGAAGTGCGCATGGCCTGGCTGGCGACGCAGGAGAAGCAGGCAGAACCGAAAGAAGAGACGGCCTACCCGCTGGTGGACGACCTTGAGCGTTTCTACGGTCACCTGGAGCAGACGCTGCTCGCTACCGGCTTCATCCGTGAAGGCCACCCTGGCCAGGTGATGAATAAGCTGCGCCGCATGTTTACCCGCGCGCGTCCGGAAAGCCAGGAGCTGAACATCCTGCGCGGGATTCTGGCGTCGATTGAGCAGAAGAATAAAGAGTAGTGCCGATTTCCCCCTCTCCCCGTGGGAGAGGGTTGGGGTGAGGGCATCAGGTCGCACCTATATTATGAAGGCACAGAAGGTTAAATACCTGACTAAAACAGTCAAGTAAATAGTTGACCATTTTAGTCAGGAATGTCAGACTTGGCCCTGCTATGCAATACCCCCATTTTACAATAAAAAACCCCGGGCAGGGGCGAGTTTGAGGTTAAGTAAGACATGAGACTGACATCTAAAGGGCGTTATGCCGTGACCGCGATGCTGGACGTTGCGCTCAACTCCGAAGCGGGCCCGGTTCCGTTGGCTGATATTTCTGAACGACAAGGGATCTCCCTCTCTTACCTGGAACAGCTGTTCTCCAGACTGCGTAAAAATGGACTGGTGTCCAGCGTTCGTGGCCCGGGCGGCGGTTATCTGCTGGGTAAAGACGCGGGCAGTATTGCGGTTGGCGAAGTGATTAGCGCGGTGGATGAATCCGTTGACGCAACCCGTTGCCAGGGTAAAGGCGGCTGCCAGGGCGGCGATAAGTGCCTGACCCACGCGCTGTGGCGCGATCTGAGCGACCGTCTGACCGGCTTCCTGAACAACATCACCCTCGGTGAACTGGTCAATAACCAGGAAGTTCTGGACGTATCAGGCCGTCAGCACAGCCATGATTCACAACGCAGCACCCGCGCGCAGGACGCTATCGACGTCAAATTACGCGCGTAATAAAACGATAAGTATTTCAGAATCAGGCCGGGGTGGTCACACCCCGCTACTCGGTCGTACATCCAGCCGGTTGCCTGATTCCTTGCATTGAAGCGATGTACGGAGTTTATAGAGCAATGAAATTACCGATTTATCTCGACTACTCCGCAACCACGCCGGTGGACCCGCGTGTTGCCGAGAAAATGATGCAGTGTCTGACCCTGGACGGAAACTTTGGTAACCCAGCTTCCCGTTCACACCGTTTTGGCTGGCATGCTGAAGAGGCGGTGGATATCGCCCGTAATCAGATTGCTGACCTGGTGGGTGCCGACCCGCGTGAGATTGTTTTCACCTCCGGTGCGACCGAATCCGACAACCTGGCGATCAAAGGTGCAGCCAACTTTTATCAGAAAAAAGGCAAGCACATCATCACCAGCAAAACCGAACACAAAGCCGTGCTGGACACCTGCCGCCAGCTGGAGCGTGAAGGGTTCGAAGTGACCTATCTGGCGCCGCAGAGCAACGGTATTATTGACCTGAAAGAGCTCGAAGCGGCGATGCGTGACGACACCATCCTGGTCTCCATCATGCACGTTAATAACGAAATCGGCGTCGTTCAGGACATCGCCACCATCGGCGAAATGTGCCGCGCGCGCGGTATCATCTACCACGTGGACGCGACCCAGAGCGTGGGCAAACTGCCTATCGACCTGAGCCAGCTGAAAGTAGACCTGATGTCCTTCTCCGGCCACAAAATCTATGGCCCGAAAGGGATCGGCGCGCTGTACGTTCGTCGTAAGCCACGTATCCGCATCGAAGCACAGATGCACGGCGGCGGTCACGAGCGCGGCATGCGTTCCGGTACGCTGCCTGTTCACCAGATCGTGGGCATGGGCGAAGCGTACCGCATTGCGAAAGAAGAGATGGAAACCGAGATGGCACGCCTGCGCACGCTACGTAACCGTCTGTGGGACGGCGTGAAAGATATGGAAGAAGTGTATCTGAACGGCGATCTCGAGCAGGGCGCGCCGAACATCCTCAACGTCAGCTTCAACTATGTTGAAGGCGAATCGCTGATCATGGCGCTGAAAGACCTGGCCGTTTCTTCCGGTTCTGCCTGTACGTCTGCAAGCCTGGAGCCATCCTACGTGCTGCGCGCGCTGGGTATGACTGACGAGCTGGCACACAGCTCTATCCGTTTCTCTTTAGGTCGTTTCACTACCGAAGAAGAGATTGACTACACCATCAAGCTGGTTCGTAACTCCATTGGCCGTCTGCGCGACCTTTCTCCACTGTGGGAAATGTTCAAGCAGGGCGTGGATCTGAACAGCATTGAATGGTCACATCACTAATCGGTATATAAGGAGAATTCAATCATGGCATACAGCGAAAAAGTTATCGATCATTACGAGAACCCGCGCAACGTTGGCTCTTTTGACAACAGCGATGAATCTGTCGGTAGCGGCATGGTTGGTGCGCCGGCGTGTGGCGACGTAATGAAGTTGCAGATTAAAGTCAACAATGAAGGTATCATTGAAGACGCGCGCTTCAAGACCTACGGCTGCGGTTCTGCAATTGCGTCCAGCTCCCTGGTCACCGAGTGGGTGAAGGGCAAGTCTCTGGACGAAGCACAGGCAATTAAGAACACGGATATTGCTGAAGAACTCGAACTGCCGCCGGTGAAAATTCACTGTTCAATTCTGGCAGAAGACGCGATCAAAGCCGCCATTGCGGATTACAAAAGCAAACGTGAAGCAAAATAATTGAGGTTTGAGTATGTCGATTACCCTTAGCGACAGCGCTGCCGCGCGAGTAAGCTCTTTTCTGGCGAACCGTGGTAAAGGCTTTGGCCTGCGACTGGGCGTACGTACCTCCGGCTGTTCTGGTATGGCTTACGTACTGGAGTTTGTTGACGAGCCGGCGTCTGATGACACCGTGTTTGAAGACAAGGGCGTGAAGGTGGTGGTCGATGGCAAAAGCCTGCAATTTCTCAACGGCACTCAGCTGGACTTCGTAAAAGAAGGCCTGAACGAAGGGTTCAAATTTACGAACCCGAACGTCAAAGACGAGTGTGGTTGCGGCGAAAGCTTCCACGTTTAACCGCGCGTCATCCGAAACCCCACCGTGGCTTTGCTGCGCGTGGGGTTTGTTCTAACAGGCTACCCCTGAGATTGTTATGGATTACTTCACTCTCTTCGGACTACCCGCTCAATACCCGATCGATCTTCAGGCACTGACGGTCCGTTTTCAGGATCTGCAGCGTCAGTATCATCCGGATAAATTCGCCAGCGGGACGCAGGCAGAGCAGCTGGCTGCGGTATCGCACTCCGCGACCATCAACCAGGCCTGGCAGACGCTGCGCCATCCGCTGGCGCGTGCAGAATATCTGCTCTCGCTCCACGGCTTTGATCTGGCGAGCGAACAGCACACCGTGCGCGACACCGCGTTTCTGATGGAACAGCTGGAGCTGCGCGAAGAACTGGATGAGATTGAACAGGCCAAAGACGAAGCGCGTCTGGAACGTTTTATCACGCGCGTGAAGGGCATGTTCGATACCCGCCATCAGCAGATGGTGGAGCAACTGAACAACGAGACCTGGGACGTGGCGGCAGACACTGTGCGCAAACTCCGTTTTCTCGATAAACTGCGAAGCAGCGCTGAACAACTCGAAGAAAAGCTGCTCGATTTTTAATTTCGGAAGCAATTATGGCCTTATTACAAATTAGTGAGCCTGGCTTAAGCGCCGCACCGCACCAGCGTCGTCTGGCGGTCGGTATTGACCTGGGCACCACCAATTCCCTCGTGGCGACCGTGCGCAGCGGCCAGGCGGAAACGCTGGCCGACGAACAGGGCCGCCATCTGCTGCCTTCCGTGGTCCACTACCAGCAGCAGGGTCACGCGGTCGGCTATGACGCCCGCGCCAACGCCGCGCGCGATCCGGCCAACACCATCAGCTCCGTAAAGCGCATGATGGGCCGCTCGCTGGCTGATATCCAGACCCGCTACCCGCACCTGCCGTATCAGCTGCAGGCCAGTGAAAACGGTCTGCCGATGATTGCCACGGCGGCCGGTTTGCTGAACCCAATTCGCGTGTCTGCTGACATCCTCAAAGCGCTGGCGGCGCGCGCGACGGCGACGCTCGGCGGCGATCTGGACGGCGTAGTGATCACCGTTCCGGCCTATTTTGACGACGCACAGCGTCAGGGCACCAAAGACGCCGCGCGTCTGGCGGGCCTGCACGTGCTGCGCCTGCTGAACGAACCGACGGCGGCGGCGATTGCCTACGGCCTCGACTCCGGTCAGGAAGGGGTGATTGCGGTTTACGACCTCGGCGGCGGTACCTTTGATATTTCTATCCTGCGCCTGAGCCGCGGCGTGTTTGAAGTGCTGGCGACCGGCGGGGATTCCGCGCTCGGCGGCGATGATTTCGACCATCTGCTGGCGGACTACATCCGCGATCAGGCGGGCATCAGCGATCGCAGCGATGCGCGCGTTCAGCGCGAACTGCTGGATGCGGCCATCGACGCCAAAATTGCGCTGAGCGATGCGCAGTCGGTCAGCGTTAATGTCGCAGGCTGGCAGGGTGAAATCACCCGCGACCAGTTCAGCGAGCTGATTGCGCCTCTGGTTAAACGCACCCTGCTGGCCTGCCGTCGCGCATTGAAGGATGCGGGCGTGGAGGCTGACGAGGTGCTGGAAGTGGTCATGGTGGGCGGCTCAACGCGCGTGCCGCTGGTGCGCGAGCGCGTGGGCGAATTCTTTGGCCGCACGCCGCTGACCTCCATCGACCCGGACAAAGTGGTTGCCGTCGGCGCCGCTATCCAGGCCGATATTCTGGTTGGCAACAAGCCGGACAGCGAAATGCTGCTGCTGGATGTCATCCCGCTGTCTCTCGGTTTAGAAACCATGGGCGGCCTGGTGGAGAAAGTGATCCCGCGTAACACTACCATTCCGGTGGCGCGTGCGCAGGAGTTCACCACCTTCAAAGACGGCCAGACCGCGATGTCCATCCACGTGATGCAGGGCGAGCGCGAACTGGTGCAGGACTGCCGCTCTCTGGCGCGCTTTGCGCTGCGGGGCATCCCGGCGCTGCCTGCTGGCGGGGCGCATATCCGCGTGACCTTCCAGGTAGATGCGGACGGCCTGCTGAGCGTGACGGCGATGGAAAAATCCACCGGCGTGGAATCATCCATCCAGGTGAAGCCGTCCTACGGCCTGACCGATGGCGAAATCGCCTCCATGATCCAGGATTCAATGAGCTACGCCGAGCAGGATGTGAAGGCGCGTATGCTGGCTGAACAGAAAGTTGAAGCCGCACGTGTGCTGGAAAGTCTGAACGGGGCGCTCGCTGCCGATGCCGCGCTGTTAAGCGCCGCCGAGCGTCAGGTGATTGACGAGGCTGCCGCGCGCTTACGCGCAGTCGCCGAAGGCAATGACGCTGACGCAATAGAAGAAGCCATTAAAAACGTTGATAAACAAACCCAGGACTTCGCTGCTCGCCGCATGGACAAATCTGTCCGCGTCGCGCTGAAAGGCCAGTCCGTGGACGAGGTTTAATATGCCAAAGATTGTTATTTTGCCTCATGCGGACCTCTGTCCGGATGGCGCTGTTCTGGAAGCGAAGACCGGTGAAACCATTCTCGATGTTGCCCTGCGTGCAGGTATCGAAGTGGAACACGCCTGTGAAAAATCCTGTGCCTGCACCACCTGCCACTGCATCGTGCGTGAAGGTTTTGACTCTCTCGCCGAGAGCACCGAAGACGAAGACGACATGCTGGATAAAGCATGGGGTCTGGAGCCAGACAGCCGCCTGAGCTGCCAGGCCGCGGTGACCGATGAAGATCTGGTCGTGGAATTCCCACGCTACACCATCAACCACGCACGCGAGCATTAATATGGGACTGAAGTGGACAGACAGCCGTGAAATCGGCGAAGCGCTCTACGACGCGAAACCGGATCTCGATCCCAAAACCGTACGATTCACCGACATGCACCAGTGGATCTGCGATTTAGAGGATTTCGACGACGATCCAAACGCATCCAATGAAAAAATTCTGGAGGCGATTCTGTTAGTCTGGTTAGATGAAGCAGAGTAAATCACTTAACGGGCTGCCTTCAGGCGGCCCGTTTGCTAATAAGGATAAATAAAATGACCGAAGCGATGAAGATTACGCTCTCTACGCAGCCCGCCGACGCGCGCTGGGGCGAGAAAGCCAGCTACAGCATCAACAACGACGGTATCACCCTGCACCTGACGGGCAAAGATGATTTAGGTCTGATCCAGCGCGCCGCGCGTAAAATTGACGGCCTGGGCATTAAGCATGTCTCGCTGGAAGGCGAAGGTTGGGATACTGACCGCAGCTGGGCGTTCTGGGCGGGCTACAAAGGCCCGAAAGGCACCCGTAAAATTGAGTGGGCGAACCTCGATGAAGCCGGTCAGAAAGAACTGGAAAGCCGCCTGAAAATTATCGACTGGGTGCGCGACACCATTAACGCCCCGGCGGAGGAGTTAGGCCCTGAGCAACTGGCGCAGCGTGCGGTTGACCTGCTGTGCGGCGTGGCGGGGGATAACATGTCCTACCGCATCACCAAAGGTGAAGATCTGCGCGAGCAGAACTACATGGGCATTCATACCGTGGGCCGTGGTTCTGAGCGTCCTCCGGTCCTGCTGGCGCTGGATTACAACCCAACCGGCGATAAAGAAGCGCCGGTTTTTGCCTGCCTGGTCGGTAAAGGCATTACCTTCGACACCGGCGGCTACAGCCTGAAGCAGAGCGCGTTCATGGATTCCATGAAGTCCGACATGGGCGGCGCGGCAACCATCACCGGCGCGCTGGCATTCGCTATCACCCGCGGTCTGAACAAGCGCGTGAAGCTCTACCTGTGCTGCGCGGACAACATGGTGAGCGGCAACGCCTTCAAGCTGGGCGACATCATTCGCTACCGCAACGGTAAAAATGTCGAAGTGATGAACACCGATGCCGAAGGCCGTCTGGTGCTGGCCGATGGCCTCATCGACGCCTCTGCCCAGAAGCCAGAGCTGATTATCGACATGGCGACCCTGACCGGCGCGGCGAAAACCGCCCTGGGCAACGACTACCACGCGCTGTTCAGCTTTGACGACAAGCTGGCCGCTCGCCTGCTGGCAAGCGCGGCTGCGGAAAACGAACCGTTCTGGCGTCTGCCGCTGGCCGAGTTCCACCGCAGCCAGCTGCCGTCTAACTTTGCCGAGCTGAATAACACCGCGAGCGCGGCTTACCCGGCGGGGGCAAGTACCGCAGCAGGCTTCCTGTCGCACTTCGTTGAGAACTATCACGAAGGCTGGCTGCACATCGACTGCTCCGCAACCTACCGTAAGGCGGCAGTTGAGCAGTGGTCCGCGGGTGCGACCGGTCTGGGCGTGCGTACCGTGGCGAACCTGCTGACGGCTGAGTGATCTTTTTTGCCCGGCGGCGCTGCGCTTGCACGGGCCTGTGGTTTTGTAGGCCGGGTAAGCAAAGCGCCACCCGGCGTTTATTGAAGTAGCCAAACTATGTCAGATACCAAAAACGAATTAGAAACCCTGCTGGAACAGGCGGCGACCGAGCCCGCCCACCGTCCGGCATTTTTCCGCACGCTACTGGAATCCACCGTCTGGGTACCGGGCACCGCGGCGGAAGGTGAGCAGGTTGTCGAAGACAGCGCGCTGGATCTGCTGCACTGGGAGAAAGATGACGGCACGTCGGTTATCCCGTTCTTCACTTCATTGGAAGCGTTGCAGGAAGCGGTAGAAGATGAACAGGCGTTCGTGGTGATGCCGGTGCGCACGCTGTTCGAAATGACGCTGGGCCAGACGCTGTTCCTTAACGCTAAGCTGCCAACCGGGAAAGAGTTCACCCCGCGCGAGATCAGCCACCTGATTGGTGAAGAGGGTAACCCGCTTAGCACCCAGGAGGTGCTGGAAGGGGGCGAAACGCTGCTGCTGTCTGAGGTGGCCGAGCCGCCTGCGCAGATGATCGATTCCCTGACGACGCTGTTCAAAACTCTGAAACCGGTAAGACGCGCGTTCCTCTGCTCTATCAAAGAGAGCGCTGACGAAAAGCCTGTTCTGCTGATTGGGATTGAAGCCGACGGCGATATCGACGACATCATTCAGGCGGCGGGAAGCGTGGCCACCGACACGCTGCCGGGCGATGAGCCGATCGATATCTGTCAGGTGAAAAACGGTGAGAAGGGCATCAGCCATTTTATTACCGAGCACATCACGCCGTTCTATGAGCGTCGCTGGGGCGGCTTCCTGCGCGATCTCAAGACCAACCGCATCATCTGATTACGGCGGGGTGAATGTCACCCCGTTGCCTCCAGCAGCAGTAAATCCATCAGCAGCACCAGATTCGACTCAAACGACGTCACGCCCGCGGCTTCGGCAGCGAAGTGCACCGCCTCGTCATACAGCGCAAAGTGCACGTCCGCCATGCCCGCCAGCGTATTGGCCGAGGCGCGGGTAAAGGCGACGACCGTCATGCCGACGTTTTTGGCAATCCGCGCCTTATCCAGCACCTGTTCCGTTTCGCCGCTTCGCGAAACGGCGATAAATACCTGATAACGCGCGGCGTTGCTGAGAAAAATGTTTCGGCTGTCCCCCGGTCCGGAGATGAACGCCGTTTTGCCCAGCACCTGCAGCTTCTTGGTCAGGTATTCGGCAAAGAGATAGGAAAACCCGGCCCCGTAGAGAAAAAAGCTCTCTTTCTGCCGCAGCAGGTCGGCGAACTGCTGGCGCTTCTCCTGCGTGATCCACTGGAAGGTGTGCTGATAGTTAGCGATAAACTGATTAAACAGCGCCGGGAGCTCAGGAAGAGATTGCGCCTGAGCGGCAATATGCGGCGTGTCGGAGAGCAGCTGCTTGCAGTGCCAGATAAACTCGCTAAAGCCGCTAAACCCCAGCTTCTGACACAGCCGCATAATGGTGGCGGTAGAAACAAACGTCGCCTGCGCCAGCTCGCGCACCGTAATGTTGCCCACCAGCAGCGGATGCTCCGTCAGGTGGGCGAGGACGCGATACTCCGCGCGGGTCAGGGACGCCCCGCGCGTTAACAGCGTGGCCAGGCGGTTATCCATTATTTCGCCGGTTCAACTGGCAGATCGTCACGCGCCCCCCATTCGCTCCAGGCGCCGTCGTAGAGCGTAACGTCGTTGACGCCGAGGGTGGCAAGCGCCAGGATCACCACGCAGGCCGTCACGCCGGAGCCGCAGCTGGCAATAATCGGGCGATGTAAATCCACGCCCGCGCGGTCAAAAATGGCACGCAGCTCGTCGGTAGTTTTCAGCTCGCCCTCAAACACCAGGTCGCCCCACGGCACGTTCAGCGCACCTGGAATATGGCCTCGTCTCAGCCCTGGACGTGGTTCATCCGCTTCAGCGTTAAAGCGTGGTGCAGGGCGCGCATCGACGATTTGCGCCGTCTTTTCATGGCTCGCGACCAGTACGTCGGTCAGGCGCTTCACCACGTTGACGTCGAACGTCGCGTCGAACTCGCCTTCCGGCAGCGTCACGTCGCCCTGCTGGAGCGGCAGCTCGTCACGCTTCCAGCCCGCCAGACCGCCCGCCAGAATCGAGACTTTTTCCACGCCAAACTGTTTCAGCATCCACCATGCGCGCGGCGCGGAGAACAGATTGCCTTCATCGTAAACAACAAGATGTTTGTCTTTGCTGACGCCCAGCTCGCGCATCGCCACGGAAAACGCTTCCGGGCGCGGCAGCATGTGCGGCAGGGGAGAGGTATGATCGGAGAGGGCTTCGATATCAAAAAATACCGCGCCAGGCAGATGCCCGGCGCGGTATTCACCGGGAACGTCACGATGTTCCTGGCCCGGCGGGGCCATACGCGCGTCAATAATCTGGACTTCCGGATCGTCGCCGTGCTCAATCAGCCAGTCGGCGGCGACAAAATATGAGGTGGACATGGTTGCCTCCATTCTTTTCCGTAAAAAAGGATTGTCGGTGTTTTTTCTGACACCGACAAGCAAACCACGTTCAACTCGCGAGCAAGCCCCTATTTTTTCACCGTTTCGCCGTCCTGCCAGGCTTTTTGCAGCGCAGGCCAGTAGTCGCGGTTGGCTTCTATCATCTCATCCAGAATCGCTTTTGCGTGCTCCATGGTGGGCACGGTGCGGTTGAGGGTGAACGCCTGAAGCGCTTTCTCATAGCTGCCTTCGATGGTCGCCTCTACCAGCAGTTGTTCAGATGCCAGCTGCTGTTGCAGCAGGGTCTGGTGGAACAGCGGTACCAGCCCCACGCGCACAGGCTCCGGCCCTTCGGAGGTGATGTAGGCGGGTACTTCCACCACCGCATCATAAGGTAGGTTGGTAATCGCCCCGCGGTTTTCGACCATCACCAGATGACGCTGGCGCAGGTTGAACGCCAGCGAGCAGGCGACATCGACGATAAACTCGCCGTGAACGCCCACGTGGAAGGCATCCGGTAAAATCCCGGTGCGCTTGTACTCTTCAGCAGCAGCAAAAAGTTTTTTCTCACGCCCGTTCATCACTTCATTGGCGCGGGTATAGTCGGGGTTCTGATGCTCCACAATCTGGTTCGGCATCAGGTAGTACTGCAGGTACGGGTTCGGCAGGTACTCCGGGAAGTTATCCATAATCGGCTTGATGTTGCGCCAGGTTTTAACCCACGAAGGATCCGAGTGCTGCGGATCGGTTTTGGCCGCATCTTCCGTCAGCAGGCCAAACTTCGCGATATGTTTACGCAGCTCCGGTAATTTGTCCTCGCCGTCCACCAGCACGCGGGTAAACCAGCCGAAGTGGTTCAGGCCAAAGTAGTCCACCTCCAGTTTGCGACGATCGACACCCAGAATGGCCCCCATATTACGCATCGCCGCGACCGGCATATCGCAGATGTTCAGCACGCGAGCATTTGGTCGCAGGCGTCGCACGCCCTCCGCGACGATCGCCGCAGGGTTGGAGTAGTTCACGATCCAGGCTTTCTCATGCGCGTAACGATCCACCAGATCGATAAGCTCGACCATCGGCAGGATCGTGCGCAGTCCGTAGGCCAGCCCGCCGGGGCCGCAGGTCTCCTGGCCGACCACGCCGTGACGCAGCGGGATCTTCTCATCCTGCTCGCGCATTTTGTACTGGCCGACGCGCATCTGGGCGAAAACGAAATGCGCGCCGCTGAAGGCCACTTCCGGGTCACTGGTGACGGTAAATTTGATGCTCTGGCTGTGGTCGCGAATCACTTTCTCAACCACCGGCGCAATGGTGTTCTGACGTGCCTCGTCGATGTCATAGAGGCGGATTTCGGCCAGCGGAAAATCCTGCAGGCGCACCATCAAGCTTTTCACAATACCCGGCGTGTAAGTGCTGCCGCCGCCGGCAATCGACAGAATGAATGGGGGTGTAAACATCTTTAGCTCCTTTCAGAGAAACGTCTCAACGGCTTCTCGCATTTTTTTGACGTGCAGCCCGTAGACCACCTGAACGTTGTTACCTTGTTTGATAACCCCTTTCGCGCCGGTCGCCTTCAGGCGCGGCTCGTCGATGATGGCGACATCCTTCACCGTGACGCGTAAGCGGGTGTAGCAGTTATCCACAACCTCAATATTTTCCCGGCCGCCCAGGCCCACCACGATGGACTCGCCCAGCCCGTCGTTATTGCCTTTCGCCTGGTACTCCTGCTTGCTGTAGAGGCGTGTCTCCTGATCTTCATCCTCACGGCCCGGCGTTTTCATGTTGAAACGCAGGATAAGGAAGCGGAACACCACGAAGTAGAGGGCAAACATGATCAGCCCAACCACGATGTACATCGGCCAGTTGGATTTCTCGGTGCCGAGCGGCAGGTTGTAGAGAATGAAATCGATAATCCCGTTGGCACCGATGGCATGAACGCCCAGCAGCGAGAACAGCATCATGCCAATACCGGTCAGGACCGCATGCACCACGAACAGTAGCGGGGCGACGAACAGGAAGGAGAATTCAATCGGTTCGGTCACGCCGACCAGCAGCGAGGTCAGCGCTGCCGGGATCAGAATGGCTTTCGCAACGGCTTTACGCTCCGGCTTCGCGGTCATGTACATCGCCAGCGCGGCGGCGGGCAGGCCGAACATCTTGCTGATGCCGCGCGCGTCCCACACTACCGTGCTGCTGAGCTGCTTCACGTCCGGGCAGGCCATCTCGGCGAAGTAGATATTGCGCGCCCCCTGGTAAGCCGTGCCGCACACCTCCTGCGTGCCCCCCAGTTCGGTATACAGGAATGGCGTATAAACCAGATGGTGCAGGCCGGTCGGCACCAGAATGCGCTCAAGGAAACCGTAGATCGCCACCCCGAACGGGCCGGAGCCTTTAATTGCCAGCGCCAGGGCGCTAATCCCATGCTGCGCGTACGGCCAGAGTTCGCTCATTACCACGCCGAGCAGCATAGAGACGGGCAACATGACAATGGCGACAAAACAGTGGCCGGAGTAAATCGCCATCGCGCCGTTAAACTGTACGCCGGAGTATTTGTTATACAGGTAACCGGAGAGCGCCCCGGTCAGGATCCCGGCGAAAACGCCCATCTCCAGCACCTGAACGCCCAGCACCATGCTTTGCCCGGCGGCTTTCATCTGCTCAGCAGGGGCCAGCTCGCCCTGCAGCTGCAGCGTCACGTTCATGGCGTTGATAAACACCACGAAAGTCACCAGCCCAATCAGCGCCGCGTAGCCTTTATCGCGCGTCGCCAGACCAATCGGGATCCCGACGGCAAACACCAGCGCCAGGTTGACCAGCACCGACACGGCAGATTTGGCGATCAGCTGGCCGATACTCTGGATAAGCGGATGACCAAGGAACGGCAGGTATTCGGCCAGGTTACCGTTGCCCAGCACATTGCCAAAGGCGATAAACAGACCGACAATCGGTAAGATAAGTACCGGTCCGTATAATGATTTTCCGAAATTTTGTAGGGCGTTCACGGCTCGTTTCATGGCTTTCTCTCTTTTTGAACCGCGCACTCGGGGTGCGTCATGGTCATAAAACTAGCAGGCTCTGAGCGAACATATCCAGCTATCTTCTTGTTTTAAAAACAAATGACGTAAAAGGTAACATGTGACGTTATGCGCTGTGATCGCGGTTCCATCCCGGTGTAGCGGCGTGATGCCATTCTGCGAGGCGCTTTCCAGATTCTTAAATTGGACTTTTTGTATTAACGAAACTTGCGGATAATACTTATCCGGACGACGACCAACAGGCCCCCTCAGGCCAGGGACACAGGATGAAACCGTTTCGCTTAGCCGCGATCTCTCTCGCGCTGCTCACCACCTTTACGCTTGTCGGCTGTGATAACAGCGACGATAAACCTCAGGCTGCGGCTCCCGCAGCATCCACCGCATCAACACCGAAAGCCGCGGAAAAGCCCGACGCTGAAAAGCTGGCTAAAATGGCCGCCCAGAGTCAGGGAAAAGCGTTGACTCTGCTTGATGCGTCTGAAGTGCAACTGGACGGCGCCGCTACGCTGGTGCTGACCTTCTCTGTCCCGCTGGATCCGGAACAGGATTTCGCGAAGACGGTTCACGTCGTGGATAAGAAAAGCGGCAAAGTTGACGGGGCGTGGGAACTTGCGCCTAACCTGAAAGAGCTGCGCCTGCGCCATCTGGAGCCTAACCGTAATCTGGTTATCACCGTGGATCGTGGCCTGGTGGCGCTGAACAAAGCGACCTTTGGCATTGATTATGAAAAAGCCCTGACCACGCGAGATATAGAGCCGTCGGTCGGTTTCGCCAGCCGCGGCTCGCTGCTGCCGGGCAAAGTGGTGGAAGGGCTGCCGGTGATGGCGCTTAACGTCAACAATGTGGACGTCAATTTCTACCGCGTGAAGCCGGAATCGCTGGCCTCGTTTGTCAGCCAGTGGGAGTACCGCAACTCGCTGACCAACTGGGAATCTGACAATCTGCTGAAGATGGCGGAACTGGTCTATACCGGTCGTTTTGACCTCAACCCGGCGCGCAACACGCGTGAAAAACTGCTCCTGCCGCTTAAAGATATCAAGCCGCTTCAGCAGTCCGGCGTTTATATCGCCGTCATGAACCAGGCAGGGCACTACAACTACAGCAATGCCGCAACGCTCTTTACCCTGAGCGATATCGGTTTGTCTGCTCACCGGTATCATAACCGGCTGGACATTTTCACCCAGAGCCTGGAAAACGGTGCGGCGCAGTCCGGCGTCACCGTCACGCTGCTGAATGATAAAGGTCAGACGCTCGCCGAAGCCAGCAGCGACGCCGACGGCCATGCGAAGCTTGAAACAGACAAAGAAGCCGCGCTGATCCTCGCCAGCAAAGACGGCCAGACTACGCTGCTCGATCTCAAGCTCCCAGCGCTCGACCTGGCAGAGTTCGACATCGCCGGTAGCCCCGGCTTCAGCAAGCAATTCTTTATGTTTGGCCCACGCGATCTCTATCGTCCGGGTGAAACGGTGATCCTTAACGGCCTGCTGCGCGACAGCGACGGAAAACCGCTTCCCGATCAGCCCGTGAAGCTTGACGTGCTGCGCCCGGACGGGCAGGTGGCACGCACGATCGTTGTTCAGCCTGAGAACGGCCTCTACCGCTTCAATTACGCGCTGGATAGCGGTGCCCAGACAGGCATGTGGCATATTCGCGCGAATATCGGTGATAACCAGCAGCGCCTGTGGGATTTCCACGTCGAAGATTTTATGCCCGAGCGTATGGCGCTCAATCTGACGGGACAAAAAGCACCGGTTTCCCCTCAGGATGAGGTGGACTTCAACATCGTGGGCTATTACCTGTATGGCGCTCCGGCCAACGGCAATTCTCTTCAGGGCCAGCTTTTCCTGCGTCCGCTGCGTGAGGCCGTTGCTGCGCTGCCCGGCTTCCAGTTTGGTGATATTGCGGAAGAAAACCTGAGCCGCAGTCTGGATGAAGTGCAGCTTACGCTGGATGAGCAGGGGCGCGGGCAGGTGACCACCGAAAGCCAGTGGAAAGAGGTACACTCGCCGCTGCAGCTGATCCTGCAGGCGAGCCTGCTGGAATCAGGCGGTCGTCCGGTGACGCGCCGCGCGGAGCAGGCTATCTGGCCGGCGGCGCAACTGCCGGGTATCCGTCCGCAGTTCGCCAGTAAGGCGGTCTACGACTACCGTACCGATACCACCGTCAACCAACCGATCGTCGACGAGAACGGCAACGCCAGCTTTGACATCGTCTATGCCGATGCCAGCGGCGCGAAAAAAGCGGTATCCGGCTTACAGGTACGCCTGATCCGTGAACGCCGTGACTATTTCTGGAACTGGTCCGAGAGCGAAGGCTGGCAGTCTCAGTTTGATCAAAAAGAGCTGATTGAGGGCGAGCAGGAGCTTAGCCTTAAGGCCGATGAAACCGGCAAAGTCACCTTCCCGGTGGAGTGGGGCTCATACCGTCTGGAAGTGAAAGCGCCTGATGATGTGGTCAGCAGCGTGCGCTTCTGGGCAGGTTACAGCTGGCAGGATAACAGCGACGGCACGGGTGCGGTGCGCCCTGACCGCGTGACCCTGAAACTGGATAAACCGGCCTATCAGCCAGGCGATACCATCCAGCTGCACATAGCAGCGCCAGCCGCAGGCAAGGGCTATGCGATGATCGAGTCCAGCGAAGGGCCGCTGTGGTGGAAAGAGATCGACGTACCGGCAAACGGGCTCGATCTTTCCATTCCGGTGGATAAAGCCTGGAAACGTCACGATCTCTATCTCAGTACGCTGGTGGTGCGTCCTGGCGATAAATCCAAATCCGCCACGCCGAAGCGCGCGGTTGGTCTGCTGCATCTGCCGATGGGCGACGAAAATCGCCGCCTGAACATTGCGCTGGATAACCCGCAGAAAATGCGTCCAAACCAGACGCTCTCTGTGAAAGTGAAAGCCAGCGTAAAAGAGGGGGCGGTTCCGCAGAAAGTGAACGTGCTGGTGTCGGCGGTGGACAGCGGCGTGCTGAACATTACCGATTACGTTACGCCAGATCCATGGCAGGCCTTCTTCGGCCAGAAGCGTTACGGCGCCGATATCTATGATATCTACGGCCAGGTCATTGAAGGGCAGGGCCGCATGGCCGCGCTGCGTTTCGGTGGTGACGGCGATGAACTCAAGCGCGGCGGTAAACCGCCGGTGAACCACGTCACCATTATTGCCCAACAGGCTCAGCCGGTTACGCTGGATGCCAACGGAGAAGGCACCGTTACGCTGCCGATTGGTGATTTCAACGGCGAACTGCGTCTGATGGCGCAGGCGTGGACGGAAGATGATTTCGGCAGCAGCGAAAGCAAGGTTGTGGTGGCCGCGCCGGTTATTACCGAGCTTAATACTCCGCGCTTCCTGGCAAGTGGAGATACCTCACGGCTGACGTTGGATCTCACTAACCTGACCGACAAACCGCAATCGCTGAACGTCGCCCTGAGCGCGACAGGAAAAGTGTCGCTGGAAGGTGCACAGCCGCAGCCGGTTCAGTTGCCGCCGGGCGCGCGCAGTACCCTGTTTATTCCGGTGCGTGCGCTGGAGGGTTATGGCGACGGTGAGGTGACGGCGCAGGTTACCGGCCTGGAGCTTCCGGGCGAAACCTTTGCCCCGCAGCAGAAGAGCTGGAAAATTGGCGTACGTCCGGCATTCCCGGCGCAGACGGTCAATACCGGTGCCATGCTGAACCCCGGCGAGTCCTGGACCGCACCGGCGCAGCACAGCAACGGTTTCTCTCCTGCCACCCTGCAGGGGCAACTGCTGCTGAGCGGCAAACCACCGCTCAACCTGGCGCGCTATATTCGTGAACTGCAGGCGTATCCGTATGGCTGCCTGGAGCAGACCACCAGCGGCCTGTTCCCGTCACTCTATACCAACGCCGCGCAGCTTACCGCGCTTGGTATAAAAGGAGATACCGATGACCAGCGCCGTGCTGCCATTGATATTGGGATCTCCCGTCTGCTGCAGATGCAGCGTGACGATGGCGGTTTTGCCTTGTGGGATAAAAATGGCCCTGAAGAGTACTGGCTGACCGCCTATGTGACTGACTTCCTGGTGCGCGCGGGCGAGCAAGGTTATAGCGTACCTGCCGATGCGGTGAACAACGCCAACAACCGTCTGCTGCGCTACCTGCAGGATCCGGGCATGATGTCTATCCGCTACAGCGACGACGCCAAGGCCAGCAAATTTGCCGTGCAGGCGTATGCCTCGCTGGTGCTGGCGCGTCAGCAAAAAGCCCCGCTGGGCGCGCTGCGTGAAATCTGGGAGCGCCACGGGCAGGCGGCTTCCGGGCTGCCGCTGATGCAGCTGGGCATGGCGCTCAAACTGATGGGCGATGCGCCGCGCAGCCAGCAGGCGCTGGATCTGGCGCTCAAAACACCGCGTAACGACAGAAAAACATGGATGGCCGATTACGGCAGCCCGCTTCGCGATAACGCGCTGATGCTCTCCCTTCTGGAGGAGTATAAATTGCTGCCGGATGCGCAAAATACGCTGCTGAATGCTCTTTCTGAACAGGCATTCAGCCAGCGCTGGCTATCCACCCAGGAGAGCAATGCGCTGTTCCTGGCCGGACGTTCGCTGCAAACCCTGTCAGGCGCATGGCAGGCGAAAACCACGTTGTCTGATACCGCATCAGGCGGCGATAGGGCGCAGGTACAAAACGTAAGCGGCGACCAGCTTGGTGCGCTTCAGGTAACCAATACCGGCACGGCACCGCTGTGGGTACGTCTGGACAGCACCGGCTATCCGGAATATGCGCCTCAGCCGAGTTCCAACGTGCTGCAGGTTGAACGTCATATCCTGGCAACCGATGGCAGCAGCAAATCGCTCTCTTCGCTGAAAAGCGGTGAACTGGTGCTGGTCTGGCTTGAAGTGAAAGCCAGCCAGAACGTGCCGGATGCGCTGGTTGTGGATCTCCTCCCTGCTGGTCTGGAGCTGGAAAACCAGAACCTGGCGAGCAGCAGCGCAAGCCTGCAGGACAGCGGCAGCGAAGTGCAGAACCTGCTCAGCCAGATGCAGCAGGCGGACATTCAGCACATGGAGTTCCGCGACGACCGCTTTGTGGCCGCCGTGCCGGTAAACGAAGGTCAGCCGGTTACGCTGGTTTATCTGGCCCGTGCCGTAACGCCGGGCACCTACCAGGTGCCGGTTCCGATGGTGGAGTCTATGTACTTTCCGCAGTGGCGGGCAACGGGTGCGGCCAGCGGCCCGCTGATTGTTGTTCCGTGATATGTTGATAGCGCGTCTGACACGCTCCCGCTGGCTTTGGCTGGCGGGAGCGCTTCTCGTTTTAGGGGGGCTGATTGTCGCCGCCGACCGCCTGTGGCCGCTGCCTCTGAAAGAGGTTAACCCCGCGCGAGTTGTGGTGGACGAGAAGGGCGCGCCGCTCTGGCGTTTTGCCGACAGCGAAGGCATCTGGCGCTACCCGGTGACCATTGAAGAGGTTTCTCCCCGTTATCTTGAGGCTCTGATCCAGTACGAAGATCGCTGGTTCTGGGAGCATCCGGGCGTAAACCCGCTCTCTGTCCTGCGCGCCGCCTGGCAGGATCTCAGTTCCGGAAGAGTGGTTTCGGGAGGAAGCACGCTTACCATGCAGGTGGCACGCCTGCTGGATCCGCATCCGCGCACCTTTGGCGGCAAAATTCGCCAGCTCTGGCGGGCGATGCAGCTGGAATGGCACCTCTCTAAGCGTGACATTCTTACGCTCTATCTCAATCGTGCTCCGTTTGGTGGCACGCTGCAGGGCGTGGGAGCAGCAAGCTGGACCTACCTTGGGAAACCCCCGTCGCAGCTGAGCTACTCCGACGCGGCGTTGTTGGCGGTACTGCCGCAGGCACCCAGCCGTCTGCGCCCGGATCGCTGGCCCGAGCGGGCCGAAGCGGCACGCAACAAAGTGCTCGATCGCATGATGATTCAGGGCGTCTGGTCAGCAAAGCAGGTGAAGGAGTCCCGTGAAGAGCCTGTATGGCTGGCTCCCCGGCAGATGCCGCAACTGGCGCCGCTCTTTGCACGTATGATGCTCGGCAAAAGCCGCGACACAAAAATTGTCACTACGCTGGATGCCGGACTGCAACGGCAGCTGGAAGAGCTGGCGATGAACTGGAAATCCCGCCTGCCGGCACGCAGTTCGCTGGCGATGATCGTGGTCGATCATACCGACATGAAGGTGCGCGGCTGGGTCGGCTCGGTGGATATCAACGATGACACGCGTTTCAGCCATGTGGATATGGTTAACGCGATCCGATCCCCGGGATCGGTATTGAAACCGTTTATCTACGGTATGGCGCTGGATGATGGCCTGATCCATCCCGCCTCGCTGCTTCAGGACGTGCCCAGAAAAACCGGTGATTATCGCCCGGGAAATTTTGACAGCGGGTTCCACGGGCCGGTCAGCATGAGTGAAGCGCTGGTGCGCTCGCTCAACCTGCCAGCCGTCCAGGTGCTGGAAGCCTACGGTCCCAAACGGTTTGCCGGGATGCTGAGTAACGCAGGCCTGCCGCTGATCCTGCCTGCCGGAGCGCAGCCGAATCTGTCGCTGATCCTGGGTGGCGCAGGCGCGAGGCTGGCGGATATCGCCGCCGCGTACAGCGCCTTTGCAAGGCATGGCAAGGCGGGCCGGCTGCGCTTACAGCCGGGCGACCCGCTAACTGAACGCCCGCTGTTATCGCCAGGTTCGGCGTGGATTATTCGCCGTATTCTGGCGAATGAAGCGCAGCCGCTGCCGGACAGTGCGCTGCCGCAAATTGCGCCGTTGGCGTGGAAAACGGGCACCAGCTATGGCTACCGCGATGCCTGGGCCATCGGTCTCAATGCCCGGTATGTAATAGGTATCTGGACAGGGCGACCTGACGGCACGCCGGTAGCGGGGCAGTTTGGTTTTGCCAGCGCGGTTCCGCTATTAAACCAGGTGAATAACCTGCTTCAGTCACGCTCGACAATAGACGAGGCCCGCCTGCCGCGCGATCCGCGCCCGGAAAGCGTTGGGCGGGGCGTGATCTGCTGGCCGGGCGGCCAGTCGCTGCCGGAAGGCAGTGAAAACTGTCGGCGTCGTCTTTCGACCTGGCTGCTGGAAGGGAGTGAACCACCCACGCTGCTGCTGCCGGAACAGGAAGGCATTCGCGGCATTCGTTTCCCGGTCTGGCTGGATAAAACGGGCAAGCGTGTGGCGGCAGATTGCCCTGATGCCACAGAAAAAGTTCTCGACGTCTGGCCGCTGCCGCTGGAGCCGTGGCTGCCCGCAGCGGAAAAAAGGGCTGCGCGTCTTCCTGCGAGATCGACGCTCTGCCCGCCGCTGGATAATAACAATGCAGCACCGCTTATGATTTCGGGTATCAGAGAGGGGGCTGTTATTAAGCGACTCCCTGGTGAAGGGAACGTGACGCTATCTGTTATTACGACTGGAGGAGAAGGTGGGCGCTGGTGGTTTTTAAATGGAGAACCGTTAGAAGGCCGCAATAATACTCATTCATTAAAATTATATTTGCCTGGCGAATATCAATTACTTGTAATGGATGACTCAGGACAAACGGCGACGGTGAATTTTGAATTAGACCGTTAAGTGTTACCCCCGAAGAGTTAGTTTGATAATTATCAATATTCGTTCCTGAAAAAAAACGAGAATGCGTTTTTATTTTAAGGAACGAGCAATGAAGAAAAATAAAAATCAGGGAGAGGGGCTTATTCCCGCGCTATCCCGGCGTCATTTTATTCAGGCAGGGTCGGCGCTCGCCGCCCTTCCTTTTGTAGCGACAACAGGTAAAGCACAGGCACAGAGTACGGCGGCAACACACGCGACGCCTGAAGAAAAAGTGGTGCAAACCTGCAGCACGTTTGACTGCGGCGGTAAATGTGATATTCGCGCTCACGTTAGTGAGGGCGTTGTTACCCGAATTTCAACGCGTCCGGACAATGCGTTAGATCCGCAGATGCCGATAATGCGCGCCTGCGTTCGTGGCCGCGCTTATCGGAAATTTGTTTATCATCCCGATCGGCTTAAATATCCAATGAAACGCGTGGGTAAACGTGGCGAAGGAAAATTCGAGCGTATTACCTGGGATGAAGCCACCACGCTTATTGCGAATCAATTAAAAACGATTACACAAAAATACGGCGCTGCCTCACGCTATGTGCATGTGGGCACTGCGGTATCCGGCGGAACGTTTTCCGGCGATAAAATGGTTCGTCGTCTGCTCAACTTAACCGGCGGCTATCTTGAAAGCTATCACTCGGTCAGTATGGGCAACACGGCGGCAGCCACGCCGTATACCTACGGCACCGCCGCCAGCGGCAGCTCTCTGGACACGCTGCTGGATACCAAACTGGTCATCCTCTGGGGGCATAACCCGACGGAGACGATCTTTGGTCACAGCAACTACTTCTATCAGAAGATGAAGCAAAACGGCACGCGCTTTATCGTTGTCGATCCGCGCTATTCCGATACGGTTTCCTCCCTGGCTGACCAGTGGATCCCGCTGCTTCCCACAACAGACAACGCCCTGATGGACGCCATGATGTACACGATCGTCACGGAGAATCTGCACGATCGCGACTTCATTCAGCGCTATACCCTGGGCTTTGACGAAGCATCCATGCCGGAAGGCGTTCCGGCCAATGAATCCCTGATGGCTTATCTGAGCGGCGCAAAAGATGGCGTGGCGAAAACGCCCGAGTGGGCAGAGAAAATCACCCACGTGCCTGCGCAGACCATTCGTCAGCTGGCGCGCGACTACGCAACCACCAAACCCGCCGCGCTGATTCAGGGCTGGGGACCGCAGCGCCATAACTGCGGCGAGCGCACCGCGCGCGGCTCGACGTTACTGGCAACGCTGACGGGTAACGTTGGGGTGAAGGGCGGCTGGGCGGCAGGCTATGGCGGCTGCGCTAATCGTAAATTTGCTACCGGGCCGGAGATGCCGGATAACCCGGTAAAAGCCAAAATATCGGTGATGAACTGGGTGCAGGCCGCCGATGATGCTTCTAAGGTAACGGCGGAAGACGGCCTGAAGGATGCAGAGAAGCTGGACAGCAATATCCGCATCCTCTTCTCGCTGGCGGGAAATTATCTGGCTAACCAGAACCCGGATCTGCATCAGGCGACGCGCGTGCTGGAAGACGAGTCGAAAATCGAGTTTATCGTCGCAAGTGATCTGTTTATGACGCCGAGCGCCAGATACGCCGATCTTCTCCTGCCGGAAACCAGCTTTATGGAACGCTGGAATATCGGCGAAACCTGGGGCACGGCAAGCTATCTGATCCTGTCGGAAAAGCTGATTGAACCTGAATTCGAACGCCGTTCAGACTACGACTGGCTGCGGGAAGTTGCTGCTAAGCTTGGCGTCGAACCTGCATTCAGCGAGGGCCGTGACGAAAAAGCGTGGATTGAGCACATCTGGGAGCAGACGCGCCTCTCCATGCCAGATGAAAACCTGCCGGACTTCGCGACGTTACAAAAGACGCGCCAGCATCTTTTCAAAAGCGCGCCGTTCGTCGCTTTTGAAGACAATATTCGCGATCCGCAAAATCATCCGTTCCCGACGCCGTCCGGGAAAATTGAGATCTTCTCGAAGCGTCTGTACGACATGCAGCACCCGGAGATTCCGGCGCTGTCGCACTACGTGCCCGCCCACGAAGGGCCGGAGGACGAACTGGCGAAAACCTTCCCGCTGCAGCTGATCACCTGGAAAGGGAAAAACCGTGCTAACTCAACCCAGTACGCCAACCCGTGGCTGATTGAGGCGCAGCAGCAAAAGCTGTGGATCAACCCGCAGGACGCGCAAAAGCGCGGCATTTCCCAGGGGGATACCGTGCGCATTCATAACGCGCGCGGCATATGTGAAATTCCGGCTGAGGTCACGCCGCGCATCATTCCGGGCGTTGTTGCCATGCAGGCAGGCGCCTGGTGGCAGCCGGACGAACAGGGCGTCGATAAAGGCGGCTGCGCGAACGTGCTCAGCTCTGCCCGTATTACCGCGCTTGCGAAAGGGAATTCCCATCAAACCATGCTGGTGGAGGTAGCTAAAGCATGAGTCAGTTTAAACACTACGCGCCGGTGAGCGATAAACAGCTGGGTTTCTATATTGACTCTTCCCGCTGCTCGGGCTGCAAGGCATGCCAGGTGGCGTGCAAAGACAAAAACAACCTTGAGGTCGGACGTCGTTTCCGTCGCGTATACGAAGTCAACGGCGGGAATTTCATCCCAACCGGGCAGGGCGGCGTTAGCAACAACGTTTTTGCCTACACGCTCTCTATTTCCTGTAACCACTGTGCGGACCCGATCTGCACCAAAAACTGTCCGACCACCGCAATGCACAAGCGTCCGGGCGACGGCATCGTGCGCGTTGATACGGACAAGTGCGTTGGCTGCGGCTACTGCGCGTGGTCTTGCCCTTACGGCGCGCCACAGCTCAACGAGCAGACCGGGCAGATGTCCAAATGCGATTTTTGCGTGGATCTGCAGGCGAAGGGCGAGCAGCCCGTCTGCGTGGCAACCTGTCCGCTTGAGGCGATCAAATTTGGGCCTATTGATGAACTTCGGGCGAAATACGGTGCGGTATGCGATGTGAAGGGCTTGCCTGATTCCTCGATTACAAAACCAAACCTGGTGATCAAAGCGCATCAGGGCGCAGAGAAAGAGGGGAAACGTCATGCATGAGTTACCGCTGCTGATTTTTACGCTGTTCCTGCAGGGATCGGTTGGCGTGACGCTCTGGCTGGCGTTCGGAGGGGCGCATACTACACCGCGTAGCGCGCTGCTGCCTGCCGCTGGGGCGTTTGTGCTGGCGAGCCTGGGGCTGCTCGCCTCAGCGCTGCATATGGGCTATCCGCTCAACGCCCTGAACGCGCTACGCCACGTCTCCAGCTCGTGGCTGAGCCGCGAGATTATCTTCGCCAGCCTTTACCTGGCGGCGCTTGGCCTCGCCGTGCTGCTGATGTTTTCCAATAAGCCAGGCTGGAAGCTGCTTTTGGCCGTGGCGGGTCTTGTCGGGCTGGTGGACGTGTTCTGCATGGCACAAATCTACATGCACGCGTCCGTGGTGACCTGGCAGCACATTAACACGCTGGTACTGTTTATCGGCTCGGTGGGTATCATCGGTTCAGCCTGCATGGCAGTTGGGATGCGTTCCCAGACTACCCTGCGTGCGGCGGTTGTCATTATCACGCTGGTGGTGCTTGTGCGTCTGGTGATGCAGCCCGTCTGGCTGGCAGACATCACTGCCATGGACAATACCGTGGTGACGTTCCCTCACGCACCGCTACGGATGCTCGAACAACTGCGCGCGGTACATCTGCTGAGCTGGTGCGTTTCTGTTGCGGGTCTGCTGTGCTTTGCTGCGGGTGGCCTGAAAGCGGCGCGCGGCACGCTGCTGCTGGGCAGCGCCTTGCTGATTGTGGGTGAGCTGATGCTGCGCTTCGTTTTCTTCAGTATTGGCTGATGGGCAGATTGACGTTTGCCCCGGCGATGGACGTGACGCATGCGTGCGTCCGTCGCCGTTTTCGCCACGCTTCCTGCTGCGCCTGCGCGGACGTTTGTCCAGCGCAGGCTTTTTCTTTTACGGAAACCGGCGTCTCGGTTGATGAAAATCGCTGTATTGAATGCGGTGACTGCCTGTTCGTCTGCCCCTCCGGGGCCATTACCGGCATCGCGCCGCGAAAGCGATTTCTGCGTGGAGATACCCTTGTTGGGCCTTTTACTGAACGCGCACCTGGGGTGAATGAGCTGCTGCTGTGGCACGCGCAACGCCAGGTTCGTTTTATCAGTATCGACGCAGAGCAATACCCTGACTGGCTGCTGGCGCTTGCCCGGCTTAATCTTGCGCTTCGTCGCCGTGGTGAAGCGGAGTGGGGGTTTAAGCTCATACCGATCGGCGAGGTGAATATCGCTCGTCGTGCGCTGATGCACGTTCCCCGCGAGGATGTAAAAGCCTGTCGCGTTTCCCCAGGGCCGCGGGAGCTGCGCAGGGCATTCTCGACGTTTAGCGAGTCAGACATCGCACTCGATATTAATAAGTGCGTGCTGTGCGGTGCGTGCTGGCGAAGCTGCCCGGAAAACGCGATTCGGTTTGAGAACGCCGCGCTGGTGGTGGAGACCGGGCGCTGTACCGGTTGCGGTGGCTGTGAAGCAGTATGTCAGCACGAGGCCATAAACGTCGCAGAAACAGATGGACCGGCAAAAAACGTGGCCACTCCCGCATATAAAGCAGTTTGCCTGACGTGCCAGCGCCAGTTCTGGTCATTTACGCCTGATGAAAAGCAGTGCCCGCTCTGTTTACGCCATCAACACGGTATGCGAAATCCGGCCTGTTGCTAATCTTCGTCTCATTTTAAAAAAATGTTATGCAGAACCATAGGCAATGGCGCTATTGCTCTTTATAATCCGCGCCACACCATACTCAGGTATGCAAAACAACAGAACATTTTACAGAGGTTATCAATGGCTATTGAACGTACTTTTTCCATCATCAAACCAAACGCGGTGGCAAAAAACGTTATTGGCAGCATCTTCGCTCGCTTTGAATCAGCAGGGTTTAAGATCGTTGGCACCAAAATGCTGCACCTGACCGTTGAGCAGGCTCGCGGTTTCTACGCTGAGCACGAAGGTCGTCCATTCTTTGACGGCCTGGTGGAGTTCATGACCTCCGGTCCAATCGTGGTCTCCGTGCTGGAAGGCGAAAACGCAGTACAGCGTCACCGCGATCTGCTGGGTGCAACCAACCCGGACAACGCGCTGGCAGGTACCCTGCGCGCTGACTACGCGGACAGCTTCACCGAGAACGGCACCCACGGTTCCGACTCCGTTGAGTCTGCCGCGCGCGAAATCGCGTTCTTCTTCGCTGAAGGCGAAGTGTGCCCGCGCACTCGCTAATAATTTCGTAAATGCCGCGTGCAAACGTGGCATCCCTGCGCCAGACTTTGTACAATGCAACGCCCCGGACGAGCAGACTGCTTACCGGGGCGTTTCTATTCAACCCTCCACGGGCCACAACGTGTAACAACGAGGCCGGAAAAAAATTATGTCTGAACTAGTGAATACCTCCGAAGTCGCCATTCCTGCGGTTCCCAATAAAAATGGAAAAATTAACCTGCTGGACCTGAACCGTCAGCAGATGCGCGAGTTCTTTAAAGATATGGGTGAGAAGCCGTTTCGTGCCGATCAGGTAATGAAATGGATGTACCACTACTGCAGCGACAACTTTGATGAGATGACCGACATCAACAAAGTGCTGCGCAACAAGCTCAAAGAAGTGGCTGAAATCCGCGCGCCGGAAGTGGTGGAAGAGCAGCGCTCGGCAGACGGCACCATCAAATGGGCGATTGCCGTAGGCGATCAGCGCGTTGAAACCGTCTACATCCCGGAAGACGATCGTGCCACGCTGTGCGTCTCTTCTCAGGTGGGCTGTGCGCTGGAGTGCAAATTCTGCTCTACGGCTCAGCAAGGTTTTAACCGTAACCTTCGCGTGTCTGAAATCATCGGTCAGGTCTGGCGCGCCGCGAAAATCGTGGGTGCAGCAAAAGTGACCGGCACGCGTCCGATCACCAACGTGGTAATGATGGGGATGGGCGAACCGCTGCTGAACCTGACCAACGTGGTGCCGGCGATGGAAATCATGCTGGATGACTTCGGTTTTGGCCTGTCCAAGCGCCGCGTGACGCTGTCTACCTCAGGCGTTGTGCCTGCGCTGGATAAGCTCGGCGACATGATTGACGTTGCGCTGGCTATCTCCCTGCACGCGCCAAACGATGAAATTCGTGACGAAATTGTACCGATTAACAAAAAGTACAATATCGAAACCTTCCTCGCTGCCGTGCGTCGCTACCTGGATAAATCCAACGCAAACCAGGGCCGCGTCACCATCGAGTACGTGATGCTGGACCACGTCAACGACGGTACTGAGCACGCTCATCAGCTGGCTGAACTGCTGAAGGATACGCCATGCAAAATCAACCTGATCCCATGGAACCCGTTCCCGGGCGCGCCGTATGGCCGTAGCTCGAACAGCCGTATCGACCGTTTCTCCAAGGTGCTGATGGAGTATGGTTTCACCACCATCGTGCGTAAAACCCGCGGTGATGATATTGATGCTGCATGCGGACAGTTGGCCGGTGACGTCATTGACCGTACCAAACGTACCCTGCGTAAACGCATGCAGGGCGAGACCATTGCGGTTAAAGCTGTTTGATTATTATGCATCACGGCGCATTATCTACGCTGTGATGCATAATCTGACTGAATAATCAGTCAGATTCGTGACGTTTGATTAATAATTACGGTGCGTTTCATATGAGTTTCGGGCAGTATGTAACGACGTAACAACAGTTTAGCCACGCGGGCAGAGCTGCACTGTCATCTACCGGCTGACAGTCTTATACTGTCTGTTCAAGGTTAACTGACCTGAAGTTTCGCGGTGCGGGCGGCATTGTGACTCACCGGCACCTGAACCCTTTTTTTCACGTACCAGTAGTTGTAGCGAATGAATACTGAAGCCACTCACGACCAACATGAAGCACTCTCCACTGGCGTTCGTCTTCGCAACGCCCGTGAACAACTCGGACTCAGCCAGCAAGCTGTTGCAGAACGCTTGTGCCTGAAAGTTTCCACGGTTCGCGATATTGAAGAAGATAAGGCGCCTGCCGATCTGGCTTCAACATTTCTGCGCGGCTATATCCGCTCTTACGCAAAACTGGTGCACATCCCCGAAAACGAATTACTGCCAATGATGGAGAAGCAGGCACCGGTTCGTGCAGCAAAAGTTGCCCCGATGCAAACTTTCTCCCTGGGGAAACGTCGTAAAAAACGTGATGGCTGGCTGATGAGCTTTACCTGGCTGGTGCTGTTTGTTGTTGTCGGCCTGACCGGAGCATGGTGGTGGCAAAACCACAAGGCGCAGCAGGAAGAGATCACCACTATGGCCGATCAATCCTCCGCTGAACTCAATCAGGCGAGCAATGGTGGTGCCCAGAGCGTTCCGCTGAACACCGACGGTGCGGCGGCCTCAAGCGAGCCGCAAACAACGGCTCCGGCAACCGATGCAGCACAGGCTCCGGCCGCAACGGCGAACACCGCTGCGCCTCAGGCTCAGGATCAAAACGCGGTCGTCGCCCCTTCTCAGGCAAATGTCGATACTGCGGCGAACGTCCCTGCAGCGACTCAGCCGGCGAACAACGCCGCGGCGTCCCTGCCGACCGACCCGGCGGCAACCGCCGCGCCAGCCGCCGATCCAAATGCGCTGGTGATGAACTTCACGGCTGACTGTTGGCTGGAAGTGACTGACGCGACAGGTAAAAAACTGTTCAGCGGCCTGCAGCGGAAAGATGGCACGTTAAACCTAACGGGTCAGGCACCTTACAAACTTAAAATCGGCGCTCCGGCAGCGGTACAGATCCAGTATCAAGGAAAACCTGTCGACCTGAGCCGCTTTATCAGAACTAACCAGGTTGCACGTCTTACCGTTAATGCCGAACAATCAGCAGCACAGTAACAGACGGGCAACGCGGGAGATTTTTCATGCATAACCAGGCTCCGATTCAACGTAGAAAATCGAAACGGATTTACGTTGGGAATGTGCCAGTCGGCGATGGGGCACCTATCGCCGTCCAGTCGATGACCAATACGCGCACCACGGATGTGGAAGCAACGGTCAACCAAATCAAAGCATTAGAGCGTGTAGGCGCGGACATTGTTCGCGTCTCAGTGCCCACGATGGATGCCGCTGAGGCGTTCAAGCTGATCAAACAGCAGGTCAGCGTGCCGCTGGTTGCAGATATCCACTTCGACTACCGTATCGCGCTGAAAGTTGCTGAATACGGCGTTGATTGCCTGCGTATTAACCCAGGCAACATCGGCAATGAAGAACGCATTCGCATGGTGGTTGACTGCGCCCGCGACAAAAACATTCCAATCCGTATCGGCGTGAACGCCGGCTCTCTGGAAAAAGATCTGCAGGAAAAATATGGCGAGCCAACGCCGCAGGCGCTGCTTGAATCCGCCATGCGTCACGTCGATCATCTGGATCGTCTTAACTTCGATCAGTTCAAGGTCAGCGTAAAAGCCTCTGACGTTTTCCTGGCCGTTGAATCGTATCGCCTGCTGGCAAAACAGATCGACCAGCCTCTGCATCTCGGGATCACCGAAGCGGGCGGCCTGCGTAGCGGTTCGGTGAAGTCTGCGATCGGCCTGGGCCTGCTGCTCTCCGAAGGGATCGGCGACACCCTGCGCGTCTCTCTGGCGGCGGATCCGGTAGAAGAGATCAAGGTCGGTTTCGATATTCTGAAATCGCTGCGTATCCGCTCGCGTGGGATCAACTTCATTGCCTGCCCAACCTGTTCGCGTCAGGAATTTGACGTGATCGGCACGGTGAATGCCCTGGAGCAGCGTCTGGAAGACATCATCACCCCGATGGACGTCTCCATCATCGGCTGTGTCGTGAACGGTCCGGGTGAAGCGCTGGTCTCAACCCTGGGCGTAACCGGCGGTAACAAGAAAAGTGGTCTCTATGAAGATGGCGTTCGTAAAGATCGTCTGGATAATAGCGACATGATTGACCAGCTTGAAGCCCGCATCCGCGCCAAAGCCGCGATGATGGACGAGACACAGCGCATCAGCGTTCAGCAGGTTGAAAAATAACGTGATGGGAAGCGTGCCGCTTCCCATGTATGATTGAACCCATTCTTTGGGTTTTTTTTGTATATAGAAAGAGAATAAACGTGGCAAAAAACATTCAAGCCATCCGCGGCATGAACGATTACCTGCCTGGCGAAACCGCCATCTGGCAGCGCATTGAAGGCACGCTGAAGCAGGTGCTCGGCAGCTACGGTTACAGCGAAATCCGTTTGCCGATTGTAGAGCAGACCCCGTTATTCAAACGCGCGATCGGTGAAGTAACCGACGTGGTTGAAAAAGAGATGTACACCTTTGAGGACCGCAACGGCGACAGCCTGACCCTGCGTCCGGAAGGTACGGCGGGCTGCGTACGCGCCGGCATCGAACATGGTCTTCTGTACAATCAGGAGCAGCGCCTGTGGTATATCGGCCCGATGTTCCGCCACGAACGTCCGCAGAAAGGTCGTTATCGCCAGTTTAACCAGCTGGGTGTGGAAGTCTTTGGCCTGCAGGGCCCGGACATCGATGCCGAACTGATTATGCTGACCGCTCGCTGGTGGCGCGCCCTCGGTATCTCTGAGCACGTTTCGCTGGAACTGAACTCAATCGGTTCTCTGGAAGCGCGCGCTAACTACCGCGATGCGCTGGTGGCGTTCCTGGAGCAGCATAAAGAGAAGCTGGACGAAGACTGCAAACGTCGCATGTACAGCAACCCGCTGCGCGTGCTGGATTCCAAAAACCCTGATGTTCAGGCGCTGCTGAACGATGCCCCTGCGCTGGGTGACTACCTGGACGACGAGTCTCGCGAACACTTTACCGGCCTGTGCAAGCTGCTCGAAGCGGCGGGCATTGCCTACACAGTGAACCAGCGTCTGGTGCGCGGTCTGGACTACTACAACCGCACCGTATTTGAGTGGGTAACTACCAGCCTCGGTTCTCAGGGCACCGTGTGTGCCGGCGGCCGTTATGACGGTCTGGTTGAGCAACTGGGTGGTCGTGCGGCGCCTGCGGTTGGCTTCGCGATGGGTCTTGAGCGACTTGTTTTGCTGGTTCAGGCAGTTAATCCGGAATTTAAAGCAGATTCCGTTGTCGATATATACCTGGTGGCTTCAGGCGCGGAAACGCAGTCTGCGGCGATGCAGCTTGCCGAACGCGTGCGCGATGCGCTGCCGGGCGTTAAGCTGATGACCAACCATGGCGGCGGCAACTTCAAAAAACAGTTTGCTCGTGCCGATAAGTGGGGCGCAAGTATTGCACTGGTGCTGGGCGAGTCCGAAGTGGCTAACGGCGAAGTGGTAGTAAAAGACCTGCGCTCTGGTGAGCAGACAACGGTAACGCAGGACGGCGTTGCGGCGCACTTGCGCACTCTATTGGGCTAAGGAGAAAGACGGCGTGGAAATGTACGAGAACGAACACGATCAGGTCGACGCGATTAAACGCTTCTTTGCTGAAAACGGCAAAGCGCTGGTTGTTGGGGTTATTTTAGGTGTGGGTGCGCTGGTGGGCTGGCGTTACTGGAACAACCATCAGGCGGATTCCGCGCGCGGCGCGTCCCTGTCCTATGAAAATACCGTTAGCGCGATTCGTGCCGACCAGCCGCAAACGCTGGCTGCGGCAGAGAAATTTGCCGCTGACAACAAAAACACCTACGGTGCACTGGCAGCGCTGGAAGTGGCTCAGCAGTACGTTGATAAAAACGAACTGGATAAAGCCGCTGCTCAGCTGTCTCAGGGCCTTGCTGCTGCCAGCGATGAAAACCTGAAAGCGGTGATCAATCTGCGCCTGGCACGTATTCAGGTTCAGCAGAAAAAAGCTGACGACGCGCTGAAAACGCTCGATACCATCAAAGGCGAAGGTTTTGCTGCCATCGTTGCCGATCTGCGCGGTGAAGCACTGCTGAGCAAAGGTGACAAAGCGGGCGCGCGTAAAGCGTGGCAAGCTGGCGTAGAGAGCAAAGCGTCACCTGCGCTGAGCGAAATGATGCAGATGAAAATAAATAATTTGTCCGTCTGAGAGGGACCCGATGCAATTGCGTAAATTACTTCTGCCAGGACTGCTTTCTGTTACGTTATTAAGTGGTTGTTCACTGTTCAGTGGCGAAGAAGACGTTGTGAAAATGTCCCCACTGCCGACGGTTGAAAACCAGTTTACCCCATCCACCGCGTGGGATGTCTCCGTGGGCAGTGGGATTGGTGATTTCTATTCCAACCTTCATCCTGCGTATGCAGACAGCGTTGTCTATGCCGCTGACCGCAAAGGTACCGTGAAAGCGGTGAACGCCGATGACGGGAAAGAAGTGTGGTCCGTTAACCTGGCGGAAAAAGACGGCTGGTTCTCCCGTAAACCTGCACTGCTGTCTGGCGGCCTGACCGTTTCCGGTGGGCATGTCTACGTGGGCAGCGAAAAAGCGCAGGTTTACGCGCTGAATGCCAGCGATGGTTCTGTTGCATGGCAGACCGCCGTAGCCGGTGAATCCTTGTCACGTCCGGTCGTGAGCGACGGGCTGGTGCTGATCCATACCAGCAACGGCCAGCTGCAGGCGCTGAACGAAGCGGACGGTCTGGTGAAATGGACCGTTAACCTGGATATGCCTGCGCTGTCTCTGCGCGGTGAATCCGCACCTGCAACCGCATTTGGCGCTGCCATTGTGGGCGGTGACAACGGTCGCGTGAGTGCCGTGCTGATGCAGCAGGGCCAGATGATCTGGCAGCAGCGTATCTCGCAGGCCACTGGCTCAACGGAAATCGACCGCCTGAGCGACGTAGACACTACCCCGGTTATCGTTGACGGTGTGGTTTACGCCCTGGCCTATAACGGCAACCTGACCGCGCTGGACCTGCGCAGCGGCCAGATCATGTGGAAACGTGAGCTGGGCTCTGTGAATGATTTCATCGTTGACGGTAACCGCATCTATATGGTTGACCAGAACGATCGCCTGCTGGCGCTGAGCACCGAAGGCGGCGTGACGCTGTGGACGCAAAGCGATCTGCTGCACCGTCTGCTGACCGCGCCAGTGCTGTACAACGGTAGCCTGGTGGTTGGCGACAGCGAAGGCTATATGCACTGGGTTGATCCAGAGAATGGCCGCTTCGTGGCGCAGCAGAAAGTGGACGGTTCAGGCTTCCTGACCGACCCGGTTGTGGCTGACGGCAAACTGCTTATTCAGGCAAAAGACGGCACGCTGTACGCGATCACGCGTTAATTACCCGGCGGTTGTAGTATACTAAACGGCTCCTGTTCACTCAGGAGCCGTTTTGACATTTTTAAAAACGCCGCGAATGCGACGTTTATTTGAATTTTATGAGGCTTCAAACATGGTACCTGTGGTCGCGCTTGTCGGGCGCCCTAACGTTGGAAAATCCACTCTTTTTAACCGTTTAACACGCACCCGTGATGCGCTGGTTGCGGATTTCCCGGGGCTGACGCGTGACCGTAAGTACGGTCGTGCAGAGGTGGAAGGACGCGAGTTCATCTGTATTGATACCGGCGGTATTGATGGCACAGAAGACGGCGTTGAAACCCGCATGGCGGAACAGTCCTTGCTGGCGATTGAAGAAGCGGATGTCGTGCTGTTCATGGTAGATGCGCGCGCTGGCCTGATGCCGGCGGACTCCGCAATCGCTAAGCACCTGCGTTCTCGCGAAAAGCCAACTTTCCTGGTGGCGAACAAAACTGACGGCATCGATGCCGATCAGGCTATCGCGGACTTCTGGTCTCTGGGCATGGGGGATATCCACCCGATTGCGGCATCGCATGGTCGCGGTGTGACCAGCCTGCTGGAAACCGTTCTGCTGCCGTGGGTGGACGAAGTGAACCCGCCGGAAGAGGTGGACGAAGACGCCGCATACTGGGCGCAGTTCGAAGACGGTGAAGAGGGCGAAGAAGAAGAGCCTGAGGATGACTTCAACCCGCAGGATCTGCCGATCAAGCTGGCTATCGTCGGTCGTCCAAACGTAGGTAAGTCTACGCTTACTAACCGTATTCTGGGTGAAGAGCGCGTGGTGGTTTACGACATGCCGGGCACTACGCGTGACAGCATCTACATCCCGATGCAGCGTGATGAACGTGAGTATGTCCTCATCGACACCGCCGGTGTACGTAAGCGCGGAAAAATCACCGACGTGGTGGAAAAATTCTCCGTTATCAAAACCCTGCAGGCGATTGAAGATGCCAACGTGGTGCTGCTGGTCATCGACGCGCGCGAAGGTATCTCCGATCAGGATCTCTCTCTGCTCGGCTTTATCCTCAATAGTGGGCGCTCACTGGTCATAGTCGTCAACAAGTGGGACGGCCTGAGCAATGAAGTGCGCGAGCAGGTGAAAGAGACCCTGGACTTCCGTCTGGGCTTTATCGACTTTGCCCGCGTGCACTTTATCTCTGCACTGCACGGCAGCGGCGTCGGTAACCTGTTCGAATCCGTGCGTGAAGCCTACGACAGCTCCACCCGTCGTCAGAGCACCGCCATGCTGACCCGTATCATGAATATGGCAGCGGAAGACCACCAGCCGCCGCTGGTGCGCGGTCGTCGCGTGAAGCTGAAATATGCCCACGCCGGTGGCTATAACCCGCCAATCGTGGTGATTCACGGCAACCAGGTGAAAGACCTGCCGGATTCCTACAAGCGCTACCTGATGAACTACTTCCGTAAATCGCTGGACGTGATGGGCACGCCTATTCGTATCCAGTTCAAGGAAGGGGAAAACCCGTTCGCCAACAAGCGCAACACCCTGACGCCGAACCAGATGCGTAAGCGTAAGCGTTTGATTAAGCACATTAAGAAAAGCAAATAAGCTTTCATGGTGAATTGCTAGCTATCATGAGCACCCTAAAGCCCGAATATTTCGGGCTTTTTTGTTTTTAGGGGCTATCATAAGAGTACAAGAAAGTGCATCCTCTAGGTGTACACAGAGGTGTACCCAGCATGCTGTTATGTCGTTTTGGGTACACCTTTACGCTTTTGGGTACACTTTAAGATGTACCAGTAGATTGCTAGGTATACGTGCATGCCAAAACTTACCGATATGCAGATCCGAGCGTGGATCAAGAGTGGCGAACGATTCGAGGGTAGGTCCGATGGCGAAGGACTTTATCTCCGCTTTCGCAAAGAAGACAAAACTCCATTCTGGCGTTTTCGATACAAACTAGCCGGCAAGCCTCGGACCTTGATGATTGGTTCTTATTCTGTTATCCCGCTTGCTAAAGCAAGGGAGATTGCTAAACAACTTGCAGCCCGTGTTGCTCTTGGGCATGACGTGGCTGCAGAGAAGCAGCAACGCAAGGCTGAGGCGATAGCAAAAATTGAAGCTGAAAAGAACGCTATCCACGTTTCAGAACTTGCAGCGGAGTATTACTATCGTCAGATCGAGCCTACCTACAAGCATCCTGAGCTTTTCCTCGCTAGCCTTCAAAAGAATATTGTGGCTCTAATTGGAAAAATGAAGGTCGAAGAAGTTCGCCCACGCCACGTTGATAGTGTTCTTCAAGACGTTCTTAAGCGTGGGTCGCCAACAGTCGCTAATGACGTTCTCCGTATGCTCAAACGCCTGTTTGACTTCGCGGTCGTTCGAGGCATGATTGATGTTAATCCTGCTATATCATTCGGCTCAAAAGATGCGGGTGGAAAGGAGAAGGGAAGAAAGCGGGCATTGAGTCGTGATGAGTTAGTAATGTTCTTTAAAGCGCTGCGTAGTGGGCAAGGAATCAGCAGGGAAAATGAGCTAGTTTTTAAACTTATTTTGGCGCTGGGTGTGCGCAAAATGGAGTTATGTGCTGCTGAATGGGCTGAGTTCGATCTTGAGAATGGCGTCTGGCATCTTCCCGGCTCAAGAGCAAAGAATGGCGATGACATTGATATACCATTGGCGCCGCCGGTGATCGAGTGGATAAAAGAAATAAGACTTTTCGCTGGAAACAGCCGTTGGTTTATACCGGGCAGGAGAGCCAGTAGCACAACTCACATTAGCCGAGCAACGCTCAATATGGTCTTGCCGTCTGTGCTGAGGGAAATGCATGGAATCGAGCCGTTCAGTATTCATGACTTGCGCCGTACTATGCGCACTCAAATGGCGGCGTTAGGCATTGATCCTTTGATAGCCGAGCGTTGCTTAAATCATAAAATCCCCGGCGTTGAAGGTATCTATAACCGGCACCAGTACTTCGAAGAGAGAAAGGCTGCCTTATCGTGTTGGGCCGAATTAATGGTGACGTTGGAAAGAGGGGATAAATGAGGAGTTATGACATCTAAAGTGAAAGGGAGTAAAGCATGAAAGATATCTTGAGGAAATCACCCATTGAGAGGTTATGTGCTTCTGTATCCATAACGCCACAGGAAATGGCATTGGCACTCGCCGGTTTGAATCCACTAATGCGTCTCAGTGATGTACCCCCTGAGCACTCTGACTATGTAGATCTTACTCGTAAATCAATTGCGAGGGCGCTAAAAGTTCACAGGGATAAAAAAATAACCACAGATGAAGCTTGTAACGCCTTAGACATCTTTTTAGCTGCCTTCCCGTTCGTTGAAGAAAGTACACCTGAAGTAATCGCTCAAAAAGTGAAAGAAGCTATTGATGATTTGCGCGGCACTAAAGGATGGGAGGAGAAGGCTCGTAATTTAGGTGGGCTGCAGCTTATTAATTACATAAAAGAAACAAACAGAAGTGGACGTGGCCAGCACCGTAAACAAGATGAACAGGAAGGAACGATGAAGATGATGGGGGTTCTCATTCATCTCTTAGTTAAAAAATCCGGGGCATCCTCCTATCTTAACTCGGGAAAGCCCAATATAAGTGCAATTTATAGTGACGTATTGGAATTGTTAGAATCTGAAGGTTTATCAACGAAAGGCATAAGCCGAGCAGCATTTGCAGCAAAGGCAAAACAGGCGCTATTAGCGATGTATGCTGCAGAATAGAGTTTAGTTTGAGTGCCCGTTGCGTACTTGCACGAAGACAAAATGGGCATCTTATCGGTTTTCAACACTCAATATTTATCCGCTTTACTTGGCTGTTCCGCATCAACAAAACCAATTCATTTCCTGATCTCCTCCTTGATATCCACTTTCCCCTTTTATGTCATGCTTAGTCCCCTGTATTGCTTAGCGCACTTTTATGCAGTTTTGTGCAGTTTTATGATGTTGTGGGCTATTGAATATTGTTGGATGACGTTGAGTGATGTTGAGTGATACGACGTTATCCATTTGTACGTACAATTTTCTCATATAACCTCACTGCAAGTCATAGCTGGGCATTAGCGGCCAATAACGGTCATTAACAGCCAATGTAACCCATTGAGTTACCTGTGATGAGCATACATACCAAAAGATACCTAGAGATACCTAGACCTACAAAAAGATGTAAAGCGTTGATAACTCATCATGTTTGTATGACTTGTAATGTCTTGTTTTATAAGAGTGATCGACTTTCCGGCAGTCACCTTATTTTTCAAAAGATCTCAATTATTTCAAAAGAAACCTATTTTCTTTCAAAAGAATCTATTTATGCTGGAAATGCTGCGTAAGGAATCATTAAACTTCATCTAACCTTACCAGCTATCACAGGAGCATAAAAATGTTGGAAAAACAGGAGGTTTACTCAGCTATTCCTACTGAAGGTTACATACGTCGTTTCCGTATGCCTGCGTTGCTTGGGGTATCCATGCCCACAATTGATCGTTGGGTCAAAAATGGAATCTTGCCACGTCCCGTCAAGCTGAGTGACAACGTGACTGCTTTTGATGCACAGGAGATTAATCGCTGGCTACAAGAGCGGCGCAAAGCTAACTGAGTCAGATCTTCACTTCTGTAAATTAGATTCGAGGAAAAGTATGAAATCAAATAATGGCCTTAATGGTCAGGGCTTCCCTCACCCTGAAAACTGTAGTGATGATATTTCCGTTATCAATTTTGAGGGGCTAAAAGTTCGCATTGTTAAGCTCAATGGTGAACCGTGGTTCGTTGCAAAGGATGTTTGCGCGGCGCTGGAATTATCCAATTCGCGTATGGCGTTGCAGGCTCTGGATGATGACGAGAGAAATACCGTAACTTTAACTTACGGTATTCGTGGAAACCCAAATCATAGTGCTGTCTCTGAATCTGGTTTCTACAAACTGATCGCCCGTAGCCGCAAAGCTACTACGGCAGGCACATTCGCCCATCGTTTCAGTAATTGGGTATTTCGCGAGGTGATTCCCTCAATCCGCAAAACTGGCTCTTATGGCGTGCCGTTCGTGTTCCTGAACGATTTTAGCCGGCGTATGGCAGCCTATCAGCAGGAGGCCAGTAAACGCGGTTATAAGTTGCAGCAATGTAAGGGTGCTAAAGAGGCTCTTGAGCGCGAGGAGATTCAACTGTGGCGTAAGTATCAGCCTGAGCTGTTAGGTGAAGATGTTCACGAGCCGTTCACTGAGGTTCGCCCAGCTACGGATGGAAACAACAATCGGGTTCATGAATAACTTGCGTGCTCTTGCGATGTAGAGCTCTCAAAATAAGTTTGTCGCGACAGCTCACTAAACAATTCAAAAAGGTTAATGCCATGAAGAAAATTTATGCCCATCTGGGGCAGGGCTTCGCTCACCCCAAAAACTCCTTGCCTTGTTATTCCGCTGAAGGGTATGCTTTAAAAGCACCGGCAAAATCTGGTGTCAGGATTGGCGTCCTGAATGACTGTATGGCGACACATGACGCGCCAAGCGTCTTTTTTTGTGCCGTTGATCCGTCTCACCTATTTTCACGCGTTGTGGTTCAAAACCGCTCTGCTAGCAAAATTATGGTGGGCTGGGTGGGGGCGGAGAAATCCGCGCCGGAGTCCATACAGTCCGGTTACGCCAACCCTGCTCAGTCCACCACCAGTGAAATTGGCGTTTCCGGTGGTGGTTATCTAGACCACTGTATGGAGGCTGCCACATGGCTACTACCCCAACCCAAAAACTACCCAAATTCACCTGGCTTTTCCTCGGTACGCCGAAAGGCCAAACGTGCCCTCCCGTTGTTATCCGCATTGTTGCCGATAGTGAGCAAGAAGCCCGCGAGTGGTATTCCCGCTGGGATCTTATCTTTGCCGCTAAAATTCGCTCTGAATGTTCGCTTTATCAGTACAGCAGCGGCGCGTTTGAACTGGATGTTGCGAAATTGGGGGGTAGCCATGTTTAACCTCCAGACCCTGACAGCTAAAGCCCGCGAGCTGCGCGGCAACGTGGTAAAAGCCACTACCACGAAAGGCACTCGCACCATGACCCCTGTTTATGAACGGGAAGAGCAGCGCAAACTGCGCGAACGCATCCAGCAGACCCAGCCGGACTGGGTTTTACTCTGGTGGGATATTGCGACTGTTACCGGCTGGCGTACCAGCGACGTGTGCAACTTCCGTTACTCCTGCATCAACTGGGAAACCGGCATTGCAACAATCATCGTAGCGAAGCAGACCAAAGCAGCGGAAGCCAGAGCGACCCGGAAGGGGATCGAGATTGTTCGCCATCAGCGCAAGGACGCCGCCCGGCTTGCTGGCGATCACATTGCCTACATGCACTGGGATAGCGTGAGCTGCGATGAACTGGCCGCCGGCATGACGGAAGAAGAACAGGCGATCGTGTTTGAGCTGGTGGCAAAGGCTGAAGTTAAGCACGATACCAAACAGCTGCCGCCGGGCATCATCAAGCGTCTGCGTGAACGCATGGAGCGCAATCTTATCGGTGACGACCTGGTATTTTCCCGCAGCCAGATTGAAAGTAACCGTTGCCAGTCTCTGGAAGGTAGCGTGAGCCGCCAGACAATCTGGAAGAAACTGCACAACGTAATGCTGTGGTTTACGCGCGTCGTAAACACGCGTCTGCGCCTGAGCGCCTATTCCAGCCGCAAAATTGCCGCCTTTAATCTTATGTCCGCCGGCGGCGAACAGGGTTTGCTGGTCGCCTATGAAATGCTCGGTCACAGTAACCCGGCAATCACCCGAACTTACCTCCAGTTAGGCAGTAAGGCCTCCGCCATTCAATCCCGTCTGGCCATGGAGGTTTCTGTATGAAAATGGTTATCCAATTTTGCCGTCTCGGCGCTTTTGCCGATCACGTATATGAGCAATTAAATAGTGCGCGATATTGTTTTGCCAGCCAGTCATTAAGGGACGGGGAGGGGAAATTATGACTCCTGTTTACGATCTGGTTCGCCGGGCCGATGGCAAAAACGTTTTCAGTTTCCCGGCCGGCGGTCGCTATCTGGTGGACACGTCAAATGGTCTTCAGTCGATGCGCCCCCTTATGGACGACGAGATCATTTTTACGGTGGAGAGTGCCGCGCGCTTTCTGAGGAAAATTGGTTATCAGGTAATCCCGCCAGCGGCGTGAGGTAAAAAATATGACGATTAAAAATTCCGGCTTAGCTGCTGGTGGCCGCGCTCACCCTGAAATCAGGCCGGGCGATAAATGGAAGGACGGTCGGGGCAACATCGTAATTATCGAAAGTTACCGATTCGACAGAGTGACATATTGCCGCGAGGGGTACAGCTCACCGTGTTTTTGCACGCCAGAAAGACTGGTGCGGGAATTTGAATTTGTTTCTTCCGCGCCGGGCACCGGTGGAAGAGATATCGATCGGATTATGCGGGTGCAGGGCATCGAACGAATTCGGGTTATGCGGGAAATCATCAGGAAGCGAGGGAACAGAAAATGAAGAATGCACCAAACCTTAAAAAGCAGCCGGCGGATCTCATGGAGGAGTCAATCATCTTTGCCGGCGCCGATGCCTGGACGTTCGCCAAAGCATGGCAGGAAATGAACCCGATTGGCGATACGGTGCCGCCGGTTGTGCTGGATAAAAAGCAGCTGGCAGAGCTGGAGAATATCCGGATTGTGGATGATGGCCGGCTCTATGCCCGGGTTTGCCGTGGCGGGCATCTGACCGAACGGCAGATAACCATTCTCGCCACAAAGCTGGCGGTGGCCGGCGTGGAGCGCGCGCAATTCTACTCTGAAGGTTATCAGCTTCTGGAGGACTGGACGCCGCAGCTGCCGCGCCTCAAAGCCGATGCGGAAGCCGGCAAAAACATGGTGATCGGCAAACCGCTGACGGATGTAAACCTCCGCGACCTGGCTGATAACGAGAAGGCGCTCATACTGGCCGCGCGTTACACCGGCATTGCGATAAATGAAAACAGCGAGGGCGTATACGTCTACCGTGCCGGCATCTGGGAGAAAACGTCTCTGCTCGAGCTGAGCCGCGAAATGGTGGCTATCTACAACGAGAACAAAACCAACTTCAGCAAGCGCGCGATCAACAACGTTATCGACGCCCTGAAAATTGTTATCCCGGTAATGGGGGAGCCGCGGCGCAGCCTGATCCCCTTTGCAAACGGCGTCTACGATATGGAAACCGGCGTTTTCTCCGAACACAGCCAGGATAACTGGCTGACCAACCACAACGGCGTGACCTACACGCCGGCGGTGCCGGGCGAAAACCTCCGCGACCACGCGCCGAACTTCCATAAGTGGCTAAGTTACGCATCAGATAGAGACGCAATTAAGATGCAACGCATCGCTGCAGCGCTCTTTATGGTACTGGCGAACCGGTACGACTGGCAGCTGTTCCTCGAGATAACCGGGGAGGGCGGCAGCGGGAAAAGCGTCTTCACCCATATCGCGACGATGCTGGCCGGCGTGCATAACACCGCCAGCGGGAACATGGCGGCGCTCGACAGTGCACGCGGGCGGGCGCAGTTCGTCGGCAAGAGCATGATAACGCTTCCTGATCAGCCCAAATATTCAGGTGAGGGCACCGGGATAAAGGCAATCACCGGCGGGGATGCGGTGGAGATCGACCCGAAACACGAGCACCAGTACACCGCCGTTCTGCGGGCGGTGGTTGTGGCCACGAACAACACGCCGATGATTTTCACCGAACGCGCCGGCGGCGTTTCCCGGCGCCGCGTAATTTTCCAGTTTAACCGGCGCGTCAGCGAAGAGGATAAGGATCCCGACCTGGCAGAAAAGATATCCGCTGAAATTCCGGTGGTTGTTCGCCGGCTGCTGGCGAACTTCTCGAACCCGGAAAAAGCGCGGGCGCTGCTGCTGGAACAGCGGAACAGCGAAGAGGCATTAGAGGTGAAACAGAAAACGGATCCGCTTTATGCCTTCTGCGCGCATCTTGAGCGGCTGGCTGATTGTGCGGGAATGATGGTAGGAAACCGTAATCCGCCTCACTATCCGCGAATTTATCTCTATCACGCTTACCTGGCATTCCTGGAGGCCAACGGTTTCGACAAGCCGCTGACGCTGAATAAATTCGCAGAGGGGATGGAAAGCGCGATGAGGGAGTTTAATCACGAGTACCGTAAGGAACGTAGAGCCCGTGGCATGGTAACTAACGTTGAACTTTCGGAAAGTGCGGAAGACTGGTTACCTCAGACGCATCCTGTAGCCGGTCATAAAGAATGAAGTTCAGATAAATATGGAGAAAGGTATACATGGTATACATCGAGAGAATAATTTATATATAAATCAGTGAAATAAACCATGTATACCTTGTTTTCAGGTATACACAGGGTGTACATGGTGTTCATTCTCTCATTAATCATCTGATGGTTTATTAAACAGAATGATGTATACCGTGTAGACCTGAAATCCCAAAATGTAGGCTGGGGTTCATAGGTTAATATATTGTTTTATAGGTAATTTATTGCCTTAATGAACACCATGTATACCTTGAGGGCAAATTCTTTAAAACGCATCCACTCTTTTAGCGTTGTACACCCCTGCAATTTCATTAACATCGTTTCATAAATCGCAACTGATTATTCGATTGTTGCGATTTATGGAATTTTAACGGTTACTATTACAGGGGGCATCATGAGCAAGGTTAACGTTAAGCCCGTCCTGCTGAACGGGGAGCAGATTCAGGCTCTGAAAACCATTCAGGAGAGGGAGCGCCAGAAGTCGGGCATGGGGATCGCGCCGTCAATCCATGCTGTTGCGCGCAAAGTATTTGATGCAGGGCTATCAAAAATGGAGGCTGGCCAGTGAGCTACTCAATCAAAATTGGGAAACACAGCATCGAGCTGGCGGGTTATGCCGGTAAGGTTGTTGCGCCAAATACTCAGATGGCCGCTTTATTTCGTGGCATGGCGGGCGAACTCACCAGCCTGAGGACAACGGCGCAGCAGGCCGAAGCTGAGGCGGATTTGCTGGACGTTATCCGCAACGATCCGGATCTGAACGAACAGGCAAAAAACCGCAGGGCAGGTGAAGCCCGGAACCCGGACACGCTCAAAGACTTTACCCGCGGCGTCGCAGCCGTAAGCGAGCAGGCCGCAAACATTCTCGATTACCTGAAGAACAAGCTCGCTCCGGTTAATCCCCTGGCATCTGATGATGTACAGGGATTCATGCGTGACAGTGAAATGCGTCAGGCATTCGCCCGACTGGATCGCCGCAGCCAGGAAAAAATGCTGCTGTCGATGCACAGTGGAAAACATCAGGAGCTGGCGGACGCCTTACTAAGGGCGCACGCTGTGTGTTCGGGACTCGATACGGAACAGCTAAAACGTCTCGGCTTCTCCCGTATTGCATCAGAGAACGGGCAGGTGATTAACGCGGTTGCCGATCTGGTCGACGCGGTAAGGAAGGACGTCGCACAAATTACAGCTGTCCGAACCTGGTATAACAATCTCGTGTACGGGAAGAACGACGATCCATCAGAAGTTCTGCCCCGCATGACCGGTCTTGATCAGTTAAGCGAACATGTCAGCGCGATGCTCAAAGGCAGCCAGCGGCAGACACATTCAGAAGAGAAGCAGGCCGCCTGAGGGCGGCTTTTTTCTGCCCGGAGGGAAACACAGGATGCTGTTAAGTAAATCAGCCTACGCCAGGCATATGGGCGTTAGCCGGCAAACTGTTTACGGCTGGATAGCGCGAGGTGAAATTGTAATTTCAGGCGATAAAGTGGATGTTGACGCATCGCAGGCTAAACAAAATTCTGCTGGTGTTGGCGAACACCAGACTGAAATGACGTGGGCGCAGGCCGCCGCATGGGTATGGGGGCATGACGGCGGGAAAGAGCTGCCGGCTGATATTGATGCTGGCCAGCGAATAGAGGCAGCAGCCGCTGAACTGGGTTTTGAAGTTCAGCACGAGCCCGATGAACAACTGCTGATTCTCTTCCGGCTGGATGAAGAAACCCACAGCTTCTATGGCAAAGATCACATGTCTGGTGGTCTGCGTTTCCTGCGTTCCGAGCTGGCCTATGTGGCCGCAATGCATCCCGACACCCAGGATGACTGGAGCGAAACAGGATTAAAGGCACTCTGTCTGCTGGCAGGTGAAAAACTGTAAACCCCCGGCCAAACCTAACTCCTCTAACTTGACACTTTTTCGTGAAAAACAGGGAAAAGTGTCAACCCAACCTAACGGATCCTAACGCTCACGCACAACAGCTGCAGCCAACGTGTAAAGGGCTGATACGAAGCACGGCAGGTGTCAGCCTGTTATGGTTTGTTATGCCTTACTAGGGAAAACTAGGGGTAAAGTGTCAACCGCTACCGCTTTAGAAAACTTCAGGTACACGAACTCGTGAAGGGGAGGTGTTAAGCACTCCCCCTTTGCAACCATCCTCGAGCCTCTTTCAGATCGCTGTTCTGGTTTGCCCGGACACTGGCGTTCAGATTGAGTTGTCAAAAGTTGTCACCCACCGGCAGCGCCAGTGGGGATTTTTGGCAGAACGCGCTCTAAGTTACAGTTGCTTCAAGGTGTAAAAAGGGATTGAGTAGAACTTGCTGCTGTTCAGTTAATTTGATCCTATGTTCATGCGCCTGGTTTATCTAACACGATCAACTCAGGAGAAACTTTAATATTTTTAATAACAATTCGGCCATTATTATATACATAAGTGCGATGGGTTTTTTTCTCCATATCGTCCCAATAGCATGGATTTGAATCTAAGTCTTTCCAGCCCATATTGCAGTCCAGCCCAAAGACATGCATACGAGTAATGTAATCGTTTTTAGGAAGGCCAAAGCGATTCTCAATATCATTCATGATTATCTTCATAATAGATACTGCCTCTTCTCTGTTACTTGCAGGAGGATGCTCTTGGAGTTCGGAAATGAAAAGTTTGAAACGGAAGTATTTAGAAGGAGGGGTCATATTGAAGTTCCATTAAAATAATTTTTTAATTTATTAAAATCGAATAAACATTACAACTCACAATTCTGGTAGTGCATAGCTGCATTTCAAAAGGTTTTTCCATTATCCATGCAACTCTTTGTTTTTAAATTATATCTATGATGCCTATTCAATTGCGTCAGGTATGATTATTTTTGAGTTTGGATGAAGTTTTGAAGGAGGATTTAAATAAGCTATTCCATGAATACAACCAAGATATCCCAACAAACTAAAAATCAACCTAATTAGATTGCTTGATAAGTTTTTATCTAATAAATTGCTTTCTTCAGTAATTTTAAATTTTACTTCTTGATTTATCAATTGATAACAAGATGAGATAAATGTATTTAACTTTAAAATGGCTTTGGGAGAGTCAATTTGATGGGCTAAAGCGTTTCTCAACTGATTAAGATGTTCTAAAGTTGGCCATATTTTCTCTGGATATTGGAAGTCTGAAAAATGAGAGCCAAACAACGCCTGTGATAGTTTCAATTTATGGTGGAAACTGAGTTGAATATTTTCAATAGGTGAACTGTCTCGACAATGTAATTTTAAGATTTCCATTAATAATTCCTCAGCGAAAAGATGTCCTTTAAGTATGATAGATGTGATATCTAATCCCTGATAGAGGTGTTTTCTGTATCGCTGAAAATTGCTGTTATGTAAAAGCTTCAACTCTTCCTGTGTGTGCATTTTAATAGCCTCAATTTTTAATGTGTTTTTGAAGCAGTCTATCACTTTCTGAACAAGGCTGACATTTACAAAATTAGTTTCATTCTATACCTCACCTAAAGATGGTTGGTTAACTAAAACTTCAGCCCAGCATGCTTAACAAGTAGGCTATAACAATGGTTGAAAAGTGTGTACCCAAGGGTGTACCCAAAGTGCGTGTTTTTATTTAAAAAAACAATAATATCAATGTGTTGAGTTATTTATTTTTATTCACATTAAGAAAAGCAAATAATCATTGCCGATCTCACAAAGGCCCGCGTTTATCGCGGGCTTTTTTTTGGCCCAATCATACCGGCGGTTCTCTCTGTGTGATGTCAATCACTATTCACTCCCAACCATCTTTAAATCCAGAAAAGTAGACAATCGTCGAATTTTCATCTTAAAGTCCCTGGTCCGGTACTAGACAAAACTAGCGACTGGTTATCAAATGGTTAACTAACTTTTCGCCGCATGTAAAAAATCGGTCAGATACGTAACTGGCCGGCGTACCTGCTGGTGTTTACAAGCACGACACATACCTTTCGGGAGAATTATGCAATCCTCTGTTAATCACAAAGAGAGCCGAACCTTCTTCGGCCATCCTTATCCGCTCGGTTCGCTGTTCTTTACCGAGATGTGGGAGCGTTTCTCGTTCTACGGCATTCGCCCGCTGCTGATCCTTTTTATGGCCGCCACCGTCTATGACGGCGGGATGGGGCTGGCGCGCGAAAACGCCTCGGCGATTGTCGGTATTTTTGCCGGCACCATGTACCTGGCCGCGCTGCCGGGCGGCTGGCTGGCGGATAACTGGCTCGGCCAGCAGAGAGCCGTCTGGTACGGTTCGATTCTGATCGCGCTCGGCCACCTGTCGATTGCGCTGTCGGCCATCATGGGCAACAACCTGTTCTTTATCGGCCTGATGTTCATCGTGCTCGGCTCTGGCCTGTTCAAAACCTGTATCTCGGTAATGGTCGGCACCCTGTATAAAAAAGGCGATGCACGTCGTGACGGCGGTTTCTCGCTGTTCTACATGGGCATTAATATGGGCTCGTTCATCGCCCCGCTGATTTCCGGCTGGCTGATAAAAACCCACGGCTGGCACTGGGGCTTTGGTATTGGCGGCATCGGGATGCTGGTGGCGCTGATTATCTTCCGCGTGTTTGCGGTTCCGGCGATGAAGCGCTACGACAGCGAAGTCGGTCTGGACTCCACATGGAACAGCCCGGTGGTGAAGCGCAACGGCGTGGGCGTCTGGCTGCTGGCGCTGGCGGCAGGCGTGGCAACGCTCGTGACGCTGATCGCGCAGGGCGTGATTGTCATTAACCCGGTCGCGGTAGCCAGCGTGCTGGTCTACGTAATTGCGGCGTCCGTTGCCCTCTACTTCATCTACCTGTTCATCTTCGCGGGCCTGAACCGTAAAGAGCGCGCCAGGCTGCTGGTCTGCTTTATTCTGCTGGTCTCCGCCGCGTTCTTCTGGTCCGCGTTTGAGCAGAAGCCAACCTCGTTCAACCTGTTTGCCAACGACTACACTAACCGCATGATCGGTGATTTTGAAATTCCGGCGGTATGGTTCCAGTCGATCAACGCCCTGTTCATCATCCTGCTGGCCCCGGTGTTCAGCTGGGCATGGCCAAAGCTCGCGAGCATGAACATTCGCCCGAGCAGCATCACCAAGTTTGTTATCGGTATTCTGTGTGCGGCAGCGGGCTTTGGCCTGATGATGCTGGCGGCACAGAACGTGCTGAGCAACGGCGGGGCGGGCGTATCGCCGTTCTGGCTGGTGGGCAGTATCTTGATGCTGACGCTGGGTGAGCTGTGCCTGAGCCCGATCGGTCTGGCGACCATGACCCTGCTGGCGCCGGAGAGAATGCGCGGCCAGATGATGGGGCTGTGGTTCTGCGCCAGCGCGCTGGGTAACCTGGCGGCGGGCCTGATTGGCGGTCACGTGAAGGCCGACCAGCTGGATATGCTGCCGGATCTCTTCGCGCGCTGCTCCATCGCGCTGCTGATTTGTGCCGCAGTGCTGATCGTCCTCATTGTTCCGGTGCGCCGCATGCTGGAAAATGCGCAAACTAAACCGGCAGCTAGCGCCTCATAAACCTCAGTGTGCCGGGGCAGGCGTTATGCCCCGGCACTGTACTTCCTGAGGTGAAACCATGCAGTTAGGATTTGTTGGTCTTGGTGCGGTAGTGGAAACAGCGTATCTGCCCGCACTACGTAATCTGTTCGATGGCGCTGTTCGTTGTTTCGGCTTTGATGTTCTCCCCGCAAAGCACCCTGAAGGCGTTACGCGCTGCGCCTCGCTTGCTGCGCTTTTAGCCACCCCGCTGGATACCCTTTTTATTACCACCGCATCGCTGCACCACCTTGAGGTGCTTGAGCTGGCGATTGCCTCGCCGGTTCCGCGGATTGTGATTGAAAAACCGATTGTCGCCACGCTTCCTCAAATCGAAAAACTCAACGCGCTGCTGGCACCGCCCGGCGTGGCGTCCCGCGTGCTGGCGCTCGACCACTGGATGGCGCGCATCGAAACGGTGAAGCGGTCGCTGGTCGGCCATATATCTGACATTGCCAGAATCGAAGGTTTTTTGCAGGAGCCGAGCGGATATAACGCCGCAGGGGAACCCATCGCGCTCAATTTCGCGACCGGAGAACCGGATACCAGAACGCTTCGCCACCCGGACGGCGTGATTCTGGATATCGGAACGCACGTGCTGGCGATGCTGCGTGAAACGCTGCGCTATCTGGGCGGTCAGGACGATATGACGCTGCAGATGGTAACGGCTAAAGACCGCCTGGGCCACGATATCGCAAAGGGTGACCTGACCACCGCAGAAGGCGAGGCGCACTTGCAGGGAACCATCAGCGGCGTGCCGGTGGATATCTGGCTTAATAAATACGCGGGACCCGCGGGCGGGCAAAAGGGCCTGCGTCTCTATTTACGCGACGGCCGCATTATCAACTACGACCGACGCGGCGCGGAAGATGTGCTGGAGCTAGTTAAAGGTAAGACTATTCAGCGCTGGCATATCCCCGGCACGATCTACGAACGCTGTCTTGCCGGTCATATTCTTGGCGCAAACAGTCTGTTTGAGCGCGATCCACAGGAGGTGAGCCGCACAACGCGCCGCAGGATCGATGAGGTGGCGCTGCTGCTGACCTTGCAGCAACAGTTGCGTGGCCCGCACTGAAGACGTGGTAAAATTATCGCAGACCTGAACGCCCTGAAGGAGACACCATGACCATTACCTGCCCGGATTGCCAGGCACAGCTTGAACCCCTGAACGGAGCGGCGCACTGCGACAGCTGTAATAAAGATATTGCGCTCGAAGCCCGCTGCCCGGAGTGCCATCAGCCACTCCAGGTCTTAAAGGCCTGCGGGGCGGTGGACTATTTCTGCCAGAACGGCCACGGCTTAATTTCTAAAAAGCGCGTGGAGTTTGTTCCGGCCGAAGATTAATCGCACACGCAGTCTTCGCCTTTTTTCCACAGCTCGACCAGCGACTCGGGCGCTTCCTGCTCAGGTACCAGCACGATGATATCGGCATAGTGCGCCTGATTTTGGCCGGTCCAGATAATCTGGATGCGGAAATAGCGCTGGTCACCGCTGCCGGGTGACGACGTCTGACCCGGCGGCTGACCGCGTGGAAAGGCCTGCTCCAGGATGCTCACCAGGCGCTGGCGCTGGGCCTCATTAAGCGAGGAGAGCGCGATGGTACGCTGGCCGCTCAGCTTAGGAATAAAAGCGACGCCGCCTTCCCGGGCCAGCTCAACCACGGCGTCATCCGTCAGTTCCGGAACCTGCATTTACAGCACTCCCACCTGTTCCCAGGCCTGTTTTATCGCCGCCCCGACGTCGCTACCGGAGCGTTTCTCTCCGTGCGCTATCGTCAGTTTTGCGAAGGCATCAAAATCCGCATCCTGCGCCAGATTGCGATCGCAAACCGTGTCGTACCAGGCATAACCGGCTTTTTCCCAGGCGTAACCGCCGATCGCCGTCGCGGCCAGGTAAAACGCCCGGTTGGGGATGCCGGAGTTAAGATGGACGCCGCCGTTATCCTCGCGCGTTTTGATGAAATCTTTCATGTGCGCGGGCTGCGGGTCTTTGCCGAGCAGGGGATCGTCGTAGGCGGTGCCGGGTTCAGACATGGAGCGCAGCCCTTTGCCGTTAATGCCCGCGGCCAGCAGCCCTTCACCAATCAACCAGTCTGCTTTATCGGCGGTTTGCTTGAGATGGTACTGTTTCACCAGAGAACCAAACACGTCTGACAGGGACTCATTCAGCGCGCCTGACTGTTCGAAATAAATTAGCCCGGCTTCGGTCTCGGTGACGCCGTGGCTCAGCTCGTGTGCCACCACGTCGATGGCAATCGTAAAGCGGTTAAAGATCTCCCCGTCGCCGTCGCCAAACACCATCTGCTGACCGTTCCAGAAGGCGTTCTGATATTCCCGGCCATAGTGAACGGTGCCGGTCAAAATCAGCCCCTTATTATCGAGCGAATCACGCTGATATTCTTTCCAGAAGAAATCATGGGTGATACCCAAATAATCGTACGCCTCGTCCACTGCCACATCGCCATTCGACGGCTGGCCCTCGTAACGCACCTGGGTACCCGGCAGCTCCTGGGTCTGTTTCGCATCGTAGATATCGCGCTCAAGCTGACCGGCTTTATTCACGTGCGGCGCGGCGGGTTTGCCCGGCATATGCGCCATCAGCGTCTGGACGTGGGTTAAGGTCTGACGGGCATAGCGCTGCTGCGGTTCGGAACCGCTTTCGATAATACGACGAAGAATATAAGGGGGAATAACGCTACGAAGATGGGACATGCTGCTCTCCTTATTAAAAAAGGGAATAGCAGCAGTATAGTAAGTAACCGGCGAAGAATTATCCGGTTTTGCGCTGACGCGTCTTTTTCACCGGTTTAATTGATTTCACTTCGCTTTCCACCCAGCCGTCAGACAGGCGGGTGGTAAGAACGTCACCGGTGTTCACCTGCTTGGTTTGCTTCAGCACTTTGCCGTCCGCTGCTGTCGTTACGCTATAGCCGCGCGCCAGCGTGGAGAGGGGGCTGACGGCTTCCAGATGGGTCACCGCGTTGCCAAAACGCTCACGTGTGGTGCTCAGGCGCGCCCGGAGAGTCTCCGCCAGACGATATTCCAGCTGCTGAATGCGCGTTTGCGCACGATAGATTTTCGGCTGCGGATTCTGCTGGTTCAGGCGCTGGGTCACACGCTGCTGGCGCGTCACCGCGCGTTTAAGCTGATTATCAAGCGCAAAGTTCATGCGCTGACGCAGGCGTTCCAGCACGGTCTGCTGACGCGCCAGACGAAGCTGCGGGTGCTGCTGCTGGAGACGGTGATGAAGCTGGGTAAAGCGGCGGGTACGGTTGGCAAGGAAGTAGTCCATCGCCATCTCAAGACGCTGCTGGCCGTTCTGAAGCTGACGCAGCAGCTCCAGCTGGTTACGGCTCACCACTTCCGCCGCCGCGGACGGCGTAGGCGCACGCAGATCCGCAACAAAATCCGCGATTGTCACGTCCGTTTCATGCCCGACGGCGCTCACCACGGGGATCTCGCTTGCAAAGATTGCCCGCGCCACGCGCTCGTCGTTAAAGCTCCACAGGTCTTCCAGCGAGCCGCCGCCGCGCCCGACGATCAACACGTCACACTCCTTACGCGCATTTGCCAGTTCAATGGCGCGTACAATCTGGCCTGGCGCATCGTCACCCTGAACGGCGGTCGGGTAGATAATGACGGGCAGGGAAGGATCGCGACGCTTCAGTACGTGCAAAATGTCGTGCAGGGCGGCACCGGTTTTCGAGGTGATGACACCCACGCAGTGGGCAGGTGAGGGCAGCGGCTTTTTGAACTGTTGGTCGAAAAGTCCCTCTTCGGAGAGCTTCGCCTTTAACTGTTCATACTTTTGCTGCAGCAGGCCTTCGCCCGCGGGCTGCATGCTTTCAACGATGATTTGATAATCGCCGCGCGGCTCATACAGGGTGATATTGGCGCGAACCAGAACCTGCTGGCCGTGCTGAGGACGGAACGTCACGCGACGGTTGCTGTTGCGGAACATCGCGCAGCGCACCTGGGCGGTATCGTCTTTTAAGGTAAAGTACCAGTGTCCGGAAGACGGTTGCGTGAAGTTTGAGATTTCACCGCTGATCCAGACCTGCCCCATTTCCCGCTCAAGCAGCAAACGCACCGTCTGATTAAGGCGGCTGACAGTATAAATTGAGGGGGATTGAGAGGATAACATGTGAGCGGGATCAAATTCTAAATCAGCAAGTTATTCAGTCGATAGTAACCTGCTGAGAGGCATTCGCAAGCATTTTTTCAAAAAAGTGTAGATGCAATCGGTTACGCTCTGTATAATGCCACGGCAATATTTAACCACCCAGGTCAGAGATATTGCCCATGCTACGTATCGCTAAAGAAGCACTGACGTTTGACGACGTCCTCCTCGTTCCCGCTCATTCCACCGTTCTGCCGAATACTGCCGACCTCAGCACGCAGTTGACGAAAACCATTCGTCTGAACATTCCTATGCTCTCCGCGGCAATGGACACCGTGACTGAAGCGCGCCTGGCTATCGCCCTGGCACAGGAAGGCGGCATTGGCTTTATCCACAAAAACATGTCTATCGAGCGTCAGGCGGAAGAAGTTCGCCGCGTGAAGAAGCATGAGTCCGGCATCGTGTCCGACCCTCAGACCGTTCTGCCAACCACTACCCTGCACGAAGTGAAAGCCCTGACCGAACGTAACGGCTTTGCCGGCTACCCGGTAGTGACCGAAGACAATGAACTGGTGGGCATCATCACCGGTCGTGACGTGCGCTTTGTGACTGACCTGAACCAGCCTGTCAGCGTCTACATGACGCCAAAAGAGCGTCTGGTGACCGTCCGCGAAGGCGAAACTCGCGACGTGGTGCTGGCGAAAATGCACGAAAAACGCGTTGAGAAAGCGCTGGTTGTGGATGCGAACTTCCACCTGCGCGGCATGATCACCGTTAAAGATTTCCAGAAAGCAGAGCGTAAACCGAACGCCTGTAAAGACGAGCATGGCCGTCTGCGCGTCGGCGCTGCCGTAGGCGCGGGTGCAGGTAACGAAGAGCGCGTTGACGCGCTGGTGGCGGCGGGCGTTGATGTCCTGCTGATTGACTCCTCTCACGGCCACTCCGAAGGCGTGCTGCAGCGTATTCGCGACACCCGTGCAAAATACCCTGACCTGCAGATCATTGGCGGCAACGTGGCGACGGGCGCAGGCGCTCGCGCGCTGGCTGACGCCGGCTGCAGCGCGGTGAAAGTGGGTATCGGCCCTGGCTCTATCTGTACCACCCGTATCGTGACCGGCGTGGGCGTTCCGCAGATCACCGCGGTTTCTGACGCGGTTGAAGCGCTGGAAGGCACCGGTATTCCGGTTATCGCTGACGGCGGTATCCGCTTCTCTGGCGACATTGCTAAAGCCATCGCCGCGGGCGCTGCTGCCGTAATGGTTGGCTCCATGCTCGCTGGTACCGAAGAATCCCCGGGCGAAATCGAACTCTACCAGGGCCGTTCTTACAAATCTTACCGTGGGATGGGCTCCCTGGGCGCGATGTCCAAAGGTTCCTCTGACCGTTACTTCCAGACCGATAACGCTGCTGACAAACTGGTACCGGAAGGTATCGAAGGCCGCGTGGCCTATAAAGGCCGTCTGAAAGAGATCATTCACCAGCAGATGGGCGGCCTGCGTTCCTGTATGGGGCTGACCGGCTGTGGTACCATTGACCTGCTGCGTACCAAAGCGGAATTCGTACGCATCAGCGGTGCGGGTATCCAGGAGAGCCACGTTCACGACGTGACGATCACCAAAGAGTCCCCGAACTACCGTCTGGGCTCCTGATAAGTTTCCGCGCCCGGCTTCTGCCGGGCGCTTTGTTTTGTTTCACTTGCCTCGGAATTAGCGTCAATGACGGAAAACATTCATAAACATCGCATTCTCATCCTGGACTTCGGTTCTCAGTACACTCAGCTGGTGGCGCGTCGCGTACGTGAACTGGGCGTTTACTGTGAGCTGTGGGCGTGGGATGTCACGGAAGCACAGATTCGCGAATTCAATCCAAGCGGCATCATCCTGTCCGGCGGCCCGGAAAGCACCACCGAAGAGAACAGCCCGCGCGCGCCGCAGTACGTGTTCGAAGCGGGCGTACCGGTATTCGGCGTCTGCTACGGCATGCAGACCATGGCGATGCAGCTGGGCGGCCACGTAGAAGGCTCTAACGAGCGTGAGTTTGGCTACGCGCAGGTTGAAGTTGTCACCGACAGCGCGCTGGTGCGCGGTATCGAAGACTCCCTGACCGCAGACGGCAAGCCGCTGCTGGACGTGTGGATGAGCCACGGCGACAAAGTCACCGCCATCCCGTCCGACTTCGTGACCGTTGCCAGCACCGAAAGCTGCCCGTTCGCCATCATGGCGAACGAAGAAAAACGCTTCTACGGCGTGCAGTTCCACCCGGAAGTGACCCACACCCGTCAGGGTATGCGCATGCTGGAGCGCTTCGTGCGTGACATCTGCCAGTGTGAAGCCCTGTGGACCCCGGCAAAAATCATCGACGACGCCGTTGAGCGTATCCGCCAGCAGGTTGGCGATGACAAAGTGATCCTCGGCCTCTCCGGCGGCGTGGACTCCTCCGTCACCGCGATGCTGCTGCACCGTGCCATCGGCAAAAACCTGACCTGCGTCTTCGTGGACAACGGTCTGCTGCGTCTGAACGAAGCGAAGCAGGTCATGGACATGTTCGGCGACCACTTCGGTCTGAACATCGTTCACGTGGAAGGCGAGCAGCGCTTCCTGGACGCGCTGAAAGGCGAAAACGATCCGGAAGCGAAACGTAAGATCATCGGCCGCGTCTTCGTGGAAGTGTTCGACGAAGAAGCGCTGAAGCTGGAAGACGTGAAGTGGCTGGCGCAGGGTACCATCTACCCGGACGTGATCGAGTCTGCGGCCTCCGCAACCGGTAAAGCGCACGTCATCAAATCTCACCACAACGTGGGCGGCCTGCCGAAAGAGATGAAGATGGGTCTGGTTGAACCGCTGCGCGAGCTGTTCAAAGACGAAGTGCGTAAGATCGGTCTGGAACTGGGTCTGCCGTACGACATGCTCTACCGTCACCCGTTCCCGGGTCCGGGTCTGGGCGTGCGCGTGCTGGGCGAAGTGAAGAAAGAGTACTGCGACCTGCTGCGTCGCGCGGACGCGATCTTCATCGAGGAGCTGCACAAAGCTGACCTGTACAACAAAGTGAGCCAGGCGTTCACCGTGTTCCTGCCGGTTCGCTCCGTCGGGGTAATGGGCGATGGCCGTAAGTACGACTGGGTTGTTTCCCTGCGTGCGGTGGAAACCATCGACTTCATGACCGCGCATTGGGCGCATCTGCCGTATGACTTCTTAGGCCGCGTGTCTAACAGAATAATCAACGAAGTCAATGGGATATCGCGAGTCGTATATGACATCAGCGGTAAGCCACCGGCTACGATTGAGTGGGAATGATTTCCTTCTGAATTAACACCCAAACCCTCTGCCTGCGCAGGGGGTTTTTTATTGCCTTATTTCCCTTCACCCAACCTATACGCCAGCGCCACCACCAGCGACTGCACCAGGCACAGCGTCGCCGACTGAGACCGGAACGCATCCACCTGCGCCTCCTTCACCACAAAGCAGAGATCGCTGAACGTTGCCAGCGGGCTTATCTGACTGTCCGTAATCACGATCTGCCGGGCGCCGACGCTGGCAGCGGTTTCGCTGACCATCACCGTCTCTTCCGCGTACGGCGAGAAGCTGATCGACACCACGATGTCGCGCGCCTTAATGCGGCTGATTTGCTCGCGCAGCATCCCGCCCATGCCGTCGAGCAGGATAGGGCGGCACTCCAGGTGGCTCAGGGCATAGGTGAGGTAGGCCGCGACGCTAAACGAGCGGCGCAGTCCGGCGATGTAGATAGTGTCGGCGTCGGCCAGCAGCTGTACCGCGCGCTCCAGCATTTCCGGCTCGGCGCGGGCGGCCAGCTGCTGCAGCGCCTGCGCGTTCGAGCGGGCGAACTCCTGCAGAATATCGAGCGGCGTTTCCGGCACAGCCTCGCTCTCCATTTCGCGGAACAGTCGCGCGCGGTCGCTGTAGCTGGCCGTCTCCTCCACCAGGTTCATGCGAAACAGCTGTTTCATTTCGTTGAAGCCGGTGAAGTCAAAGGCGTTAGCAAAGCGGATCAGCGTCGAAGGCGGCACGTCGGCGCGCTCGGCAATGACGGCAACCGTATCAAAGGCCACGCTGTTGGTGTTATCCAGCACGTAGCGGGAGACCTGCTGCAGCCTCTTGCTCAGGCTATCGTAGCGATCGCGGATTTGCTGCTGCAGTTCGTTCAGGCTGGTTGCTGTCGTCATGTTATCCCCCAAATACAGTCTGATGATTCTAAACGCAAAACCGCGTCTTTTAAATGTCGGCCATCCATCTGGCAGCAAAAATGAAACAGAAGCTTCAGTCATTTCCTCGCCCGAAATCCCTTAATAGCGCACGCAGCGTCAGTGTTGCTGGCTGTTAACATAAAAATCCATCCTTGATCACAATAATCATCATTTATTTTATTTCAACTTAAAACGGAATAATTGTTTCATATATAGTGTCCAGTACACAGCGTTCAGGTAACAGTCACGTATCAACAGCGAGAGGTTAAGGATGGAGACGGTAGCGAATTTTATTCACGGCGAATGTGTCACCGGTTCAGGCCAGCGCGTTCAGGCGATCTTCAACCCGGCCACCGGCGAGCAGATCCGCCAGGTGGTGATGAGTACGGCACAGGAAACGGAGCAGGCGATTGCCGCCGCGCAGCAGGCGTTTCCCGCGTGGGCGCGCCAGGCTCCGCTTAAGCGCGCGCGCGTGATGTTCCGCTTCAAGGCGCTGCTGGAAGAGAACATGACGCGCCTGGCCCGCATCATCAGCGAAGAGCACGGCAAGGTCTTCTCCGACGCGGTGGGCGAACTGACCCGCGGCCTGGAAGTGGTGGAATTTGCCTGCGGTATCCCGCATCTGCAAAAGGGTGAACACTCTGCGAACGTCGGTACCGGCGTCGACAGCCACTCGCTGATGCAGCCGCTCGGCGTCTGCGCCGGGATCACGCCGTTTAACTTCCCGGCGATGGTGCCGATGTGGATGTTCCCCATTGCGCTGGCGACCGGGAATACCTTCGTGCTGAAGCCGTCGGAAAAAGACCCTTCTCTCGCGCTCGCGCTGGCGCAGCTGCTAAAAGAGGCAGGCTTGCCGGACGGCGTCTTCAACGTGGTGCAGGGGGATAAAGAGTCCGTTGACGTGCTCCTGACCGACCCGCGCGTGCAGGCGGTGAGCTTTGTCGGCTCCACGCCGATTGCCGAATACATTTACCAGACCGCCTCCGCCCACGGTAAGCGCTGTCAGGCGCTGGGCGGCGCGAAAAACCACTGCATTTTAATGCCGGATGCCGACATGGAGATGGCGACCAACGCCATCATGGGCGCGGCCTACGGCGCGGCGGGGGAACGCTGCATGGCGCTTTCAGTGGTACTGGCGGTGGGGGATAAAACCGCCGATGACCTCTGCACCCGGCTGGAAAAACAGATTGAAGCGCTGCGCGTCGGGCCGGGGCTGGACCAGACACCGGAAAACGAAATGGGGCCGCTTATCTCCTCCGCGCACCGCAGCAAGGTGCTGGGCTATATCGACAGCGGGGAAGCGCAGGGGGCGAAACTGCGCGTGGACGGGCGCGGCTTCAGCGTGAAGGGCCACGAGCAGGGCTACTTCGTCGGGCCGACGCTGTTCGATAACGTCACACCGGAGATGACCATCTATAAAGAAGAGATTTTTGGCCCGGTGCTTTCTGTGGTGCGCGTAGCAGATTACGCCAGCGCGGTGGACCTCATTAACCGCCATGAATATGGTAATGGCTCGGCGATCTTCACCCGAGACGGCGGCTGCGCGCGCCGCTTCTGCGAAGAGGTGCAGGCGGGCATGGTGGGGGTCAACGTGCCGATCCCGGTGCCGATGGCATTCCACAGTTTCGGTGGCTGGAAGCGTTCCATCTTTGGCGCGCTCAACGTACACGGCAACGACGGCGTGCGTTTCTACACCCGAATGAAAACCATCACCGCGCGCTGGCCGGAAATGCAGCAGGAGACAGGCGCTGCGTTCTCCATGCCGACGCTGGGCTAACAGGAGGCATTATGCAAACCGAACGTATGACCATGGCCCAGGCGCTGGTCCGGTTCCTGAATCAACAGTACGTCAGCGTTGACGGCAACGAAACGCCCTTCGTGGAGGGCGTGGCGACGATCTTTGGGCACGGCAACGTGCTGGGTATTGGCCAGGCGCTGGAGCAGGATCCCGGTCATCTGAAAATCATGCAGGGGTGCAACGAGCAGGGCATTGCCCACATGGCGACGGGATTCGCCAAACAGCACCGCCGCCAGCGCATTTTTGCCGTCACCTCCTCAGTCGGGCCGGGCGCCGCCAATATGGTCACGGCAGCGGCCACCGCCACGGCGAACCGCATCCCGCTTTTACTGCTGCCGGGCGATATCTACGCCAGCCGCCAGCCGGACCCGGTGCTGCAGCAGATCGAGCAGTATCACGATCTCAGCATCAGCACCAACGACTGCCTCCGTCCGGTTTCCCGCTACTGGGACCGCGTCAACCGCCCCGAGCAGCTCATGAGCGCCATGCTAAGCGCGATGCGAACGCTTACTGACCCCGCAGATACCGGAGCGGTGACCCTCTGTCTGCCGCAGGACGTGCAAGGGGAAGCGTGGGACTACCCGCTAAGCTTCTTCGCGCGTCGGATGCACCACATCGAACGCCGTCCGCCCGATCCGCAGCGACTGGCGCAGGCGCGGGCGCTGATCGCCCGCAAGCGCCGTCCGCTGGTGGTGTGCGGCGGCGGCGTGCGTTACTCCGGCGCGCATGAGGCGTTTCGCGAATTTGTCGAGACGCTGCAGCTGCCGTTTGCCGAAACGCAGGCCGGGAAGGGGGCGCTGGTAAGTGACCACCCACTTAACCTCGGCGGCGTAGGAGTGACGGGCGGAATGGCCGCCAACCAGCTCGCGCCACAGGCTGACTTAGTGATTGGCGTCGGCACGCGCCTGACCGACTTTACCACCGGCTCCAAGGCGCTCTTTTCCCACCCGGACGTCGAATTCCTGCTGCTGAACGTGGCCGAGTTTGACGCCCTGAAGCTGGACGCCACCGCGCTGATTGCCGATGCCCAAACCGGGCTCCAGGCTTTAACCCACGCGCTCGGCGATTACCGCAGCGGCTGGGGAGAGGCGATCGCCCAGGCGAAATCCGCGTGGCGCGATGAGTGCCGCCGCCTGTGGGATCGCCAGTGGCATCCGGACGACGCGCCCGAAGTGGCGGGGCATCTGGACGCGCAGCTGGCGGAATACGGCGAGACGCTCAATACCCGCCTGACCCAGACGCGGGTGCTGGGGCTGATCAATCAGCATGTGGAAGATAACGCCATCGTGGTGGGCGCGGCCGGTTCGCTGCCGGGAGATTTACAGCGCCTCTGGCAGGTCAAAACGCCGGACAGCTATCACCTGGAGTACGGCTACTCCTGCATGGGCTACGAGATTGCGGCGGCCATCGGCGCGAAGCTCGCCCGCCCCGAGCAGCCGGTTTACGCCATGGTGGGGGATGGCTCCTACATGATGCTGCACTCCGAGCTGCAAACCGCCGTACAGGAGGGCATTAAGGTCACCGTTCTGCTGTTTGATAACGCCAGCTTCGGCTGCATCAACAACCTGCAGATGGGGCACGGCATGGGCAGCTTCGGCACGGAAAACCGCCATCGCAGCCCGGAAACCGGGCGGCTTGACGGGCCGCTGGTGAAAGTCGATTTTGCGCAAAATGCGGAAAGCTACGGCTGTCGCGCGTGGCGGGTGAACGACGAGCAGAGCCTGCTGGCGGCGCTTGAGGCGTCACGCGCCCATCCGGGCCCGACGCTGCTGGACATCAAGGTATTGCCGAAGACCATGACCCATGACTACGCCTCGTGGTGGCGAACCGGTGACGCGCAGGTGGCAGAGTCGTCTGCCGTGCGTGAGGCCGCGGAGCAAACGCTGGCGCAGGTGAAAAAAGCCCGTCAGTATTGAGTTTTCCTGTCTTAACGAAATTTTCATTTCATTTCATTTCCCCCTCACCCTAACCCTCTCCCAAAAGTGGAGAGGGGATGGGGTGGTGCACGCTTTTCTCCCTCGCTCCTTTGGGGAGAGGGCCGGAGTGAGGGGTGAGCAGTACCTTCTTTCATGTTGTGAGATTGATAACAAAAATTATCTCATACATCTCAAAAGTGTTAACCCGCACTCAAAAACATAATTTTCACTATTTATAAAAATGAAATAAATGTTTTATTTATAGGGTCGTTAGTTCACAGCATTCACCAACACCGGGAGCCGTTATGTTTAACATTGCTTTACTGGGCGCTGGCCGAATTGGTCAGGTACATGCAGCTAACATCGCCAGCCACGGCGCGACCACGCTCTGGTCCGTGGTTGACCCGAATCAGGAATTTGCCACCCGTCTCGCCGCACAGTATCAGGCCCGCCAGCAGAGCGTGGATGAGGCGATGACCGACCCTAACGTTCACGCCGTGCTGATCGCCTCCGCCACCGACACCCACGCGGATCTGATTGAAATGGCCGCCCGCCACGGCAAGGCTATCTTCTGCGAAAAGCCGGTACACCTCGACCTCGCCCGAGTGCGCGACTGCCTGAAAGTGGTTAAAGAGTACGACGTGCCGCTGTTCATCGGCTTTAACCGCCGCTTTGACCCGCAGTTCCGCCGCGTGAAAACCGATGCCCAGGCCGGGCGCATCGGCAAGCCGGAATCGTTGCTGATCATCTCCCGCGACCCGTCTCCGCCGCCCGCGGAGTACGTGCGCGTCTCCGGCGGCATGTTCCGCGATATGACCATTCACGACTTCGACATGGCCCGTTTCATCATGGGCGAAGAGCCGGTGTCGGTGTATGCCCAGGGCAGTAACCTGGTGGATCCGGCGATTGGCGAGGCGGGGGATATCGATACCGCGTTTATCGTTCTGAAATATGCCTCCGGCGCGATGGCGACCATCGTCAACAGCCGCCGCTCCTCTTACGGCTACGACCAGCGCCTGGAGCTGCACGGCTCCGAAGGGCTGCTGTGCGCCGGCAATATTCTGGAAAACCAGGTGCAGCACTACGGCAAACAGGGCTGCACCAGCGCACTGCCGGAACACTTCTTCCTGCAGCGCTACAAATCCGCTTACGCCGCGGAGTGGGAACACTTTGTTGCGGTCCTGCGCGGCGAAGCGGTGCCTGACTGCAGCGGCGATGATGGTGAACGTGCGCTGTACCTCGCGGATAAAGCGCTGGAGTCGCTGCGTAGCCAGCGCGAGATCGTCCTCTAAACACAACAACCCTACACAGAGAGACATAATAATGAAAAAACTGATCTTAGCCGCCCTCATCGCCATGACGTCCGGGGCCGCCCTCGCCGAAAACGAGCAGATTGTTTTCAGTACGCCAAACCTGGCCATGCCGTTTGAGGTTCACATGCAGCGTACGGCGGTGAAAGCCGCGAAAGAGATGGGCGTGAAGCTTCAGGTACTGGACGGGCAGGGCAGTTCACCCAAGCAGGTGGCTGACCTGGAAAACGCCATCACCCGCGGGGCGCAGGGCTTTATCGTCTCCCCGAACGACGTGAACGCGGTCTCCAGCGCGGTGGATGAAATTCAGGATGCGAAGCTGCCGGTGGTCACCCTAGACCGCTCCGTCGACAGCCAGAAGAAAGTGCCCCACTTTGGCGCCAACAACTACAAAGGCGGCCAGGCGATTGGCGACTTCGTCAAAACCAAATTCCCCGACGGGGCAGAGATCATCCTGCTCACCGGCCAGCCGGGTTCCTCTTCCAATATTGAACGCACCAAAGGGATCCGCGACAGCCTGAAGGCGGGCGGGGATAAGTACAAGATCGTCGCCGATCAGACCGGCAACTGGATGCGTTCTGAAGGGATGCGCATCGTCGAAAGCGTTCTGCCTTCGCTACCGAAACGCCCGCAGGTGATCCTCTCCGCCAACGACGATATGGCGCTGGGCGCGATTGAAGCCCTGCAGAGTCAGGGCGTGAAGCCGGGTGAAATCCTCGTGACCGGCTTTGATGCGGTGCCGGAAGCGCTGGCCCGCGTGCGCGACGGCTGGCTGGCGGTAACCGCCGATCAGCGTCCGGGCTTTGCGGTGCAGACGGCCATGAGCCAGCTGGTGGCCAACGTGCGCGAGAAGAAAGCCATCACCGGGGCCGACTACCCGCCAACGCTTATCACCAAAGAGAACCTGCAGCAGGCTGAGCGTATCGGTGAGGCCGGTAACTGATATGTCCCGAGCCGCCTCTGGCGGCTCAACATGAGGAGGAGCAGACCGATGTCGCAACCCTTACTGAAAGTGACCGACCTGGCAAAAAGCTTTTCCGGCGTCTGGGCGCTAAGCAGCGCCCAACTGACCGTCGGCGCGGGGGAGATCCACGCCCTGCTGGGGGAAAACGGAGCGGGAAAATCCACGCTGCTGAAGGCGCTTGCGGGCGCGCAGCCGCAAACCCGCGGGGATATCTGGTTCAACGGCGAAATGCTGCCGGTGGACGACTCCCCGGTGGAACGGCAGAACAAGGGCATTATCACCATCTATCAGGAATTCAACCTGCTGCCCAACATGACCGTCGCGGAAAACATGTTTCTCGGGCGCGAGCCGCGTAAACGGAACCTGATCGTCGACGAAAGGGCGGTAAACCAGGAGGCGCAGGTCATTCTCGATTACCTGCAGCTAAACGTTGCGCCGACCACGCCTGTCGCTCGTCTGAGCGTCGCCCAGCAGCAGATGGTGGAGATCGCCCGGGCGCTGACCCTCAACGCTCGCCTGATCATCATGGATGAACCTTCCGCCGCGCTGAGCGACAGCGAGGTGGAAAGCCTGCACCGCGTGGTGCGGGAGCTTAAAAACCGCGGCGTGAGCATTATTTACGTTACCCACCGCCTGCACGAAGTTTTCCAGCTCTGCGATCGCTTCACCGTATTTCAGGACGGCCGCTTCACCGGCACCGGCGCGGTGGCGGAGACCAACGTCGAACAGCTGATCCGCCTGATGGTCGGGCGCGACGTGGCCTTTAACCGTCGCCCCGCCAGCGAAACCCATCATCAAGACAAACCCGTCCGCCTGGCGGTGAAGGGGCTAAGCCGCGAAAAGCCGCCGCTGGATCCGCACGGCATCGCCCTGCACGACATCAGCTTCCACGTCCATGCCGGGGAGGTTCTGGGCATTGCCGGGCTGGTGGGCGCGGGACGCACCGAGGTGGCTCGCTGCCTGTTTGGCGCAGACGCCTTTACCTCCGGGAGCTTTGAGCTGGACGGCGTGCCATACCAGCCGCGCGACCCGCTGTATGCCCTCGACCAGGGCGTGGCGCTGGTGCCCGAAGACCGTAAAAAAGAGGGGGCGGTGCTCGGGCTGTCGATTCGCGACAACCTGTCGCTCTCGTGCCTCTCCTCGCTGCTGCAGTGGCGCTGGTTCGTGAACACCCGCAAAGAGGACGATCTGATTGAGTCCTACCGGCAGGCCCTGCAGATCAAAATGGTCAACAGCGCGCAGGAGGTGCGCAAGCTCTCTGGCGGTAACCAGCAGAAGGTGATCCTCGCGCGCTGCATGGCGCTCAACCCGCGGGTGCTGATCGTCGATGAGCCGACGCGCGGCATTGACGTGGGGACCAAATCGGAAGTGCACCAGGTGCTGTTTGACATGGCGAAAAAAGGCGTGGCGGTGATCGTGATCTCCTCCGATCTGCCTGAAGTGATGGCGGTGTCTGACCGGATCATCACCCTCAGCGAAGGCCGGGTGACCGGCGAGATCCACGGTGACGACGCTAACGAAGAACGGCTGATGACGATGATGGCCATCAACCACAACGCCCTGAACGCGGCATAACGGAGTTTCTCATGACGCAGATGATTTCTAAAACGCAGGCCCCGGTCAAACGCGCCGGACGCATCGATCCCATCGCCTTCTTCGAGCGCTTCGGGGTGCTGATTTTCATGATCCTGCTGCTGATCTTCTTCCAGTCGCAGAACAGTAACTTTTTCTCTGAACGCAACATTTTCAACATCCTGACCGAGGTGTCCATCTACGGGATCATGGCCGTGGGGATGACCTTCGTCATTCTGACCGCCGGGATCGACCTCTCCGTGGGCTCCATTCTGGCGGTGTGCGCCATGACCGCGGCGTACGTCATTAAGGGCGATAACTTCACCACCGTCGACCCGAACGCCTGGGGCGGCATGAGCTGGCTGATCGGGCTGGGGATTTGTCTGGCGATGGGCACGGCGATTGGCTTCCTGCACGGTCTGGGCGTCACCCGCCTGCGCCTGCCGCCGTTTATCGTCACCCTCGGCGGGATGACCATCTGGCGCGGCCTGACGCTGGTGATCAACGACGGCGCGCCGATTGCCGGTTTTGATCCTGGCTACCGCTGGTGGGGACGCGGCGAGCTGCTCGGCATCTCCATTCCGATCTGGATCTTCGCCATCGTCGCCGTCGGCGGCTATCTGGCGCTGCATAAAACCCGCTGGGGCCGCTTCGTCTACGCCATCGGCGGCAACCCGGAGGCGGCGCGCCTGGCGGGGGTTAACGTCAAGCGCGTGCTCGTCAGCGTCTACGTGCTGATCGGCTGTCTGGCCGGGCTGGCGGGCTTCATCCTGAGCGCGCGTCTTGGGAGCGCCGAGGCGGTGGCCGGCATCTCCTTTGAGTTACGCGTCATCGCCTCGGTGGTGATCGGCGGTACCTCGCTGATGGGCGGCTACGGGCGCATCGGCGGCACCATTATCGGCTCCATCATCATGGGTATTCTGATTAACGGTCTGGTGCTGATGAACGTCTCGGCCTACTACCAGCAGATTATCACCGGGTTAATTATCGTTCTGGCGGTGGCGTTCGATACCTACGCCAAGAGCCGTCGCGGCGCACTGTGAGGATCGTGATGAAAGAGGTTCGTATTGGATTGATTGGCACCGGGTATATCGGCAAGGCGCACGCTATCGCCTATGCCCAGGCTCCCACGGTGTTCAACCTGCGCGGCAGGCTGGTGCGCGAGATGGTGGCGGAAGTCACGCCGGAGCTGGCGGCAGAGCGCGCCCGGGCGTTTGGCTTTAACCGTTCAACGGGAGACTGGCGGGCTCTGGTGGCCGACCCGGCCATTGACGTGGTGGATATTTGCTCACCCAACCACCTGCATAAAGAGATGGCGCTGGAGGCGATCCGCCACGGCAAGCACGTCTACTCGGAGAAGCCGCTGGCGCTTAACGCCCACGACGCGCGCGAGATGGTCGACGCCGCGAAGCGGGCCGGGGTGAAAACGCTGGTGGGGTTCAACTACATGAAGAACCCGACGGCGCAGCTGGCGAAGGAGATTATCGCCCGCGGCGAGATTGGCGATGTGATCCACTTCTACGGCACCCACAACGAAGACTACATGGCCGACCCGCTGTCGCCCATCCACTGGCACTGCTTTAAAGAGACCGCCGGGCTGGGCGCGCTGGGCGACCTCGCGGCGCATATCGTCAATATGGCTCAGTACCTGGTGGGCGATATCGAGCAGGTCTGCGGCGATCTGAAGATCGTGGTCCCGGCGCGCCCGGCGAAGGCCGGATCGTCAGAGATGATTGCGGTGGAAAACGAGGATCAGGCCCACGCGATGGTGCGCTTCGCGGGCGGGGCGCAGGGTGTCATTGAAACCTCCCGCGTCGCCTGCGGCCGCAAGATGGGGCTCTCGTACGTGATCACCGGGACGAAGGGCGCCATCAGCTTCACCCAGGAGCGCATGGCGGAGCTAAAGCTCTATCTGCATGACGATCCGGTGAACCGTCAGGGGTTCCGCACGCTGCTCGTCGGCCCGGCGCACCCGGACTACGCTGCGTTCTGCATGGGCGCAGGCCACGGAATTGGCTTTAACGATCAAAAAACGGTGGAGGTGCGCGACCTGGTGGACGGGATTGCCGCCGACGCGCCGATGTGGCCGGACTTCGAAGAGGGCTGGAAGGTGTCGCGCGTGCTGGACGCGATTGCGCTCTCGCACCTGCAGGGCCGCTGGCTGAACGTGAACGACATTGTCTGATGAGGTATCAACGTGGAAAAGCAGTTTGATGTGATATGCATGGGCCGCGTGGCGGTAGACCTCTATAGTCAGCAGATTGGTGCCCGCCTGGAGGACGTGTCGAGCTTCGCCAAATACCTTGGCGGATCCTCCGGCAACGTGGCGTACGGCACCGCGCGCCAGGGCCTGCGCTCGTCGATGCTGGCGCGCGTCGGCGATGAACATATGGGCCGCTTCCTGCGCGAAGAGCTCAACCAGGTAGGCTGCGATACCAGCCATCTGATTACCGATAAAGAGCGCCTCACGGCGCTGGTGCTGCTCGGCATTAAAGACCGGGACACCTTTCCTCTGATTTTTTATCGCGATAACTGCGCGGATATGGCGATTACCGCCAGCGATGTGGATGAAAGCTACATTGCCTCCGCACGTTGTCTTGCCATCACCGGGACCCACCTTTCTCATCCGCAGACCCGCGAGGCGGTGCTGACGGCGCTGGGCTATGCCCGCCGTCACGGCGTGCGCACGGTGCTGGACATCGACTACCGTCCGGTGCTGTGGGGGCTCACCTCCTTAGGCGACGGTGAAACGCGCTTTATCGCCGCCGACCAGGTCACCCGCGAGCTGCAGGAGGTACTGCACCTCTTCGACGTCATTGTCGGCACCGAAGAGGAGTTCCACATTGCGGGCGGCAGCACGGATACGCTGCAGGCGCTGGGGCAGGTGCGCGCCGTCAGTGAAGCAACGCTGGTCTGCAAGCGCGGCGCGCTGGGCTGCTCGGTCTATACCGACGCCATTCCGCCCCGGCTGGACGACGGCCTGACGGTGACAGGCGTGCGCGTGGAAGTGCTGAACGTTCTCGGGGCGGGGGACGCGTTTATGTCCGGCCTGCTGCGCGGCTACCTGAACGACGAGGGCTGGGAGCAGGCGTGCCGCTACGCCAACGCCTGCGGCGCGCTGGTGGTCTCGCGCCACGGCTGCGCCCCGGCGATGCCGAGCAAAATCGAGCTGGATGACTATCTCTCCCGCGCTGCGGATGTGCCGCGCCCGGATCTTGACCCGCGTCTTAACCATCTCCACCGGGTGACCACCCGCCGCCGCGAATGGCCGGAGCTGTGCGTGATGGCCTTCGATCACCGCAGCCAGCTCGAGGATATGGCGATGCAGTGCGGTGCGTCGCTTAAGCGCATTCCGGCGCTGAAGCAACTGATCCTGCAGGCCAGCCGCGAGGCGGCGAGCCGCGCCGGGCTTGAGGGCAAAGCCGGCCTGCTGTGCGACGGCACCTTTGGTCAGGACGCGCTGAACGCGATCACCGGGGAAGGGTGGTGGATTGGTCGCCCCATTGAGCTGCCGGGCTCCCGCCCGCTGGAGATGGAGCACGGCAATATCGGCACCCAGCTTATCAGCTGGCCGCAGGAGCACGTGGTGAAGTGCCTGGTCTTCTTCCACCCGGAAGACGCTCATGGCCTGCGCCTGGAGCAGGAGCAGAAAATCGCTGAGGTGTACCACGCCTGCTGCCGGTCCGGGCACGAGCTGCTGCTGGAGGTGATCCTGCCCGCCAGCATGCCGCGCAGCGACGAGCTCTACCTGCGTGCCATTTCCCGCTTCTACAACCTGGGCATTTACCCGGACTGGTGGAAGCTGCCGCCGCTTTCCGCCGACGGCTGGACGGCGCTCGGCGAGATTATCGAACGCCGGGACCCGCACTGCCGCGGGGTGGTGATCCTCGGTCTGGACGCTCCGGCGGAACAGCTGCGCGCGGGCTTCAAGGCCGCAGCGGGGCAGCCGCTGGTTAAAGGCTTCGCCGTGGGGCGCACGCTGTTTGGCGACGCCTCCCGCGCGTGGCTGAAGCACGATATTGACGATGCGCAGCTGGTGGCGCGCATCCGGGACAACTACCTGCAGCTTATCGCCTGGTGGCGCGAGCGCGGACACGCATAATGGAGATAACAATGAGTGTGCAATTAGGCATTAACCCGCTGACGTGGACGAACGACGATCTTCCTTCCCTCGGCGCGGAAACCTCGCTGGAGACCTGCCTGAGCGAAGGGAAAGAGGCCGGTTTTGCTGGCTTTGAGCTGGGCAACAAATTCCCGCGCGAAGCGCGCCTGCTAGGCCCGATTTTGCAGCGCCACGACCTGCAGCTGGTCTCCGGCTGGTACTCCGGCCGCCTGCTGGAGCGCAGCGTGGAGGCGGAGATCGCCGCTGTTCAGCCGCACCTGACGCTGCTGCGCGAGCTGGGGGCGAAGGTGCTGGTCTTTGCGGAAGTGAGCGGCTGCATTCACGGCGAGCAGCAGACCCCGGTGCATCTGCGTCCGCGCTTCCCTCAGGCGCGCTGGAAGGAGTACGGCGAGAAGCTCACCGAATTTGCCCGCTACACGCAGCAGCAGGGAGTCCAGATTGCTTACCATCATCATATGGGCACGGTGATTGAGTCCGCCGACGACGTGGACAACCTGATGACCTACACCGGAGAGGCGGTGGGACTGCTTCTGGACACCGGTCACCTGACCTTTGCCGGGGCCGATCCGCTGGCGGTGGCGCAGTGCTGGGCGTCGCGCATCAACCACGTTCACTGCAAAGACGTGCGCGCCGACGTGCTGGCGGACGTGAAAAACCGCAAAACCAGCTTCCTCGATGCGGTGCTGAGCGGCGTGTTTACCGTGCCGGGCGACGGCTGCGTCGATTACCCGCCGATCATGAGTCTGCTGAAGGCGCAGGACTATCGCGGCTGGCTGGTAGTGGAGGCCGAGCAGGATCCGGCGATTGCCCATCCGCTGACCTACGCTCGTCTGGGGTATAACAACCTGAGCCGCCTGGCGCGCGACGCCGGTCTTATTTGAGGAGGTGACATGTCACGTCTGTTATCACGCTGGCAGCAGCCGAACGCGGAGGGGCGCACTCAGTCCGTCACCCCGGAACGCGCAGGGTGGGGGTACGTCGGGTTTGAGGCGTATGAGCTGCAGGAGGGGCAGACGCTGACGCTGCCCGCCGTCAGGGAAGAGCGCTGCCTGGTGCTGGTCGCCGGGCGCGCCTCTATCACCACTCCTTCCGCGCAGTTTAACGATATCGGCGAGCGGATGAGCCCCTTCGAGCGCATCAAACCGTGGGCAGTGTACGTTACCCCGCAGGAGACGGTGCAGGTGAAGGCGCTGACGGCGCTGGAGCTGGCGGTCTGCGCCGCGCCGGGCAAGGGCTCGTACCCGACGCGGCTGATTGCCCCGCAGGATATCGACGCTGAAGCGCGCGGCAAGGGGCACAACCAGCGCTACGTGCACAACATTCTGCCGGAAGACAAGCCCGCCGACAGCCTGCTGGTGGTGGAGGTCTGGACTAACGAGGGCTGTACCAGCTCGTACCCGAGCCACAAGCATGACACGGATAACCCGCCGCAGGAGACCTACCTGGAGGAGACCTACTATCATCGCCTCAACCCGGAGCAGGGGTTCTGCATGCAGCGCGTCTACACCGAAGACAGAACGCTGGATGAGTGTATGGCGGTCTACAACCGTGACGTGGTGATGGTGCCGAAGGGGTATCATCCGGTGGCGACGATGGCCGGGTATGACAGCTACTACCTCAACGTGATGGCCGGTCCGGTGCGCAAATGGATGTTCACCTGGGAAGAGGACCACGCGTGGATTAATCGCGATTATCCCGCAGAGGGGGGGCTGAGACGGCCTTTCTTGTCGGGTGGCGCTGCGCTTACCCGGCCTACGAAATCGTAGGTTCGTGCAAGCGTAGCGCCGCCGGGCGAATTGTCCTCAGTGCGTCCGCCTCGCCTGCTCAATCGTCCGGGCGATGGCCTCCGGCTGACTCACCATCGACACGTGGCTCGCGGCCACCTCGGTGGTTTTCGCATGTATTGCCTTCGCCATCGCACGTTCCAGGTCGGGGTTGATCATCCGGTCATGCTTGCTGACCACAAACCAGCTCGGTTTATCATGCCACGCCGCGTGAGTCACCTTTTCACCAAACGCATCGGCTTTAATCGGCCCCTGCGTGGCCGCGATAGCGTTTTGTTCACCCGGCTTCACGTCAGGCGCGAAGTCCTTCCTGACGGCTTCCGTCGGCAGGTATAAATAGCCGTCCGCCGTTTTAGCGATGCCCGCGCTGCCCGGCGGCGGAGGGAAGCTACCTGCCAGATCCGCTGTCGACTGGCCGGAATCCGGCGCGAACGCCGCCACATAGACCAGCGATTTTACCCGTGCATCGTTGCCCGCCTCGCTAATCACGGTGCCGCCCCAGGAGTGGCCTACCAGCACCACGTCGCCATGCGCCCGGGCGATGGCCCGTTTTGTGGCGGCAACATCATCCTTAAGCGAGGTGAGCGGGAGCTGGACGGCAATGACCTCTGCGTGTTGTTTCTGCAGAAGGGTTATCACCTTATTCCAGCTGCTGCCGTCGGCAAACGCGCCGTGCACCAGCACGACGCTGGTTTTATTTTCCGCGAAGGCGCTGGCAGAAAGCGCCAGCAGGCCCGCCTTCAGTACAGACAGTGCTTTCATGATCAGACTCCTTAAAAATGGTGGATCGCCGCGTGGGGCGGGACGGTGAATTCAATGGTTTTGTGGTCGAGCGGCTTGTGCGTCGGGTCAGCCAGGATGATCGTTACCTTGTGCTTGCCGGCGGGCAGCCCCACCAGGATCACCGGCTCGCCGCTGGCGTCAGCCCAGTGCCACGGCGCACCGTCCACCACCACGTGAATGTGCCCGATGCGCGGGGTCACCTTGAGCGCCTCGGGGCCGAATACCGGCTCGATGCGCAGGTTTTCGGCCCGGTACTGAATAAACACCGCGCCTTTGCTCAGCGGCCCGGCAAGCGGCGGATCGACGATCAGTTTTGCAGGCGGTTGCGGCTGCGCCAGCGGGGCAACGGCGGCGGGGCCGTTAACGTCCGCGGCGCTCAGGTTGTCCAGCGGCGTGGCCTGGGCATGTGTTACAGAGGCCAGGACGAGCAGGGGTAAAATTGCGTAACGACGAATCATGGTTCTCTCCTCATCAGTTCTGAATGACGACAGGAAAAGAAAACCATTTTTATGTATCGGAGATATTTGCCGGAGGGGGCGTTTTGTACCCGTTTGTCAGCGCGTCGCGCGGGATACAGTGCGATACAGTTTGCCTACCGGGATGGCGCACGATCGCTATCGCCAGCCCGGCAATCACCAGCGTTAACCCCGTCGACACTCCCATTGCACCCGCGATCCCCAGCGTTTTGTTCAGCCACGCATAGGCAAACGGTGCGGCTGCGGCCATCAACTGGCCCGGGATAAGCAGCATACCCGTGCGGCGGGCATAGCTTTCCGTGCTAAACAGCTCCAGTGGCAGCGTGGCTTTTACTATGGTGACCAGTCCGTTGATGGCGCCGTAGCCCAGCACAAACCCGGCCGCACACCAGACAAACAGGGTGCTGCTTATTCCAACAAGAAAACACAGCGGCATGGCAAGAGCGGTAAAAAGCGTAAGTTTGAAGGGGGTTAAGCGGCCGCCTGCCAGCACCTCCAGCGAGCGCGCGCCCGTCTGGCCGATCCCCCACAGCATGCCGATGGCGACTGGCAGGCCAAAGTGGGCAATAAACTCCGGCAGATGGGTGGAGGTGCCGTTAGAGACAAAGGTGATAAGGGCGATGAAGGCCGCATAAAGCCAGGCGTTACGCCGCTCGTTGCGCAGGGGCGGCGCGATGGCCTTTGTGTTTTCCATCAGCCGCTGCCGGGGAAGCGTGCGGATCAGCACTGCGCTCAGCAGACCAAGCAGGGCATAAATGCGTAACGCGTCCTGCCAGCTCATGATGTGAAGCAGGCCATCGCCCAGCGGCCAGAAGACGGCGGAGGCCAGCCCGCCCGCCAGCGTGACGCGTGAGATCGTTCTTCGCGCCTGCTGCCCGTAGAGGTTGACCAGCGCGGCGAACAGCGCATCGTACAGCGACAGACGCATCCCGATGCCGCACAGTAGCCAGGCGCCGTACCAGTCAGACAGCGTCCGGGTATACGCCATACCGGCGCAGCTTGCGGCAATCAGCAGCGTTCCGCCCATTACCACTTTCTGTCCGCCAAAGCGTGCCAGCAGACGGGCGACGAAAGGGGAGACCGCGGCCATCACCAGCATCGCCAGCGTCAGGCCGAGGTAAATCTGCGGCGCTGACCACCCCCGGTCGGCTGAAATTGCCCGCGCAAAGGTGCCGGGCAGATAAAACGAGATCCCCCAGTTGATAAGCTGATTACATCCGGCAGTAAGGGCAAGGCGACGAGGCAGGGCAGGTGTTTCCATTGTTTTTCATTCCGTTATGCAGTTGTCCTGAGCATAGCGAGCGCGGTATTGTGCTGGCAGGCCTGCAACCTTATGCGCTGTATAAGAGAAACTTTGAATGACGACGCTTAACCTTGGCTATCTCGCGACGTTCCGTCTGGTGATCCAGCGCGGCAGCTTTTCGGCGGCGGCGGATCTGCTGGGCATTTCCCAGCCCGCCGTTAGTCTGCAAATACGTCAGCTGGAGCAGTTTCTGCAAACGCGGCTGGTGGAGCGTACCGGGCGGGGCATTAAGGCCACGGCGGCAGGAGAGTCACTGCTGGTTCACGGAGAGCGCATTCAGCAGGTTGTGGACGAAACCCTGCGGTCCGTGAGCGCGTTCAGCCACGATGTCAGCGGGACCATTACTCTTGGTACGGGGGCGACGGCCTGTATCCACCTTCTGCCGCCCCTGCTGGAGCAACTGCGCCGCGACTATCCGCTCCTGCGGGTGGGCGTAACAACGGGCAACACCCTCGATATCGTCAGGGCCATCGAAGAGAACCGTCTCGATATGGGGCTGGTGACGCTGCCGGTCAGCGGCAGAGCGCTGGACGTTATGCCGGTGATGGACGAGGAGTTTGTTTTTATCGCGTCGCGGGAACAGCAGGATGCTTTCAGGGAGTTAACCCCGGAGGCGCTCCATGCTCAGCCGCTAATCGCCTTTGAGTCTGGCAGCGGTACCCGGGCGCTCATTGATGGCTGGTTTGCGGCCAATGGGTTAGCGATCGCGCCGGTGATGCAGCTTGGCAGCATTGAGGCGATTAAGCGTATGGTTCGGGTGGGGCTCGGCTACAGTATCGTTCCGCGAATGGCGGTTGAGCATGACGCTGACCGTGAAGGGCTCTGCGTCATGTCGCTCACGCCCGTGCTGCAGCGCCAGCTCGCCATCGTGATGCGGCAGGACAAGATCCTCAGCAAAGGGATCGCGGGGATTATTCGGCTGGTGCAAAACCCATCGCAGGGCTAGCGGTCAGCGGCGTCGATGTTCAGGCTGGACTGCTGCGACTGGATTTTGTCCTGATGGTGATACCAGGCGCCGATGGAAGAGTAAACGAAGCGGCCAAAGAAAAACAGAAAGCTGATGAGCAGTATAATGCGGGTCATCCGGGTGTTAAAACGGTGTCGTTTGCGCATACGCGTGGCCTGACTCACTCTTCTTTTTCCTGGGCATGCCCTTCTGGGCGACGGGGATATTAAGGCACAGCGGAAAGAGAGGGTCAATTCCGTCATGTGTAAATAACCGTCAACGTTTACATTAATTATTGTTATTGAAATTAATATTTGCATTTACCATATTGATAATATGAAGAAAATTATTTCAAAAAAACGCTGTGCAAAGCTTATTTGCGTAAAATAATTTGATTTATGTCAACGGATTTCCGGCCCTGATATTTAAAATCCCTCCTCCATACCGTTCGCCCCGCACGTCGCCGGGCTGCGCCAGGTCAGGTTGGATGCCTGTCATTATTTTCCTTCTGGAGAAAAAGGGGTTTAACCGGGCATCTATGAACATTTTTGCTTTCCTGAAAAAGAATCAACACCGCTGGTGGGTATTGCCGCTTATTTTACCGGTGGTTTTACTTCCCGTACTGAGCGTGGCGAATACGTTCACGCACCTGGGCGACGGGATAGCGGCACTTTATTATTTACCGCTCTCGTTTTTGCTTTCGCTGATGATGTTTTTTGGTCTGGAAGCCCTTCCCGGGATCGTGTTGTCGCTGTTTATCCGCTATTACCCGTCGGTCGGGATGTTTGAAACCGTCGCCGGCGTGCTCCATTTTATTGTCCCTATAGTGCTTAGCTGGGGCGGCTACCGGGTGTTTGCGCCCAGACGCAATATGACGGCGTACGGCGACGTACGGCTGATGGCGCAGCGCATCTTCTGGCAGGCCTTCTGCCCCGCGACGCTGTTTCTGCTGTTGTTCCAGTTTGCGGTGTATTTGGGCGTGTATGAGAGTCGCCAGAGCCTGGCAGGGCTTAACCCCCTCAACATTCGCACGCTGATCAACTATCAGGCCTTGCTGGTCAGCGGTCTGACGGGCGTGCCGTTAAGTTATCTGCTGATCCGCCTGATTCGTCATCCGCGCTATCTCAAAAGCCTCATCTCGCAGATCCGTACCCAGATAGACAAAAAGGTGACGCGCGCTGAGTTTCTGATTTGGGCCATTGCGCTTGCCGGGCTGCTTTCGCTCCTGCTGCTGCCGATGAATGAAAACAGTTCGATTTTCACCACTAACTACACCCTGTCGCTGCTGATGCCGGTGATGCTCTGGGGGGCGATGCGCTTTGGCTATAAGCTGATTTCGCTTATCTGGATCCCGATACTGCTGGTGTCTATTCACTATTTTTACCGCTATATCCCCGTGAACCAGGGGTACGACATTCAGCTGGCAATCACCTCTTCCAGCTATCTGGTCTTCTCGTTTGTGGTAATTTACATGTCGATGCTGGCGACCCGGCAGCGGGCGGTGAACAAACGCTCCCGCAGGCTGGCGCTGCTCGACCCGGTTCTGCATATGCCTAACCTGCGGGCGCTTTCGCGCGATCTGGCAAAAAACCCGTGGTCGGCGCTCTGTTTACTCCGCGTTCCGGAGCTTGAAATTCTGGGCCGTAACTATGGCGTGTTACTGCGCATTCAGTACAAACAGCAGCTGGCGCAATGGATTAACGGCACGCTCCAGCCCAATGAGCAGGTCTATCACCTGACGGGCTGTGACATGGCGGTTCGCCTTAACGCCGAATCGCACCAGCAGCGGATTGAAACCCTGGACGAGCACATCAAGCAGTTCCGCTTTGTCTGGGACGGCATGCCGCTGCAGCCGCAGGTGGGGGTGAGCTACTGCTATGTGCGTTCGCCGGTTAACCACCTCTATCTGGTGCTGGGTGAGCTGGGAGTGGTGGCCGATCTGTCGCTCTCCTCTAACCACCCGGAAAATCTTCAGCAGCGCGGCGCCGTCCATCTGCAGCGCAGCCTGAAGGATAAAGTCGCGGTGATGAGTCGCCTGCAGCGTGCGCTGGATAACAACGCATTCACGCTGCTCGTTCAGCCCGTACGCGGCCTGCGTGGCGATAGCTATCATGAGGTCTTGCTGCGGATGACTGATGCAAACGGACTGTTGATCTCCCCTGAACAATTCCTGCCGATAGCCCAGGAGTTTGGCCTCTCTTCGCGGGTGGATTTGTGGGTACTGGAGCATACGCTGCGCTTCCTCGCCGCGCATCGCGAACGGCTGCCTGGCCAGCGCTTTGCCATTAATCTGGCGCCTTCAACGGTGTGTCGGGTGCAGTTCCCGCTTGAGGTGAGTCGCCTGCTGGCGAAATATGCCATTGAGCCGTGGCAGCTGATCTTTGAAGTGACGGAGTGCAGCACCTTCTGCAACGCGGAGCAGGGGCTCCACATCCTTCGGCAGCTGCAGAAAATGGGGGTACGCATTGCGATCGATGATTTTGGTACCGGCTATGCGAGCTATGCGCGGCTGAAAAGCGTGGATGCGGACATTCTCAAAATCGACGGCGATTTCATCCGCAATATCGTCAACAACAGTCTGGATTACCAGATTGTGGCCTCTATCTGTCATCTGGCGCGCATGAAGAAGATGCTGGTGGTGGCGGAATATGTCGAGACCGAAGAGATACGTAGCGCGGTGCACGCGCTAGGCATTGATTATGTGCAGGGCTATCTGATTGGCAGACCGGCACCGCTTGAGTCACTGCTGGAAGCAGAGGCGTCCACGGCGGACGCCTGAGCCGTTACGCGGCGACGTCGGCGCTATCTTCCTCGATTTTGAGCATCCAGCCGGTGACCGCTTCCCAGTACTGCTGCTCTTTTTCCAGGTCCAGCAGGACCAGCGCGTTCTGGCTGAACCAGTCGTGCGGGAAGCTCAGCGTCCAGTGGTGATCGTCGGTTTTCAGCTTCAGCGTCGGCGGTGTGGTGGTGGCCTGACGCTGATTGTTCAGCAGCACGCCCAGGCGCAGCAGCTGAATAAGCGGCAGGAACTGCTTTTTCTTAAACAGCGTGAAGCGCGGCAGATCGTCGAGCTTGATGGCTTTACGGTGATAGCGCACCAGGGTCGCCATCATGGTTTGCTGCTCCTGGTTGAAGCCGGGCAGATCGCTGTTTTGCAGAATATACGCTGAATGGCGGTGCATCCCGCTGTGGTTGATGTTCAGCCCCACCTCGTGCAGCATCGCGGCCCATTTCAGCAGCGCGGCAAGCTGCGGGTGCGCCAGCTTGGGGTTCTGCTCCTGCCACTGCTCGTACATCTGCACCGTGGTTTCCAGCACGCGCTTCGCCTGCTCGCGGTCGATGTTGTACTGGTTGGCCAGGCTCTGCGCGGTGCGGCTGCGAATGTCCTGATGGCGGAAACGGCCCTCCATCTCATACAGCACCCCCTCACGCAGCGCGCCGTCGGAAAGGCGCAGCTCTTTAATCGCCAGGGCGTCAAACACGCCGCAGAGAATAGCCAGGCCCGGCACGAAGACTGCCTTACGCTCGTCGGAAAGCCCCGGCAGGCTTAGGGCGTCAAAACTTTTATGCTTCAGCACCTCTTCGGTCAGCAGGGTCAGGCGTTCAGGCGTGATAAAACCGTCTTTTTCACCCATCGCCAGCAGCACTTCATGCGCCGCCTTGATGGTGCCCGACGCGCCCAGCGCCACGTTCCAGCCCTGAATGCGGTACTGCCAGGCCAGATTCTCCAGCTTCTGGATCGCAGCCATTTTCGCCCGCTGGAAGTTTTCACGGGTAATGGTGCCGCCGGGGAAGTACATCTGCGCGAAGCTGACGCAGCCCATGCGACGGCTCTCCACCAGGCGCGGCTCAAAGTCTTCACCGATCACCAGCTCCGTAGAACCACCGCCGATGTCGATCACCAGCTTGCGCCCTTTTTCCGGCTGGGTATGTTCAACGCCCATGAAAATCAGACGCGCCTCCTCGTTACCGGAGATGATCTCAATCGGGTAGGGGATCACTTTTTCGGCCCGCTTGAGGAACTCCGGCGCGTTCAGCGCCTGGCGCAGCGTGTGGGTGCCCACGATGCAAACGCTGGAGGGCGAGAAGCCCTGCAGGCGTTCGGCAAACAGCGACAGGCAGTTTAAACCACGCTCCATCGCCTCTTCGCTGAGCATGCTGCGCTCATCAAGCCCATCCGCCAGGTGTACGCGCTGCTTCAGACGACCGATGATCTGCAGCGCGCCATCCACCTCACGGGCGATGACCATGTGAAAACTGTTAGAGCCAAGATCGACCGCGGCGTATTCCTGCGGGCGTGGGGTCTTATCATTTATCGGCATAGGTTAATCGGGTTGCTCGAGTGATTTGATATAGTCGTAAATCGCCAGCTGTGACCGCACTTTACGGCGGTTGCCGCGCGGTACGTAGCGGTTACTAAGTTCTTTGTCGATATAGCGCGCCTTCACCGTATCGCTGAACAGGATCTCGATAATATCGAGGATACGCTGCTTCAGACGCGGATCCAGCAGCGGCGTCGCGACTTCAATTCGATAGTCAATATTGCGCGTCATCCAGTCTGCCGAAGAGAGATAGACCTGTTTATCGCCCGCATTATCGAAAATATAGACCCTATCGTGCTCCAGGTAGCGGTCAACGATGCTGATAACGCGAATATTGTCGCTGATGCCTTCCAGTTCCGGAATAAGCGAGCACATGCCGCGGATCAGCAGGTTAACCGGCACGCCGGAGCTGGACGCCGCATACAGCCTGTCCACCAGCCCTTTATCGACCAGGTTGTTAAGCTTCAGCGTGATGCCGGACGACAAGCCTTTCTGGGCATTGGCGATCTCTTTATCGATCATATCGTACAGCAGGCGGCGTGAGTTCTGCGGTGAGACCAGCAGATAGTCGAAGCTCACCGGGCGGTACGGGTTTTCGATAAAGTTAAAGACCCGGCGCACTTCGTTGGTAATGCGGGCGTCAGCGGTTAAAAGCGAGTAGTCGGTATAAATCCGCGCAGTTTTTTCGTTAAAGTTCCCGGTGCCGATGTGGGCATAGCGCACCACGTCATCCCCCTCTTTACGCGAGATCAGGAACAGTTTGGCGTGAATTTTCAGACCCGGCGCGGAGAAGATCACGTGCACGCCCGCTTCCGTCAGGCGGCGCGCCCAGTGAATGTTCGCCTCTTCGTCGAAGCGCGCCTGCAGCTCAACCACCACGGTGACTTTTTTGCCGTTGTGTGCCGCGTGGATCATCGCGTCGATGATGCGGGAATCTTTTGCCACGCGGTAGATGTTGATTTTGATCGCCAGCACGTTCGGGTCGAACGAGGCCTGACGCAGCAGCTCCAGCACGTGTTCAAAGGTGTGGTACGGGTAGTAGAGCAGCACGTCGCGCTCGCGGATGGCGTCGAATCCGTTGCGGAACTTATCGAACCAGATATGACGCAGGCGCGGCAGCGGTTTGTTCACCAGATTGGCTTTGCCAACGTTCGGGAAGCCAATGAAGTCTTTAAAGTTGTGGTAACGGCCACCCGGCACGATGGAGTCATAGCGCGAAATGGTCAGCTTCTCGCGCAGCATTTCCACCATGGCGTCCGGCATATCGCGCTGATAGACAAAGCGCACCGGCTCGGCCGTCAGGCGCTGTTTCAGGCTGGAGGACATCAGCTCCATCAGGCTGGCTTCCATCTCGTGCACCAGGTCATATTCGGCGTCACGGGTCATCTTCATCGAGTAGGCGTTTAACGCATCGTAATCGAAGAAGCCTTTGAAAATGTCGTCCAGACAGTAGCGCAGGATGTTATCCAGCAGGATCATCGGCTTGCGTCTGCGCGGGGTTTCCGGCGGCAGGTTCACGAAGCGCGGCACCTTGTCGGACGGGATCTCCAGCAGGGCATAACGGATGGATTCACCGCGAATAATTTCCACCGCCAGGTAGGTGTAGTCATCCTTCAGGAACTGCACCAGATCGGTTTCGCGGTTGATGAGAATCGGGGTAATGTGCTGGCGCAGGTACTGTTTAAAGTAGTGGCGCAGCCAGTTTTGTTGGTTAACGGAAAGCTGACGTTCGTTAATCAGGAATATTTGATTGCGCGCCATCTCCAGCAGCAGTTCGTTATACAGGCCGTCAAATTCCTGATCGGCTTTCAGCACGCGGGACTGGATTTTGCCCAGCAGATGCCGCGAGTGCGAGTTTAAGCCCTGTTCTTCGCTGATGATGATGCGTCTTTTCAGCTCGGCAAAGCGAACCTTATAGAACTCATCCAGGTTGTTGGAATAAATGCCTAAAAAACGCATGCGTTCGATCAGCGGGTTACTTTTGTCTGCCGCTTCCTGGAGTACACGTTCGTTAAATGCTAACCAGCTTAGCTCTTTCTCGATATATAACTTTTCCTGACCCATTACAGCTCACACTCCAGTTCAATCACAGGACGTGGTAAATCCGTCTCGTCCTTATTATGGCGAGCATTTCCACGATATGTCCAACAGTGCCAGAAAAGTATGACAGTTATTTTTTTGTTGGGGAATTTAGCGGGTTGGGGGAGGGAATATCGGGTAAGCGAAGCGCCACCCGACATAGCAAGCTACTCTTCGGCCGCATAACCCTGCGGGGGCAACTTCACGCCGTCCAGCCAGGCTGCGCCGTCGCGCATCTCCAGACGCCCGTCGACAAACCAGCTTACCACCAGCGGGTAAATGGCGTGCTCCTGCGTCTGCACGCGTTCGGTCACGTCGTCTTCGTTGTCGCCGTCAAAGACCGGGACTTTCGCCTGCAGGATCACCGGGCCACCGTCCAGCTCGTCGGTCACGAAATGGACGGAGGTACCGTGCTCCTCGTCACCGTTTTCCAGCACCTGACGATGGGTATGCAGGCCGGGATATTTTGGCAGCAGGGAAGGGTGAATATTCAGCAGTCGACCGGCGTAGTGTTCGACGAAGGCCGGGCTCAGAATACGCATATAGCCCGCCAGCACCACGAGGTCGGGCGCGTAGGCGTCAATCTCCTGCACCAGCTCGCGGTCAAAGGCTTCACGTCCGGCGAACTGGCTGGCTTCCAGCGCGTGAGCGGGAATGTTCGCTTCCCGCGCGCGCTCAAGGCCGAACGCGTCGGCCTTGTTGCTGAAAACTGCCCGAATGGTGCCATTGATTTTCTTCTGTTTGCAGGCGTCTATGATGGCCTGCAAATTGCTTCCGTTGCCGGAAATAAGCACCACGATGTTTTTCATTCAATGACCACACGCTGTTCGGAATCGGAGGCTTTAATCGTACCGATTTTCCACGCGTTTTCACCTTTCTCGGTCAGCAGCTTAACCGCTTTATCCGCTTCGCTTGCCGGCAGGGCGATAACCATGCCCACGCCGCAGTTAAAGGTGCGGTACATTTCGTGAGAGCTCACGTTGCCTGCAGTCTGCAGCCAGTTAAAGACGGCTGGCCACTGCCATGAGGATTCGTCGATCACCGCCTGGGTGTTGTCCGGCAGCACGCGCGGGATGTTTTCCCAGAAGCCGCCGCCAGTCAGGTGAGCAATAGCGTGAACGTCAACGTTCTCGATAAGCTCCAGCACGTTTTTCACGTAGATGCGGGTTGGGGCCAGCAGGTGGTCGGCCAGCGGTTTACCGTCCAGCTCGGTGGTCAGCGGATCGCAGCCGCTTACTTCGAGGATTTTACGCACCAGAGAGTAGCCGTTAGAGTGCGGGCCGCTGGAGGCCAGCGCGATCAGCACATCGCCATCGGCCACTTTGCTGCCGTCGATAATTTCTGATTTTTCTACTACGCCGACGCAGAAGCCCGCGACGTCATAATCTTCGCCGTGGTACATGCCCGGCATTTCAGCGGTTTCACCGCCCACCAGCGCACAGCCGGACTGCAGACAGCCTTCGGCGATACCGTTAATGACGCTGGCTGCGGTATCCACATCCAGTTTGCCGGTCGCGTAGTAATCGAGGAAGAACAGCGGCTCTGCGCCCTGAACCACCAGGTCGTTCACACACATCGCAACCAGATCGATACCGATCGTGTCGTGACGTTTTAAATCCATCGCCAGGCGCAGCTTGGTGCCTACGCCGTCAGTACCCGAGACCAGAACAGGTTCACGATATTTTTGCGGCAGCGCGCACAGTGCGCCGAATCCACCCAGACCACCCATCACTTCCGGGCGGCGGGTTTTCTTCACCACACCTTTGATTCGGTCAACCAGCGCATTACCTGCGTCAATATCAACACCGGCATCTTTGTAGCTGAGAGAAGTTTTGTTGGTCACGGCTTAAATCCCCACGCGATTGCATAGCTAGTAAGAAAAATCGGCGCAATTCTAACAGTCCAGGCAAACGTTTGCGAGCCTATTCTGGACGTGGGGATCTTTTTTTCTGTATAGCCCGTAAATGCAGCCAAACTTGACTCCGTTCACGAAAATGAAACCGGTTTCGGCGATCTGCTTGCAACGAATATCCCCTTTGCACATCATCGAACTGAAACCGGTTTCTGTAATTGTTTTTGCAGAAAATAACGCAGAATGAGGGAAAGCGAATGTCAGGATTCAAAGCAGATTTTCTGTGGGGTGGGGCCGTTGCGGCGCACCAGCTTGAGGGCGGCTGGAAAGAGGGCGGTAAGGGCGTAAGCGTTGCCGACGTCATGACCGCGGGCGCGCACGGCGTGCCGCGTGAAATCACCAACGGCGTGCTGGAGGGGAAAAACTACCCTAACCATGAGGCTATCGATTTCTACCACCGTTATAAAGAAGACATCAAACTCTTTGCCGAGATGGGGTTCAAATGCTTCCGTACCTCCATCGCCTGGACGCGTATCTTCCCGAAAGGCGACGAGCTGGAGCCGAACGAGGCGGGCCTGAAATTCTATGACGATCTGTTCGACGAATGCCTGAAGTACGGCATTGAACCGGTTATCACGCTTTCCCACTTTGAGATGCCGTTCCACCTGGTGACGGAATACGGCGGCTGGCGCAACCGTAAGCTGATCGACTTCTTCGTGCGTTTTGCAAAGGTCGTTTTTGAGCGATACCAGCACAAGGTGAAGTACTGGATGACCTTTAACGAGATCAACAACCAGGCTAACTTCCACGAAGACTTTGCGCCATTTACCAACTCCGGGCTGAAGTACGCGCCTGGTGAAGACCGCGAGCCGGTGATGTTCCAGGCGGCGCATTACGAACTGGTGGCCAGCGCCCTGGCGGTGAAGGCGGGCCGCGAGATTAACCCGTCGCTGCAGATCGGCTGCATGATTGCCATGTGCCCCATCTACCCGCTGACCTGTGCGCCGGACGACATGATGATGGCGATGAACGCCATGCACCGTCGCTACTGGTTTACCGACGTGCACGTGCGCGGCAAATATCCGCAGCATCTGCTCAACTACTTCGAGCGTCGCGGCTTCGCGCTGGATATCACCGAAGAAGATAAGGCGGCGCTCACGCAGGGCTGCGTGGATTACATCGGGTTCAGCTACTACATGTCTTTCGCCACCAAAGCGACGGCAGATAACCCGGCGCTGGACTACGACGAGAGCAAGAGCCTGGTCTCCAACCCGTACGTGCAGAAATCCGACTGGGGCTGGCAGATTGATCCGGTCGGGCTGCGCTACTCCCTGAACTGGTTCTGGGATCACTACCAGCTGCCGCTGTTTATCGTTGAGAACGGCTTTGGCGCGATCGACGTGCAGGAGAGCGACGGCACGGTGAACGACCAGTACCGCATCGATTACCTTTCCGCACACATCCGCGAGATGAAAAAAGCGGTGGTGGAAGACGGCGTGGATCTGATGGGCTATACCCCGTGGGGCTGTATCGACCTGGTGTCTGCCGGAACGGGCGAAATGAAAAAACGCTACGGCTTTATCTTTGTCGATAAAGATAACGAAGGTAACGGCACCCTGAACCGCAGCAAGAAGAAATCGTTCGACTGGTATAAGCAGGTGATTGCGAGCAACGGCGACAACCTCTAATTGTCGGGTGGCGCTAACGCTTACCCGACCTACAATACACGTAGGCCCGCGTAAGCGCAGCGCCACCGGGCAAGACCCCGCACCCAAGCCGGAGCCCAGCCTCCGGTTTTTTTGTTTTTGATTGATATACGTCAAGCAAGTTGGGTATGGCGCAATCCGAAAAAAGCGGTATAATCCCGCGATTTTTTTGCGGATGCCACCTCAGAGGAGAAAGAGAATGAAGATTGTGGAAGTGAAACACCCACTCGTTAAACACAAGTTGGGCCTGATGCGTGAGCATGACATCAGCACGAAGCGTTTTCGCGAACTGGCTTCTGAAGTGGGCAGCCTGCTGACCTACGAAGCAACCTCCGATCTGGAAACAGAAAAAGTGACCATCGAAGGCTGGAACGGCCCGGTGCAGGTTGAGCAGATCAAAGGTAAGAAAATTACCGTAGTGCCTATCCTGCGTGCCGGTCTTGGCATGATGGAAGGCGTGCTGGAGCACGTACCGAGCGCGCGCATTAGCGTGGTCGGTATCTACCGTAACGAAGAGACGCTGGAGCCGGTACCTTACTTCCAGAAGCTGGTCTCTAACATCGACGAGCGCATGGCGCTGGTGGTTGACCCAATGCTGGCGACCGGCGGTTCAATGATCGCCACCATCGATCTGCTGAAAAAAGCGGGCTGCAGCAGCATTAAGGTGCTGGTTCTGGTTGCTGCTCCGGAAGGGATCGCGGCGCTGGAAAAAGCGCACCCGGACGTTGAGCTGTACACCGCCTCTATCGACCAGGGGCTGAACGAGCATGGGTACATCATCCCGGGGCTCGGCGATGCCGGCGATAAGATCTTTGGTACGAAATAATCGAATAACGATAAATAAGCCGACTTTGATAGTCGGCTTTTTTTTGAATAAAAACCAACAATACTACACAGAGGAAAACACTATGACGCGCCGTGCTATCGGGGTGAGTGAAAGACCGCCGCTTTTACAGACTATCCCGCTTAGTTTGCAGCACCTGTTCGCTATGTTTGGCGCAACCGTGCTGGTGCCAATCCTGTTTCACATTAACCCGGCTACCGTGCTGTTGTTCAACGGCATCGGTACGCTGCTGTACCTCTTTATCTGTAAAGGCAAAATCCCGGCGTATCTGGGGTCGAGCTTTGCTTTTATCTCGCCGGTGCTGCTGCTGCTGCCCCTTGGGTATGAAGTGGCGCTGGGCGGCTTTATCATGTGCGGCGTGCTGTTCTGCCTGGTTTCCTTCATCGTGAAGAAAGCCGGTACCGGCTGGCTGGACGTGATGTTCCCGCCTGCGGCGATGGGCGCCATCGTTGCCGTTATCGGCCTGGAGCTGGCGGGCGTGGCGGCGAATATGGCCGGCCTGCTGCCTGCGGACGGCCAGTCACCGGACTCCAAAACCATTATCATCTCGCTGGTGACGCTGGGCGTGACGGTATTTGGCTCCGTGCTGTTCCGCGGTTTTATGGCGATTATCCCGATCCTGATCGGCGTGCTGGCGGGCTACGCGCTCTCCTTCGTCATGGGCGTTGTGGATACCACCCCGATTGCCGAGGCGCACTGGTTCGCGCTGCCAACTTTCTACACCCCACGCTTTGAATGGTTCGCCATTTTCACCATTCTGCCTGCCGCGCTGGTGGTAATTGCGGAGCACGTTGGCCACCTGGTGGTGACGGCGAACATCGTGAAGCGCGACCTGATCCGCGACCCGGGTCTGCACCGCTCCATGTTTGCCAACGGTTTCTCCACCATCATCTCCGGTTTCTTCGGCTCCACGCCAAACACCACCTACGGTGAAAACATCGGCGTGATGGCGATTACCCGCGTCTACAGTACCTGGGTTATCGGCGGCGCGGCGATTATCGCCATTCTGCTCTCCTGCGTAGGCAAGCTGGCGGCAGCGATCCAGATTATCCCGGTCCCGGTAATGGGCGGCGTTTCTCTGCTGCTGTACGGCGTGATCGGTGCCTCCGGTATTCGCGTTCTGATTGAATCCAAAGTGGATTACAGCAAGGCGCAAAACCTGATCCTGACCTCCGTTATCCTGATCATCGGCGTGAGCGGCGCGAAGGTGCACATCGGTGCGGCCGAGCTGAAGGGCATGGCGCTGGCGACCATCGTGGGCGTGGGCCTGAGCCTGATTTTCAAGCTGATCTCGGTGATCCGCCCGGAAGAGGTGGTCCTGGACGCTGACGAAAGCGAAAAAGCCCCACACTGATCCATTAACTGGGCGAAGGATCGCCCGGTTCTCTCCTGGCGGGTTCCGTGTTAAACTCATCGCCGATTTTACGTAAGATCTCTGGTTGAGGTATTTCTGAACGGACCGGCACAGCTCTCTCTGCCACTCTATCTCCCTGACGACGAAACTTTTGCAAGTTTCTGGCCGGGTGATAACCCCTCTTTACTGGCTGCACTGCAAAACGTGCTGCGTCAGGATCACAGCGGATACATCTATATCTGGTCACGCGAAGGCGCGGGGCGCAGTCACCTGCTGCATGCCGCCTGTGCCGAGCTTTCGGCGCGCGGCGATGCGGTCGGCTACGTGCCGCTGGATAAACGTACCTGGTTTGTGCCTGAAGTGCTTGAGGGCATGGAACATCTCTCGCTGGTCTGCATCGATAATATCGAATGCGTGGCGGGGGACGAGCCGTGGGAAATGGCGATCTTTAACCTCTACAACCGCATTCTGGAGTCGGGCAAAACCCGGCTGCTGATCACCGGCGATCGTCCGCCGCGCCAGCTTAACCTTGGGCTGCCGGATCTGGCGTCTCGTCTGGACTGGGGGCAAATCTACAAGCTCCAGCCGCTATCAGATGAAGATAAGCTGCAGGCGTTACAGCTGCGAGCAAAGCAGCGCGGCTTTGAGCTGCCGGAAGACGTGGGCCGTTTCCTGCTCAAGCGTCTGGATCGTGAGATGCGCACCCTGTTTGATACGCTCGATCAGCTCGATCGCGCCTCCATTACCGCCCAGCGCAAGCTGACCATTCCGTTTGTGAAAGATATTCTTAAGCTGTAGTTATGCCGGGTGGCGGATGCGCCTTGCCCGGCCTACATATGGCGCCCGTAGGCCCGGTAAGCGCAGCGCCACCGGGCTAAAGATCCCCCAGCAAGTGCTCCACCAGCAGCGGAATCGGCCTTCCCGACGCCACGCTCCTGCCATTCTCGCGCCACAGCGCCGTGCCGCTGATGTCCAGATGCGCCCACGGGATCGTCTGCGGGCAAAAATGGTGCAGCAGCCACGCCGCCGACGCGCTGATTGCCGCATTGTTGGTTGGCGTGTTGCACAGATCGGCAATCGCGCTGTCGGTCTGCTTTTTCAGCCGCGCATCCAGCGGCAGGGACCACACTTCGTCACCGCTCCGTTTTCCCGCCTGCGTCAACGCGGCGCGCAGCGGTTCATCCTGCGTCATCAGCCCGCTCAGCTCATACCCCAGCGCTTTCACCACCGCACCGGTTAAGGTCGCCATATCAATGATATAGCGCGCCTGCGGATGGCGCTGGCTGGCCCAGGCGATGGCATCCGCCAGCACTAGTCGGCCTTCGGCATCGGTGTTGTTGATTTCAACCGTCATGCCGTTGCAGGCCGTTGCTACCGAGCCGGGCTGCATGGCGTCCGGGCCGATGGCGTTTTCCGCCAGCGCCAGCGCGCCCATGATGCGTACGGGCAGCGCCAGCTCTGCTACGGTCAGCATCAGCCCCAGCACGTTGGCCGCACCGCACATGTCGTATTTCATGGTGTACATGCCTGCGCCTTCCTTCAGCCACAGGCCGCCGGTATCGAAGGTAATGCCTTTACCTACGTAGCAGCGCACCGGGCCGTCAGAAACGCCGTCGTAATGAATAGCCAGCAGACGTGGCGGGCAGGTCGCCCCTTTGCCGACGGCGTTCAGCAGCCCAAGACCCTGCTCAACGATAGCCTTTTCGTTCAGCACCTCGCAGCACAGGGCAGGGTAGGCGGCACACAGTTTTTGCGCCTCTTCGACCATAAACTGCGGCGTACAGCGATCGGACGGTATATCCGCCAGGCGACGCGCCGCGACCATGCCGTGGGCGATGGCCTGCTGCTGGCGGAAAATTGTTTCCAGCTTCGCCTGCTGCTCCGGCAGGCAGAGGGCGGTGATGTGCTTAATACGAACGCACTCAATGGTTTTTTTCAGCTGTAAATCGCTCAGCCTGTGCGCCTGATTAAAGAGAAAACGCAGCACCTGCGCCAGCACTACCTCGTCGATATTTGTTGCGTCCAGCACGATATCTGCGCTGACGGGAGAGGCAAACAGCGGTCGCAGGGCGGCAAGCAGGCCTTCAGTGAGCGCGTCATGCCAGAGCGCATCCGGCAGCAGGGTGATGCGCGCAAAGGGCGCGCAGCCAAAGCGGGTGTCCGCGATGCCGTCAGAGTCACGCATTTCCGCAACAAGCGCGGTTTGCGGCAACTGCGCACAGGAGACGCGGGCGATTAAATGGCTTCGCGGCTTTGCGTCAGAAAGTGCGGTGATAAACTGATACGCAATCATCATGACTCCTCAATCGGTGCGCGGATCCGCGCGGCGTAGGCCTGCATCCACTCTTCGTCCACGGCGTGATAGTGCGTTTTCTCCCGCAGGCGCTCGGTACGAAAAACGGTGAGGGGCTGACGGGCCGTCGCCACCACAAACGAGAAGGTTTTGATGTTAGTGGCGGCGCCAAATTCGCCCCTGTTGTTCATGCACACCACGGAGAGATCGCCCACGCGACCGAAGCGCGACATCAGCTTGTCTTCCAGCTCGAACACCACGGAGTCTGCCGCCTGCTGCGGCGTCATACCCTGCGCCATGCGACGAACGATTTCGTAGCTCGTGCAGCCTTTCATCAGATCTTCACCGACGCCCGTAGCGGTGGCCGCGCCGGTTTCGCTGTCGCAGTAAAAGCCGGAGCCGATAATCGGCGAATCCCCAATGCGGCCGCGTTTTTTCATAAACAGGCCGCTGGTGGAGGTGGCAACGCTCATCGACCCCTGCTTATCGAGGCCGATAATGCCGACGGTGTCGTGTCCGTCGTACGGGCTTAAGCCCTTATCCAGCGTCTCGCGGCAGCGTTTGCGGTAGTGCTGCATAGCCCGTTCGGTGAGCATGCTTTTGTCGGCAAAGCCCTGACTTAGCGCCCATTCACGCGCGCCCTGGCCGACCAGCAGGCTGTTGTAGCGCTGGCGGCTGAGCGCGTGCGCCACGCGCACCGGGTTGGCGATATCCACCAGGTTCCCCACGGCACCGAACGCCAGCGTGTCGCCGTCCATGAATGCCGCGTCCAACTCGACTTCGCCGTTTTCGGTCGGCAGCCCGCCGTAGCCGACGGATTTATAAAACGGAAAGTCTTCGACGGCGGCGACGGCATCAACCACCGCCGTAGCGACCGGTTTTCCCGCCGCCAGGGCAGACGCAGATTCCGTTACCCCTTCAAGCGCCATTCGCCAGGTTGCGATAATTCCCCACATGCTTTACTCCTGTTTTGCAAGGGTGGTGTCGGTTTGCGTAACGGTGGCAATTTCCGCCGCGCGGTACTGTTTGTCCACGATACGCATGAAAGGCAGGTACAGCATGGCGCCAATCAGCAGGTTGATTAGCTGCATCACGCTGCCGCTCAGGTGTCCGGTGACGATAAAACCGCTGATCACCGGCGGCAGCGTCCAGGGGATAAACACCCCGGTGGTGACGGCGACCGCGCCAATCTTCATCGCCGCATACTGCACGGTGACCAGCACCAGCGGCACCAGGTTGAACGGAATAAGCATGATCGGGTTCATGATCACCGGCAGGCCAAACAGAATCGGCTCGTTGATGTTAAACACTGACGCCCCGGCGCCGAGGCGCGCCACTTCGCGCATGTTTTTACTGCGGGCGAAAATCAGCATCGCAATCACCAGCGACAGCGTAGCACCCGCGCCGCCCATCCAGATCATGTCAAAAAACTGTTCCGTGATAATGTGCGGCGGCGTCGTCCCCGCCTGGATCGCGGCGATGTTGTCGGTCTGGTTTTCCATCCACAGCGGACGAATGATGCCGTTAATCATCGAGCCGGAGTTAATGCCCACTGACCAGAGAATGGTGATGCTGAAGACGGTCATCAGCGCACCGAAATAGGAGGTGCCGTAGTGGCGCACCGGGGTAGCAACCACTTCATAAATAAACTGGTGGATGGTGTTGTAGTGAGTGTTCTCGAAGACGATGCGGATACCCAGTACCAGAATCATCACCAGCAGGGCGGGGATCAGCGCCGCGAACGACTCCTGCACCGCAGGAGGCACGCCGTCCGGCATTTTAATGACCAGATTTTTGCGCTTCAGCCAGCAGAACAGCTCCGTCCAGAGCAGCGAGCCGATCATCGCCACGAACAATCCTTTGCTGCCAATCCACTCCACCGGCATCACGGTAATACCGCCGTTTTCCGCCACCTTAATAAACGGCGTCAGGATCAGAAACGCGACCAGCGCCAGAATGCCGCAGGAGATGCGGTCCTCGCCGTAGTGTTCCGCCAGGCGGAAGGCGACCAGGAAGCTGATGAACAGCGACATGGTGGAGAACACCGCGTTGAATGGAATTTCAATAATCGCGCTCCAGCTCTCACCAAAGGCTCGAGACATAAACTGCTGATAGGCCTGGTTAGGGAAGGAGGAGATAACCAGCAGAATGGAGCCGACGATAATAAACGGCATGAATGACACGTAGGCACCGCGAATGGCCCCGAGATGACGCTGCTGGGCCGTTTTCGCCGCCAGGGGCATCAGTTTTGCTTCAAGAAATCCCAGAACATTGTTCATTGTGAACTCCGTACAAGATTGAGGGGTGTTGTTTATGTTATGTCTGTGGATTATCAGTGAAGCGCGGCGAGCGAAAGGTGAAATCGGTCACAAAGCAATCGCCTGTGTTATATAAATCTCATATGATTAGTTAACGGAATTGTTGCGATGGAAATTAAACTTCACGCCAATGCGACCACCACGCCGCGTATCCGCCGCTATCTGCAACAGTCAGATAAAAGCGACAGAGAGCTTGCTCTTGAGCTGGGGATCTCGGTCACCACCGTCAGGCGCTGGCGCAACCGCGACCAGGTTTCGGATAACCACACCACGCCAAAAGTGATACACAAAGCGTTGAGACAGGAGCAGGTGGCGCTGGTGAATGCGCTGCGCGACATCTCAGGGGCGCCGTTAGATGAACTGCTGCAGATGGTTAACGACGTGCTGGGGATCCGCGTTTCAAGGGCAACCCTGAATCGCTATCTCAAACCGGCCTCCGCGAAGCTAAAAGGGGGGCCGTTGCAGGGAATAAAAGCGCTGAAGGCTGGCATGCGGCCGCATACGCTGATGCTCCATCATCTGCCTTTATCCCTGCACATGGACGATGGGGGCGAACAACATCTGCTCTGGGCGCGCGAACCGGTGAGCGGCTGGTGTTATGCCCGGCTCTATGCGGGACTGTCGCCCCAGTTGCTCAATACCTGGACGCGGGCGCTGCTTGATGATTGTCCGGCTGATATACAATCTATTGAGACTTTTGGTTTTGAGCTGACGGAGGCTGCAAAAGATGTGGCTGTAAAAACGCATCCCCAAAAACACAACGCGCTTCAGGTGGCGGTGCCATTAGGCGATGTTATTCCTCGCGTAAATGATGAACCGGCGGGAGAGGTGTTGATCGCCCTGTGCGAGTTTTATAACCGGGGCAAAACGCAGAAAAAGCTGGGAGAGAGTACGCCGCAGGCGTTTCTGGAAGCGCTGCGGCGTAAGGACTAGAGGATGTCGAGCACTTCTTCCGGCGGACGGCCAATGCGCGCCTTGCCGTTCGCCACCACAATCGGGCGCTCAATCAGCTTTGGATTGTCGACCATCGCCTGTACCAGTTCAGCCTCGGTGAGGCGGCTGTCATCCAGATTAAGCGATTTATACAGATCCTCTTTCTGACGCATCAGTTCGCGCGCGCTGCCCATCCCCAGCATGTGCAGCAGCTCGCGGATCGTCTGAGCGTCCGGCGGCGTCTCCAGATACAGCACCACTTCCGGGTCGATGCCGTTAGATTTCAGCAGGCTGAGGGTGTCGCGGCTCTTGGAGCAGCGAGGGTTATGGTAAATTTTTACCGCGTCTGTCATGACTTCTCCTTTATTACATCTTCTCGTACGGCTTAAAGCGTTGTTGCAGGCCGCGCAGCTGGTCGATGCGCGCGTCGTAGCGGGCCTGCTGCAGGCTGCCGAGCTTCACCTGCGAGCTGGCGCTGCTGAGCAGGGAAATAGCCTGATCGAGACGGCCCGCCAGCGCCAGCCCTTCAGCACGCGCCGCCAGTTCCTGATCGCGGTTACCCAGTTGCCCCTGCGCCTGAGCGAGCAGCTCCCAGCCGTTCTGGTCGTCTTTATTGTTAAACGTGTAGCGGTTCAGAATGGTCACGGCCTGCGCAGGCTGACCGCCCTGCAAATAAGCGTTCGCCAGGTTAAGCTGCAGCACCGGGTTGGTCCGTATGTCTTTCGCCCCTTTCAGGCGGTTAATCGCATCAGTGGCTTTCTTCTGCCCCAGATCGATATCCGTCGAGAGATCGAGATACCACGGATTGTTCGGGTCGGCTGCCAGCAGCGGCTGCAGCGCTTTACGCGCCTCGTCGTATTTACTGGCTTCCATCGCCTGTAGCGCCTGACCATACTGCGCGGCATTTTTTTCCCGCACGTTGCCTTTCGCCAGGGTATCCAGCAGATCGCTGGTGAGCTGGTTACGTCCGGAGTTGTACATGCCGAGCGTTCTTACTTTCGCCATGTAGAAGTCCTGCGAAGACTGCACGACCACCGGGCGCATCTGGTTGGCACGGTTGCGTGCGTCCGAGAGACGGCTTTCCGGCAGCGGGTGGGTGAGCAAAATTTCCGGCGGACGGGAAGAATACCGTGCCTGGTCGAGCAGTTTTTCCAGGAAGCTCGGCATGGCCTGCGGGTCAAAGCCGGAGCGCTGTAAAACCTGAATGCCGATGCGGTCAGCTTCCTGCTCGTTTTGCTGGGTGAAGCTGATCATCCCCTGACGCGTTCCCGCAAGCGTACCGGTCAGGGCCGCCATCCCGGCTTGCGGGCTGGCCATCGCCAGCAGAATAGAGCCTAGTGCGCCCACCCAGGTGAGCGGGGCGTTACGCTTCTGGTCTTCCATTGCACGCGCGAGGTGGCGCTGGGTAACGTGCGAAATTTCGTGCGCCATTACCGAAGCCAGCTGGCTTTCGTTATCTGAGTAACGGAATAACGCCGAATGCAGCACCACGTTTCCGCCGAAGAAGGCGAAGGCGTTGATTTCGTCGTTATTAATCAAATAGAAGTGGAAGGGCGTTTTTACCGAATCGGCGTGCGCCACCAGGCGCATCCCCAGCCCGTTAATGTACTGCACCAGCAAAGGGTCGTTGATCAGCGGGGCGCTGCCGCGCAGCTGGCGCACATAGTAATCACCCATCTGCATCTCTTGCCCGATAGAGAGCGTGCTTCCTGCCGTGGTGCCCATGTCCGGCAATGAATCGGACGAGTCAGCGAAAGCGGGCAACACCTGACCGACCGTCACTGCGGCAATCAGTGTTGCAACCAGTGTTTTTCTCAACTGCCTGAACATAACCACTGTCCTGTATGTTGGAGGTGCTAATTTGACCGATGAACCGGCATATCGTTCATCTCTACTGCCCTGCGAGTGTAGCCGTGTTACCGCATGAAGAAAATCCCATTCATCAGGCTTTTGCGGATTGTGACAGGGATACAAAAAGCGAAAGTCTTTTTTGTGACAGTTAGATACAATTCACCGTCTCACTCCCGCCAATCGATTCAGGGAAGGGTTGTATGCTCGAAATGTTAATGCAGTGGTATCGGCGTCGGTTCAGTGACCCGGAAGCCATTGCTTTGCTGGTTATTCTGGTTGCCGGGTTCGGTATTCTGTTCTTCTTCAGCGGCCTTCTCGCCCCTCTGCTGGTGGCGATTGTGCTCGCATACCTGCTGGAGTGGCCAACGGCGCGCCTGGAACATATCGGCTGTTCGCGCCGCTGGGCAACGAGTATCGTTCTGGTGCTGTTTGTCGGCATTCTGCTGCTGATGGCATTTGTGGTGATGCCGGTTGCCTGGCAGCAGGGGATCTACCTGATCCGCGATATGCCCGGCATGTTGAACAAGCTGTCTGATTTCGCCGCCACGCTGCCGCGTCGTTACCCCGCGCTGATGGATGCGGGGATCATAGATGCGATGGCCGAAAACATGCGCGCCCGCATCATGACGATGGGCGATTCGGTGGTGAAATACTCTCTGGCCTCGCTGGTGGGTCTGCTGACGCTGGCCGTCTATCTTGTGCTCGTGCCGCTAATGGTGTTCTTCCTGGTCAAGGACAAAGAGCAGATGCTGAACGCGGTACGCCGCGTGCTGCCGCGCAATCGCGGGCTGGCCGGGCAGGTCTGGCAGGAGATGAACCAGCAGATCACCAACTACATTCGCGGCAAGGTGCTGGAGATGATCGTGGTGGGCGTGGCGACCTGGATTGGCTTCCTGATCTTCGGCCTGAACTACTCGCTGTTGCTCGCGGTGCTGGTCGGATTTTCGGTTCTGATCCCGTATATCGGCGCGTTTGTGGTGACCATTCCGGTGGTGGGCGTTGCGCTGTTCCAGTTTGGGCTGGGTACCGAGTTCTGGAGCTGCTTTGCGGTATACCTGATTATTCAGGGATTGGACGGTAACCTGCTGGTGCCGGTGTTGTTCTCCGAGGCCGTGAACCTGCATCCGCTGGTGATTATCCTGTCGGTGGTGATTTTCGGCGGGCTGTGGGGGTTCTGGGGCGTGTTCTTTGCCATTCCGCTGGCGACGCTGATTAAAGCGGTGGTGCACGCGTGGCCCGATGTGCCTGCGGTGGAGGAGAAGTAGTTTTTGTGCGGCCTGATGCCCTCACCCCGAGCCTCTTCCACAGGGAGAGGGGGAAAACACTAAAAACGGCAACCTGGGTTGCCGTTTTGCTGTTTATCAGGCGCTTTGTTTCAGCCAGTTCAACACCACGTCGTGGTGGTTGCTGGTTTTGAAGTCGTCAAACACATGTTCAACTTTACCGTCAGCGTCAATCAGGAAGCTGATGCGGTGAATGCCGTCGTAGGTTTTACCCATAAAGGTCTTTTCACCCCAGACGCCGAACTGCTCGCAGACCTGGTGGTCTTCGTCGGAAAGCAGCGTGAAGTTCAGCAGCTCTTTTTCCGCAAATCGTGACAGCTTTTCTGGTTTATCCGTGCTGATTCCCAGCACTTCCACGCCGACTTTCTTCAACTCGTCCATGTTGTCGCGTAAGCCGCAGGCCTGTACGGTGCAGCCGGGGGTCATGGCTTTCGGGTAGAAATAGACCAGAACACGCTGTCCCTGGAAGTCGGTCAAATTTACTTGCTCACCGTCTTGATCCGGTAAGCTAAATTTCGGTGCGATGTCACCGGCTTTCAGTGGATTCATTACTCAACTCCATCCTGTTCGTGCTGCGAATAATTGACGACGCTTATACTGCCCTGCGCGTTTAATTCTGTACAGAGGGCTTTGAACGCTTGCTCGATATTTGACGCATCCTGCGAGGCAGGGCTGTGTGCGGTAATTTGAATAAAGAGCGTGGGAACGGTGCTTTCGTCGCCCGGCTGCGTGCGGGAGACGAGTTCCGCAATGTTCATCTGATGGCTGTCGAACAGCGCGGTAAAGCGCTCAATCAGATGCGGAGAATCAGGGACTTCAACCTGCACCCAGACGGTCGCGGGCATGGCCGGACGCGGGCGTGCGGTGGTGCGCTTCATGACGATCAGCAAATCCAGCTCCGCGCCTTTCAGCGGCAGGGTGGATTCAATAAGGGTAATGGCATTCCATGTTCCGGACAGCAGCATGATAAACGTGAACTCTTCGCCGAGCATCGCCAGGCGGCTGTCTTCGATGTTACAGCCGCAGCTGCTCACGTGACGGGTGATGGTGTTCACGATACCCGGCCTGTCGGCACCCAGCGCGGTGATAACCAGGTAATGTTGTGATGAGGTTGTCAAACCTGTTCTTCCTTTGCATGGTTAAGTCTTCCTAAGGAAAGCATAAAAAAAACGTGCATACAACCGCCAGAGGGCCTCAGGTCGCTTGCTTTTATTACAGTTCCAAACGTACCATTGAGGCTCTTGTTCGCACAGAGGATGGCTCATGTTCACGGGAAGTATTGTCGCGCTTGTTACACCGATGGATGAAAAAGGTAATGTCTGCCGGTCCAGCATGAAAAAGCTGATTGATTACCATGTCGCCAATGGAACCTCGGCGATCGTTTCGGTAGGGACTACCGGTGAATCTGCAACGCTGAGCCACGAAGAGCACGGCGATGTGGTTATGCTGACCCTGGAACTGGCTGACGGACGTATTCCGGTCATTGCGGGGACAGGTGCTAATGCGACCGCAGAAGCGATCAGCCTGACCAAACGTTTTAACGACAGCGGCATCGTGGGCTGTCTGACGGTAACCCCTTACTACAACCGTCCTACTCAGGAAGGTTTGTTCCAGCACTTCAAAGCCATCGCTGAACATACTGACTTGCCACAAATTCTGTATAATGTGCCGTCCCGTACCGGCTGCGATATGCTGCCGGAAACCGTTGGTCGTCTCTCGGAAGTAAAAAATATTATCGGTATTAAAGAGGCGACAGGGAACTTAAGCCGCGTTCATCAGATCAAAGAGCTGGTTTCAGACGACTTTATCCTGTTGAGTGGTGATGATGCGACCTCGCTGGACTTTATGCAGCTTGGTGGTCATGGCGTGATCTCCGTAACGGCGAACGTTGCGGCGCGCGATATGGCTGAAATGTGCAAACTGGCCGCAGCCGGTCACTATAATGAAGCGCGTGTCATTAATCAGCGTCTGATGCCGTTGCACAATAAATTATTTGTCGAACCCAATCCGATCCCAGTGAAATGGGCGTGTAAGGAGTTGGGGCTTGTAGCATCCGATACGCTGCGTTTGCCAATGACACCGATTACCGACCACGGTCGCGACATCGTCAGGGCAGCGCTGAAGCATGCCGGTTTGCTGTAAAGTTTAGGGAGATTTGATGGCTTATTCAGTACAGAAGTCGCGCCTGGCGAAGGTTGCGAGTGTTTCGCTTGTTATGCTGCTCGCTGCCTGTAGTTCAGACTCGCGCTACAAGCGCCAGGTGAGCGGTGATGAATCCTATCTGGATGCGACCCCGCTTGCTGAACTTCATGCACCGGCTGGTATGATCCTGCCGATTCAAAACGGCGATTATAATATTCCCGTGACCAACGGCAGCGGCCTGGTTGGTAAAGCGCTTGATATTCGTCCGCCAGCACAGCCTCTGGCGCTGGTAAGCGGGGCGCGTACCCAGTTCACCGGTGATACGGCGTCTCTGCTGGTTGAAAGCGCGCGCGGAAGCAATCTGTGGCCACAGGTCGTCAGCGTTATTCAGGCGAAGAATTACACCATTGATAAGCGCGATGACGCCAGCCAGACGTTAACCACCGACTGGATCGAGTGGAACCGTCTTGATGAAGATCAGCAGTACCGTGGACGCTATCAGGTCTCCGTGAAACCACAGGGTTACCAGCAGGCAGTTAACGTTAAGCTGTTGAACCTGGAGCAGGCGGGTAAACCGGTTGCGGATGCCGCCTCTATGCAGCGTTACAGCACTGAAATGCTGAACGTGATCGCCGCAGGTCTGGATAAGACCGCTACCGATGCCGCGAACGCCGCGCAGAACCGTAACGGCGTCACGTACGACGTTCAGAGCGGCGCGGATGACACCGGCCTGCCAATGCTGGTGGTGCGTGCACCGTTTAACCAGACCTGGCAGCGCCTGCCAGCGACGCTGGAAAAAGTGGGCATGAAAGTGACCGACAGCACCCGTTCAACCGGCAGCATGACGGCGACCTATAAGCCGCTGTCCGACAGCGCGTGGCAGGAACTGGGCGCCAAAGATCCTCAGCTTGCCTCCGGTGATTACAAGATTCAGGTAGGTGACCTCGATAACCGCAGCAGCCTGCAGTTTATCGATCCAAAAGGTCACACGCTGACCCAAGCGCAGAACGATGCGCTGGTCGCTGTCTTCCAGGCAGCATTCAGCAAATAAATACGAGGGCGGGTTAATCCCGCCCTTTTTATTTTCGTGCTACGCAAACGTGTGCGTGGCATAATATACCCCGTTTTGAACGCAAATTATCACACCAGGAGTAATGAAGATGCAGAAGCAAGCTGAGTTGTATCGTGGCAAAGCGAAGACCGTATACAGCACGGAGAACCCGGATCTGTTGGTGCTCGAGTTCCGCAATGATACGTCAGCAGGGGATGGCGCACGCATTGAGCAGTTCGATCGTAAAGGCATGGTGAACAACAAGTTCAACCACTTCATTATGACCAAACTGGCCGAAGCGGGTATCCCGACCCAGATGGAAGCGTTGCTGTCCGATACGGAATGTCTGGTGAAAAAACTGGATATGGTTCCGGTTGAGTGCGTGATTCGTAACCGTGCGGCAGGCTCCCTGGTGAAGCGTCTGGGCATTGAAGAAGGTATTGAGCTGAATCCACCGCTGTTCGACCTGTTCCTGAAAAACGATGCCATGCACGACCCAATGGTCAACGAATCCTACTGCGAAACCTTCGGCTGGGTGAGCAAAGAGAACCTGGCGCGCATGCAGGAACTGACCTACAAAGCCAACGACGTGCTGAAAAAGCTGTTTGATGACGCGGGCCTGATCCTCGTCGACTTCAAGCTGGAGTTTGGTCTGTTCAAAGGTGAAGTGGTGCTGGGCGACGAGTTCTCCCCGGACGGCAGCCGCCTGTGGGATAAAGAAACCCTGGATAAAATGGACAAAGACCGTTTCCGTCAGAGCCTGGGTGGCCTGATTGAAGCGTACGAGGCGGTAGCTCACCGTTTAGGCGTTAAGCTCGACTAAGTTCCTCAGTTGCCAAAGGATGTTCGCATCCTTTGGCGTCTTACCTTTGTTTCCTATGGTAATCTTGCCGTTAACCGCCTACGATCATAGCTATTATTAATGGAATAGTTCGAGGTGGTTATGCGCTGGCAAGGGCGTCGTGAAAGTGACAATGTAGAAGACAGACGCAGTGATGGTGGCGGCGGTCCTTCAATGGGCGGGCCCGGCTTCCGCTTACCCAGCGGCAAGGGCGGTATCATCCTGCTGATTGTGGTGCTGGTCGCAGGTTACTACGGGGTCGACCTCACCGGTCTGATGACCGGTCAACCGCTGCAGCAGCAACAGCATTCTCAGCGCTCCATCAGCCCGAATGAAGATGAAGCGGCCAAATTTACCTCCGTTATTCTCGCCACAACTGAAGACACCTGGAGTCAGCAGTTCGAGAAGATGGGGCGCACCTACCAGCAGCCTAAGCTGGTGATGTACCGGGGCGCAACCCGCACCGGATGCGGTACCGGGCAATCTGTGATGGGGCCGTTCTACTGCCCGGCAGACGGCACCGTCTATATCGATCTCTCTTTTTACGATGACATGAAACGCAAGCTTGGCGCTGACGGTGATTTTGCTCAGGGCTACGTTATCGCGCATGAAGTCGGCCATCACGTGCAAAAGCTGCTGGGGATTGAGCCCAAAGTGCGCCAGCTTCAGCAGAACGCGTCTCAGGCCGAAGTGAACCGCCTTTCCGTCAAAATGGAACTGCAGGCGGACTGCTTCGCGGGCGTCTGGGGCCACAGCATGCAGCAGCAGGGCGTGCTGGAATCCGGGGATCTTGAAGAGGCATTAAACGCGGCTGAGGCCATCGGCGATGACCGTTTGCAGCAGCAGAGCCAGGGCCATGTCGTGCCGGACAGTTTCACTCACGGTACGTCACAGCAGCGCTACAGCTGGTTCAAGCGCGGCTTTGACAGCGGCGATCCGGCCCAGTGTAATACCTTCGGCAAAGCCATGTGATGGTGTCGTTTGAACATCTGACGCGCGAGCTTGAGCGTACCGGGCACCGCCGTCTGGTGGTGCTCACTGGCGATGAACAATGGACGTTGAGCCAGGCGGCTGGCCTGCGTGATGCCTTTCCGGGAGACTGGCTGTGGCTGGAGGAGAATCCCTCAAAAGCCGTTAGCGGGCTGCTGGGACGCGAATATCTGCACGCCGTTTTTGACGCGCGTGCCGGGTTTGATGTTTCAGCCTTTGCCGCACTCAGCGGGACGCTGCGCGCCGGAAGCCTGCTGGTGCTGCTGGTGCCGCCTCTCGCTGACTGGGCCGACAGGCCCGACGGCGATTCCGTGCGCTGGAGCGACAGCGCGGAACCCATCGCCACCCCGCGCTTCGTTCACCATTTTTGCCGGACCCTTGCCGCCGATGCGGATGCGATCGTCTGGCAACAGCATCGTCCTCTCTCTCTTCCCGCTGCGCCGGATTCGCCCGCCTGGCAGCCAGCCAGCGGCGAGCCGCAGCGCGAGCAGGCGGAGATCCTCGACGCGCTTCTGACCATGCCTGCGGGCGTCGCTGCCGTGACGGCGCCGCGGGGGCGCGGAAAGTCAGCCCTGGCGGGGATGCTGCTCAACAGCATTCAGGGGAGTGCGGTGGTCACTGCACCGGCCAAAGGGGCAACGGATGTCATTGCGCGCTTCGCTGGCGAGCGTTTTCACTTTATGGCCCCGGATGTGCTGCTGGCCTCCACCACAGAAGCCGACTGGCTGATTGTTGATGAAGCCGCAGCCATCCCCGGCCCGCTGCTGGACAAGCTGGTGTCGCGCTTTCCCCGCGTGTTGCTGACCACCACTGTCCAGGGTTATGAAGGCACGGGCAGGGGGTTTCTGCTTAAGTTCTGCGCCCGGTTCAGCGGGCTGCGGCGTTATACCTTATCCACCCCCATTCGCTGGGCGGCCGGGTGTCCGCTTGAGCGGATAGTGGCGAATACGCTGCTGTTTGACGACGCGCTTATTGACCGCAAACCGGAAGGTGACGTGCGTATACGGTTGCTGGAGCCGCGGATGTGGGAGAGCGACCCGGCGCGCGTGGCAAGCGTGTATGAACTGCTGTGTGCCGCGCACTACCGGACGTCCCCGCTCGATTTACGCCGGATGATGGATGCCCCCGGCCAGCACTTTGCGGTTGCACACGCGGGGGCGGATATGGCGGGCGCGCTCTGGCTGGTGGAAGAGGGGGGATTGCCCCCCGATCTGAGCCGCGCGGTGTGGGCGGGCTTTCGTCGTCCTCGCGGGAACCTTGTGGCGCAGTCACTGGCGGCGCACGGCGGGTCGCCTCTCGCGGCGACGCTGAAGGGGCGGCGGATTAGCCGCATTGCGGTGCATCCCCACCGTCAACGGGAAGGCATCGGCCAGCGGCTTATTCGCAGCGTCAGCGGTGAAGATTATCTCTCGGTAAGCTTTGGCTATACCGACGAGCTGTGGCGTTTCTGGCGGCAGTGCGGCTTTGTGCTGGTGCGAATGGGCAGCCATCGGGAAGCCAGCAGCGGGTGCTACACGGCGATGGCCTTATTGCCGCATAGCGAGGCCGGGCACCGCCTGTGCGCGCAGGAGCACCAGCGCCTGTGTCGTGATATGCGCGTTCTTTCAGCCTGGAACGGTGAAAAGATCCCGGTGACCGATGCCTGGGAAGCTACCCTTAATAGTGACGACTGGCTGGAGCTGGCGGGGTTTGCCTTTGCGCACCGGGCGTTTTCAACCTCGGTTGCTGCCCTGACGCGGCTGGTGTTAGCTACAGACATGCCGCTTCCGGCGCTGCGCGGGAAAATAGAGGGTAAGACGGAGGAGATGGGGCGAAAAGCGCTGCTGGCTAAACTGCGGAGTGAAACCGCGCAAGCGCTTGAGAGCCTTGATTATTCCCGCTGCCAACAGCTGAAAGCCGACATTTTGCAATGGCAATTTTTTCAATGACTTCTTCAGTAAAGTGGCATGGTCATTACCCCGCAGAGGCGTAAAATCCTGCTCATCAATTAAGGAGACCGCCATGAAACACGACCATTTTGTTGTTCAAAGCCCTGACAAACCGGCTAAACAGTTACTGCTCCTGTTTCATGGCGTGGGCGATAATGCCGTCAATATGGGACAGATTGGCCGCTGGTTTGCGCCCGTTTTTCCGGAAGCACTGATCGTCAGCATCGGCGGCGTGGAGCCGTGCGGTCCAGACGGACGGCAGTGGTTCCCGGTTCAGGGCGTGACGGAGGAGAACCGTCAGGCGCGCATTGATGCGATCATGCCCACGTTTATCGACATCGTGCGCTACTGGCAGCAGCAGAGCGGCGTAGGCGCTGACGCAACGGCGCTGATTGGCTTCTCGCAGGGGTCAATCATGTCGCTGGAAAGCGTAAAAGCGCAGCCCGGTCTGGCTTCACGCGTCATCGCTTTTAACGGGCGTTATGCAACGTTACCGACAAGCGCGACCACGCAGACCACCATCCATCTCATTCACGGTGGTGAAGATCGGGTGATTGAGCTTTCGCATGCGGTAGCTGCCCAGGAAGCGCTGGTGCGTGAGGGCGGGGATGTGACGCTGGATATTGTTGACGATCTGGGCCACGCGATCGACGACCGCAGCATGCAGTTTGCGCTCGACCATCTGCGCTATACCGTGCCGAAGCACTACTTTGATGAAGCGCTCAGCGGCGGTAAGCCGAATGATGATGATATTGTTGAATTTATGTGAGGTTATCCCCTCTCCACAGGAGAGGGGATACAGACCGATTACTTCTTCTGGTCTTTCTTCGGCCAGTCGTCGTCATCGTCCCACTTGTCGTTAAAATCACGGTGCGGCGGGAGATCCGGCTTATTCGCGAGAAACTTTTTGTGGTCAACGCGCTTAAGGTCTTTAATCACGTTCAGCAGTACGCCGACCAGAAACACCAGCACCAGAATCCACCAGTACTTTGCAAGCCAATCCATTCGCTATTCCTCTCTGAGCGCTCGTCAGGCGACGAGTTGCTCCATAATACGTTGATACATGCGGGCCAGCAGTTGTAAATCGGCTGCGTTCACACACTCGTTGATTTTGTGAATCGTCGCGTTAACCGGACCCAGTTCGACAACCTGTGCACCCATGCGGGCGATAAAGCGTCCGTCTGAGGTGCCGCCCGTTGTCAGCAGCTGCGGCTTAATTTCATTATAGTGCTCAATGGCGTTCACCACCGCATCCACCAGCTTGCCGCGCTGCGTCAGGAACGGCTGGCCGGAAAGCCACCAGTCAACGGTGTAGCGCAGGTTGTATTTTTCCAGCAGAGCGACAACGCGCGCTTTGATCGTCTCGTCGGTCAGTTCGGTACTGAAGCGGAAGTTGAACTGGACGAAGAAATCTCCCGGGATGACGTTGTTACTGCCGGTTCCGGCCTTGACGTTGGCGATCTGCATGCTGGTCGGCGGGAAGAACTCGTTGCCTTTATCCCACTCGATGCCTACCAGTTCGTTCAGCATTGGCGCGGCGCGGTGGACCGGGTTATCGGCCAGATGCGGGTAGGCCACATGCCCCTGAACCCCATGTATGGTCAGGTTACAGGTCAGCGAGCCGCGGCGACCATTTTTGACGACATCACCCACCACTTCGGTACTGGACGGCTCGCCGACCAGACAGTAGTCAAGACGTTCATTGCGCGCCATCAGCGCCTCAACGACCTTCACGGTACCGTTATGGGCGCTGGCTTCTTCATCGGAGGTGATCAAGAACGCGAGACGGTTTTTGTGGTTCGGATGCTGAGCCACAAAGCGCTCTGCCGCCACAACCATCGCCGCCAGCGAGCCTTTCATGTCAGCCGCGCCGCGGCCGAAGAGCATGCCATCGCGGATGGTCGGCTCAAACGGCGGATTAATCCAGCGATCAGCGTCACCCGCGGGAACGACGTCAGTGTGCCCGGCAAAGGCCAGCGTTTCGCCCTGGCCACGCCACGCCCAGAAGTTCTGGGTGTCGCCAAAATCCATGCGCTCAACGGTAAAACCGATGGCGCGCAGGCGCTCAATCATTAATGCCTGACAACCTGCGTCGTCCGGGCTAAGGGAGGGACGGCGAATAAGCTGTTGAGTCAGCTCAATGACCGGGCATGACATACACTACACCTCTACGAAAAAGTCAGAATAAAGGGTTTCACTGAAACCCAGCAGCATAGGCTGACCTGGCTTGCAGAGCAATGGGCGTTTGATAATTGCCGGCATGTCGAGCATCAACTTTGCCGCGCTGTCGGCGTCAACGATGCTGGCGCGCACGGATTCGTCCAGCTTACGCCAGGTGGTGCCGCGGGTGTTCAGCAGCGCTTCCCATCCCAGTTCGTTAATGGCGGTATGCAGAAATTCTTCATCAAGCCCGTCGGCACGATAATCGTGGAAGCGGTACTCGACGTTATTAGTTTCCAGCCAGCGGCGTGCTTTTTTGATGGTGTCGCAATTTTTAATGCCGTACATCACAACCATGTTGAATCCTTTTGCTCTTATGGCGATTAAACGTTCAGTAAATTCGAAGATATATCTTTAGGTGGAATATAACACACTCAGGAATGCTCTGGATTTATACTTCTTCTTAATTCAACTCACACTTGTACGCTGAATATACTTTCACCATTTAAGCATAGATGTCCACCGTGTTTAAATTCTGAATAAACTCAGCGCGTAAAATAAAACTCACCCGTTCGTAGGGTTATTTCAAAATGTTGCTGGCCGTCACACAAAATTTAAACTCCTCCGTTCATATTTATCATAAATCCCCAACGGTGGCGGGGTACAATCACAGCGATTGGTTAAACAGTCTTCACAATGATGATACGTTTTCGTAGAATGCGCATAATAATAAGAGAGGTTGTTATGATTGAACGTGAACTGGGGAACTGGAAAGATTTTATCGAAGGCATGCTTCGTAAATGACATTCAGTAAGAATTGCAAGAGCACTAAAATAAGTAAAATAACCATAGTGTGAATTAATCACACAATAAAAAGGCGGCCGATTAAGCCGCCTTTTTTATGACTGCGGGTTATTCCTGTCGCTCCCGGAGCGGGAAGCGACGACGCACCAGCACAAAGAACAGCGGCACAAAATAAATCGCCAGGATGGTGGCCGAAATCATCCCCCCCATGACGCCGGTACCCACCGCATGCTGGCTGCTTGAGCCTGCACCCGTGCTGGTTGCCATCGGCAGTACGCCAAAAATAAACGCCAGTGAGGTCATCAGGATCGGACGTAGGCGCTGGCGGCAGGCGTGCAGCGTGGCGGCCATCAGCTCGTGGCCTTTGGCATTCATCTCGTTGGCAAACTCAACGATCAGAATGGCGTTTTTCGCCGACAAGCCGATCACCGTAAGTAGCCCCACCTGGAAGTAAACGTCGTTCTCCAGACCGCGCATCCAGGTCGCCAGCAGCGCACCGATAACCCCAAGCGGCACCACCAGCATGACCGAGAACGGAACCGACCAGCTCTCATACAGCGCGGCAAGGCAGAGGAAGACCACCAGCAAAGAAAGCGCATAGAGGGCAGGAGCCTGCGCCCCGGAGAGGCGTTCCTGGTAAGACATGGCCGTCCATTCCAGACCAAAACCGGCAGGTAACTGCTGCACCAGTTTTTCCATGGTGTCCATGGCGGTACCGGTGCTGACGCCCGGCGCGGCTTCCCCGACGATTTCAACTGCCGAATAGCCGTTATAGCGCTCCAGGCGCGGCGAACCGCTCTCCCAGCGCGAGGTGGCAAAGGCGGAGAAGGGGACCATCCCGCCAGAATTATTGCGTACAAACCAGCGATTAATATCATCCGGCAACATGCGGAACGGCGCGGCTGCCTGGACATACACTTTTTTCACGCGGCCGCGATCCATAAAGTCATTTACGTAGCTTGAGCCCCATGCGGTTTGCAGGGTGTCGTTGATATCCTCGATCGACACGCCCAGCGCCTGCGCCTTACGCTGGTCGATATCCACCTGAAGCTGCGGGCTGTCGTCAAGACCGTTGTGACGAACGCGGGTCAGGCCGGGATCTTTCCCTGCTAGTTCTAGCAGCTTATCGCGCGCGGCCATCAGGGCCGAGTGGCCCGCGCCGGCGTGATCCTGCAGCTCCATATCAAACCCGGCGGAACTGCCCAGGCCGCTGATCGCGGGCGGGCTGCTGGCAAAGACGCGCGCCTCTTTAATGCGGGCAAACGCTTTGGTCGCGCGTTCGATGATGGCGAACGAGGTTCCCGTTCTGGCATCGCGTTCGTCCCAGTCTTTCAGGCGGACAAACATGCGGGCGACGTTCTGCCCGTTCCCGCCCGGGCCGGAGCCGACGGTAGAGAAGACCGAAACAACGTTATTTTTCTCTTTGGTGAAGAAGTACTGCTCAACGTTCTGAACCACCTTTAGCGTCTGCTGCTGGGTGGATCCGCTCGGGAGCTGCACCGAGGTGATGAACATCCCCCGGTCTTCCTGCGGCAGGAACGAGGTGGGAAGATGCAGGAACAGCCACACCATGCCGCCCAGCAGCACAACGTAAATCATCATCCAGCGCAGGCTGCGGTGTAGCACTTTACCGACGGCAGATTCATACCGCTCGGCGTTGCGGTTGAACATGCGGTTAAACCAGCCGAAGAACCCTTTCTGGCCGTGATGTTCCCCTTTGTGCAGCGGCTTAAGGAGGGTGGCGCAGAGCGCGGGAGTGAGGATCAGCGCCACCAGCACGGAGAGCACCATCGCCGAGACGATGGTGATTGAGAACTGACGGTAAATCGCCCCGGTTGTACCGCCAAAGAAGGCCATCGGGATAAAGACCGCCGACAGCACCATCGCGATACCGACCAACGCCCCCTGAATTTGTCCCATCGATTTACGCGTCGCCTGACGCGGGGAAAGCCCCTCTTCGCTCATGATGCGCTCGACGTTTTCGACCACCACGATAGCATCGTCCACCAGCAGGCCAATCGCCAGCACCATGGCAAACATCGTCAGGGTGTTGATGCTGTAGCCGAACGCGTAAAGCACCGCAAAGGTGCCCAGCAGCACCACCGGGACGGCAATGGTGGGGATCAGCGTTGCGCGGAAGTTTTGCAGGAACAGGTACATGACCAGGAACACCAGGGCGATCGCTTCCAGCAGGGTTTTGACTACGTCCTCAATCGAGGCTTTAACGAAGGAGGTGGTTTCATAGGCGACTTTGTACTCCAGCCCGTGCGGGAAATACTGCGACAGCTCATCCAGACGGTCCAATACCAGCTTCGCCGTCGCCATTTCGTTTGCGCCGGAGGCCAGCTTAATTCCCAGTCCAGAGGCCGGGTTGCCGTTAAAGCGGCTCAGGTAATCGTATTTCTCCGCACCCATTTCCACCTTAGCAACGTCGCCCAGACGCACTTCTGAGCCATCCTGATTCACGCGCAAGGTGATGTTGCGGAACTGGTCCGGGGTCTGAAGCAGAGATTGCGAATTAATGGTGGCGTTCAGGGCCTGTTTATCGACGGAAGGCGTGCCTCCCAGTTGCCCCACGGCAATTTGGGCGTTCTGGGCTTTGATGGCGTCCGTCACGTCGGTCGCCGTCATCTGATAGCTGTTCAGCTTGTTGGGATCGAGCCAGATACGCATCGAGTACTGTGAGCCGTAGGCGTCGATATCCCCCACGCCGTTAATACGGCTGAGCGGGTCCTGAATATTACTGGCGACGTAGTCCGCAATGTCCTGTTTATCCATTGAGCCATCGGTGGAGACAAACGCGATGGTCAGAATGTTGGTATCACCGGTTTTACGCACGGTGACGCCCTGGTTCTGCACGGCCTGGGGCAATTTACGCATGGCCGACTGCAGCTGGTTTTGTACCTGCTGTACCGCTTCGTCCGGGTCGGTGCCCGCCTCAAAGCTCAGGGTAACCGTGGCCTGTCCCGTGGCGCTGCTTTGGGAGGACATGTACATCAGATTATCCAGACCCGTCATGTTCTGCTCGATAACCTGCGTCACGGTATTTTCCAGCGTTTGTGCGGACGCGCCGGGGTAGTTTGCTGTGACACGCACGTTAGGCGGTGCCAGATCGGGATATTGCTCAACGGGAAGAGAAGTAATCGCCAGGACACCTGTCAGACACAACAGGATGGCAAGCACCCAGGCAAAAATGGGGCGATCGATGAAAAAATTCGCCATGAAAGTGTGACCTCGTTTTGCTGCACGTCATTATTGTTTATTGCCCGCATCACTTTAGCGGTAAGGCCCAGGCCAAACGTGGAGAAATAAAGGAGATAATGTAAATTATCATGCGCTTTTCCCGGCGCTTCCCCCTTTACCGTTATTTACCTGTTAACGGCGTGGGTGCGGGGAACGTCACGCTGACCTGCGTGCCGCCGTTTTGCGGCTGCGAGAAGTGCAGCATTCCGCCGAGCCGTTGCGCGCGTTCTCGCATAATGTTCAACCCGTAGTGTCCCGGCGGCTCGCTGGCCTCGCCAATCCCGATGCCGTTGTCGCGAATGCTGACGCTGTGCGTGCCGTCCACGGCGGTCACGCAGCTGACGGTGATCTCGCTGGCCTGCGCGTGCTTAATCGCATTCAGGACGGCCTCCCGCACGATCTGTAGCAAATGCACTTGCTTCTGCGCGTCAAGCGCCAGGGTGGAGAGGCGGCAGTCGAGGTGCAGCTTCGCCTGCGTCTGGCTCTGCAGGGCATCGAGGGACTCCTGCAGCGCCGCGGGTAAATTCGCATGGTTTAGCGTCAGGCGGAAGGTTGTCAGCAGCTCGCGCAGCTGCTGCCAGGCGTTGTTCAGCTCGCGGGAGAAGTCGGTGATGATCGTCTGCGCGGAGGCATTTTCCGCCGGCACGGCGTGTTTAAGCAGCGTGAGCTGGATCCGCAGATAGGAGAGTACCTGCGCCAGCGAATCATGCAGCTCGCGGGCGATGGTGGCGCGCTCCTCCATCAGCAGCAGCTGCTGGTAATGCTTCTGCGCCTGGTTAAAGTACAGCCCACGTCCGAGCATGGTCGCCACGCTTCTCATCAGCGGAAGAGGAACGCTGCCCGTCTCGCTTTGCCAGCGCAGCTCGCCGTAGAGGGTATCCTGCATCAGCACCGGCAGGGTTTGCAGAGAAATGCCGCTCACCTCTGTTCCTTCACACAGCCGCCAGTCGTCGCTGGTGCGTAGCTCCAGGTAATTCATCTGCGTGTATTCATGCACAATCTGCAAAATATGCCGGAAGCACAGGCTGTCTATCTGCCCGGTATTCAGCGCCTGGGAGCATTTGAACAGCATGTCGAGCTGCTGGTGGGCTTCATGCAAATGCCGCGTCTTTTCCGCGACGGAGGCTTCGAGCGACCGATAGAGAGTATGTAGCTCGCCCGACATATGGTTGAAGGCGCGGGAGAGCTGGCCCAGCTCGTTGGGGAGCGCGGTGTCCGGCGCCGGGGTGGTAAATTCCCCTCGCTCAATGCGTTCGCTGGCGGCCACCAGGTTGTTCAGCGGCAACACCACCTGGCGACGGATGCGCCGCAGGGTAAACAGCGTCAGCAGCAGGATCCCGAGCGCGCCAGCCAGAGAGAGGAGGGTCACCGTCTGGATTTTATTTTCGGTGTAGTGCTGGAGGGCGAGCACAAAGGCATCAATGCGGCCGACAAAATCCTCAATGTGAGCGTCATACCATGCGCTGTCGCCGCGGGCGATGTGCTTGTCCATGTCCAGCCAGGCCACATGCAGCTGCTGATAGCGCGCCTTGACGTTGTCCGGGACGTACCAGCGGTTCAGCTTCTCCAGGGAAGGCGCGCTTAACGTTCGCTGCCAGTTCTCACGATGCGCCATAAGGGAGGGGCTGTTGCGCTGCATCTCGTAGCCGAGGCGGTAGCTCTGCATGCGCAGCGAGCCCGCAATGTTGATAGCTTCGGCGTCACGCTGGCTGCTGGCAAGCGTCAGCAGCGCGACGGTGCTGGTCAGCACGGACAGGGCAATGATCGAAAAGAAAGCCCAGGCAAGGCTTCCGGAAACGGGGCGTTTAACGGTCACGGAACGGATCTCTGCATAAAATGGCTCAGCCACAGGTCATGGGCAGTTGTACATTGCCTGATAACGCAGTAGCGAGCAAATAGCTTATTCATACTAAAGATAAGGTTATTGATCCAAAAGCCGCTTTGGGCATTAACCTGAAATCTGGCGAGAAGTAACGCGCCGTTTGAGCCGACGGACGACAAAGCGGGCTTCACGGGGTAGTATAAACAGACTCATTTAGCCGTGGAGCCCGTATGTCCCTGAACATTACCGTTATCAAAGACAAAATCCTTTCTGAAAATTACTTTGTCCTGCGTAACATCACTTACGATTTAACCCGTAAGAACGGTGACGTGATTCGCCACAAACGCGAAGTCTACGACCGGGGCAATGGCGCAACCATTCTGCTGTATAACCGTGAAAAGCAAAGCGTGGTGCTGATTCGCCAGTTTCGGGTCGCGACCTGGGTCAACGGCAATGAGGACGGGCGCCTGATTGAAACCTGCGCCGGCCTGCTTGATGACGATGAGCCGGAAGTCTGCATCCGCAAGGAGGCCGTTGAGGAGACCGGTTTTGAAGTGGGGGAGGTGCAAAAAGTCTTTGAGCTTTTCATGTCCCCTGGCGGGGTGACCGAGCTGGTCCATTTCTTCATTGCGGAATACACCGATGCCCAGCGCACGCATCGCGGCGGCGGCGTGGAGGATGAAGACATTGAAGTGCTGGAAATGCCTTTCACTCAGGCCGTTGAGATGGTGAAAAGCGGCGAGATCCGCGACGGTAAAGCGGTGATCCTGTTACAGTATCTGCAAACCAGCGGCTTAATGAACCCTAAACCGATGTCGTGATAACGTGTATTTCAGATAAATCTATCCGATAAATCCGATTGAGCCCGCCCGCCCTGGGCACGAAGATACGCCCCAGATTGACCTTTTCGTTTCCGGGGCTGTGCCATTCATGCGCTACTGCGTTTTGCTTCTCTTCTTTTTCTGCGTGCTACCCGCGCCTCTGGTGTGGGCTGCGCCCGCGCAGCAGTCTTTTTCAGACTGGCAGGTTACCTGCAATAACCAGAATTTTTGTGTTGCCCGGAATACCGGCGAGCATCGCGGTCTGGTCATGACGCTGAGCCGTAGCGCAGGCGCGAAAACGGACGCCAGCCTGCGCATCGATCTCGGCGGGCTTTCGGCCCCGCCGGTTAAAGAGCCTGACATTGCCCCGCGCCTGCTGCTCGACAACGTTCCGTTAAAGCTCAATTCGCAGCACTGGCAGTTAACCCCCTGGCATCTCAAAACTGACGATGCGGGTACCATCACCACGTTTCTGAAAACCATTCAGGAAGGGCAGGCGCTGACCCTGCGCGGGGGGAAGCAGACGATCTCGCTGGTCGGTCTGAAGGCGGCTCTGCTGTTTATCGACGCCCAGCAGAAGCGCGTTGGCAGCGAAACGGCATGGATTAAAAAAGGGGATAGCCCGCCGCTGAGCGTGCCTCCTGCACCGGCATTAAAAAAGGTGGCCGTGGTGAACCCGACGCCGACGCCGCTGACGCATAGCGAGCTGAACGATCTGCTGGATTATGGGACGTGGCGGATGAACAACAGTCAGTGCTCGCTGGATCCTAACCGTCGTGAAGTACGCGTCACTGCATTAACGGATGACAAAGCGCTGTTGATCGTCAGCTGTGAAGCGGGGGCCTATAACACGGTCGATCTGGCGTGGCAGGTCTCGCGTAAAAAACCGTTCGCCGCCCGTAGCGTCAGGTTACGTCTGCCGTTCACCCCCTCCAGCCAGAGCAGCGACATGGAGCTGATGAACGCCCGCTTCGATGAGAAAACGCGCGAGTTGACGACGCTGGCGCTGGGACGCGGTATTGGAGACTGCGGGATCCAGACGCGCTGGCGTTTTGATGGCCAGCGCTTCCGCCTGGTGCGCTACGCGGAAGAGCCAAGCTGTGATAGCTGGAATGGGCCAGACGCCTGGCCCACGCTGTGGATCACTCGCTAGTTTTGCCGGATGGCGCTGTCGCACTACAACACGCTCAGCGCTTTCTCCACCACGTTCTCAACGGTAAAGCCGAAATACGGGAACAGCTTGTCGGCAGGAGCGGATTCACCGTAACCCCGCATGCCCACAATTGCCCCTTTCAGCCCCACGTACTTATACCAGTAGTCGGCAATACCCGCTTCCACCGCCACGCGCGCCGCAACGCTGGAAGGCAGCACCGATTCCCGATACGCCTCGTCCTGCGCATCAAAAATATCCGTAGAAGGCAGGGATACCACGCGCACCGCGTGACCTTCGGCGGTCAGCTTCTCCGCCGCTTTCACCGTGATTTCCACCTCGGAACCGGTGGCAATCAGGATCACGTCCGGCTTGCCGCCGCTGTCTTTCAGGATGTACCCGCCGCGGGCGATGTTTTTTACCTGCTCCGGCGTGCGCTCGATCTGCGCCAGGTTCTGGCGCGACAGGATCAGCGCCGTGGGCCCGTTATGACGCTCAACGGCCAGCTTCCAGCCCACCGCCGCTTCCACCTGATCGCACGGACGCCAGGTGCTGAAGTTTGGCGTCAGGCGCAGGCTTGCCAGCTGCTCTACCGCCTGGTGCGTTGGGCCATCCTCACCCAGCCCGATGGAGTCGTGGGTGTAGACCATGATCTGCCGGGCCTTCATCAGCGCCGCCATACGCGCTGCGTTTCGGGCGTACTCGACGAACATCAGGAAGGTGGCGGTGTAAGGCACGAAGCCGCCGTGATGGGCGATGCCGTTAGCAATCGCGGTCATCCCGAACTCGCGCACGCCGTAGTGGATGTAGTTCCCGGCAATGTCTTCCTTCAGGGATTTAGAGCCTGACCAGATGGTCAGGTTGCTTGGTGCCAGATCCGCTGAGCCGCCGAGCAGCTCAGGCAGGAGAGGGCCAATCGCGTTCAGGGTATTTTGCGACGCCTTACGGGTAGCGATTTTCGCCGGGTTGGACTGCAGATTTTCAATCAGCGCCTGGGTTTTATCGTCCCAGTCTTCCGGCAGGCCACCGCTCATGCGGCGGGAAAACTCGGCGGCCAGCTCCGGGTGCGCTTTTTTGTAGGCGGCAAATTTTTCGTTCCAGGCCTGCTGCGCTTTTTCACCCGCTTCGCGCGCGTCCCATGCTCTGTAGATCTCTTTCGGGATCTCAAACGGCGGATATTTCCAGCCCAGTTTCTGGCGGGTTAACGCCACTTCCTCTTCGCCCAGCGCCGCGCCGTGCGCCTCTTCTTTGCCCGCTTTGTTCGGCGAGCCGAAGCCAATGGTGGTACGGCAGATAATCAGGGACGGTTTGTCCTTCACGCTCTGCGCTTCCTGAATCGCTTTTTTTACCGCTTCCGGATCGTGGCCGTCAATCTCGTGCACCACATGCCAGTGATAGGCCTCAAAGCGTTTTGCCGTGTCGTCGGTAAACCAGCCCTCGGTTTCACCGTCGATGGAGATGCCGTTGTGGTCATAGAAGCCAATCAGCTTGCCGAGCCCCAGCGTGCCCGCCAGCGAGCAGACCTCGTGGGAGATCCCCTCCATCAGGCAGCCGTCACCCATAAAGACGTAGGTGTAGTGATCGACAATCTCGTGGTCGGGCTGGTTGAACTGCGCGGCCAGCGTACGCTCGGCAATTGCCAGGCCGACGGCATTCGCCAGCCCCTGGCCCAGCGGGCCGGTGGTCGTTTCCACGCCCGGCGTATAGCCGATCTCCGGGTGGCCCGGCGTTTTGGAGTGCAGCTGGCGGAAGTTTTTTAACTCCTCAAGCGGCAGGTCATAGCCGGAAAGGTGCAGCAGGCTGTAGAGCAGCATCGAGGCGTGACCGTTGGAGAGAATAAAACGGTCGCGGTCGTACCAGGTCGGGTCAGTGGGGTTGTGCTTCAGGAAGTCGTTCCACAGCACTTCGGCAATATCGGCCATCCCCATCGGGGCGCCAGGGTGGCCGGAATTGGCTTTTTGTACGGCATCCATGCTGAGGGCGCGAATGGCGTTGGCGAGCTCTTTACGGGACATAGTTCACTCCGTGGCAAGGTTAAAGTTTGGCGGCGAGAAGATCTTCGAGTTTTCGCTGGTCGACGGCGAACTGGCGGATGCCGTCCGCCAGTTTTTCCACGGCCATAGGGTCCTGATTATGCTCCCAGCGGAACTCCGCTTCGGTCATGGCTTTCGGTTTTGGCAGGACGGTAGAGGTCGGCACCAGCTTGCGGATCACCGTTTCGTCGCTCTCCTGCAGCTTTTTCAGCAGGTCAGGGGAGATGGTCAGACGGTCACACCCTGCGAGCGCCAGGATCTGCTCGGTGCGGCGGAAGCTGGCCCCCATCACAATGGTCTCGTAGCGGTGTTGCTTGTAATAATCGTAGATATTACGCACCGACTTCACGCCCGGATCCTCTTCCACCACGTACGGGTCCATCGGCTGTTTCGCCTGATACCAGTCGTAGATGCGCCCGACAAACGGCGAGATCAGGAATACGCCCGCTTCGGCACAGGCGCGCGCCTGGGCAAAGGAGAACAGCAGCGTCAGGTTGCAGTGGATCCCCTCTTTTTCCAGAACCTCTGCCGCGCGGATGCCTTCCCATGTGGACGCGAGCTTGATCAGAATGCGTGACTTATCGATCCCCTGTTCCTGGTAGAGCTCCACCAGGCGGCGCGCTTTGTTAATACTCTTTTCCTGATCGAATGAGAGGCGGGCATCCACTTCGGTCGACACGCGCCCCGGAATGCTTTTCAGAATTTCCGCACCAAAATTAACCGCCAGCTTGTCGCTGGCTTCAGCAACCTGCTGCTCCTGCGTTTTCCCGCGCTGTTTACCGTAGGCAATCGCGTCGTCAATCAGATGGCTAAAATGGGCAAGCCCCGCCGCTTTCAGAAGCAGCGAAGGGTTGGTGGTCGCGTCCTCTGGCTGATAGTGGCGAATCGACTCGATGTCGCCGCTGTCTGCAACCACGGTGGTGAATTGTTTGATGCCGTCTAGCTGGTTCATAAATAATTACTCCTTGGAAATAAAAGAGTTAGATGAGTGCGTTAGTTCACACTTCTGAGAAAATCATGATGGACTTAACAAAAAAGCATAGCAGACGGGGCAGGCATTGCTTTTGAGACGGGTAACATGGCTGTTATAAATTGATAACAATTTTTAATGTGTGATGGTGAGAGTTTGGCAGCCTTCAAAGTTTATGCTCTGCTCAGCGGCGATACTATCTGACCGATACGTAAAAGGAATAACAAGATGGACGATCAGTTAAAACAGAGTGCCCTCGATTTTCACGAGTTCCCTGTCCCCGGTAAAATTCAGGTCTCCCCAACCAAGCCGCTGGCGACCCAGCGCGATCTGGCGCTGGCCTACTCGCCGGGCGTGGCTGCGCCGTGTCTGGAGATCGAAAAAGATCCGCTGGCGGCCTACAAATACACCGCGCGCGGCAACCTTGTCGCCGTTATCTCTAACGGTACGGCGGTGCTGGGCCTGGGCAACATTGGTGCCCTGGCCGGTAAACCGGTGATGGAAGGGAAGGGCGTCCTGTTCAAGAAATTCGCCGGTATCGACGTGTTCGATATCGAAGTGGACGAACTCGATCCCGATAAGTTCATTAACGTGGTGGCCGCGCTGGAGCCGACCTTCGGCGGGATCAACCTGGAAGACATCAAAGCGCCGGAATGTTTCTATATCGAGCAGAAGTTGCGCGAGCGTATGAACATTCCCGTGTTCCATGACGACCAGCACGGCACGGCGATTATCAGTACCGCTGCCATTCTCAACGGCCTGCGCGTGGTGGAGAAAAATCTCTCCGACGTGCGCATGGTGGTCTCCGGTGCGGGCGCGGCGGCCATCGCCTGTATGAACCTGCTGGTGGCGCTGGGCATGCAGAAACACAATATCGTGGTCTGCGACTCTAAGGGCGTGATCTACAAAGACCGCGAGCCGAACATGGCGGAAACCAAAGCGGCGTATGCCGTGGAAGATGACGGCAAGCGCACGCTTGAGGACGTGATTGACGGCGCGGATATCTTCCTCGGCTGTTCAGGCCCGAAAGTACTGACCCAGGAAATGGTGCAGAAAATGGCGCGCGCACCGATGATCCTGGCGCTGGCGAACCCGGAACCGGAAATCCTGCCGCCGCTGGCGAAAGCGGTGCGCGAAGACGCCATTATCTGTACCGGCCGTTCGGACTACCCGAACCAGGTGAACAACGTGCTCTGCTTCCCGTTCATCTTCCGCGGGGCGCTGGACGTTGGCGCAACGGCGATCAACGAAGAGATGAAGCTTGCCGCCGTTCACGCCATCGCCGAGCTGGCGCACGCTGAGCAGAGCGAAGTGGTCGCCTCCGCGTATGGGGATCAGGATCTGAGCTTTGGCCCGGACTACATCATTCCAAAACCGTTCGATCCGCGCCTGATTGTCAAAATTGCGCCAGCCGTTGCCAAAGCGGCGATGGACTCCGGCGTGGCGACGCGTCCGATTCAGGATTTCGACGCGTACGTCGATAAGCTCACCGAGTTCGTCTACAAAACTAACCTGTTTATGAAGCCGATCTTCTCTCAGGCTCGCGCAGACGCGAAGCGCGTGGTGCTGGCGGAAGGGGAAGAGGCGCGCGTGCTGCACGCCACGCAGGAGCTTATCACCTTAGGGCTGGCGAAGCCGATCCTGATTGGTCGTCCGAGCGTGATCGAGATGCGAATTCAGAAGCTGGGCCTGCAGATTAAACCGGGCGTCGACTTCGAGATCGTTAACAACGAATCCGATCCGCGCTTCAAGGAGTACTGGAACGAATATTACGCGATCATGAAGCGTCGCGGGATCACCCAGGAACAGGCGCAGCGGGCGGTGATCAGCAATACTACGGTCATCGGCGCGATCATGGTCCATCGCGGCGAGGCAGATGCGCTGATCTGCGGCACCATCGGCGATTACCACGAGCATTTCAGCGTGGTGCAGGAGATCTTCGGCTATCGCGACGGCGTGCACACCGCCGGGGCGATGAACGCGCTGCTGCTGCCGAGCGGCAACACCTTTATTGCCGATACCTACGTGAACGACGATCCAACCCCGGACGAGCTGGCGGAGATCACCGTGATGGCCGCCGAGACCGTGCGTCGCTTTGGTATCGAGCCTAAGGTGGCGCTGCTGTCGCACTCAAACTTTGGTTCGTCCAAATCCGCGGCGGCGTGCAAAATGCGCCAGACTCTGGAACTGGTGCGCGAGCGTGCGCCGGAGCTGATGATTGACGGGGAAATGCATGGTGATGCCGCGCTGGTGGAGAGCATCCGCAACGAACGTATGCCGGACAGCCCGCTGAAGGGATCGGCGAACATCCTGATTATGCCGAACGTGGAAGCGGCGCGTATCAGCTACAACCTGCTGCGCGTCTCCAGCTCTGAAGGGGTGACCGTAGGACCGGTGCTGATGGGCGTGGCAAAACCGGTGCACGTGTTAACGCCGATTGCCTCCGTGCGCCGTATCGTGAATATGGTGGCGCTGGCGGTGGTTGAGGCGCAGACGCAGCCGCTGTAAGGGCGCGTGTGCTTACCCGACCTGGGGATTGAGTAGGCCGGATAAGCGCAGCGCCATCCGGCAGTTAAATCCAGTCGCGTACTTTAAGGAACTCACTCAAGGCAGCCTCCGGGCTGCCTTCTTTTGGCTCGTAGCTGTACTCCCAGCGCACCAGCGGCGGCATCGACATCAGAATCGACTCCGTGCGTCCGCCAGTCTGCAGGCCGAACAGCGTCCCGCGATCCCACACCAGGTTGAACTCCACGTACCGCCCGCGACGATAAAGCTGGAACTCACGCTCGCGCACGCCGTAGTCGGTGTTTTTACGGCGTTCGACAATCGGCAGGTACGCGTCGGTGAACCCTTCGCCCACCGCGCGCATAAAGCTAAATGCCGTATCAAAATCCGGCGTGTTGAGATCGTCAAAGAACAGCCCGCCGATGCCGCGCTGCTCGTCGCGGTGCTTCAGGTAAAAATAATCGTCGCACCACTTTTTAAATTTCGGGTAGACGTCCTCGCCAAACGGCAGGCAAAGGTCCCGCGCGGTGGTATGCCAGTGCACGGCATCCTCTTCGAAGCCGTAGTAGGGCGTCATGTCGAAACCGCCGCCAAACCACCAGACCGGATCGGCTCCTGGCTTCTCCGCGATGAAAAAGCGCACGTTGGCGTGGCTGGTCGGAACAAACGGGTTATGCGGGTGGATCACCAGCGAGACGCCCATCGCTTCGAAGCTGCGGCCCGCCAGCTCAGGGCGGTGCGCGGTAGCGGACGCGGGCATGGCGTCGCCGTGAACGTGGGAAAAATTCACGCCCGCCTGTTCGAAGATGCCGCCGTTACGCAGCACGCGGCTGCGCCCGCCGCCGCCCGCTTCACGCTGCCAGCTATCTTCCTGGAATTCACCGCCGTCTGCGGCGGCCAGTTTCTGGCAAATCTCATCCTGCAGCTGCAGCAGGAACGTTTTGACCAGCTGTGCATTAGGTTTCATCAGCGTTTCCTGGAGTGCGCTTTCTGGTTATCGAACCAGTTGAAGTAACTGATAATGCCGGAGGCGATGGCGTTGGCTATCTTCTGGCGAAACGCCGTGGTGCCGAGCAGGCGCTCTTCTTCCGGATTGGTAATAAAGGACGTTTCCACCAGCACGGACGGGATGGACGGTGACTTCAGCACCACAAACGCCGCCTGTTCGGTGCTTTTACTGTGCAGACGGTGCACCGGCTTAATCCGCTTGAGGATATGCGAGCCGAGCGTCAGGCTGTTTTTGATGGTGTCCGTTTGCACGAGATCGAACAGAACCTGCTGCAAGAGATGATCTTTATCCGTGGCCTTCTTCCCGGCTACTTCATCCGCCCGGTTTTCGCGATCGGAAAGGTATTTCGCCATAGCGCTACTGGCGCCGCGGTTGGAGAGGGCAAACACCGACGCGCCCGCGGCGGAAGGGTTTGTGAAGCCATCCGCATGAATGGACATAAACAGGTCGGCGCCGTGCTTGTGGGCAATTTCCACGCGGTCGTACAGTGGAATGAACGTGTCGCCCGTGCGCGTGAGGCGGGCGTCAATGCCGTTGCTGCGTAAAATCGATCGCACATTTTTTGCAATTGCCAGCACGACGTGTTTTTCTTTCGAACCGTTTCGGCCAATGGCGCCGGTATCAATACCGCCGTGGCCCGGATCGAGCATCACCAGACGCTTTGCGCCCGGCTTTTTGGTTTTCGGTTTGCTGTGTCCGTTACTGGTTTTGAGCGTGCTCTCGTCTTTTGCCTGAGCCTGCTTAGCGATGCCCGTTAACGTTAAGGCCGCCAGCCCCGCTTTGAGAACCTGACGACGCGATGTGAGTGCTTTTAATGGTTTGAATGTGCTCATGCGGCCTGAATACTGAAAAATGGGGTCCTGGTGTTATATCGTATCGTGTTTCCCGTTACGACAGTCCTTATTGAGAATTGTTTTACTTTTCATTTCAATACGTGACAAAGTGACATTATGCCAAATTTTGGCGAGATTTTCCCCGGTTATTGGCTAAACGCCCCGTTCACGCCATAATCACTGTTTTTAAACCCGAAAAGGCGGTTAATACCATGGAGATACGCGTTTTTCGCCAGGAAGATTTCGAAGAGGTGATCACCCTTTGGGAGCGCTGCGATCTGCTGCGTCCGTGGAACGATCCGGAAATGGATATCGAACGTAAGGTGAATCACGACGTTAGCCTGTTTCTGGTCGCGGAAGTGAACGGCGAGGTGGTCGGGACGGTAATGGGGGGGTATGACGGCCACCGCGGCTCGGCCTATTATCTGGGCGTCCACCCGGAATATCGGGCGCGTGGCATCGCCAACGCGCTGCTCAATCGTCTGGAAAAGAAACTCATCGCCCGCGGCTGCCCGAAAATCCAGATCATGGTGCGGGAAGATAACGACGTGGTGCTGGGCATGTATGAGCGTCTGGGCTACGAGCACGCCGACGTGCTGACGCTGGGTAAGCGCCTGATCGAAGATGAAGAGTACTGAGATCCACCCGGCTGACTATGACGCGCAGGGCCGCGTCAGGCTGCCGTTTTTGTTCTGGTGCGTTTTGCTCCTCCAGGCCCGTACCTGGGTACTGTTTGTAATGGCCGGTGCGTCGCGCGGGCAGGGCGATACGCTGCTGAATCTCTTTTATCCCGACCACGATGCCTTCTGGCTTGGCTTACTGCCGGGCGTACCGGCGGTGGTGGCTTTTTTGTGCAGCGGTCGACGGCATGTAATCCCGCGTCTGTGGCGTGCGCTTCGCTGGCTGCTGATCCTCGCCCAGATCGCGCTGCTGTTCTGGCAACCCGTGCTCTGGTGGCTGGGTGAACCGCTTTCCGGTATTGGCATCGCGCTGGTGGTGGCGGATATTGTGGCGCTGATGTGGCTGCTGACGAATCCCCGCTTACGCGCCTGTTTTACGCAAGAGTCAGATTAGCGCGGCACTTTTTGCCGATGCCGCACTCCAACAAGCGTTGATTTAATTAGAAAGGACGTTTCAATGAAATCGCTGCGTTTACTTTTATGCGCTCTCCCGCTGGCGTTAACCGGCTGTTCGACGCTCTCCTCCATTAACTGGTCCGCCGCGTATCCGTGGAACTGGTTTGGCTCTTCCACTGAAGTGACCGAGCAGGGCGTGGGAAAAATTACCGCGTCAACGGCGCTCGATCAGGACGCTATTCAGGATGCCCTGAGCAGTGACTATCGCCTGCGTAGCGGGATGAAAACCGAGAATGGCAACATTGTACGTTACTTTGAAGCGCTAAAGGGCGACAAGCTGGCGCTGGTGATTAACGGTGATAAAGGGACGGTGAACCGCATTGCCGTGCTGGACGAAGATATTCCGACCGCAAGCGGCGTAAAGGTGGGCACCCCGTTTAGCGATCTTTATAAACAGGCCTTTGGCAACTGCAGCAGCGCCCCTTCAGACGATGGCGTGGCGGTGGAATGTAAGGCGGAAGGCAGCCAGCACATCAGCTATGTCTTCACCGGAACCTGGAGCGGTCCGGAAGGATTGATGCCCTCTGACGACACGCTGAAGAGCTGGAAAGTGAGCAAAATACTCTGGAAGCAGTAATTTGCGCCTGAACAAACCGCCTCGCTGAAATCCGGGTATAATAGCCGCCATCAATGCCACGCTGACGTGGCATCTTTATTTCAGGAGGAGCGATGTCTCAGGTTCAGAGTGGCATTTTGCCAGAACATTGCCGCGCGGCGATTTGGATTGAAGCCAATGTTAAAGGGGACGTGGATGCCCTGCGCGCGGCCAGCAAAGTTTTCGTTGATAAACTGGCCACCTTCCAGGCCAAATTCCCGGACGCCCATCTGGGTGCCGTTGTCGCTTTCGGCAATAACGTCTGGCGTCAGCTGAGCGGCGGCGAAGGCGCGGAAGAGCTGAAGGACTTTATCCCTTACGGCAAAGGCCTGGCGCCAGCCACCCAATACGACGTGCTGATCCACATCCTCTCTCTGCGCCACGACGTGAACTTCTCCGTTGCTCAGGCGGCGGTTGAAGCGTTTGGCGACAGCATCGACGTGCAGGAAGAGGTTCACGGCTTCCGCTGGGTGGAAGAGCGCGATCTGAGCGGCTTCGTTGACGGCACCGAAAACCCGGCGGGTGAAGAGGTTCGTCGCGATGTGGCGGTCATCAAAGACGGCGTGGACGCGGGCGGCAGCTACGTGTTCGTCCAGCGCTGGGAGCACAACCTCAAGCAGCTTAACCGCATGAGCGTGCACGACCAGGAGATGATGATTGGCCGCACCAAAGAAGCCAACGAAGAGATCGACGGCGATGCGCGCCCGGTGACCTCGCACCTGTCCCGCGTTGACCTTAAGGAAGACGGCAAGGGGCTCAAAATTGTTCGTCAGAGCCTGCCGTACGGCACGGCAAGCGGCACGCACGGCCTCTACTTCTGCGCCTACTGCGCGCGGCTGCACAATATTGAGCAACAGCTGCTGAGCATGTTCGGTGACACTGACGGCAAGCGCGACGCCATGCTGCGCTTCACCCGCCCGGTAACCGGCGGCTACTATTTTGCGCCGTCCGTTGAGCGCCTGCTGGCGCTGTAAAACGCTCCCCATACGTAGGCCGGGTAAGCGTTAGCGCCACCCGGCAATTTTCCCCGCACCCTTATTCCCTTTTCTGCTTGTAAATCACCAAACGGTATATAAAACCGTTACTCCTTTCATCCCCGTTATAAATATTATCACTATAAGATAGTCATCACATTTATAAGGGTGCGCAATGGCCGTTACTGTACTGAAAAAAGGAACTCTGGCGCTGGCAGGTTTACTGCTGGTGGCCCAGGCGCAGGCGACCGAGCTGCTGAACAGCTCGTATGATGTCTCCCGCGAGCTGTTTGCCGCCCTTAACCCACCGTTCGAGCAGCAGTGGGCGAAAGAAAACAATGGGGATAAGCTGACCATCAAGCAGTCCCACGCCGGTTCATCCAAGCAGGCGCTGGCGATTTTGCAGGGGCTGAAAGCAGATGTCGTGACCTACAACCAGGTGACTGACGTGCAGATCCTGCACGACAAGGGCAAACTGCTCCCGGCTGACTGGCAGAGCCGCTTGCCAAACAATAGCTCGCCGTTCTACTCCACTATGGGCTTCCTGGTGCGTAAGGGCAACCCGAAGAACATCCACGACTGGAGCGACCTGGTGCGTTCCGACGTGAAGCTGATTTTCCCGAACCCAAAAACTTCAGGTAACGCGCGCTACACCTATTTAGCCGCGTGGGGCGCGGCAGACAAGGCTGACGGTAAGGATAAAGCGAAGACCGAGCAGTTCATGACCCAGTTCCTGAAAAACGTCGAAGTGTTTGATACCGGCGGCCGCGGCGCGACCACGACCTTCGCCGAGCGTGGTCTGGGCGACGTGCTGATCAGCTTTGAATCCGAAGTGAACAACATTCGCAAGCAGTACGAAGCGCAGGGCTTCGAGGTGGTTATTCCGAAAACCAACATCCTGGCTGAATTCCCGGTGGCGTGGGTGGATAAAAACGTGCAGGCGAACGGCACCGAGAAAGCGGCAAAAGCCTATCTCAACTACCTGTACAGCCCGCAGGCGCAGGCCATCATCACCGATTACTACTACCGCGTGAACAACCCCGACGTAATGAACAAACTGAAGGACAAATTCCCGCAGACCGCGCTGTTCCGCGTGGAAGATCATTTCGGCTCCTGGCCTGAGGTGATGAAAACGCACTTTGCCAGCGGCGGTGAGTTAGACAAACTGCTGGCGGCGGGGCGTAAGTAATGTTTGCAGTCTCGACTAAACGCGTGCTGCCGGGCTTTACCTTAAGCCTCGGGACCAGCCTGCTGTTCGTCTGCCTGATCCTGCTGTTGCCGCTCAGCGCGCTGGTGATGCAGCTCTCTGAGATGAGCTGGGCGCAGTACTGGGACGTGGTCACCAACCCGCAGGTGGTGGCGGCCTATAAGGTGACGCTGCTGTCGGCGTTTGTTGCCTCCATTTTTAACGGCGTGTTTGGCCTGCTGATGGCGTGGATCTTAACCCGCTATCGCTTCCCGGGACGCACGCTGCTTGATGCCCTGATGGATCTGCCGTTTGCGCTGCCGACGGCGGTTGCGGGCTTAACCCTCGCGTCGCTCTTCTCCGTGAACGGGCTGTACGGCGAGTGGCTGGCGAAATTTGACATCAAGGTGACCTATACCTGGCTCGGGATCGCGGTGGCGATGGCCTTTACCAGCATCCCGTTTGTGGTGCGTACCGTGCAGCCGGTACTGGAAGAGCTGGGTCCGGAATACGAAGAAGCGGCGGAAACGCTGGGCGCCACGCGCTGGCAGAGCTTCCGCAAAGTGGTTCTGCCGGAGCTCTCTCCGGCGCTGATGGCGGGCGTCGCGCTGTCCTTTACCCGCAGTCTGGGTGAGTTCGGCGCGGTGATTTTTATCGCCGGGAACATCGCCTGGAAAACGGAAGTCACCTCGCTGATGATTTTCATCCGCCTGCAGGAGTTTGATTATCCGGCGGCGAGCGCAATTGCCTCGGTGATCCTCGCGGCCTCGCTGTTGCTGCTGTATTCGATAAACACTCTGCAAAGTCGCTTTGGTCGACGTGTGGTAGGTCACTGATGGCGGAAGTTACGCAATTGAAGCGATACGATGCGCCCCGCATCAACTGGGGTAAATGGTTTCTGATTGGCGTGGGCGTGCTGGTTTCCGCCCTCATTCTCGTCGTGCCGACGATTTATATCTTCGTCCAGGCGTTCAGCAAGGGGCTGATGCCCGCGCTGGAGAACCTGGCGAACCCGGACATGCTGCACGCCATCTGGCTGACGGTGCTGATTGCCCTGATCACCGTGCCGGTGAACCTGGTCTTCGGTACGCTGCTGGCCTGGCTGGTGACGCGCTTTAACTTCCCGGGACGTCAGCTGCTGCTGACCCTGCTGGATATTCCGTTTGCCGTGTCGCCTGTTGTTGCCGGTCTGGTTTACTTGCTCTTTTACGGCTCCAACGGCCCGCTGGGCGGCTGGCTGGATGAACATAACCTGCAGATCATGTTCGCCTGGCCGGGCATGGTGCTGGTGACGATCTTCGTGACCTGTCCGTTCGTGGTGCGTGAGCTGGTGCCGGTGATGTTAAGCCAGGGCAGCAATGAAGACGAAGCGGCCGTTCTGCTTGGCGCATCCGGCTGGCAGATGTTCCGCCGCGTGACGTTGCCGAATATCCGCTGGGCGCTGCTTTACGGCGTGGTGCTGACCAACGCCCGCGCCATCGGTGAGTTTGGTGCGGTGTCGGTGGTATCCGGCTCGATTCGCGGTGAAACGCTGTCACTGCCGCTACAGATTGAATTACTGGAACAGGACTACAACACCGTCGGTTCCTTTACTGCCGCAGCGTTGCTGACGCTGATGGCGATTTTGACCCTGTTTTTGAAGAGTGTGGTGCAGTGGCGTTTAGAGAATCAGGAAAAACGTCAGCATCAGGAGGGAAATCATGAGCATTGAGATTGCCAATATTAAGAAGTCTTTTGGTCGCACCCAGGTGCTGAATGATATCTCACTGGATATCCCTTCCGGACAAATGGTGGCGCTGCTGGGGCCGTCTGGCTCGGGCAAAACGACGCTGCTGCGGATCATCGCCGGGCTTGAGCATCAGACCAGCGGGCACATCCGCTTCCACGGCACCGACGTGAGCCGCCTGCACGCCCGCGATCGTAAAGTCGGCTTTGTCTTCCAGCATTACGCGCTGTTCCGTCACATGACCGTTTTCGACAATATCGCCTTTGGCCTGACGGTGCTGCCGCGTCGTGAACGCCCGGATGCAGCAACCATTAAGGCGAAAGTAACCAAACTGCTGGAGATGGTGCAGCTGGCGCATCTGGCGGACCGTTTCCCGGCGCAGCTTTCCGGCGGTCAGAAGCAGCGCGTGGCGCTGGCGCGCGCGCTGGCCGTTGAGCCGCAAATACTGCTGCTGGATGAACCCTTCGGCGCGCTGGATGCGCAGGTGCGCAAAGAGCTGCGTCGCTGGCTGCGCCAGCTGCATGAAGAGCTGAAATTCACCAGCGTCTTCGTGACCCACGATCAGGAAGAGGCAATGGAAGTCGCGGACCGCGTGGTGGTCATGAGCCAGGGCAACATCGAGCAGGTTGACGAGCCGGAACAGCTCTGGCGCGAGCCGGCGACCCGCTTCGTGCTGGAGTTTATGGGCGAGGTGAACCGACTGCAGGGCACCATTCGCGGCGGTCAGTTCCACGTGGGCGCGCACCGCTGGCCGCTGGGCTACACCTCCGCGCATCAGGGGCCGGTCGATCTGTTCCTGCGCCCGTGGGAAGTGGACGTCAGCCGCCGCACCAGCCTGGATTCCCCGCTGCCGGTGCAGGTGCTGGAAGCTAGCCCTAAAGGTCACTACACCCAATTGGTGGTACAGCCGCTGGGCTGGTATACCGAGCCGCTGACCGTGGTCATGCGCGACGACGTCCCGCCGCACCGGGGTGAGCGCCTGTTTGTCGGGCTGCAGCATGCGCGCATCTATCACGGTAAGGAGCGCATTGAGACGCGCGAGGATATTGCTCTGGCGGAGTCAGCCTGATAGGTTATTGAGTATGTTTTTCGCCCGGTGGCGTGATGCTTACCGGGCTTTTTATTGAGTAAAAATCGTGAATACACTCGAACACACCATCGGCAACACCCCTCTGGTCAAGCTTCAGCGCATGGGATGTGCCAACGGCAGCGAAATCTGGGTCAAACTCGAAGGCAATAACCCGGCAGGGTCGGTGAAAGACCGCGCGGCGCTGTCGATGATTGTCCAGGCCGAGAAACGCGGTGAAATTAAGCCAGGCGATGTGCTGATTGAAGCCACCAGCGGCAACACCGGTATCGCGCTGGCAATGATTGCGGCGCTGAAAGGCTACCGCATGAAGCTGCTGATGCCGGACAACATGAGCCAGGAGCGCCGCGCCGCGATGCGTGCCTACGGGGCCGAGCTGATTCTGGTAACCAAAGAGCAGGGGATGGAAGGGGCGCGAGACTTAGCGTTAGCGATGGCCGAGCGCGGCGAAGGTAAACTGCTCGATCAGTTCAATAACCCGGACAACCCGTACGCGCACTACACCACCACCGGGCCGGAAATCTGGCAGCAAACCGGCGGGCGCATCACCCATTTTGTCTCCAGCATGGGCACCACCGGCACCATTACCGGCGTGTCGCGTTTTTTGCGCGAGCAGGAGAAACCGGTCACCATCGTTGGCCTGCAGCCGGAAGAGGGGAGTAGTATTCCGGGCATTCGCCGCTGGCCTGCGGAGTATATGCCAGGCATCTTTAATGCGCAGCTGGTGGATCGGGTGCTGGATATTCATCAGCGCGAGGCGGAGAATACCATGCGTGAACTGGCCGTGCGTGAAGGCATCTTCTGCGGGGTCAGCTCGGGGGGCGCGGTAGCGGGGGCGTTGCGCGTGGCGCAGGCAAATCCCGGTGCGGTCGTGGTGGCGATAATTTGCGACCGCGGCGATCGCTATTTGTCTACCGGCGTCTTTGGTGAAGAGAGTTATTCGCAGGGGGCGGGGATTTAAGCGTCATGGAGATGATTCTATTCCGGGATAACACCCGGGCGCAGCAAACCGACATTGTCGCGGTGCAGTCGCAGGTGGTTTACGGCAGCGTGGGGAACAGCATTGCTGTGCCGAACATTCGTACCCACAGGCTAAACGTGACCGCCGTGCCGACGGTGCTGTTTAGCAACACGCCGCACTACGACACCTTCTACGGCGGGGTGATCCCCGACGAGTGGTTCAGCGGCTACCTGAAGGCGCTGGAAGAGCGCGAGATCCTGCGCGAGCTTAAAGCGGTCACTACCGGCTATATGGGCAGCGCCAGCCAGATCGCGCTGCTGGCGCAGTGGCTGAAAGCGGTCAAAGCGCAGCATCCTGACCTGCTGGTGCTGGTCGACCCGGTTATCGGCGATATCGACAGCGGAATGTACGTGAAGCCGGATATCCCGGAAGCGTACCGGGAACACCTGCTGCCGCTGGCGCAGGGGATTACGCCAAACGTCTATGAGCTGGAAGTGTTAAGCGGTAAGCCGTGCCGGACGCCGGAAAGCGCTATTGCCGCCGCGCAGGGGTTGCTTTCTGACACTCTGAAATGGGTAGCGATCACCAGCGCGCCGGTGACCGATGACCCGCAAAACATCCACGTGGTGCTGGTGACGCGTGAGGGCGTGACCGTCAGCGCGCATCCGCGCGTAGAAACCGATCTGAAAGGGACGGGGGATCTGTTCTGTTCAGAACTGGTGAGCGGAATTGTTGAGGGGAAAACCGTTGCTGATGCCATTCGCATGGCCGGCGATCGGGTGACTGATGTGATGCTTTATACCCAGTCGAAAGGCTACGACGAGCTTATCCTCCCTGTATAAACAAAAATGGCGCCGGAAGGCGCCATTTTTCTGTGCGGCAAGAATTACTTCTTGATGCGGATAACCGGGGTTTCGCCCACGGTGACGCTGCCAGACAGTTTGATCAGTTCTTTGATTTCGTCCATGTTGGAGATAACAACCGGCGTCAGGGTAGACTTGGCTTTTTCTTCCAGCAGTGGCAGATCGAATTCAATCACCGGGTCGCCAACTTTAACACGCTGGCCTTCTTCCGCGATACGCTTGAAGCCTTCGCCTTTCAGTTCAACGGTGTCGATACCGAAGTGAACGAACAGTTCGATACCGCTATCAGATTCGATAGAGAACGCATGGTTGGTTTCAAAAATTTTACCGATGGTGCCGTCAACTGGAGCAACCATTTTGTTGCCAGTTGGTTTGATAGCAATGCCATCACCAACGATTTTCTCAGCAAACACTACATCCGGCACGTCTTCGATGTTGACGATCTCGCCGGAGAGCGGAGCAACAATCTCAATAGTTCCGGAGTCTTTCTTATCATCAGAAACCAGAGATTTCAGTTTATCGAACAAACCCATGATCTTCTCCTAAGCAGTAATTTGGGCCGCATCTCGTGGATTAGCAGATTGTTTTTTCTTCAATGAACTTGTTAACCAGCGTCATTAACTCGTCCGTTGTCGGTTGAGCAAGAGCCTGCTCTGCTAACACCTTCGCATCTTCGAAGTTCGTGTTACGGATAATCTTCTTAATGCGCGGGATGGAAATGGCGCTCATAGAGAATTCGTCCAGACCCATACCCAGCAACAGAAGTGTAGCACGTTCGTCGCCTGCAAGCTCACCACACATGCCAGTCCATTTACCTTCTGCATGAGAAGCATCAATAACTTGCTTGATCAAGTTCAGTACGGACGGTGACATTGGCTGGTAGAGATGTGAAATCATATCATTACCACGGTCAACTGCCAGGGTGTACTGCGTTAAATCATTGGTGCCGATACTAAAGAAATCAACTTCTTTGGCTAAATGACGCGCAATGGTCGCCGCCGCTGGTGTTTCCACCATCACGCCGATCTCAATTGACTCGTCAAATGCTTTACCTTCGTCGCGCAGTTCCTGTTTGTAGATTTCGATCTCTTTCTTCAGTGCACGCACTTCTTCAACAGAGATGATCATCGGGAACATGATGCGCAGCTTACCGAAAGCGGAGGCACGCAGGATAGCGCGAACCTGGTCACGCAGGATCTCTTTACGATCCATCGCGATACGCACGGCACGCCAGCCCAGGAACGGGTTCTCTTCTTTCGGGAAGTTCATGTACGGCAGCTCTTTGTCGCCACCGATGTCCATGGTACGGACGATAACCGCCTGTGAGCCACACGCTTCTGCGACGGCTTTATACGCAGCAAACTGCTCTTCTTCCGTAGGCAGCGCGTCGCGGTCCATGAACAGGAATTCTGTACGATAGAGACCAACACCTTCCGCACCGTTGCGCTCAGCGCCATCAACGTCGCGTACGGTACCGATGTTTGCGCACACTTCTACCTGATGGCCGTCCAGGGTGATGGCTGGCAGGTCTTTCAGCTTAGCGAGTTCCGCTTTTTCAGTCGCAACCTGCTCCTGAACCGCGCGCAGTTTTTCGATCTCTTCGTTAGTTGGGTTGACGTAAACCAGATTGTTTACGGCATCCAGAATCAGATAGTCGCCGTTTTTCACCTGAGAGGTGACGCTACCGGTGCCCACGATGGCAGGCAGTTCCAGAGAACGCGCCATGATTGAGGTGTGGGAGGTACGGCCACCCGCGTCGGTGATGAAACCGAGAACCTTTTTCAGGTTCAGCTGTGCGGTTTCAGACGGGGTGAGGTCAGCGGCAACCAGGATCACTTCATCCTGAATCGCGCTCAGGTCGATAATGGCCAGGCCCAGGATGTTGCGCAGCAGGCGCTTACCGATGTCACGTACGTCAGCCGCACGCTCTTTCAGGTATTCATCATCCAGCTCTTCCAGGGCAGTTGCCTGACCTTCGATAACTTCATGCGCAGCCGCGTCGGCCGTCATGCCTTTATCTTTAATCAGGGCTATGATTTCCTGCTCCAGCTCCTCATCTTCGAGCAGCATGATGTGCCCTTCGAAGATGGCTTCTTTTTCTTCACCGAAAGTTTCGCCAGCTTTAGTTTTGATCGCTTCCAGTTGCGCAGATGCCTTGGCACGACCGCTCAGAAAACGTTCAACTTCCTGATCAACCTTGTCGGCAGAAATTTTTTTCCGGTCGATGACGATCTCGTCTTCTTTCAGCAGCAGTGCTTTGCCGAAAGCGATACCCGGGGATGCTAAAATGCCTGAAATCATAACCCTACCTTACTTGTGACTGATATTTAAAAGAACCCGGAAACTTACTCGAGCTCAGCCATCAGTTTAACCAGATGCTCAACTGCTTTCTGCTCGTCTTCACCTTCAGCAGAGATGGTAACAACGGTGCCCTGAGTCAGGCCCAGAGTCTGCAGTTTGAACAGGCTTTTTGCGCTAGCGCTTTTGCCGTTGGAAGTTACAGTGATTTCAGAAGTGAAGCCTTTCGCTTCTTTAACAAACTGAGCAGCAGGGCGGGTGTGCAGACCGTTCGGAGCGGTAATGGTAACTTCTTGCTGGAACATTGTATTTCCCCAACTTATAGGTTTAGTGTTGTGGAACTAAAGTCTAGCCTGGCGGCTTAACTTTAGCCTGTATTGTTAGCGCTGACGTTTCAATCGTCATTAAACATTATGCAGCGAAAGGAAGACTTGAACCAAATCATAAAATCGATTCAGCAAGGGTATTTCGTTCACTGATTAATTTCACGCTTCAAAATAATTGCTGGTTTAAATACCAGACACATCGGGGTGAAGCAATGCCAGGAGGGGCAAAAGTCTGAAGCAGGTCACAAAAAAGCACCCGAAAAGGTGCTTTTTTACGCGTTATTAACATACTGGCACTACTGTTGCAGCTCTTTTTCCGTGAACAGATCGGCAAACAGTGCGGTGCTCAGGTAACGCTCACCCGAAGAAGGAAGGATAACCACAATATTCTTATTGGTAAAGGCTTCATCTTCCTGAAGTTTGAGCGCTGCCGCAACGGCCGCACCGGAAGAGATACCCGCCAGAATGCCTTCTTCATCCATCAGACGACGCGCGGTAGAGATGGCTTCTTCGTTCGTGATGGCAACGACTTTATCGATCAGCTTCAGATCCAGGTTACCCGGAATGAAGCCCGCGCCGATGCCCTGAATTTTATGCGGGCCAGGCTTAAGCTCTTCACCCGCCAGCGCCTGAGCGATAACCGGGGAGTCGGTAGGTTCAACGGCAACGGTAATCAGCTCTTTTTTACCTTTTGTGCCTTTAATATAGCGAGACACGCCGGTCAGCGTGCCGCCGGTGCCGACGCCGGAGATAAATACGTCAACCTGGCCGTCAGTATCTTCCCAGATTTCCGGGCCGGTGGTCTTCTCGTGAATTTCAGGGTTAGCCGGGTTGCTGAACTGCTGCAGCAGAAGATATTTCGCCGGATCGCTGGCCACGATCTCTTCCGCTTTCTGAATGGCACCTTTCATGCCCTTCGCGCCTTCGGTCAGGACCAGGTTCGCCCCCAGCGCTTTGAGCAGTTTGCGACGTTCGATGCTCATCGTTTCCGGCATGGTCAGGGTCAGCTTGTAGCCGCGTGCGGCAGCAACATAGGCCAGAGCGATACCGGTGTTACCGCTGGTCGGTTCCACCAGCTCAACGCCTGGCTTCAGCACGCCGCGTTTTTCAGCATCCCAAATCATGTTTGCACCGATGCGGCATTTTACGCTGAAGCTCGGGTTGCGTGATTCGACCTTCGCCAGAATGCGTCCATTACCGATACGGTTCAGTCGAACCAGGGGCGTATGACCGATAGTCAGCGAGTTGTCTTCATAAATCTTACTCATGGCCTGTCCTTAACTGTATGAAATTGGGATACCGACCCAGCATACCTGCTAAGCAGGTAGGGGGAAGTAAGGAATTCGCATATCTATATACTGCAAGGAAATAATGGGGATCAGTATGGAATAAGGGGCGGCATAAGCCACCCCTGCTTTACACATTTTTGCATTATTTCCATAACGCGTGCTTAGCACGATAACAGTCCACCCACATCGCCGTCGCGCCGCAAACCGCAACCGGCATGATGAACAAGTTAAGGAAGGGAATCATGGTGAACAGGCTGGTCAGCGCGCCGAACTGCATATTGGCGACCTTCCGGGTGCGCAGAGCGGTGCGCATCGCTTTAAATGGCACCTTGTGGTTATCGAACGGATAGTCGCAGTACTGGATGGCCAGCATCCAGGCGCTGAACAGAAACCACAGCACCGGCGCAACCGTCTGGCCAATGCCGGGGACAAAGTAGAGGGCAAGCAGTACAACCGCGCGGGGGAGGTACCAGGCAAACTTCTGCCACTCGCGCTTCATAATGCGCGGGATATCTTTCACGATCCCCAGCACGCCCGTGTCCGGTGGCGTCGCGCCGGTAAGCCGCGCCTCCAGCTGTTCCGCCAGCAGGCCGTTAAACGGCGCGGCTATCCAGTTCGCGATCGTTGAGAATAAATAGCCGAATACCAGCAGCACGGAGATGACCGCCACCGGCCAGAGCAGGTAGTTAAGCCACTGCAGCCAGTCCGGCACGTAGCTCATCAGCGACGGGATCCAGCTTTCGAGCTTTGTGAACAGCCACCAGAACGCGCCGCCCATCAGAATAATGTTGATCAGCAGCGGCAGAATGACGAAGCGACGGATACCTGGCAGTGAAACCAGCTTCCAGCCCTGAGAAAAATACCAGACGCCGCTGCGCGGGGGAGAAGACGATGTTGAAACCATAACCAGGCTGTACTCCTTTTTTCACAACCAGTGGAATTGCCCGCCTATATTATCCACTTGCGGACCAATGACCAGTTCGGAAATGTTCGAAAAACCAGCAAAAAGCACGATTTACTTCATCTTTATGCTGCGAATGCTCTGCACACACTTGCACTTGACGTAAACGGCAAATACTCTTAGTGAGTAAATGTTTGCCGTGGTGGCAAGGTGTTAGAACAACAGAGAATATAATGATGCAGGATTTGCGTCTGATATTAATCATTGTTGGCGCGATCGCCATAATCGCTTTACTGGTACATGGTTTCTGGACCAGCCGTAAAGAGCGTTCCTCGATGTTTCGCGATCGCCCACTGAAGCGCATGAAGTCCAGTCGTGATGATGATGACACTGAAGATGACATCACCGGTAGCGACGACGACGGCGTGGGTGAAGTTCGTGTTCATCGGGTCAATACTGCGCCCGGCGCGGCTCATGGGGAGCATGAAGCCCCCCGCGCTCCGCAGCACCAGTATCAACCGCCGTATGCCTCTGCCCAGCCGCGCCAGCCAGCGCCGCAGCCAGTGGAAGAACCTGTACGTCAGCCGCCGCAACCGCCTGTACAACAGCAGCAGCCCGCTGCGCCACAGCCGGTTCAACAGCAACCTGTGCAGCAGCCCGTGCAACAGCAACCTGTGCACCAGCCGCAGCAGCCTGTTCATGTACAGTCTGCGCCGCAGCCCGCTCCGGCTCCGCACGTTGAGCCAGAGCCGGTCGTCGAGCCTGAACCGGTTGTTGAAAAGCCGCAGCGTAAAGAAGCGGTGATCATCATGAACGTGGCCGCGCATCACGGCAGCCATCTCAACGGTGACGTGTTGCTCAACAGCATTCAACAGGCAGGCTTCAAGTTTGGCGATATGAACATTTTCCATCGCCATCTGAGCCCTGACGGTAGTGGTCCGGCGCTGTTTAGCCTGGCCAATATGGTCAACCCAGGCACCTTTGACCCGGAAATGACCGGTGATTTCGTGACGCCGGGTGTCACTATCTTTATGCAGGTGCCGTCCTACGGCGACGAGCTGCAAAACTTCAAGCTGATGCTGCAGTCCGCTCAGCACATCGCTGATGAAGTGGGTGGTGTGGTGCTCGACGATCAGCGTCGAATGATGACCCCGCAGAAGCTGCGCGAGTATCAGGACCGCATCCGCGAAGTGAAGGAAGCCAACGCGTAATTGTCGCGTTTACTTCAACTCCTCCTCAACCCCCGCCTGTCGGGGGTTTTTTCTCATTGATGGTGCGATATGGACTCAATCGAACAACAACTCACTGAACTGCGAACCACGCTTCGCCATCATGAATATCTCTATCATGTTATGGACGCACCGGAAGTGCCTGATGCTGAGTATGACCGGCTGATGCGCGAGCTGCGCGAGCTGGAGGCGCAGCACCCGGAACTGATTACGCCAGATTCTCCGACCCAGCGCGTCGGCGCCGAGCCGCTGGGGGCTTTCAGCCAGGTGCGTCACGAAGTGCCGATGCTGTCGCTGGACAACGTCTTTGATGAAGAGAGCTTCCTCGCGTTTAACAAGCGCGTGCAGGACCGTCTGAAAAGCAGCGATTCCCTCACCTGGTGCTGCGAGTTGAAGCTCGACGGCCTGGCGGTCAGCCTTCTCTATGAAAACGGCGTGCTGGTGCGCGCCGCCACGCGTGGCGACGGTACGACGGGTGAAGACATCACCACCAACGTGCGAACCATCCGCGCGATCCCGCTGAAGCTGCAGGGAGACAACATTCCCGCGCGTCTGGAAGTGCGCGGCGAGGTGTTCCTGCCGCAGGCGGGATTCGAGAAAATTAACGAAGAGGCGCGTCGCACCGGCGGGAAAGTGTTTGCTAACCCGCGTAACGCGGCGGCGGGCTCTCTGCGCCAGCTTGACCCGCGCATCACCGCGAAGCGACCGCTTACTTTCTTCTGCTACGGCGTCGGTATTCTGGAAGGTGGTGAGTTACCGGATACGCACCTCGGGCGTCTGCTGCAGTTTAAAGCCTGGGGCCTGCCGGTGAGCAACCGCGTTCAGCTCTGCGACTCGCCGGAAGCGGTGCTGGCGTTCTACCACAAAGTGGAAGAGGACCGTCCGACGCTCGGCTTTGATATCGATGGCGTTGTCATCAAGGTCAATTCGCTGGCGCTGCAGGAGCAGCTGGGCTTTGTGGCGCGTGCGCCGCGCTGGGCGGTGGCGTTTAAATTCCCTGCTCAGGAGCAGATGACCTTCGTTCGCGACGTGGAGTTTCAGGTGGGACGTACGGGCGCTATTACCCCGGTCGCTCGACTGGAGCCGGTGCAGGTCGCAGGCGTGCTGGTGAGTAACGCTACGCTGCACAACGCCGATGAAATCGAACGCCTCGGCCTGCGCATCGGTGACAAAGTGGTGATTCGCCGCGCGGGCGATGTTATCCCGCAGGTGGTGAACGTTGTTGAGTCAGAACGTCCTGATGATACGCGCGAGGTCGTTTTCCCGACCCACTGCCCGGTATGCGGCTCTGACGTAGAGCGTGTGGAAGGCGAAGCGGTGGCCCGCTGTACGGGCGGCCTGATCTGCGGCGCGCAGCGTAAAGAGTCGCTTAAGCACTTTGTTTCCCGTCGCGCAATGGACGTTGACGGCATGGGCGACAAGATTATCGATCAGCTGGTTGAGAAAGAGTATGTCCATACGCCAGCGGATCTGTTCAGGCTCACGGCGGGCAAACTGACCGGTCTGGATCGCATGGGGCCGAAGTCAGCCCTGAACGTGGTTAACGCGCTGGAAGCAGCGAAAGAGACGACCTTCGCCCGCTTCCTGTACGCGCTGGGCATTCGTGAAGTCGGCGAAGCGACGGCGGCAGGTTTAGCCACGTACTTTGGTACGCTGGAGGCGCTGGAAAAGGCAAGCATCGACGAGCTGCAGAAAGTGCCGGACGTCGGCATCGTCGTCGCCACGCACGTCTTTAACTTCTTTGCCGAAGAGAGCAACCGCGAGGTCATCGGCAAGCTGCTGGAAGAGGGCATTAAATGGCCTGCGCCGGTGGTAGTCAACGCCGAAGACATTGATAGCCCATTTGCCGGTAAAACCGTGGTGCTAACCGGTAGCCTTAGCCAGCTTTCACGTGACGATGCAAAAGCGCGTCTGGTGGCGCTGGGGGCCAAAGTGGCGGGCAGCGTGTCGAAGAAAACCGACCTGGTGATTGCCGGCGAAGCTGCGGGTTCGAAGCTGGCGAAAGCCCAGGAGCTCGGCATTGAGGTTATCGACGAAGCGGAAATGATGCGCCTGTTAGGAGAGTAACGTGGAGAAAGAGCAGCTCGTTGAGATCGCCAATACGGAAATGCCGTTCGGTAAATATAAGGGCCGCAGGCTGATCGATTTGCCGGAGGAGTACCTGCTGTGGTTCGCCCGCAAGGACGAGTTCCCCGCCGGGCGCCTGGGCGAGCTGATGGCTATCACGTTACTGATCAAAACCGAGGGGCTGACCCAACTGGTGCAGCCCCTGAAGCGTCCTTAAGCCTTCGCGGCGCGGGTTTCTTCCTGCGCCAGCTTTTCCGTCTGGCGCTTGTAGCGACGCGCCAGCACCGCGCAGACCATCAGCTGGATCTGATGGAAAATCATTAGCGGCAGCACCATCATCCCGATCACCGAGGTGGGGAACAGAATGTTCGCCATCGGGATGCCGTTCGCCAGGCTCTTTTTGGAGCCGCAGAAGACGATGGTGATCTCATCGGCTTTGCTGAAGCCGCATTTGCGCGCCACAAAAACGTTCACCGCAATGACAATTGCCAGCAGAACTAGGCTGACCACCACGATAAACAGCAGCGAGCCTGCACCCACCTTATGCCAGATCCCGTTTACGACCGCTTCGCTGAAGGCGGAATAGACCACCAGCAGAATCGAAGACTGGTCGGTTTTGGAGATCCATTTCTTATGCTTCGCCACGAACGCCCCGGTCCACGGACGTGAGAGATGGCCCAGGACAAACGGCAGCAGCAGTTGCAGGCAGATTTTGCCGACTTGCTCAAGGTTACCTTCCGCGCCGTGCATGTTCATCAGCAGGCCCACCAGCAGCGGGGAGACGAAAATCCCTAACAGGCTGGATGCCGATGCGGAGCAGACCGCGGCTGCAACGTTCCCTCCGGCAAGAGAGGTAAAGGCAATGGCAGACTGCACGGTGGCCGGGAGAATACAGAGATACAGGAAACCGGTGTAGAGCGCCGGATCGACGTTAACCGGTGCCCACCAGGCAAACAGCACCCCGAGGATCGGGAACAGAATAAACGTGCTGCACATCACCCAGAGGTGCAGTCGCCAGTGGCTACCGCCAGCGATAATCGCTTCGCGGGAGAGCTTTGCGCCGTGCATAAAGAACAGCAGCGCGATGGCGGCTGTCGTCAGTCCCTCAAAAAAAGGGACGAAACCGCCGCGAGCAGGGAAGAACGAGGCCAGTAAAACGGTGGCCACCAGGGTTAGCGTAAACGGATCAAGAATACGAAATAGTTTCATAATGACTCCTGAAAACAGATGTCGCTATTGTGCTTTTTTCCATTTGAGAAATAAAATTGATTTATTGCATCCATTCATGAATTAAACAGATGAATTATTCCCTACGCCAGCTTCGCATTTTCGTCACCGTCGCCCATGCCCGCAGCTTTAGCCGGGCAGGTGAAATGATCGGCCTGAGCCAGTCGGCGGTCAGCCACAGCGTGAAAGAGCTGGAAAACCAGACCGGCGTTAGGTTGCTTGACCGCACCACGCGCGAAGTGGTCCTGACCGAAGCCGGGCAGCAGCTGGCCCTGCGTCTTGAACGGCTGCTTGATGAGCTGAACAGCACGCTCAGAGACGTGGGGAGGCTGGGGCAGCAGCTGTCGGGCACCGTGCGGGTTGCGGCCAGCCAGACGATATCCGCGCACCTTATCCCGCAATGTATTGCCGAGGGAAACCATCGCTATCCTGATATTGATTTTGTCCTGCATGACAGACCGCAGCAGTGGGTGCTGGAGAGCATCCGTCAGGGGGATGTGGATTTTGGTATTGTGATCGATCCTGGCCAGGTGAGCGATCTGGAATGCGAAAGCGTTCTTTCTGAGCCTTTTTTGCTGCTCTGCCGTGACGACGACCCGCTGGCAGCGTTGCTTGAGGTCAGCTGGCAGTCCCTGCAGGGGGCGAACCTGGTTTTACAGGATTATGCCTCAGGCAGCCGCCCGCTGATTGATTCCGCGCTGGTGAATCAGGGCGTTAAGGCAACGATCGTGCAGGAGATTGGTCATCCGGCCACGCTGTTTCCGATGGTGGAAGCCGGAATTGGCATCAGCGTGTTGCCCGCTCTGGCGCTTCCCCTGCCGCAGGGAAGCCAGCTGGCGGTGAAGCGGTTGACGCCCGTTGTCGAACGAAAGCTGATGCTGGTGCGGCGAAAAAATCGTTCGCTCTCGGGTGCGGCGCAGGCCATCTGGGAAGTGGTGCGTATCCAGGCACAACGATTAACCGAGGCCCGCATACGCGATCCACTGTTTAACGCATCAGACGATTAGATGTAGATATCAATCTGATTAGTGTCTGACGGGCTATTCACGCCTTCTACTTTGCCCAGTTTTTGATCCTGCTTCTTCTGAGCTTCTTCGGCCTGCTGGCGCTGCAGTGCGGCGAGCTGCGCCTGCAGCACTTTGATCTGGGTCTGAATCAGTTCCTGCTGCTTCTTCTTCTCATCTGCACTGCCGGGGCTGTTTGCCAGCTCTTTTAACTGCTGGGTCAGCTTTTTGATCTTGTCGAGAATGCGGGTGATTTGCGCAGAGATATCGTTACTGCTCGAAGAGCCACTCGCGCCGCTGGTTTGAATCTGTTGGGTTGAAGCCTGAATGGTCGTCATACTTTTTCCTCGCGTTATAAAACAGAGGTATCGGCACCGACGGGATTAGCTTGAGGAAAATGCGGCAGGTTCACATTTTTATATCGCAGATAGCAAAAAAGCGCCTTTAGGGCGCTTTTTTACATTGGTGGGTCGTGCAGGATGACTCGCTTCGCTCGCCCTTCGGGCCGTCGCCGTAAACGGCTCCGGTGCCTCACTGCGTTCGGCTCGAACCTGCTGCAGGTTCGAATCATCCAGATCGCAGATAGCAAAAAAGCGCCTTTAGGGCGCTTTTTTACATTGGTGGGTCGTGCAGGATTCGAACCTGCGACCAATTGATTAAAAGTCAACTGCTCTACCAACTGAGCTAACGACCCGAAATGGTGGGCGATGACGGGCTCGAACCGCCGACCCCCTCCGTGTAAAGGAGATGCTCTACCAACTGAGCTAATCGCCCATTTCGGAACTGCTTTGATAAGGTGAGAATGGTGGGCGATGACGGGCTCGAACCGCCGACCCCCTCCGTGTAAAGGAGATGCTCTACCAACTGAGCTAATCGCCCAATCTCAATTCTTATCTACACTGCGAGTCTACCGAAGTAGATGGTGGGTGATGACGGGCTCGAACCGCCGACCCCCTCCGTGTAAAGGAGATGCTCTACCAACTGAGCTAATCACCCCCGCTGTGTGGAGTCGCATTATAGGGAGAGTTGAAAATGAGTCAACGCATTTTCTAAAGTTTTTATTCGTTCGTCGTAAAATTAAACAAAACGATCGCAAAACGGGCGGTGGCGCATGATTTCTAAACAAAAACAGCAAACTCCGCCACGATAAAGGGATCGACATTGAGGAATCCCCCCACAGTGATAGAATATTGCCCATCGTTTTTTCCCCGGGATTTGCCGATTGCCGGCATCTTTATAACGTAAGGCCATTTCATGAAAATCAAAACTCGCTTCGCGCCGAGCCCGACAGGCTATCTGCACGTCGGTGGTGCTCGTACTGCTCTCTATTCCTGGCTTTTTGCACGCCACAACCAAGGTGAGTTCGTGCTGCGTATAGAAGATACCGATCTTGAGCGCTCCACGCCGGAAGCAATTGAAGCCATTATGGATGGTATGAACTGGCTGAACCTGCAGTGGGACGAAGGCCCGTATTTCCAGACCAAACGTTTTGACCGCTATAACGCTGTTATTGATGAGATGCTGGTCGCGGGCACGGCGTATAAGTGCTACTGCTCCAAAGAGCGTCTGGATGCGCTGCGTGAAGAGCAGATGGCGAACGGTGAAAAACCGCGTTATGACGGCCGTTGCCGCCACGACCACAGCGAGCATGCCGCTGATGAGCCATGCGTGGTGCGTTTTGCTAACCCGCAGGATGGCTCGGTGATTTTCGACGACCAGATCCGTGGCCCGATCGAATTCAGCAACCAGGAGCTGGACGATCTGATCATACGCCGCACCGACGGTTCCCCAACCTATAACTTCTGCGTCGTGGTTGATGACTGGGATATGGAAATTACCCACGTTATCCGTGGTGAAGACCATATCAACAACACCCCACGCCAGATCAACATCCTGAAAGCGCTGAATGCACCTGTTCCGGTCTATGCGCACGTCTCCATGATCAACGGCGACGACGGTAAAAAGCTGTCTAAACGTCACGGTGCGGTCAGCGTCATGCAGTATCGCGACGACGGCTATCTGCCGGAAGCGCTGCTGAACTATCTGGTGCGTCTGGGCTGGGCTCACGGCGACCAGGAGATCTTCAGCCGCGAAGAGATGATCGAACTGTTCTCTCTGAGCTCTGTGAGCAAATCTGCCAGCGCATTTAACACCGACAAGCTGCTGTGGCTCAACCATCACTACATCAATACCATGCCGCCGGAATATGTGGCGACTTACCTGCAGTGGCACATTGAGCAGGCAAACATTGATACCCGCACTGGCCCTGAGCTGGCGGACCTGGTAAAACTGCTCGGCGAGCGCTGCAAAACGCTGAAAGAAATTGCCGAAAGCTGCCGCTACTTCTATGAAGAGTTTGATGAGTTCGACGCTGACGCCGCGAAGAAGCACCTCCGCCCGGTTGCGCGTCAGCCGCTGGAAGTGGTGCGCGACAAGCTGGCTGCGCTCACCGAGTGGACCGCTGAAAATGTGCATCACGCCATTCAGGCGACCGCAGACGAACTGGAAGTGGGCATGGGCAAAGTCGGTATGCCACTGCGCGTTGCGGTGACCGGCGCGGGTCAGTCTCCGGCGCTGGACGTGACTGTCCATGCCATCGGCAAGTCACGCAGCGTGGCGCGCATCAACAAGGCGCTGGATTTTATTGCAGAACGTGAAAATCAGCAGTAATTAAGCCATCTATAAGAAAAACGGCAGGGTATCCTGCCGTTTTTTTTGACTTTTATTCGGCAATACCCAGACGAGCAAGAAAACCGCGTATGCCTTCGCGCTTCAGTAAGGTATCCAGACGCTGCTGTTCAAGCTCAGTCATACTCTCCAGCGTTTCGATAATGCCCGGACGCAGACGTGAAGGCTGTTCATTGTAGGATGAGGCCACCTCAGCCAGATGATAAACCGCCTGGCGGTTACGGATAGCCGGGAGGCTCATAATATGCTCCTTCACGCGTGCATCAACGTGAATGAGCCGCGCCCGACCGCCTTTTACGCCATTGAGTCCTTCGGTTTTCCACCCCTGCTGCCGTATCCAGCGATTTACCGTTTGTCTGGCAACACCCAAATTCTCCGCCAGCTCTTCCGTGGTCATTTTGCTACGTAGTCTTTTCATATTAATTCTGGTCGCGAATCCCTAAACGTTGCAACAAACCGGTAATCCCTTCCCGCAATAGCAGCGATGTCATCAGCTTCTGCTCTTCCGGCGTCATTTCATTGGCCAGCGTCAGGAGTAGGGTATGAAGTGAACCGTCAGTGCTGATGCCGTCAGGCATAGCGGATGTTTCCGTTGCCCGGCGTGCGCTGCGGATAAAGTCACGCACCTTTTCGTTCACATGCACCAGGCGCGCTTTACCCCCCTGGACACCGGGCTTGGGCGACGTTATCCAACCCTCTTTGCGTACCCATTTATTGATGGTCTGTCGGCTATAGCCAGTGAGCAGGGCTAACTCTTCCGGCGTCATTCGTTCCTTGATCATGCAATTTCCTGAACATTCGTGGGGTTAATTAACGGCTCATTTTATAGCACCGTTTTACGTGAAAACGTGACAGGCTTAACTCATGACTGCGAGCAGGCTCGCAAAGTGATTCATTTGCATGATTTTTCGGCGATTGAACCGCGGCTATTGATTTTGCCGTTGACACTCCGCGGCGGAATTCATATTATGCCGCCCGTCAACATGACAGCTTTACGATGGGGCTATAGCTCAGCTGGGAGAGCGCCTGCATGGCATGCAGGAGGTCAGCGGTTCGATCCCGCTTAGCTCCACCAAACTCTGAACCCAACAGAGTGTGGTTAGTAAAGTAACATGTGGGGCTATAGCTCAGCTGGGAGAGCGCTTGCATGGCATGCAAGAGGTCAGCGGTTCGATCCCGCTTAGCTCCACCAAAATTTTAAACCCTCGTCAAAAGACGAGGGTTTTTTTTATGTTTTTGTAACACCCCTAAACGTATTTTGTTGCCAAAATGGTTTTTTTCCATATCTCACCTCAACCGAAATCAATAAATCAGTCTATAAATAGACTTCAACTTGATTCGCGTAATTAATAAACCTATTATCCATGCGGTCAATGATATGAACGGATAATAATCTCCCCAGCTTAATGAATAGAAAATCGTATAATAATGTAAAGATATTTATAATTGCTCTGGCGATCTGTCTGATTGCGGTTCCCGTTTCCCGGTATCTCTCCCCGCGTGCAATTGTTAATGAACACGACGTTTATTTAGCGTGGCTCCCGTCAAGCGTTATGCTAGCGATTATGCTGTTATTGGGGCGCCGCGGTATTCTGCCTATTCTGATAAGTTTTATGGTTGCTAATATATTTAACGTTAATTTAGCACCGCTACAATATTCAGTATTACTGTTCTGTCAGACTTTCTCCGTATTCGCTGCCTGCGGTGTTCTGCGCCTTCTGCTGGGCCGGCGCTGGCGCTACTGTATGCCCAACAGGCACATTGGGTTACGCATATTTTGGCTCGGCTTTATGGTGCCGATAGGCATTAAAATGTCGATGTATCTCGCTGGCTATTTCTTTGATTTTCCGGTCACAATCTCAACTTTTTTCGGCGAAGGAACGGTAATTTATAACGTTGTTGATATTCAAAGCCTGATATGCGCGGCGATGATTTTTACCATGATGTTCTATTATCCGTTAAGAATGATTATTAATCCTCGTTATGCCATCAAGTTCTGGCGGCGAAGTGTGAAGCCCGTGTTTTTACACAAGAAATCATTATATATATTCGTCTGGCTGATGCTGTTAATCGCCATCATCGCAATTTTATGTGCGCCTTTTGAGTCGCCTGTTATTGCGGGCTATTTGATGCCGATTATTTTCATTCTCTTTACGTTAGCGATTAGCCGTCTGAGCTACGCGCTTATCTCTCTGCTGTGGGCCACCTCTGCGCTTCTGCTGTTGACCTACAACTACAACTTTCTAAACGGAGTGGAGTCGGGCCATTCGCTCTCCTTTATCCTGTCGGTACTGATCTCTTTTGCTATCTGCCTGCTTTATATGTCGCGTATCTATCAGCGAAGCGAATGGTTGAAGCAGGGCTGGCAGGACAGAGCGCTCACCGATCCGCTGACCGGATTACCCAACATTCGTGCGCTGGAAGATTTTCTCCTCGACCACCCGGATGCCAAAGTGTGTTGCCTGAGAATGGATAATCTGGAGTTTTTAAGTCGCCATTACGGCATTCTCATGCGGGTGCACTGCAAACGAATGATCACGTCCTCTCTCCAGCCGCTGTTGCAAAAAGATGAGACGCTTTTCCAGCTGCCGGGAAGCGAGCTGGTGCTGGTATTGCTTGGGCAGGGAACGGCCGAGCGCCTCCAGCATATGGTTGATCGGCTGAACAGCCGTAAGATTTTCTGGAACAATACCGGGCTGGATATCGAATTTGGCGCGTCCTGGGGAATGGTCGAAAACGGTGAGAAACTGCACCACACGCTGGGGCAACTGAGCTGGCTGGCCGAGCAATCCTGCGGAGCGCACAACGTTCTTGCGCTGACGAATAGCCTGGAAGCTGCATCAGGACAAACAACGGAGCGTGTCCTGATGCTGGCGCGGATTAAGCACGCCCTGGAGGCGGGGCAGTTCCATTTGTATGCGCAGCCGATCCAGAAGGCGGACGGTAGCGGGTACTACGAAATTCTGGCGCGTATGGAGAGCGAGGGCGAGATCATCACCCCTGACCGCTTTATTCCCCTGATTGCCCAGTTCAACCTCAGCCACCGGTTTGATATGTGCGTCATGGAAAAATTACTGCTGTGGCTGCGCGATCACCCAGCGACGCAGGCTGGCGCCCGTTTCTCTGTCAATCTGATGCCGCTTACGCTGATGCAAAATGAGGTGGCGACTGAGATTTGTGCGCTCTTTGAACGGTACGGCGTTGCGCCTCAGGCTGTCGTGATTGAGATCACCGAAGAGCAGGCCTTCTCCAATTCCGGCTGCAGCATCCACAATATTCAGCAACTGCGGGATTACGGTTTCAGGATTGCCATCGATGATTTTGGTACCGGCTACGCCAACTACGAGCGTCTGAGACGCCTGCAGGCAGACATCATTAAAATTGACGGCTGTTTCGTGAAAGATATTTGTACTGATGATATGGACGCAATGATCGTCCAGTCGATATGTAATCTGGCGAAGACGAAATCACTGTGCGTGGTGGCCGAATATGTTGAGACGCCAGCGCAGCGGGAGATGCTGCTACGCTTCGGCGTGGACTATCTCCAGGGCTACCTGATAGGCAAACCCAAACCGCTGGAAGAATTGCGGGCATAAAAAAACCGGGAGCAAGTCTCCCGGTTTTTTTTACGGTAAACGTTACAGAACCAGCGCAGCGATAGAAGCAGACAGGACGCTCACCAGGGTGGAGCCGTAAACCAGTTTCAGGCCAAAGCGAGAAACCACGTTACCCTGTTCTTCGTTCAGGCCTTTAATCGCACCGGCGATAATACCGATGGACGAGAAGTTCGCGAAGGAGACCAGGAATACGGACAGAATGCCTTCCGCACGTGGAGAGAGCGTGCTGGCGATTTTCTGCAGATCCATCATCGCAACGAATTCGTTAGAAACCAGCTTGGTCGCCATGATACTGCCTACCTGCAGCGCTTCATGAGCCGGAACACCCATCACCCATGCGACAGGGTAGAAGATGTAGCCCAGGATGCCCTGGAAGGAGATGCCCAGCACTGCGGCGAACAGGGCGTTCAGTGCGGAGATCAGGGCGATAAAGCCGATCAGCATCGCGGCAACGATAATCGCCACTTTGAAACCTGCCAGGATGTACTCACCCAGCATTTCGAAGAAGCTCTGACCTTCGTGCAGGTTAGACATCTGGATGTTCTCTTCGCTGGCGTCAACACGATACGGGTTGATCAGCGACAGAACGATAAAGGTGCTGAACATATTCAGAACCAGCGCTGCAACCACATATTTTGGCTCCAGCATGGTCATATATGCGCCCACGATAGACATGGAAACGGTAGACATCGCGGTTGCCGCCATGGTGTACATGCGGTTACGGGACATTTTGCCGAGGATATCTTTATACGCGATGAAGTTCTCAGACTGACCGAGGATCAGGGAACTTACGGCGTTGAAAGATTCCAGCTTGCCCATGCCGTTTACTTTGGATAACAGGAAACCAATGCCACGAATAACGAACGGCAGAACGCGGATGTGCTGCAGAATACCGATCAGCGCGGAGATGAAGACGATTGGGCACAGTACCTTCAGGAAGAAGAATGCCAGACCTTCGTCGTTCATTTTACCGAAGACAAAGTTTGTCCCTTCGTTGGCGAATCCGAGCAGTTTTTCGAACATTTCGGAGAAGCCTTTCACGAAGCCGAGGCCTACGTTGGAGTTCAGGAAGAACCACGCAAGTAAAACTTCAATGACCAGCAGCTGGACAACATAACGAATACGAATTTTTTTGCGGTCTGTGCTGACCAGCAATGCGAGTGCAGTAACGACAACAAGTGCCAGGACAAAATGAAGGACGCGGTCCATATTTGCTCCAAATATGAGGCAGGTTTAATTTTCGTGCACATTCTATGTAACAAGCGAAAAGAAAACGAGATCAGGGACACACTATAGTTACATCCTGTGACGAGTCTCAAAATTAGTGATCCACAATACATTTTTGTTATGTTAGGTAAATGAGTGAAAAGTTAAGTTTGTGTGCTACGCTTCACAAATGACCGCGCATTTTCACATTCTGTGATGTCGCACCACCTGCCCGTCTATTGTTCTTAGCTATCAGAGAAATCATTTTAAACTCTCTAAATGATCTTGATAATCATTCTCATTTTGATAGCATTAAACATAGCAAAGGCTATATTTCCAGAGGCAGATAATGACAAACAGTCGCGTAGAGGGTAGCAGTGGTAGAGCCGCGCGCAAGTTGCGGTTCGCATTAATGGGACCTGCTTTTATTGCTGCCATCGGCTATATCGATCCGGGTAATTTTGCGACCAATATTCAGGCCGGGGCCAGTTTCGGCTATAAGCTGCTGTGGGTGGTCGTCTGGGCAAACCTGATGGCGATGCTGATTCAGATGCTCTCTGCAAAACTGGGGATTGCCACGGGTAAAAACCTGGCGGAGCAAATTCGCGATCATTATCCCCGTCCGGCGGTGTGGCTCTACTGGGTTCAGGCGGAAATTATCGCCATGGCAACCGATCTCGCTGAATTTATCGGGGCAGCGATCGGCTTTAAGCTGATTCTGGGCGTGTCGCTGTTACAGGGAGCGGTGCTGACCGGGATTGCCACATTCCTGATCCTGATGTTACAGCGTCGGGGGCAAAAACCGCTGGAGAAGGTCATTGGTGGCCTGCTGCTGTTTGTTGCTGCGGCGTACATCGTCGAGCTGATTTTCTCACAGCCGAATCTGGCGCAGCTCGCAAAAGGCATGGTGATCCCAAGCCTGCCAACCTCGGAAGCGGTTTTCCTGGCCGCCGGGGTACTTGGGGCGACCATTATGCCGCATGTCATTTATTTGCACTCCTCGTTAACCCAGCATCTGCACGGCGGGACGCGTAAAGAACGCTACTCGGCAACCAAATGGGATGTGGCAATCGCCATGACCATCGCGGGTTTTGTGAATCTGGCGATGATGGCCACCGCAGCCGCCGCTTTCCACTTTAACGGTCATACTGGTGTCGCCGATCTCGACCAGGCTTACCTCACGCTGGAGCCGTTACTGAGTCATGCTGCTGCCACGATATTTGGTCTGAGCCTGGTTGCCGCCGGTCTCTCCTCCACGGTGGTGGGGACGCTGGCAGGGCAGGTGGTGATGCAGGGATTTGTTCGCTTCCATATTCCATTGTGGGTGCGTCGTTTTATCACCATGCTTCCGTCGTTTATCGTGATTCTGATGGGGCTCGATCCAACGCGAATTCTGGTGATGAGCCAGGTGCTGCTGAGCTTTGGTATTGCGCTGGCGCTGGTGCCGCTGCTGATTTTCACCAGCAATAAAACTCTGATGGGCGAACTGGTTAATACGACGCTGGTGAAACGGGCCGGGTGGGCCATCGTGGTGGTGGTCGTAGCGCTAAACCTGTGGCTGTTGATTGGCACTGCGCTGGGGCTATAAAAGAAAAAGGAGCCGGGAGGCTCCTTTTTGCATTAATGATGACCGTGACCGTGACCACCGCGTCCTTTTCCGCCGTGACCCCAGCCGCCGCGGCGGTCGTCACGATCTTTCCAGCCTTCGCGGTAGCCGCGCTCATAGGCGTTGTTTTTATACCAGCCGCGATGCAGGCCGTTATCGTGCCTGCGCCAGCGGTCACCCCGCCATTCATAATGACGGTGCCAGTAGTCACGGTCGCGCCAGTAGCCACCGTCCCAGTATCTGCCGTAGTCGTCACGATCGCCAATTTGTAATTTTACTGATGGCAACAGGGTGATTTCGCCCGCAGTGGCGACGAGCGGGGCCGAAGCCAGTAATACCGCTGCAAGAATCAGTGACCTGAACATACTCTTTCTCCTTCACGATCGGGGCCTTCGTGGGGCCTGTTAACGCAATATTACGAGTTGGTAAAGGCTCGTTTCATCGCCTCAACTCCGAATTCCAGAGGGAGAGCACTTTTTGCTAAAAGTGGTTTTATTTTGAACTGCTCAGGATCTGGTCGATTAGGGAAAGTTCTTCTGCGGTAAACTGGCGGTTTTCCAGCATACCCACGGCATCATCAATCTGAGCCGTTTTGCTGGCTCCGATCAGCACCGACGTGACCTCCTCATGGCGTAACACCCAGGCAAGCGCCATCTGCGAGAGTTTCTGGCCGCGGCTTTCTGCCAGGGCGTTTAGCTGGCGCACCTTCTCAAGCTTCCCTTCGGTGATCTGTTCCGGGTTAAGGAATTGACTGCCGCTTGCCGCACGGGAATCGGCGGGAATACCGTTAAGATACCGGTTGGTCAACTGTCCCCCTGCCAGCGGCGAGAAGGGAATACAGCCGACCCCTTTTTCCTGCAGAACATCCAGCAAACCCTCTTCCGGCGCACGTTCGAACATCGAGTATTTCGGCTGGTGGATCAGACAGGGCGTGCCCAGGTCATTCAGGATATCAATCGCTTTTCGCGCCAGCTCGGCAGGATAGTTGGATAACCCGACATACAGGGCTTTGCCCTGACGCACCACATGGTCAAGCGCTTTCATGGTTTCCTGCAGCGGCGTTTCCGGATCCGGACGGTGATGATAGAAGATATCGACATATTCCAGCCCCATGCGCTTCAGGCTTTGATCGAGGCTTGCCAGCAGATATTTGCGCGATCCCCAGTCGCCGTAAGGGCCGTCCCACATGGTATATCCCGCTTTGGTGGAGACGATCAGCTCATCGCGCCAGGGCAGGAAATCCTCCTGCAAAATACGGCCGAAATTACGCTCGGCGGACCCCGGCGGGGGACCATAGTTATTGGCAAGGTCGAAATGCGTAATACCCAGATCGAACGCGCGCTGTAAAAGTTGACGGCTATTTTCGATAAGCGTGGCGTCACCAAAGTTATGCCACAGCCCCATCGAGACCGCGGGCAACCTGAGTTCGCTTTGTCCACAGCGGCGATACTCCATTGTCTGATAACGATTTTTGTCCGGCTGATAACCCATTCGTATGACCTCTCGTGCTGAAGAGAAAAATCAGTGTATACGTTTACATTAACGTGAAAAAAAGCAGCATAACCCAGCATTTTTTGTAAAGCATTCTTTCCATATCCTTCTTATCGCCAATTCTGGACAGCCATCACGCTTATTTAATACTCAAAGTGAGGTCAACATCAGAAGGATACCTGTTTATGCGTACCCCGTACTGCGTCGCCGATTACCTGCTGGACCGCCTTACAGATTGTGGAGCCGATCATCTGTTTGGCGTGCCGGGCGACTATAACCTGCAGTTTCTCGACCACGTAATAGACAGCCCGGACATCTGCTGGGTGGGCTGTGCCAACGAGTTAAACGCCTCTTATGCCGCTGACGGATATGCCCGCTGTAAGGGCTTCGCCGCGCTGCTGACGACGTTTGGCGTCGGCGAATTAAGTGCCATGAACGGCATTGCGGGCAGCTATGCCGAGCACGTTCCGGTGCTGCATATTGTTGGCGCGCCGGGGATGGCGTCTCAGCAAAGAGGGGAACTGCTGCACCATACGCTGGGCGATGGTGAGTTCCGTCATTTTTACCATATGAGCGAGCCGATCACCGTTGCACAGGCGATCCTGACCGAACAAAACGCCTGTTATGAAATCGACCGGGTACTGACGACGATGCTCCGGGAACGTCGCCCCGGCTATTTGATGTTACCTGCCGATGTGGCAAAAAAAGCCGCTACGCCGCCTGTAAACGCTCTCACGCTTCGGCATGCGCATGCCGATAGAGCCTGCCTGAAAGCGTTCCGGGATGCTGCGGAGCGTCAACTGGCAGCGAGTAAGCGTACCGCGCTGTTAGCGGATTTTCTTGTCCTGCGCCATGGGCTGAAGCACGCGCTGCAGAAGTGGGTGAAGGATGTGCCGATGGCGCATGCCACGATGCTGATGGGCAAAGGCATATTCGACGAACGTAACGCCGGTTTTTACGGTACATACAGCGGTTCAGCCAGTGCCGGTCCGGTAAAAGAGGCGATAGAGGGGGCGGATACGGTGCTGTGCATCGGCACGCGTTTTACCGATACTCTGACGGCCGGGTTTACCCATCAGTTAACGTCTGCACAGACGATAGAAGTCCAGCCTCATGCCGCCCGCGTCGGCGATATCTGGTTTACCGGCATCCCGATGGCCCAGGCCATTGAAGCGCTGCTGGAGCTGTGCAAACAGCATATTCACGATAAGCCTGTTCCGGCATCGCACAGCGCGATGAATTTCCCTCAGCCGGACGGCTCACTTACTCAGGAGAATTTCTGGCAAACGCTGCAAACGTTTATTCGCCCGGGAGACATCATCCTGGCCGATCAGGGCACCTCGGCCTTCGGCGCGATTGACCTGCGTTTGCCTGCCGACGTGAATTTTATCGTCCAGCCGCTGTGGGGCTCGATCGGCTACACCCTGGCCGCAGCGTTCGGTGCGCAAACGGCATGCCCGAACCGGCGGGTGATTGTGCTGACGGGGGATGGCGCGGCACAGCTGACCATTCAGGAGCTCGGGTCAATGTTGCGTGATAAACAACATCCCATCATTCTGGTGCTCAACAACGAAGGATACACGGTTGAAAGGGCAATTCACGGGCCGGAACAGCGTTACAATGACATTGCGCTATGGAACTGGACGCAAATCCCGCAGGCCCTTAGCCTCGATCCTCAGGCCCAGTGCTGGCAAGTCAGTGAAGCGGAGCAGCTGGCGGACGTGCTGGAAAAAGTGGCGCACCACGAGCGGCTCTCGCTAATTGAGGTGATGCTGCCAAAAGCGGATATCCCGCCGCTGCTGGGGGCGATTACCAAAGCGCTGGAAGCGCGCAATAGCGCCTGATTATTTGTCGTTTCGCCAGGCCATCATCATCGGTTTGCCCGCCAGCAGGAGCCAGGCGGGCAACATCACGATGCAGAGCAGCGGGAACAGCGTCGAATCCGGCACCACCACCGCCGCCATAAACAGGCTCAGCCATGCATCGCGCGTCACCACCAGTACCAGCCCCAGAATAGAGCAGGATACGGTAATCGCCGCCGGAACCGCGTCGACATGCTCGTGCAGCATCAGCCCCAGCGCCACGCCGACAAACACCGCCGGGAAGATACGCCCGCCGCGGAAACCGCACGCTGCAGCAACGACAAGCGCCGCCAGCTTGATGATGGCAAACAACAGGTAATCGGACACGCTAAACACCTGGCTGAAGGCCAGCTGCTGCATTTCGTCCAGACCTTTGAACAGGGTCACCGTTCCGCCAATTGCCCCTAAAACACCGAGGATTAGCCCCCCTGTTCCCAGAATCAATACCGGATGTTTGAGTTTATGCACCAGCCGGTGCAGGCGCGGAAGACACCATACCGCCACCATGCCCAGCGCGATGGCGATCGCGACGACGATGGCGCCGCTGAATATATCTGCAATCCGCATCTCTCCGTAGTGCGGCAGAGAGAGGGAAAAATGGGGATGGAAAAACAGGCTTGTCGTCAGCGCGCCGGCAGCCGCGGCCATCAGTGGAGCGAACAGCTTATCCCAGAGTGGGACGTCGTTATCACTGGCCAACGTCTGAGAAAAGATCAGGGCAGCAGCGACAGGCGTGCCAAAAAGCGCCCCGATGGTGCCTGCGGAGGCGAGGATGGTCCAGTCCAGCGCGCCGACGCGAGGCAGAATGCGTGCGCCGAGGAACACCGCCAGGCCAATATTCACCGCCATAATCGGATGCTCGGGACCCAGGCTAACGCCGCCCGCCAGGCCCACGATCAACGCGACGATCAGCCCCGGCAGTGCAGAGGGGGGAACCGGGGCGCCAATAAGAGGTTCCAGCGCCGGGTCCGGTCCGGCGTGGCCGGGACTGAAACGGATCGCCAGACCCACCGCAATACCGGTTAACGTCAGCATCAGGATGATCCACGCCGAAGAATCCGCGGTGACCCCCAGTTTTGCCGGAAGCGCTGTCCATAAGAGAGTTTGCAGCACCGACGCGATTTTCATCACGACGATAAGGACCAGGCTTGAGGCCACGCCAATGATCAGCGCCGGAATTGCCAGCAACAGCATGGTTCTGGCTCGCGGGTGGAGCATGATGATTTCCTTGTACAAAATGCAATGACGTTACTTTGCATATTAAGCCTTATGGCAATAGTGCAAAAGGTGCTGAAACGGTAAAGTTATTCTGTGACGAAGATCGATAATCCACGGGCATTCACCTTCCGGTCGTTGTTGTTATCACGCCTTGAATTTACAGTGTCCGAAAGATTTATTCTGACTTTAGCGGAGCAGTAGAAGAATGACAAAGTATGCTTTGGTAGGCGATGTGGGCGGCACGAACGCGCGTCTCGCATTATGCGATGTAAGTAGCGGTGAAATTTCTCGGGCGAAGACCTACTCAGGGCTGGATTACCCAAGCCTTGAGGCCGTTGTTCGCGTCTATCTGGAAGAGCATCAGGTGAGCGTCGAGGACGGCTGCATCGCCATTGCCTGCCCGATAACCGGCGACTGGGTCGCAATGACCAACCATACCTGGGCATTCTCCATCGCAGAGATGAAAAAGAATCTCGGTTTTGCGCATCTGGAAATCATCAATGACTTCACCGCGGTGTCCATGGCGATCCCGATGCTGAAGCCGGAGCACCTGATTCAGTTTGGCGGCGCTGAACCGGTCGAAGGCAAGCCGATTGCGGTTTACGGCGCCGGTACCGGCCTGGGCGTGTCGCACCTGGTGCATGTTGCTCAGCGCTGGGTGAGCCTGCCGGGTGAAGGCGGCCATGTGGACTTTGCGCCAAACAGCGAAGAAGAGGGCATTATCCTCGAAGAGTTACGCGCGGAGATCGGCCACGTTTCCGCCGAGCGCGTCCTGTCAGGGCCGGGGCTGGTAAACCTGTATCGTGCGATTGTGAAATCGGACGGTCGTCTGCCGGAAAACCTGCAGCCGAAAGACGTCACTGAACGCGCGCTGGCGGACAGCTGCATCGACTGCCGTCGCGCTCTTTCGCTGTTCTGCGTCATTATGGGACGGTTCGGCGGCAACCTGGCGCTGACGCTGGGCACCTTTGGCGGGGTCTATATTGCGGGCGGGATCGTGCCGCGCTTCCTCGACTTCTTTAAAGCCTCCGGTTTCCGCGGCGGGTTTGAAGATAAAGGGCGTTTCAGAAGCTACGTACAGGACATTCCCGTTTATCTCATCGTGCATGATAACCCAGGCCTGCTGGGTTCGGGTGCCCATCTGCGTCAGGTTCTCGGTCAAATCCTCTGATGCATCATTACCCTCTCCCGCGGGAGAGGGCTCTTTCGTTACAGGTGCATCAGCTGGCGGAACTCTTTCACTTTGCTGCGGCTCACCGGCACCTGAAAATCCAAATCCTTCAGGCGCAAAATATAGGTGTTGTTAAACCACGGTTCGATCTCGCGGATCTTATTTAAATTGACGCAAAACGAACGGTGGCAGCGGAAAAAGTGGGCTGCCGGAAGTTTGCTGCAGAATTCGGTAATGTTCATCGCCATGACATACGATTCCCGCCGCGTATAGACAAACGTCATCTTTTCGTGCGCTTCGGCGTAGTAGATATCGTTGACCGGGGTCACGATGATGCGCTCATCTTTGACCAGATTAATGGTGTCGTTTTCCCGTATCGTCGGGCTGACGGTAGCCGGAGCGCTCTGTTGCTGCCATGCAGCCTCCAGCTTTTGCAGCATGCTGACAATTCGCGACTCCTGGTAAGGCTTCAGAATATAGTCAAATGCCTCCAGCTCGAAGGCTTCTACGGCATGCTCTTTCCATGCGGTAACGAACACAATAAACGGCTTATGGGCAAACTGATTGATATTTTGCGCCAGCAGCACGCCGTCCAGCGAGGGAATATTGATATCCAGAAAAATCGCGTCAACCCGGTTATGCTGCAGAAACTTCAGCACGTCCAGACCATCATCAAACGTACCCACAATCTCCATCTGGCTGTGGGTTTTGATAAGCCAGGTTAGTTCCTGTTGAGCCAGGAATTCATCTTCAACGATGATGACTTTCATATTACTCACCCTGAGGTAATAAAGATGTCGCCGCATGAACAGGGGAGCGCTCATTCGGGACGTAAAAAGCGATTTCAGTGCCTGGTTCAAGACGATGAATATGCAGCCCGTCGCCGTAGAGAAGCTTGACTCTGTGGTGCACGTTCAGCAGCCCGATTTTATTCCCGGGCATCTCGTTAGACTCCACGCGCTCAATGACTTTTGGGTCAATCCCGTGGCCGGTATCGCGTACCGCAATTCGCACCCGGTTGCCACTTTCGGTGATGCTGATGGTGACCACCCCTTTGCCTTTACAGGGCTGAATACCGTGAACAATCGCGTTTTCAACCAGCGGCTGGATCAGCAGGCTCGGGATCACGCAGTTGACCTCTTCATCAATATCGTAAATCACCGTGAGCTTGTCGCCAAAGCGCGCCTGCTCAATCGCGATATAGTCTTTGATCTGATAAAGCTCTTTTTTAATATCGATCTGCTCGTCATCTTTCAGTTCGATGTTGTAGCGCAGATAGCGCGACAGGTTAAAAATCAGCTGGCGCGCGGTGTCCGGATTCAAACGAATGGAAGAGGAGATAGCGTTCAGCGCGTTAAACAGGAAATGGGGATTAATTTTGCTCTGCAGCGCGCGCAGCTCTGCCTTATTTGCCATCTCACGCAGCTGTTCTGCCCGGGAGACCTCAAGCTGAGTAGAGATAATCTGCGACAGGCCAATGGCCATCTCCTGCAGCGTGGAGGTGATCTGATGCGCGTGGCAGTAATAAATTTTCAGCGTGCCCGTCACAACGCCTTTTTCCCATAGCGGGATCACCAGCATTGAGTGAATTTCCGGCGTTCGGTGAGCTTCATCATTGTTTTTAATAATGATTTTGCCGTAGTTAATCGCCTGTCTGGTGGTCGGACTAATGGTGTCATCACTGTCGCGATAGTTGTGCTCCCCGACGCCTACGTAGGCCAGCACGTGGTCGATATTGGTGATGGCGACGGCGTCAGCGTGAATGTCGTGGCGGATGATCTCGCAGACCTGGCGCAGCGACTCCGCGTTAACGTGGCGAAAGAGCGGCAGCGTTTTGTTGGCAATATCCAGCGCCAGCTTGGCCTGACGGGCGGCGCTGGCCTCTTTTTCCCCTTCAACGCTCTGCACCAGCAGCACGATAAAACCGATGCAGACGCTGCCCAGGATCATGGGAATACCGATTTTCGAGACGATATCCAGCCCCAGCGCGGTGGTGGGGGCCCAGACGACGACCAGGATCATGGTCAGCGTTTCGCACACCATGCCCGCAGCAATCCCGGCGCGCCAGCGCTGTTTTTTGGGGATCTTGCGGCCGATCCAGCCGGAAAGCACCCCGGCGATAATGCTGGTGATAAAGCATGGCACTGCCGTTACGCCACCGATATCAATCAGATAGCGATGGGTCCCGGCAATCACGCCGGTGATAACACCCACCCACGGGCCAAACAAAATTCCGCCGGACATGACGGCGATAATGCGCACGTTAACCAGCGAACCTTCTACCGGCACCCCGGACCAGGTGCTAAACAGTGCGAACAGAGAAAAGATGGCGGTAACGGCCAGCAGCTCTTTCGGCGAGTGTGCGGATTTATGCAAAAGCTCGCGAAACAAGCGAATGCGAATCAGGAAGAACAGGCAAATCAGCATTAATGCCGCACGGTCAAAAACCGCCAGCAGCATAGTGAATATCTCGTGCACGGAGCAGACCTGGGCAAACGGGAAAGAACCATGATAAAAAACCTGGGGCGTATTGACCAGCTATCCGTCGGGTTTATCAAATGAGGAAAAACCATATTTTACAAAGGGGATTGTCAGGTGAGGATTGATGCTACCCGATTTTTTCTCAGCGCCAAATCACCAGGTAACTGTTTTGATATCATTGTGTTAAATAACGGCTAACGGAAAGCCAATATCAGAACCCTGTTTCCATTTTCAGACATTGCAGTGTTCCGGTTTTCACGCGGGCGCTTTTTTTTCATTTCCCTCTCGACAGGGTGTTTTTTTTCAGGTTATTTTCTAAGCACGCCACATCGGTGGCAGCGTCGCTCGGACGGTCCGGGCGCTAACGTTAATCTGAGGAATCTATGGCTGAATTCAGTCCTGAACGCCGTTTTACGCGTATCGATCGTCTCCCCCCTTATGTTTTCAATATCACTGCTGAACTGAAGATGGCTGCGCGTCGGCGCGGCGAAGATATTATCGATTTCAGCATGGGTAACCCTGACGGCCCAACGCCACCGCATATCGTTGAAAAGCTCTGCACGGTTGCCCAGCGCCCGGATACGCACGGCTACTCAACCTCGCGCGGTATTCCCAGGTTACGTCGCGCGATCTCGCGCTGGTATCAGGATCGTTATCAGGTTGATATCGATCCTGAAAGTGAGGCGATTGTCACCATCGGCTCGAAAGAAGGGCTGGCACATCTGATGCTGGCTACGCTGGATCACGGTGATACGGTGCTGGTACCCAATCCAAGTTACCCAATCCATATCTACGGCGCGGTGATTGCCGGGGCGCAGGTGCGCTCTGTTCCGCTGGTGGAAGGTGTCGATTTCTTTAACGAACTGGAACGTGCCATTCGCGAAAGCTACCCGAAACCCAAGATGATGATCCTCGGTTTCCCGTCGAACCCAACGGCCCAGTGCGTGGAGCTTGACTTCTTCGAGAAAGTTGTCGCTCTGGCCAAGCGTTATGACGTGCTGGTGGTTCATGATTTAGCCTACGCCGATATCGTCTATGACGGCTGGAAAGCCCCGTCGATAATGCAGGTTCCGGGCGCGCGTGACGTGGCGGTGGAGTTCTTTACCCTGTCGAAAAGCTACAACATGGCGGGCTGGCGTATTGGCTTTATGGTGGGTAACAAAACGCTGGTAAGTGCACTGGCGCGCATCAAGAGTTACCACGATTACGGTACCTTCACGCCGCTGCAGGTTGCCGCTATTGCCGCTCTGGAGGGCGATCAGCAGTGCGTTCACGACATTGCTGCTCAATATAAACGTCGCCGCGACGTACTCGTAAAAGGGTTACATGAGGCTGGCTGGATGGTGGAGATGCCGAAAGCGTCCATGTACGTCTGGGCGAAAATTCCGGAACCGTACGCAGCGATGGGTTCGCTGGAGTTCGCTAAAAAGCTGCTGCAGGACGCGAAGGTGTGTGTGTCCCCGGGCATCGGCTTTGGTGATTATGGCGACACCCACGTGCGCTTTGCTTTAATCGAAAACAGCGACCGTATTCGTCAGGCGGTGAGGGGCATCAAGAGTATGTTCCGTGCCGATGGCCTGCTCTCAGCAAAGAGCGTTGCTGAAAACCCCGTGTCCTCATGACAAAAAAACAGGAGCCAAATGGCTCCTGTTTTTTTGACTGCATGTTCTCACTAGATCATCAGGGCAAAGGTTCCGGCCCAGACTAAAACGATCACCGAAATGCCCATAAAGAAATATTTCACGTTTCATCGCTCCGCGTATCTTGTGGTACGCATTTAAAAACAGAGTCCAACTGATTATAGAGAACTGAAATCCCGGCTAAACAGAAATGAGAATTTTCCCGTTACGCCGATGACTCCCGCTCAGAATTCTGTGCTTTCCTGGTGCCAGACGGCGCTAATGTACGCTTAAAAATGAGGGGTGACAAGAGGGATTTTTTTAAATAATTTCCGCCACTTACGAGTGTCGTGGAACGGCGACAGTTTGATTTCACAGCGCAATAAATTCACTTTGGGCGACGCCATCAAAGACGGTTTTGCAGTGAGATGACAGGTGATTGAAAAGGCTAGTTTCTTAGCGAAACTAACCTTCACGCAGGGCTTAAATATAGAGGGAGGCTTCGCCAAGAGGACGCGTTTTGAAACGGCGATGCATCCAGAGATATTGCTCCGGTGCGCGCATGATTTCAGTTTCGATGACCTTATTGATAAACGCTGCCGCTTCGCACTCGTTTTCCGGATAGTTAGCCATTTCCGGAGAGATGTGCAGACGGTAGCCTGACTTATCCGCTTTTCTCACCATCGTCACGGTCAGCATAGAGGCACCTGACAAACGCGAAATGACGAAAGTCCCGTTGGTCGTCGCTACATCCTTCACGGCAAAGAAGGGGGCAAAGCTGCTGCCTTTGCGTCCGTAATCCTGGTCAGGAGCGAACCAGACGGCCTCACCTTTCTTCAGGGCGCCAACCATACCGCGCAGGTTGTTACGGTTGATCATCGCTTTATTGGAGCGCATGCGGCCTCGCGTCTGAACCCACTCCATCAGTGCACTGTTGTGCGGTCTGTAGGTTGCCATCATTGGCTGACAAAGGCCCATCACGCGCCCGCCAAGCTCCAGGGACATAAAGTGCACGCCAACAACCATCACGCCGCGTTTTTGCAGCTGAGCGCGTTTAAGGTTGTCCAGTCCTTCTACATCAAACCATTTGCGGACGCGTTCATCCGGCCAGAACCAGGCCATGCCGGTTTCAAGCAGCGCCATGCCGATGGATTTAAAGTTTTCAGAGATCAGTTTTTCGCGCTCTTCAGCATTGTACTGAGGAAAGCAAAGCTCGATGTTTTTACGCGCGATAGATTCGCGACGCTTCAGGAAATAGCGGGATGCGCTGCCCAGTTTCGACCCCAGCATACGCAGCACAGGGTAGGGGAGCTGTACCAGCAGCCAGAGAACGCCAAGACCAAACCATGTAAACCAGTAACGCGGGTGTAAAAACGCGCGTTGAAATTTGGATTGAGACAAAATAGAGAAACCTATGTAGAGCCGGTGAAAGTAACGCTTAGTGCGATACCACGTGCCTATTAGACCGTAGTACAAGGTCATGGTTGCAGGCTTTACCGATCTTTACGGCGTTACCTGGCCATAGCTGACGTTGGGTGGGCGGTATAATGTAACACCGTTATACGATATGTGCTATTACTCGTTTTTGATTAAAAAAGCGACGATCCAGGAGGTGTTTGATTTTACAGGTTTTATAAACAGCCGCATTGAGAGCATCCCTCCTTCTTGCGCGGCGAGCAGAAGCCTCTGCGCAAGGAGAAGGTCAATTCACGAGCAAGCACGGTATTAATGATTGACGACTCGTTAAGTATCCGGAAATGAATTTTTTACTACATATAATAAATAAGAATTTTCATAAGGAAAAATCTTATTTATTATTCATGCCATCAATAAAATATTCACTTTTCATACTTCTTTCGTATCTTCTTTTTTGCGTCCCTCAATAGCTTCTTTCAGTTAATTCATGCTTTTTTGACAAAGCGTCGTGATGCAAATCAAAATAAGTTGTTTTTATTAGTATCTCACTGGTTGGGATCCTTTTAACGATATAAATATTTGGTTTGCGCGAAAAGAGTAGTTCCTTTTTCTGCCTTGGCAGGGCATTACACAATAATAGTTTAGCAGAAAATTCTTAAGCAATTTCTTATTGTGGGTTAATGATCTGCGTATTTGATTTTGTGTCGATCATTATTCTATGATTGCGCATCAACGCGATACCGTGAAGTTGGCATAGCAAAACCAAAGAGGGATGATGAGATGGCTGACAGTTTTCAGAATGAAGTGCCTAAGGCACGTATTAACCTAAAGCTTGACCTGCATACTGGCGGAGCAAGCAAGAAAATGGAATTACCATTGAAATTGCTCGTTGCGGGTGATTTTAGTAATGGGCAGGACACAGCGCCAATATTTGAGCGCGAAAAGGTTAATATCACGAAGAACAATTTTGATAGCGTTCTTTCCGAATATTCCCCAAAAGTTAATCTGACCGTTAAAAATACGCTGGCTGATGATGGCGGTGAGGACAACATTCAGCTGACTTTCCAGAGCATGAAAGATTTCACGCCAGAGCAGGTGGCTGCTCAGATACCGCAACTGAAGGCGATGCTGGCGATGCGCAACTTGCTCCGTGATTTGAAAGCCAACCTTTTGGACAACCAGACTTTCCGAAAGGAGCTTGAAAAAATCGTTCTTGACCAGTCGCTTAGCGCTGAGTTGCGAAATGAATTATCCGCACTGGCGTCAAAAAAATCGTAACCATCAGGCTGTTTTAACGGATTAATCAAGGAATGCTCATGTCTGTACAAAATAATATTACTGGCGGTGAAAGCGTGGTGCTGGAGCGCCCAGCAGCGGGTGGGGTTTACGCTTCCCTGTTTGAGAAAATCAATCTGAGCCCGGTCACTGAGCTGAGCGCGCTGGATATCTGGCAAGATGCACAGGCGATGTCGGATGCCACCGCCGATGAACGTCTGACTGCAGGTATGCAGGTCTTTCTGGAGTGTCTGACCAAAGCAGGCTCGAAAGTCGAAAAACTGGATAAAAGCCTGATTGATCACCATATCGCTGAGCTTGATTTTCAGATCAGCCGCCAGCTGGACGCTGTAATGCACCATGATGAATTTCAGGCGGTTGAGAGCCTGTGGCGCGGTGTGAAGTCGCTGGTGGATAAAACCGATTTTCGCCAGAACGTGAAAATTGAGCTTCTGAGTATGTCTAAAGAAGACCTGCGCCAGGACTTTGAAGACTGTCCGGAGGTGATCCAGAGTGGTCTGTATAAACACACCTACATCGACGAATATGATACCCCGGGCGGCGAGCCGATTGCGGCGCTGATTTCCGCTTACGAGTTCGACGCTTCAGCGCAGGATGTCGCTCTGCTGCGCAATATCTCTAAAGTCTCTGCTGCGGCACATATGCCGTTTATTGGCTCGGCAGGCCCGAAATTCTTCCTCAAGGAGTCAATGGAAGACGTTGCGGCGATTAAAGATATTGGTAACTATTTTGACCGCGCCGAGTACATCAAGTGGAAATCGTTCCGCGATACGGACGACGCGCGCTACATCGGTCTGGTGATGCCCCGCGTACTGGGTCGTTTGCCGTATGGTCCGGATACCGTTCCGGTTCGCAGCTTCAATTATGTCGAAGAAGTCAAAGGTCCGGATCACGACAAATACCTGTGGACCAACGCATCGTTTGCTTTTGCGTCCAACATGGTGCGCAGCTTCATCAATAATGGCTGGTGTGTACAGATCCGTGGGCCACAGGCTGGTGGTGCGGTTCAGGACCTGCCTATCCATCTGTACGATCTCGGTACTGGCAATCAGGTAAAAATCCCGAGCGAAGTGATGATTCCTGAAACCCGTGAATTCGAATTCGCGAATCTGGGCTTCATTCCTTTGTCCTACTACAAAAACCGCGACTACGCCTGCTTCTTCTCGGCTAACTCCACGCAGAAACCGGTGCTGTATGACACCGCAGATGCAACGGCGAACAGCCGCATCAATGCGCGTCTTCCGTACATCTTCCTGCTGTCGCGTATCGCCCACTACCTGAAGCTGATTCAGCGCGAAAACATTGGCACCACTAAGGATCGCCGACTTCTGGAGCTGGAGCTGAACACCTGGGTCCGCAGTCTGGTGACCGAAATGACCGATCCGGGCGATGAACTTCAGGCGTCACATCCGCTGCGCGATGCGAAAGTGGTGGTGGAAGATATTGAGGATAACCCGGGCTTCTTCCGCGTGAAATTGTACGCTATCCCGCACTTCCAGGTGGAAGGAATGGACGTCAATTTGTCGCTGGTTTCCCAGATGCCGAAAGCGAAATCGTAAAAACAGGCAGGAAGCCGATGAAAACGGAACAACCGTTATGGGGCAGGGGCATAATGGTCTCTCCCCAGCATTTTCAGCAACAGGTCGCGTATGCGGCCTGGTCTGCCGAATGTATTGCCCGGCTGGGACTCACCTCACCCTGGGGGGTCATTGATGCCACTTTCGAACCGGAATCTCTCAAGCTTGGACGTCTCCAGGCCCGTCATCTGCATGTCCGTTTTCAGGACGGAACGCTGATTGATACAGACAATGCAGATTCTCTGCCGCCTGTGTTGTCGCTTGAAAGTGAATCGCAGGAGGTGACGGTGATGCTGGCGCTTCCGCTACTGCGGGCGAATGGCGGTAACTGCCTTAAACCCGATGAAGTGGCCGAGCGCCCGGTGCGTTATCGCCAGCGCTGGCGGGATGTGCGCAATGCATTTGGGGAAGACACCCGTCAGATTGCGGTGATGCAACCGGAACTGACGCTGCGTTTTGACCATCAGAACAACAGTGATTATCTGACTTGTCCAGTCGCCCGGCTGGAGCAAGATTCGCAGGGTGCATGGCAATTAGATGAGACTTTTCTTCCTCCGCTGTTGACCATTCAAGGCAGCCGCTGGCTGGTGACGCAACTGGAACAGTTGATGACCCAGTTGCGGGCTCGTCTCTGTCGTTTGATGGCAATGCGGCGCGAAAGCAATGAGCGTATGGCTGACTTTGCCGTGGCTGATGTCTCTCTGTTCTGGCTGCTCAACGCGCTGAATAGCGCTGAGCCCGTACTGGGTCAGTTCCAGCGTAATCTGCAAAGCCCGCCGGAACGTCTGTATCCGGAGCTTTCTCGCCTGGCGGGGAGCTTGCTGACATTTTCTCTGGAGCACCAGGTGAACGCTATTCCGGTCTGGCATCATGAGCAACTCAACGCGGTATTTCCGCCGTTGTTTGATTTACTTAGCGATCTGCTTGAAGCCAGTCTGCCGTCCCGCGTGGTGGCTCTGACGCTCGACTATGACCCACGACTGCACTTCTGGCAGGCTCGCCTGCATGACCCGCGTCTGCGCGAAGGAGCGGATTACTATCTTTCTGTACGGTCGCCGATACCGGTGGCGCAGTTGCAGGAACAGTTCCCGCGCCAGTGTAAGGTGGGCAGTCCTGACCATGTGCGTGGGATCGTCAACTCATCCCGCGTGGGTGTACCGCTGATGCCGCTGCGTCATGTGCCAGCCGCCATTCCGCTACGCCTGGAAAATCAGTATTTCAGTCTCGACCTCTCGCATCCTTTGGCAGCCGAAATGCTCCAGAGCGGGACATGCATGTTTTACGTCCCGGGCATGCTTGGTGAGCCTGAACTTGAACTCTTTGCGGTACTGAGAACATGAGTGAGCGTAAACGCGGCATTGCCGTGCCTGTTGATATTGACGCACTGCTGCAGGATACCTGGCTTCAGGTCATCAGCCTTCGCCATGGCCCGCTGTTTCAGGAAGGTGAAGGTCGGGTCTTATGGGAACGCTGTATCGCTGATGTAGAGCGCGTTCAGCGTGAACTAAAAGCGAGTGAACTCGATGAAGCCAGCTGTAGGCATATCCTCACTGCACAATGTGCATTGCTTGATGAAGCGGTAAAAGGCCGCGGTGTAGAGGATGATGCCTGTGTGCAGTGGTATGACATTCCTTTGCAGGGACACTTCCTCGGCACGATGGACGCCGGTGACACCTTGTGTGACAGGATGCGCGATGTGCTGCGTGAACCTGCACCAGACAATGCCGTACTGACCTGCTTTCAGCGGGTAATGATGCTCGGTTTTCTGGGTAGTTACCGCTCGCTAAGCGATCCTGAGCGTCAGAAGCTGGTCAGCGCCCTCAATGAACGTGTTACGCCGTTCAGCTATCCGCAGACTCACCCTGTTCTGGCAGAGAGTCGCACCGGACGGGGGACGGGAGGCTGGCTGGCGTCATGGCCCGCTCGTATCGGCCTGAGCGTGATTGTTCTTGCCGCGCTCTGGTGGGGACTGGATCAATGGCTCGATCAGATGCTGCTGACCCTGTTGCCGGGAGTCATAAAATGAGTCCTGTACAACAGCGCGGGCTTGCGCTGTGGGCCGCCCTGCTGAGTGCTGTGGTATGCCTGGCTTTTTTGCCGTTATCCCGGCTGGCTTCAGTGCTCGTTCTGCTGGCGATGATCGGGGTTATCGTCGCGTTCTGGTATATCGCCAGACCTCGTGCGGAGCATGACGCCAGCCTGCGTCTGGATGACCTTCCTGAAACCACTTACCGTCAACCTGTGGTGCTGGTTTGTGGTGATATGCCTCTGACCTGGCCGCAACAGTCACCGGTACTGACCGTCACGCAGGGATGCTGGATCCGCGTTGAGGATCATCAGGATCTGGAGCAGGTTGCCCGTCAGGTACTGTTGCAGCGCCCGGACTGGGGGCGTCAGCTGTCGGTGATGGTCAGTGTCTGTCCGCAGAAACACGTCGACAGCGAAGCCCTGACAAGTCGTCTGTTGGCTTTGCGCTGGCAAATTAGTCAGTTGCGTAAAGAAACGGGACATTCTGTGCCATTGATTCTGAATGGTCAGATAGGCAGTGCGATGACGGATGACATGCTCTGGCAGGCCGCTATTCCGGGTGAAGGGTGGACTGTCTGGCGTGAGTCAAATGCGCCTTGTTCAATTGCCGCATGGGTCACCACCGGCGGTGCGCCTGTGATGCAGCAGCAGGTGCTGATGAATAGCCTGATGAGTTGGTTCCATCAGCATCTCCAGGCGGTATTCATCGATGATAATCCTGATGTTCCGGCCATTGCACCTGCAGCAATGCTGTGGGGAATGGGGCCGATTCTTGCCGGAAGCCTTGCGTCATCGGCCTGGACGGCGTGGTTGTCGCGTCATACCGCCATGCAGCAGGTGTCTGGCTGGCACCCGGTGGGAACGGACAGTACGGTGATCTCCCCACTTCCGGATTTCATCCTGCCACAGCTACCGGAAGGGGGAGGACTCACTCCCCGTGCCCGGACCTGGCGCTGCGTCCTTGGCATTTTCACCCTGGCTGCTATTACCGCGCTGCTTTGTAGTGGCTGGAATAATCGCCAGCTATTGCATCGCGTGAGCTTCGATATTGTCCGTTACGATCGCATTTCTATGGATGACTACGGTCCGAAAGCCGACGCCGTTGCCGTCCTGCACAAGGATGCGGCATTGCTGGATGACCAGGCGCGTAACGGCGTACCGGCCCGATTAGGCCTGGGGCTTTATCAGGGGGAGCGACTCCGGATGCCGGTGCTGGAGGCCATCCGTTCGTATGTTCCTCCGCCCCCCAAACCTCAGCCGCAGCCCAAACCAGTACCGAAAATTGTGCGCCTCGACAGCATGTCGCTGTTCGATACCGGCAGATACGACCTTAAACCCGGTTCGACGAAGCTGCTGGTCAATTCTCTGGTCGGTATCAAAGCAAAACCGGGCTGGCTGATTGTTGTGTCAGGGCATACCGATAACACCGGCAATCCACAACTGAACCAGACGCTGTCCCTGAAACGTGCCGAAGCGGTACGCAACTGGATGCGTGACACCGGCGACGTGCCGGAAAGCTGTTTTGCGGTACAGGGCTATGGCGAAAGCCGTCCTGCCGCAACCAACGACACTCCGGAAGGGCGGGCGCTCAACCGTCGTGTCGAAATCAGTCTGGTACCGCAGGCCAATGCCTGTCAGATACCCGGCAAACACCCGGCGTCATCGCAGGATGATGGCGTCTCAGAAAATAAAACGGAGTAATTAACATGGCAATTCCTGTTTATCTTTGGCTGAAGGACGACGGCGGCGCGGACATTAAAGGGTCTGTGGACGTTCAGGATCGTGAAGGCAGCATCGAAGTGGTGGCACAGCAGCACAACCTGTACATCCCGACCGATAACAACACCGGCAAGCTGACCGGGACCCGTATCCACACCCCGTTCCTGTTCACTAAGGAAATCGACTCCTCCAGCCCGTACCTGTACAAGGCGGTGACCACGGGTCAGACCCTGAAATCCGCTGAGTTCAAGTGGTACAAAATCAACGATGCGGGCCAGGAAGTGGAGTACTTCAACACCAAACTTGAGAACGTCAAAGTGGTGAAAGTGAACCCGGTGATGCACGACATCAAGGATCCTTCTTTCGAGAAGCATAACCACCTTGAGCAGATCGAGCTGCGCTACGAAAAAATCACCTGGACCTACAAAGACGGCAACATCATTCATTCCGATTCCTGGAACGAACGCGCCACCGCGTAATCCTGATGCGGGCAGGTTTTTCCTGCCCGCAGTTTTTTGCTGAGCGCCTGAGACGCGGGCGCTCAGCAAAGAAAACACAACCTGCCTGCCTGACCTTATGCGCTTTGGTGAACAGCGAGGGGCGGTAGCGTGTCCAGGAACCGACAAAGAGAGAATCTCATGGAAAATCCAGCCATCCTGTTACGTCGTCTGAACCCTTACTGCGCCCGCGCGATGGAAGGGGCGGCATCGCTCTGCCAGACCCGTGCCCATGCCGAAATTCTGCCGGAGCACTGGCTGCTGAAGCTGCTGGAGCAAGGCGAGGGGGATCTCACTGTGCTGGCACGCCGCTACGAGTGGGATATGGATGGCATCTGGCAGGATCTGCTCGGCTGGCTGGATAAACAACCTCGCTCCGTGCGCCATCGGCCCCAGCTCTCAGAAGACATCCAGACTCTGATGCAGCAAGCCTGGCTACTGGCCTCACTCAATGGTGAAGAGCACATTCGCAGCGTCCATCTGCTGATGGCGCTGGTGGAAAAACCAAAACTGGCTCGTTGTGACGGCCTCTGGCCGTTGTTAACGCTTGGCCAGAGCCAGCTGGAGCGCCTGAGACCGTTGCTGGATGCGCAATCGGATGAGCGTCCGGAAATGCAGCGCGAAGCTGAGCTGGCACAGAACCACGGCGGTGAAGTGGAGTTTGTCGGGCGTCCGGCTGGTGAGGAAATGGAAGAGGGGGAACTGAGTCCTGCACTGCAGAACGCGCTGGACAAATTCACCCTCGATGTCACCGCCAAAGCGAAGGAAGGGAAGATCGATCCTGTGTTTGGCCGTGACACAGAAATCCGCCAGATGGTGGACATCCTTTCTCGTCGCCGCAAAAACAACCCGATTCTGGTCGGCGAGCCGGGCGTGGGGAAAACCGCACTGGTTGAAGGTCTGGCGCTGCGTATTGCCGAGGGTAATGTGCCTGAATCCCTGAAAACGGTCACTCTGCGTACCCTCGACCTGGGCCTGCTACAGGCCGGCGCGGGCGTGAAAGGCGAGTTCGAACAGCGGCTAAAAAACGTCATCGATGCGGTGCAGCAATCACCGTCCCCGGTCCTGCTGTTTATTGATGAAGCGCATACCATCATCGGCGCGGGCAATCAGGCGGGCGGCGCCGATGCAGCGAACCTGCTAAAACCGGCGCTAGCGCGTGGCGAACTGCGTACCATTGCGGCCACCACCTGGTCTGAATACAAACAATATTTCGAGCGCGACGCGGCCCTGGAGCGTCGTTTCCAGATGGTAAAAGTAGATGAGCCTGATGACGACACCGCCTGTCTGATGCTCCGTGGTCTGAAGTCCCGCTACGCCGAGCACCATAACGTGCACATTACCGACGATGCGGTACGCGCGGCAGTTACGCTTTCTCGCCGCTATCTGACGGGCCGCCAGCTGCCGGACAAGGCGGTTGACCTGCTCGACACCGCCGCAGCACGCGTCCGCATGAGCCTCGACACCGTGCCGGAGCAGCTGACCTGCATTCGCTCGCAGATCACCTCTCTTGAAATGGAGAAGCAGGCATTGCTGGAAGATATTGCTGTCGGCAATCAGAGCCATGGTGAACGCCTGACCGTCATTGAGCAGGAAGAGAACGATCTTATCGTTGCTCTCGACGAGCTTGAAACTCAATACGGGCAGGAACTGAAACTCACCGAACAACTGCTGGAAAGCCGCCAGGACATCTCCCGTCAGAGCGAGACGCACGCGCTGCAGCAGGAACTGCACGGCATGCAGCACAGCAACCCGCTGCTCTCGCTAGATGTGGATGTGCGCACCGTTGCCAATGTGATTGCTGACTGGACAGGCGTTCCGCTGTCATCGCTGATGAAAGATGAGCAGACCGAACTGCTTACCCTGGAAGATGAAATTGGCAAACGTGTGGTCGGGCAGGATGTGGCGCTCGCGGCCATCGCGCAGCGCCTGCGTGCGGCAAAAACGGGTCTTACATCTGAGAATGGCCCTCAGGGCGTATTTCTGCTGGTGGGCCCGAGTGGGGTGGGGAAAACCGAAACCGCCCTGGCTCTGGCGGACGTGATGTACGGCGGTGAAAAATCACTGATTACCATCAACTTGTCCGAGTACCAGGAGCCTCATACTGTTTCCCAGCTGAAGGGCTCCCCTCCGGGCTACGTTGGCTACGGTCAGGGCGGTATTCTCACCGAAGCCGTGCGTAAGCGACCGTACAGCGTGGTGCTGCTCGATGAAGTCGAAAAAGCGCACCGCGACGTGATGAACCTGTTCTACCAGGTGTTCGACCGTGGCTTTATGCGCGACGGTGAAGGTCGTGAAATCGACTTCCGCAACACCGTTATTCTGATGACCTCCAACCTCGGCAGCGACCATCTGATGCAGCTGCTGGACGAACAACCTGAATCCACCGAAGGCGATCTGCACGAACTACTGCGTCCGATCCTGCGTGACCACTTCCAGCCCGCGTTGCTGGCCCGCTTCCAGACCGTGATTTACCGTCCGCTGGCGGAAGCGGCCATGCGTACCATCGTGGAAATGAAGCTGTTACAGGTTAGCAAGCGCTTGCATCGCCACTACGGCCTGACCACGCAGATTAATGAGAGCCTGTATGACGCCCTGACCGCCGCCTGCCTGCTGCCGGATACCGGGGCGCGCAATATCGACAGCCTGCTGAATCAACAAATTCTGCCGGTGCTGAGCCAGCAGTTGCTGACCCGTATGGCCGACAGACAAAAACCACGGTCGTTACACCTGAGCTGGAGCGAAGAAGAGGGCATTGGCCTGGAATTTGACGTTCAGGAGGGAGTGGACGCATGAGTAATAATCCTCCGTTAAGGTTCAGCCATAACCACCACCTGCTGGCGGTGAAAGGCTGTGAGTCCGCGCTCGACGTGCTGGCGTTTGAAGGCGATGAAGCCCTGAGCACACCGTTCCGCTACCGTATTGAATTCACCAGCGGTAACCACGCCATCAGCAAAGAGATGATGCTGATGAAAGGGGCTTCCCTGACGCTGCAGGCCCCGGTAGACCAGGGTTACGGCATCAGAGTGCAGCAGGCCGTGCGCACCCTTCAGGGGGTGGTGACCGGCTTTGAACGCCTCAGCACATCAAAAGACGAAACCCGTTATGCCCTGACGCTCCGGCCACGCCTGGCGCTGCTCGACCGCTCGCACCAGAACGCCATTTACCAGGACATGTCGGTCCCGCAAATCGTGGAAAAAATCCTGCGCGAACGTCATGGTATGCGCGGCCAGGATTTTCTGTTCTCGCTGTCAAAAGAATACCCGCGCCGTGAACAGGTGATGCAGTACGGCGAGAATGACCTGCACTTTATCACCCGCCTGCTGGGTGAGGTCGGTATCTGGTTCCGCTTCACCACCGACACGCGCCTGAACATCGACGTGGTGGAGTTTTACGACAGCCAGCAGGGGTACGAGAAAGGCCTGACCCTGCCGTCGGTGCCGCCGTCAGGCCAGCACTCGCATGGCGTGGATTCGGTGTGGGGGATGGAGAGCCATCACAACGTGGTGCAGAAGCAGGTCAGCACCCGGGACTACAACTACCGTCAGGCCACAGAGGATATGAATACGCTGGTTGACGTCACCCGGGGGGACGCGACCACGTACGGAGAAGCGTATCACTATGCCGACAATTATCTGACGCCGGGTAGCGCGTATGAGCGTAATCCGGCACCCGAGTCCGGGGCGTTTTATGCCCGCATCCGGCACGAGCGCTACCTGAACGGCCAGACGCGGACCCGGGCCATCACCAGCAGTCCGGCGCTCTCTCCGGGGATGCTGCTCAAAGTCACCGGCGGGTATGAAGTGGCGGAGGTGTTTGCGCAGGGCGTGGTCATCACGGCGATGCAGACCCACGCGCGGCGGGATGAAGACTTCAGCCTTCGCTTTGACGGTATTCCGGACAGCCCGGATTTCAGCTTCCGCCCCGAGCCGGGAGAACGTCCGGTGATGGCCGGTACGCTGCCGGCCCGCGTCACCAGTACCACCGAAAATGACACCTACGGGCATATTGATAAAGACGGCCGTTACCGCGTCAACATGCTGTTTGACCGCGAAAGCTGGGAAACCGGGTTCGAAAGCCTGTGGGTGCGCCAGTCCCGCCCTTATGCAGGGGACACCTACGGTCTGCACCTGCCGCTGCTGGCGGGCACCGAAGTGGCGATTGGCTTTGAGGACGGTAACCCGGACCGGCCGTACATTGCCGGCGTGCTGCACGACTCGGCGCACGGCGACCACGTCACCATCCGGAACTACAAACGCAACGTCCTGCGTACCCCGGCGAACAACAAAATCCGCCTTGATGATGAGCGCGGGAAAGAGCATATCAAGGTCAGCACGGAATACGGCGGCAAGAGCCAGCTGAATCTGGGTCACCTGGTCGACAGCGAAAAACAGCAGCGCGGTGAGGGGTTTGAGCTCAGGACGGACAGCTGGGGTGCCATTCGTGCACAGAAAGGGATATTTATCAGCGCGGACGCGCAGGCCAGGGCGCAGGGCCAGGTGCTGGAGATGAAGCCGGCGGTGAGCCACCTGGGTGATGCCCGGGCGCAGATGCAGGCGATATCAGATGATGCACAGACGGCGACGGCGAACCCGGCAGACCTTCAGGCGCAAATCACCCTGCTGGAACAGCAACTGACGGACCTGAAAAAATCGGTGCTGCTGATGAGCGCCCCGGACGGTGTGGCGCTGACCAGCGGAGAGCACCTGCAGGTATCGGCCGGGCAGAACCTGATAGCCACGGCCGGTAAAAATGCGGACGTCAGCGTGGTGAAAAATCTGTTTATCGGGGTGGGCAGTGCCCTGAGCGTGTTTGTCCGCAAGCTGGGCATCAGGCTTATTGCGAACCAGGGGCCGGTGCAGGTACAGGCGCAGAACGATCTGATGGCACTGCTGGCACGCAAGGAAATCAGCATCGTCAGCACAGAAGATGACATCAAAATCATCGCGAAGAAGAAGCTGACGGTAAATGGTGGAGGGAGTTATATCACTCTGGATGTCAATGCTATTGAATCAGCGACTCTGGGAGATTTCAGAACAAGAGCAGGGCATTATGCCAGACAAACGCGAGCGCAGCATAAGCCTGATATTTCGCCTTTAGCCACTGCTATAGATGATGGCAGCCATAATATTCGCTACCTGTGTACAGATGATAATGGGACACCGATGCTGAATACTCCTTATAAGGCATTTCTGGCAGATGGTTCAGTAATAGAGGGTGTTAGTGATGGTGAGGGCTATACGAAGTTGTTTACGTCTGCACAGACACAGGATGTTCTGCTACATATGATGCCGGAGGCTATTAATGCCTAAGTATAATATTTATACAAAAATTGAATCGAATGTATCAGCAGTCGACCTTTTTTATGATCTCAATGTGTATAGAACTGATGCTAATAATAAAAAACATATGTTACTGTCAGTGGCGCTACAACCAGTAACCCCAAATTATCAAACTCAGTCCCATGAAACGAATGAAACTGAGGATGATCTGTCTGTAATCTACATTATGGAAATGAACTTGTATCGCAAGCACGGCGGTAAGTTGGTTTCTGTGCTTACATCACCTGCGAAAAAAATGTACACACTTGGTGAAATGGCATCAGGGCAAGCCTACTCTAAAAATAAACGCGAAAACGTCTGCTATTTTGAGACTAAAGCGCAGACAAAACCGGTTAATGATAAGAGTAAGGATAACATACATAATGTGCAAATCACTTGTATGCCAAGGTTTTTTGTCGCTCTGGAGCATCCCATAGGGGATCCATTAGACCCTTTTACGAAAAATAGTATAAAAAGTGAACTTGATGCGAGAAAAGCTGCATCGCTGTTAGGCCCAGAAGGGGAGTATTATCCAAACCAATATTATTCGATGCTATGTGGCCCTGCAGCATTTTATTATTGTTTAATGATGGATCGATATGATGTTTATGAGCAACTGGTCTGGGATCTATGGAATCATGGCAAAGCAACGCTGGGATCTTTTTTACTTCAGCCAAGCACTAGCACGATGAAAGTAAATGATTTATTTTCAGGGGCGAGTCATCCTCGAGTTTCTGCAATTGATTGGATTACTATGGCCAGCTTGCGTGATTCAACTAATAATTTGTTAAAATATGAATCAGTTGGAGATAAGGTATCTGCAATTACCTTGTGGGGAGATATTGACAAATGGATGCTGAATGCAGGTGCGCAGAAGATATTTAGTAATATAAGTTTGTACCATAGCAGCTTAGGCGATATTTGTAAATTAAACTCATTAATGTGTAATGATGTCCATATCTTTAGTTTGATATCTGCTGGCATGCTCCAACAAGGAGCAGATGTTCCATTCAAAGATCACTGGATTGTTTGGGATGGAAAGTTAAAACTAGTGAGCGGGGGTAATATCACTAACGAAACGAGTTTAAAAGAGCTTGTCTCGCTGAGACTTTTTTCATGGGGTGAAGTTAAAGACAACTCGCTTCGACTATCATTAACATTAGGTGAATTTCTAAGCCATACTTTTGGGGGGATGGTATTCACAAAAATACCATGATTAAAAATGAATCACTATCTAACAGCTTTTGTAATTTCTTTTTTTCTTACTGGATGTGGCAATCCCCTTGTATTTGAGCCCAATAAGTTACCAGATGGATATATAGATCAGGAATATTATGTTCCAATCACCATATCTGGAGGTACAGGACCAGTTGTTGATCTGAGTTATGAAATCCATCCATCTAATTCTGGTCTGAAACTCATGTTCGCTGAAAAAAAATATCACACACAATATATATATAATAATTTTACTCTAGAAGGTAAGCCTCAATTAAAAGGGATTGTAACAATTAATATTAGGGGCGGGATTGTTGCCAGTGCGGGGCGATATTTTGAAAAACAATATAAGGTTAATGTTCAGAAATAAAGGGATAATTAGATCTTTATTTATGATCTAAACAATTTTAATGAGTCATGTATTTTATCTTTATGAGCGTTAAAAGATCATTGAGAACAAAGATGATTCGTTGCTAAAGAATCACTGGGAAGTATAAAATAAAACTTTATGAGTAATGCAGGAGTATCGATAGTGATGCTCTAACTGAGTTGAAGCTTTCTTCTTGGGAAATAGTTGATTGACAAATAAAAATAATAGCAGTCACAACCACTTTGAGAGGCATTTTTTTGAGGCGAGGTATTAATAACAGAAAGTACTTATAATTGCATTGATACTGGCGGTTTCTTCATCGTTGGATTTAAAGGTAAAACTGTGAAAATAATGGATGGGGATAAAAATGGCAAAGGAGATGATGATCAGGTTATTGAAAATTTTACCTCTGCAATAAATGGTGCTGACAAAGGTCTTGCAGAGAGAAAACTCTTTACGAAAAGAGCTAAGGAGGTGATTGGTGATGACGTTTAATAAAGCATTTTTAACTTCAATGATGTACTTTATGGCTACGTTTAGCTCTTGGGGTGCATATTACAATACTATTAAAGTTGATGGTTATATGATTGGTCTCAATAAAAATAATCAAGGGGTGGTTGATGTACATAGTGACACCTCGAACGTTTCCGCTTCATGTAAAATTAAAAATTGGAATGGCAAGTACCATTTAGGAGCTGGAATAATCTCTTTGACAAGTGATAAAGTTGGTGTGATTGTTGCTGGAAGTAATATGTTTTTAAAAACAAAGGAGCTGGAGGCTTGTAATAACAAATTCGTAAATTTATATAGCGTAGATTATCTAGAACAAAAATTATCTACTATTGTCGATGTTAATTTCGATAAAAAACTGATTCTCGCTTTAGTTCCCATTGATGCCCAATCAGGGGCGCATCAAGCGATAATATCAAGTTTTGATGGGAAAAAGAATGTTATCTCTGGGAAAGGTTTTTGGAATCCACGCGTTAAGGATGTAAATATTTCGGATGATACATTTTCTGTAACTGATGACTTTTACATCGGGAAAATATCAACTAATGGAATGTACGTTGCTCCTAATGATCTTGATTGTTCTGTAAATTCTTTTCCTGGTGTTTGGGATGTAGCAAAAAAAATGAAGGTTGTATTTCCATCAGATAAAGATAATTCAGTTGTTGAAAGTAAATGCCAAGAGCTATTTTCAGGAAGTAAAACACTGAATGAGTTAGGGGGAATGCTCCTCCCCAACAAAAGTTGACATGGGACTAAGTGAATAAACTCTCTATCAGGGGACTCAGTGACACGACGAATAAGTCCACATAGTGATGATTTTTGGCTGGGCATGGATATTTTAAATACAAGCCTCCATACGATACTTATTCTACTATTTAAATTATGCTGTAATAATGGATACCAAATAAACAGTTGAAGAGCAAAAAGGTCGTAGTACTGTAAAAATCACTATTGATTACACCAGACAGTGAAGGTGAAATAGCGGTTAATTATGAATAATAAAACTTTACTGTTAGGTTTTGTTAGTGTCCTTAATTTTTTTTCATTGGGTGCGTATGCGAACGATTTAAATGTATCTTCGGCAGTTAAAAGCTATACCTACAAGGATGGAGAACCTTACGGTCTATCAAAAGTATATCAAATTGATGCACCAGATACCGGTTTTCCTCCTTATTATATTTTCCAGAAGCTAGGCAAATGGAACGCATATCCATTTGTTTTTAATCGCGAAGGACTACCAGGTAAAGACGAGCCATACAGTCGATGTAACGTAGTGCTCAAAGTTAATGATCACTATCTTATACCTAACAGGAATTATAAAACTGGATATGCCGAAGATTCTGAATCATGCCTTGGCGTCGATAGAATGCAAATCATTAAAGGTAGCAAAGAGATTAAATGGTATGTAACCGAGGTTTTATATCAATCGGAGAGTGATACACCAAATAAAACTGAAGAAGTATATTTTTATTCTGGCGGTTTTTTTTGCTTCTCAAAAAAACTAAGCTCAAAACTAGCTGCGAGTAAAGTTAATATAATAGATCTCGGAAATTTATCTGTGGATGAGAAATACTTCGAGGAATGTGACAAATAAAATCTAGTGAGGACTTCTAATAACTTCAGCTTTTCCTGACAAGGAGTCATAACATGATTATCAGTCCTCCTTTTCTGAGAAACAGAACTGCATCCCAGACTGATGCCGACTGGACTGGCGCAATGATGCCGGTAAATACAGACCAGGGATTCCCGTTGAACGGAGCACAATCCTGGCATGGTGGTGTTCACATTACACATACAGATAGTGGAACGCCGCCTGAAAAAAATACGGGCAATTGCTGATGGCGTGGTGGTTTCGTTCCGCGAGCCATCGTCGTCTAAAGATGCAGAACCACTCAATTATCTCGGACCGACAGATGACGGCTTTGTGTTGCTGAAGCATGAAACGGAGACAGGAAGCGGAGATAACGGGAAGGTCGTATTTTATTCACTGTGCATGCATATGAAATTTCTGAAGGCAGAAATAAAACAGGATGAAAAAATATACCGTAAAGCCCCCCTGGGCTTTTCAGGCTCGTGCAGTGGAAGGAATGAATTCCATTTCCAGATTTTCTGTGATGACAACAATATCAGCAAGCTGACGGGCAGAACGACCCGTGAACTGGACGTGTCGAAAGATGGCCGAACCGATGCAGTTTACGGCGATATTTACTTTTATCTTCCGGCCGGAACGAAGTTTTATGATAAGGCACCCGCAAATAACAGTACTTCGATCACCGGGCTTTCTGAGCTGTATACCAGCAGTGCGCCTCTGTATGTCAGCATGACACAGGGCAGCTGCACGATGGTAACGCGGCAGAAAAATACGCAGACTGACGGGAAGTATGACCTGCTGGGCGACCCCCTGGTTGACGCTGACGGGGAAGACTACGAATATAATCTCTATCAAACCGCAATGCGGAATTATAAGGAGAGCCCAAGTGCCGGATTTGAATTGCTCCGTTTTGGCCGGGTGATCAATACGGAGCATAAAACGCTGGTACCGGCAGAGGCGCCATTATGGATGACGGTCAGTTATCCGGGGGGGAAGGGGGTAGTCAATCTCGCTGACCCTGGTATTAAAAAGTTCAGTGACGCTGATTTCCCGCACTGGACGGGCTGGCAATTGGTCGATGACGATAGTGACAGCGACAGCCAGTGTAATTCAGCCGCTATCAAGAAACTTCAGGAAGATGGTGAGTTTGATAACCAGTGCGGGAAGCTAATTTGTCATTTCCCGTTTGAATGGGAAAAAAGTACGATCGACACCCGTTTTTCGTGGCTGAAAACGGGTAGTGAAGAGCATGATCCGATGACAGAAGCTGATTATGCAAAATTTAAAGCTCATGCAGAAGCGTTGTGCTTCGATTCCGGAGCATTCAGTAGTGGAAGACTGTGGCATTTTGAGCCAAAAGCATTCACTGAACATTTTAGAAACTGTGGATGGTTAAGTTTCTGTCAAATGAAACAAATAGTACCTAGCCATGCACTGCGGCAATCTGGCAGAGATCGGTTTGCTTGGGGGGCAATTAATACGAATTTAGGAACGTCTGGCTCAATTTTAAGTAGCCAGATTTCAAATTTAAATCCCTCGATGAGAAAGTACTGTATTAATACTCCCTTTAGGATTTCTTGCTTTTTAGATAATGCAATACAAGAAACAGGCTGGTTAAGTACCCTTCATGAAGGAAATGGCAGTAACCTCTGGTACGCTCTATGGTACGAACACGGTTTTGTGCAATTAACTAATCCAGAAAACTATCCAAATTATTTTAAATATATTGGCAAGGTGGTTCAAGATCCATTAAAACAAAATTTGGTTGACGCATATACATTAATTGCAGCACAACCACCTGCGAATAGATCTAATGCGACATTGCAAGATCGGCACTTCCCTATGCTTCCAACAGAGTTTATAGAACTAAGGAACGAGGTTAGTGATTCACAAGGTACATTAGCTGCAGATAGCGCTGGGTTTTATTGGGGAAAAATAAGGTGGCTAAATATGCTGATGAGGAGCATGTTTTAGAGAGGATTTCTGTTAATTCAAATCTAGAAACTAAGTATTACTACCGAAGTCCTGGCTTTTGGAATACAAGTGCTGCAGTTAATTTACCAAGCAGGATAGGTTCGCTTTAGCTTCGCTCATTAAATGAATTCGATTCAAGTTGCTGTGTCTATGGAGTTGCCATTGCTATATTAACTGAAAATAAACTTCCGAACGCTTCTGGGCGTTTTGTTTTGGAATTTCCAGAAGGATATAAGCATAGGGCGTAAATCATATGAAATTGTTATATATATCAGTTTTTCTCAATATTAGTTTCTTCGCTATGGCCTCTACTCCTGAAGCTAAAGTTGAAAATGTTTCAGTAACCAGAGCATTGACTTCAGATTCTAACGCTGATATCTCTTCATCATCCAGTTTTGATGCATGCAATGTGCATTTCAGTGATTACAAATTCCCAGCATTGTCAGAGGATAAGTACTTTGAAAAAAATCGCCAATATCAGAGAGGAATTGTTTATATTCTGGTGAGGCATTTGAAGGGGGATATGATACTCAGCAAGTTAGCACTAAAGGAGTTAATGTTAGTAGCGCTAATAATAAAATTGTTTATGATTATAAAAATAAGGCATGGAAATTAACACCAGAAACAGTTTATGTAAAAAAATGGAAAGATCAATCATCTATCCCTTGTGCAGGTAAAAAGTAAAAATGCATCTGGTTTTATGGCTGTTAACAGTATGGCGAAACTCAGAGATGGAACTTTAGGTGAGAGTATTTATTTCTGCTTGATACATAAAAATAATGCTCTATGTGGTTCAGGCATTAATTCCCCTAATAATAAAAATGAAGAACTCTCTAAAGATGCGTTGAAACTTCTTGAGAGTATTTCATTCGATGATAACTAACCTTAGTTAATATTTATAAATTATGAAGTATGAGAGTGTGAATGTCGTACTCACTGAAAAATCTTCCTCAATGTTATCCACGATCAGTTCCACCAAAAACATCCCGCTGGTTTGTAGTTCTGGTGGGAATGTTGGTTATTAGCGTGATCCTTATGCGTATATTCGGAGGCTACATCGATACCAGACACTTCTGGTTGCTTGCTATCGGCACACCTGTTGTTGTGTGGATTGTAAGTTTCGGTTTTCGTATGTGGGCCTGGTCATTACAGGACAGTAAAGCGAATAGTTTTGACCGGCGTCGTGAACACTGGATCTTAAGTGAGACCCGTAAAGCACGTCGTGCGCTTCAGATACTGAATATGACATTTATAACTGCCCACCAGGAAGATAAACAAGGTTCTGTCGCTGTTGAAATGCTCAATAATCACAGCATCCTCATTTCTCAGTCGGACTGGAAAGGTGAAAAAGGCAAGAGGATGAGCCGTATTACGACAGAGCCGGGAGTGACTCTTGAGCTGGTTGTCTCACGTCTGCTTTCCGGACTCATTACTGATCTGCCAGTTGGTCAGTTCCCGAAAAATGCCTCACTGGCAGTCATTCTTGATATCTCGTCATCTTTGTCATTCCCTGCGGTTCGGGAGATTTGGCAGCAAGCTTGGCAGGAAAGTGAAATAACCTGCGCTGTTGAGTATGTGGACAGCAATGGGCCGGGTGTAGTCAGCCACTGGCTGGATCACCGCATTAAAGATGAGGTGATGTTATTGATAGTCGGTCTCCAGATTGATCCGGTTGACTCAAACAATACTGCAGAAGCCGCTGTTGCACTGCTTCTGGGCAACCGCCTTACACAGGATGCGCTTGAACCTCTCGCGTTACTGCACCGGCCAGATGCATCTCCTCCAGGTGAACTGTGCGAGGGGATGAACATGGCCGCCTATAACGTCCCGCTCAAAGGACATATGGTTAAAAATTTATGGCTTGCCGGGCTGACGGGTGCGCAGCACGCAGAAGTGATCACGTGTCAGAATGCACATCCTGCGCAGTCTGTAGCGGACGACTCCGTCATTTCACTCGACAGGTCTATGGGACATGCCGGAGCCGCAGCCCCCTGGCTGGCAATTGCTGCCGCCACTGAAATCACCCAACAAACACAGTCACCACAGATGATTATCTGTGGCGATACCACAAAGAATGTGCTGTGGAGCACGCTCATTACCCCGATTGCTTCCCGACAGGAGATGGATCCGTGAAGCTACCTTTTGCTTTTGCACCGAAAACTACGGAAGGCCGCTATCTTTCTGTCACATTCATTCTCTTTTTACTCTTTGTAGCCATGACGTTTATGGTCTGGAAGTATCCGGACATGGCCGGGTTGGTAGACGGTAATCAGCAGCAAATTTACTGGCTGATTGGCGGAGGCTGTATTTCTGGATGCACATTTATCATGCTGGTTGTGCACCTGTGGGCTGCTCTCAATGCCGGTAAAAAGGAGTTTAATGCGCTTGTCGACGATACCCGTGGTGATGATGAGAAAAAGAAGCGGGAAAATGATAACGCCCCTGTTCACCCTGCGGTGGCTATGTGTGACAGGATTCGGGCGCATCTCCGCTCCCGTATTAGTCTTTACTGGCGTGGTAAAACCCGTCTGCTGTTAATCACTGGCGATGAGGCTGCAATCGAACAACTGGTACCCGGCCTGCAACAGCAGCAGTGGCTTGAAGGCAACCGCACCGTACTGATTTACGGCGGCAGCCTGGCATCGGAGCCTGACCGCGAAAAATACACCGCGCTGCGTAAACTACGTCGCGGACGTCCTCTGGACGGGATTATCCGTGTACTGCCGGAATCGCTTAAGCTGACCGCACAAATCAGCGACAGCGATTTACGCGGGCTGGAAAAAATCAGCGAACTGCTGCGTTATTCCGCTCCGGTCTGGCTGTGGCAACTGTGCAGTAGTCACTGGTCGCAGGGTATGCGTCCTGAGCAGGCGGTAGGCGCAAGCTTTCCACCACGCGCAAAAGAAGACGATGTTATCCGCCAACTGGAGCGGATGCTGCCGGCCCTGCGGGCGCAGGGGATGAGTCAGGTCGCGGAAAACAACCGCCACGACTTCCTGCTGCGCCTGGGCCAGCACCTGAAAGACGGCGCTGTCACCCGGTGGGCTCAGCAACTGGTGCCATGGCTCTCTGTCTCTCAGCAACGCGTTCCGCTGAGGGGGCTGATGTTCAGCCTGCCGGATAATAGACCTGCCGGTACGTCAGCGGGAACAGCCGACCCTGAGAAATATATCCCCGAATCACAACGCCATGCCCTGACCCTGCCGGCAACCTGGCAGGGGATCGTTGACGACTGCACTCACGTACGTGGCCGTAGTGTCGGTATGGCGTGGGAGCAGACGCTTGCCTGGATACTGATGGCCATCATCGGTGTCTGGGGCGCAGGAGTACTTCTGTCGTTCGCGGTCAACCGCATGCAGATAGTTTCTGTTGCCGAGCAGGCTCATGCCCTGGTGGAGCATCCTTCCGTATCGGATTACCAGCTCACGGCTCTACATGCCCTGCGTAATGACGCCGGCCGTGTGCAGCACCGTATTCAGGAAGGTGCGCCCTGGTATCAGCGCTTCGGTCTGGACCATAACCAACAACTTCTTGATGCGTTGTTGCCCTGGTATGGCGTAGCGAACAATCGCCTCATACGTGACCCGGCAAATGAGGCGCTTAAGCAGAAGCTCAGCGCGCTGGCAAACTCTGCCCCCAACAGCGACCAGCGTGCACAGCTGGCGAAAAACGGTTATGACCAGTTGAAAGCCTGGCTGATGATGGCCCGCCCGGACAAAGTGGATGGCGCCTTCTACGCACAAACCATGAAGATTGTGCAGCCGACACGACTAGGTATTTCCACCGGTCTGTGGCAAAGTCTGTCGCCGGACTTGTGGGATTTCTACATCACCGAACTGCCTCAACAGCCACAGTGGAAAATCACACCTGATGCGCAGTTGGTCAGCCAGAGCCGCCAGGTCTTGTTGCAGCAAATTGGGCGGCGTAACGCTGAAAGCACGCTTTATGAGAACATGCTCAAATCCGTGCGTCGTAACTTTGCTGACGTGTCCCTGGAAGACATGACAAGTGGGACAGATGCTCGTCGTCTGTTCACTACCGATGACGTGGTGCCTGGGATGTTCACTCGTCAGGCCTGGGAAGGCGGTATTCAGCACGCTATTGAAAAGGCAGCAACGTCGCGCCGCGATGAAATTGACTGGGTGCTGAGTGACAGCCGAAAAGCCATTTCCTCAGACCTGTCGCCGGAAGCCCTGAAAGCACGTTTGACGCAACGTTACTTCACCGATTTTGCGGGGAGTTGGCTGAGCTTCCTCAACAGCCTGCGTTGGAACCCGGCAAACAATATTGCGGAAGTTACCGACCAGCTGACGCTAATGAGCGATGTCCGCCAGTCACCACTGATTGCCCTGATGAATACCCTCGCCTGGCAGGGACAGACAGGCCAGCAAAGCGAGGGTCTTTCGGACTCCATCATCAAATCAGCTAAAGATTTCGTAGGTGGGAAAGATAAACCTGCCATTGACCAGTCTGCGTCAGGGACGCAGGGTCCGCTGGACGAAACCTTTGGCCCGTTGCTGCAGCTTCTGGGTAAAAACAAAGGCAGTAACGTCATGTCGGCGGACAACTCCCTGAGTCTGCAGACGTATCTGACCCGTATCACCCGCGTGCGTCTGCGACTGCAGCAGGTGGCCAGCGCTTCTGATCCGCAGGCAATGATGCAGACTCTGGCGCAGACCGTTTTCCAGGGAAAAAGCGTGGACCTCACTGACACCCAGCAATATGGCAGTCTGATCTCGGCAAGTCTTGGCGAGGAGTGGAGCGGATTTGGCAGCACAATGTTTGTGCAGCCGCTGACCCAGGCCTGGGAGACCGTGCTTCAGCCGTCGGCAGCCAGTCTGAATGACAAATGGAGCCGCTCGGTTGTCGCTAACTGGCAAACTGCGTTTGACGGTCGTTTCCCGTTTGCCGCCAGCAAAAGTGATGCCTCTTTACCGATGCTGGCTGAATTTATGCGTAAGGACAGCGGACGTATAGAGCGCTTCTTGTCGACAGAGCTCAACGGTGTACTGCACAAAGAGGGTAGCCAGTGGGTACCGGATAAAGTTAACAGCCAGGGACTGAACTTTAACCCGGCCTTCCTGCGGGCCATTAACCAACTGAGCCAGCTGTCAGACATTCTGTTCACCGATGGCAGCCAGAGCATCAGCTTTGAGCTGCAGGCGCGTCCTGTGCCACAGGTGGTGGAGACGCAGCTAACCATTGATGGACAAACGCTGCACTACTTCAACCAGATGGCCGACTGGCAAAGCTTCCGCTGGCCGGGAGAGACTTACAAGCCAGGGACGATGTTGACATGGACCACGGTCAACACCGGTGCACGTTTGTTCGGGGATTACAGCGGAACCTGGGGCTTTATTCGCTGGCTGGACTTGAGCAAGCGTCAGCAGCTTGACCGCAGCCAGTGGATGATGAGCTTTACCACACCGGATGGTCGAACGCTGCAGTGGGTGCTGCGCTCACAACTCGGAAAAGGTCCGCTGGCGCTGTTGGATCTGCGTGGTTTCACGCTGCCGGATCAAATATTCAGTATCGACAGCGCGGCCACTGCTCAGGCGCTGATGACCAGTGATGAAAACAGTGACATGGACGGGAGTGAAGAATGAGCACGCTACAGGATCTGGTTGTCGCCTGTCAGGCTGACGAAACTCAGCTGCGGCAACAGGCGCAGGTATGGACGGAAAACTGGCTGCCCTGGCTTGCTCCGGTAAATGACACCTGTCCGGTCGGAGAAGATCCGGGATATGACGATGATTTCCAGCGTATCCGGGAGGAGGTCAATAAACTCTCCGGCATCGATACCGGGCTGATTTGTACGCTTGCCGAAAAATTGTTGACCACCACCGCCAAAGATATCCGGATTGCCACCTATTACTGCTGGGCGCGTCTGCACCAGGACGGGGAAATCGGCTTTGCCGAAGGGCTTGAACTGCTGGCAGGATTGCTGCAGCGCTACGGAGTGCAGCTTCATCCGCAGCGGGAGCGAAGCCGTAAACCGGCGCTGGAGTGGCTCGCAGGCTCTCGTCTGCTCGACAGCCTCTCCCTCTGGCCGGAAGTAGTGCGCAGCGATGCTCAGCGCACTGCCGGTGCGCTGTTGCTCATCCGCGACAGTCTGGAGACAGAGCCGGAAACGTCACGGCCAGAACTGAATGCGCTGTTCAGCGCGCTGGAATCCCGCCTGATGAAGGCTGGTGGCGTAGATGCTTTGGTTCCTCAGAACGCCAGTGACTCGTCTCAGCCACAGATCTTATCGCACGTGACAGAACCTGATGCGCCCGTCCTGAGCCGCATTACGTCCGGTCAGGATTTACTGGCCCAGGCCCGGACCCTGACGGGTTATCTGCGTGAGCAGCCCGATGGATGGCTTGCCGCACACCGGCTGATGAAAAGCCTGCGTCATGACACGCTGAGCGCTATCCCGGCTCCTGATGCAGAAGGGAAAACGCGCATCGAACCACCGCGGGCTGACCAGCGGACCATGCTCAAACGTCTGTACCTGCAGCAGAGCTGGCTGGAGATACTGGAGCACGCGGACAGCACTTTCTCCCGTGGCGCCAACCACCTCTGGCTGGATTTGCAGTGGTATATCCACCAGGCCCTGATGAAATTGGGGCAGGATGTACTGGCTGATATCATCGCCGCTGACCTGAAAGGATTGCTACGCCGCCTCACCGGGCTTGAAACGTTGGCCTTTAATGACGGTACGCCGTTTGCTGATGAGGTCACGCTGAACTGGATAAATCAGAGCGTGCTGGACGATATGTCCGGCTGGCGTGATGAGCGAGTCAGTACTGCCAGTGAGACGGACAACGATATTCTGACCCTCGAGCAGGAAGCGCTTGAGAAGGCGGACACGGATGGCCTGGATGCCACACTTCACTGGCTGCAGACTCTCCCGGGCAACGACTCCACGAAAGACAAATGGCTGCTGCGCTTGCTAATGGCCCGCGTGGCGGAGCAGAAGGGCAAAAATGAACTGGCCCTGCATCTGCTGGGGGAACTCGATGGCGCTGCACAGTCCATCACCCTCACGCAGTGGACCCCAGCGCTGCTATTTGAAGTCAAATCGCGCCGTCTCAGACTGCTGCGCATGAAAGCCACCCGCAGCGAAACCGATAAATCTCGGCTTCAGCCCGAGATGGATCAGCTTCTGGCCGGTCTGATTGCGCTTGACCCGGCAGGCAGTGCGGTGCTTTGCGGGTAACCAGGACTGAATTCAGCGAAAAGGAAAACATATGCCAGTAAAAGGCTTTTATCTGGTGCAGGGTGACAAAACAACCTGCGGCGGGAGAATTATCACGGGCGCAGAAGATCACACTCTGTTTGGTAAACCTGTTGCCCGGGAACAGGACGGCGTGACCTGCGGTAAATTTGTAGGAATTTACAAGGTAGCCGGTGGCATCGATAACGATATCATTCACGGCAGACGAATGGCCGGGACTCTCGACAGCTACAGTTCATGCCCCTGTAAGGCAAAGTTTATTCCGTCGATGATGGATGATACGTACGAGAAGAGTTCGGCTGGTGCAATTTCAACTGCAGGAGGCGCTGGAAAGACATCGTTTCTGGCTGGCTCACGGGCTGATACGATGTTTGCTCCTGGCAATGATAGTAGCCAGTCTGGTCAAAATGACCTTGCGGGAGTGTGTATTGCAGAACCGAATGAACTAAGTGATGGCGTTTTCCTCTGGACAGAAACCCAAGGTGCAGGACATGTTTTCGTTTCAATACACATTAATAATATGATCCATGTGTTCACCTATGGAAGATATGATCAGGAAGGATTTAGTCCTGTAGGTGAAGGCGTGTTGATTAAATATTCCGGCGAAAGAGCGGTAGGGTTTTACATAAAAGAACTTTATCGGATGAGGGCGTCAGTTTTTAAAATACTGGACGTCGATGAATCCAACACGCTATCAATATTTAATGCTTTATGGGCATCCAGCAGCGTTCACCCTGATGGAAAAAATACTAGTGCGGAAATAAAAGAAGATGGACGCGTTATTGATAGATATAACCTGGCAGTGAACAACTGTACTACAACGTCAGTAACGGGACTTAAAAAAGCAGGTACAGGAATATTTGACGTGAGACTGCTATACTCTTTGGGTTACAGTGAAGACTTTGCGATTCCATCGTCTTTGAATGCTTATCAGCTGGATTTAGCTGTAAATCCAGCTGATATGCGAATAATTAGAATGACTGACGAATTTAAGGGCAACTATCATAACGCTTCAGATTATAAGGAAATTGAAGGTGCAGGCAGCGGTAATGAAACTGCCGGGGCAATAGGCAAAGGAAGTGGGCTCACAGGAAAAGGCTCGAGCGGTTATGCCCCAACAACATTCAGCCAATCCCAGGGAATTGAGAATGATTAAGCGTCTACTGCTAGCTTTTGTGCCTGTAGTTTTGTTTTTACTGGTCAGTACAACAATTCTTTCCCTTTCACTCATGGATATCAAATACACTTTTGAAACCGTGTTAATTGGAACAAGTTTGGATTATTTGGTTGACGAAACCTACTCCATGGTTTGGCTGTTTTATGGTTCTTCGAATATTGCTTTTGTTGTTATTTATATTATCTCTCTTATGGTGTTTAAGCGAGTAAGCAAGAAATATTAGTCGATATTATATCAATAAGTTGCAGGCTGTCATGGCTTCCCTTTATTCCTAACACTGTTAAACATTCAATCATATTGGTTATCTATGGACGACTTAACCCTGCGTTACTACGACGCTGAAATGCGCTACTTGCTGGAAGCCGGCGAAGAATTTGCCCGCGCTCACCCCGAGCAGGCAGCAATGCTCAACCTCGATAAAGCTGGCGCGCGCGACCCGTACGTGGAACGCCTTTTTGAGGGCTTTGCCTTCCTGATGGGGCGATTGCGTGAAAAGCTTGATGACGACCTGCCTGAACTGACAGAAGGGCTGGTCAGCCTGCTCTGGCCGCATTACCTGCGCACCATACCGTCGATGTCGGTGGTGGAGTTCACCCCTTAGTGGCGTGAGATGAAAGAGCAGATGCGCATCGTCAAAGGTTTTGAGGTGAACTCAAGGCCGATCGGTGAGAAGGGCACGCGCTGTCGGTATACCACAACCAAAGAGATTACTCTCCAGCCGTTGTCGCTTGAGCACGTCCGCCTGTCGACTGACCCTGACGGGCGTTCGGTTATTAGCCTGCGGTTTAACTGCAGCCATCTCGCCGACTGGAGCCGTATCGATCTCAGCCAGCTCCCGTTCTACTTCAACGCAGACGCACCACTAGCCTGCGCCATGCATGAAGCCTTTACCATGAACACGGCGCGCCTGTGGTTGCGGATGCCGGGTGATATAGACAGAAGACCGCTTGACGGCTATTTCGCCGTGCTGGGATTTGACGATGATGACGACCTTTGGCCGAAGGGGAGCAGTAGTTTTAGCGGCTATCAGCTGCTGCTGGAGTACTTCACCTTCCGTGAGAAATTCATGTTTACCGGCCTGCGTGGGCTGGAGACCGTAGTCTTTCCGGCTGAACTCCCCTGGTTTGAAATCGACGTGGTGCTGGCAGAACGCTGGGAACATGATTTCAGCTTTACCGAAAAGCATCTGCGCCTGAACTGTGTGCCGGTGATCAACCTGTTCCCGCTGGAATCTGACCCGCTGACGCTCAACTCCCTGCAGACTGAATACATGCTGCGACCGATGCGGGTGCAGGACGGCCATACTGAGATTTACTCTGTGGACTCGGTGATGTCATCCAGCCAGCATACCTACGTGCCATTCTCGAGCTTCCGTCACAAAGGCGGCATGATGCGTCATGAAGCCCCGGAATATTATTATCACACTCGTGTGCGGCGCGGCCCGTCAGGCCTGTACAACACCTGGCTTATTCTGGGCGGCGAAGCGTTTGATAACCACACGGTACCAGAAGATGAAAGCCTGTCCCTGACGCTCACGGGCACAAACGGCCAGCTCCCGCGGCGAGCGCTGCAGAGCACCGTGCTCGATACAGTGATGAAAACGACTTCAGCCAGTATTGCCGTGCGTAACCTGTGTGCGCCGACGCTGCCCTGTTATCCCCCGGCGCAGGATCGCTTTCACTGGCGTGTGCTGAGTCATCTTGGCAGCGGCTTCCTGTCGATGATGGACAATGCCGACGTGCTGCGCGGCACGCTGGCGCTGTACGAGTGGACTGACAGCGAGATGAACCGCCGTCGTCTGGAGGCGATTATCGACGTGAAGCACAGTGAAACGGAACGCTTTGAGCAGGGGTACCTGGTGCGCGGGGTGCAGATTGAGGTGACGCTGGACAGCTACGGCTTTGCCGGGCGTGGCGACATCTGTCTCTTCGGTGAGATGCTAAGCCGCTTCTTCGCGCTCTACACCGATATCTATCTGTTTAACCGCCTGATTATCATTCTGCAACCGACTGGAGAACGTCTGGAATGGCAAGAGAAGCACAACCGCCGTATTCCCGGCTGAGCCCACTGCTGGAGGCGGATCTTCACCGCATTAACTTTTACCGTTTCTGTCAACTGCTGGAGAAGCGCAATCCAGGTAAGCCGTTGATGGGCTCGACCAGCCATCCCGCAGATGACCCGGTACGTTTTGCACCGCACTCGGGGATGGGATTCCCATCCAGTGAGCTAAAGGCTGTCGAGTATGCCGAGGATGATGACAGCAGACCACCGCTCATTCGCACGACCTTTATGGGGATGTACGGTGTCGACTCACCTCTGCCGACGGCCTATCTCGATGATATCACTCAGCGTCGTGAAGGGTATGAAGCGCTGCAGGGTTTTCTGGATATCTTCAGCCATCGCATCCTGACGCAGTTTTACCGCATCTGGCGCAAATACTCCTATCCCGCAACGTTTGAGCCGGGAGGAACAGACAGCATTTCGCAGTCGCTGCTGGGGCTGGTAGGGCTGGGCATACCGGGAACCGCAAACCACATTGCCACCCCGGTGTCCCGCTTTCTGGCGCTACTCGGGGTTCTGCAGCAGCCGGGCAAAACCCAGGAGGGGATGCAGGCCCTGGTGACAATGCTGGCCCCGGATACTCTCGTGAAGGTCAGTCCATACTGCCTTCGACCGGTGGAGGTCAGTCAGCCACTGGGTTTTTACGGTGATGACGATTTTCTTCTGGATGGCAACACCCCACTTGGCGATGAAGCGATGGATGCCAGCAGCCAGCTGCTGGTTGCGCTCGCGACGGAAAACGAACAGGAGGCGCAGGGCTGGAAGCCGGACGGCCAGCTGTATCAGGATTTCCTGGTCATGCTCCGGGTGTACCTGGGCTGGCGGTTCAAGGCCAGAATTACATTGACCACTTCAGTCCGGCTGCTGGCCGTTCCACCGCTGGGCGAAAGCCCTTTCTGGCTGGGAATGAACGGTGTGCTGGGAGTAGAGGGTGATACTCTTTCGGATGAAATACCCGATACCTTTACGACAGAACTGGGTGATTACCGCGGGCTGGAGCCTGCGAAACCGCAACAAGGAAATCGACGTGTTACCTACAAGTTTAATTAAGACCATGCGCTGGCTTATACCTTTTATGGCGATTAGCCTGACAGGCTGCGGCGTGGCGCAGAGCGTCACCGACGGCACCAAATCGGCGTTTAATTCTGTGTTCTATAAAAAGATTAAAATACTGCATCTGGATTTCACTGCACGTGAGGCGCTGAACATTGATGCCCGAGAAAGTAATCCGCTTTCTGAACCAGTCGTGGTGCGGGTTTACCAGCTTAAAGATCGAAAAATCTTTGATAAGACGGTTTATATGCAACTGCTTCAGGATGATAGCAGCATTCTGAAAGACGATATGCTAGCGAGCCGTGATGTCGTGGTAAAACCAGGCGGTGATGCAAGCCTTGATATGCCGATGGAAGAAGCTGCGCAGTTTGTGGCTGTGGTGGGGCTGTTCCGCCATCCGGATGAGGTCAACAGCACCTGGAAGCAGGTTATTAAACGCAGCGACCTGGATCCGGATAAACCGCGTACTCTGGAAGCTGGCGAGAATCATCTGACGCTGCAACCGCTTAAGGACAACTGATGCCCCACGGACATAACACGCCTTCACTGTATGAAATGCTAACCGGAAATTTTTCCGGTGGCCTCAACCTCAACCAGGTGAGTGAAGAAAATCAGGTCATCCTCTCAGTGTTGGATAATATGCAGCGCGTTCTCAACTGTCGCGCCGGCACGCTCGCGCATCTCCCTGACTTCGGCTTGCCCGATATGACGAAAATCCTTCAGGGTATGCCAGGGACGGCCCATGAACTTATGAGCACGCTGTCGACTGTCTTGCTCAAATATGAACCTCGACTGAAGAAGATAGATGTTGTTCTGCTGGACCAAAAAGTTCCATGCGAACTGCGCTATGCCATTGACGCTGAACTCAAGGGGATTGGCCTGGTGCGCTATGGCACTGAGTTTATGCCCGAAGGACGGGTTCTGTTGAGGCACCTCAGGCAACAGCAGTACCTCGATACCACAGCCCGTATTTAAGGCCAGGAAACACTATGTCAGTAAAATCACAATTCATAAAAAAACTGCAGGCCAGTCAACCTTCACCCGTTCCTCCAGTCAGTAAAACTCAGGCAGATATTGCAGCGTTTCGCCTGCGAATGGAGCAACTTCAGCAGCAGATGGATGAGTGGCTCACAGGTACCGGACTGAATGTGAGCACTGTCTCTGCTTCCGTTTCGGACCTGCTGGTGGAGGGAGGGGCTTTTGAGATTTCCGGTATTGTTCTTCGTTATGACAGTCGGGCGGTAAAGTTTATGCCGATCTTTCTGTATGGACAGGGCGTCGCCGGTTGTGTCGAGGTGACTTTCTGTGCCGGGGAAAATGTTATTTCTCAAGGGCGGCTCTTTATGCGGGTAGGGGGGGGAAGTGACTGGATCTTCACTCCCCCAGATACACCATCCCGGTCAGGACAATTATTTGATGAAGGTATTTTTTTCGGTCTGATTTTAGCGCTGTTGCCATAGCGATAACATTATTTCATCAACTGACGAAATCAACTGACACGAATATGCAGGCCCTCCAGAATGACTATAGATATAACGTTAAAAACCGGCGGCGACCCGCGCACGCTTCCGGATTATGCCGCCCTTCGCGATGAACTGAGTAAATTAAGCCATCCCGCTCGACCGGACGTGAACTGGGTATACGTTGAAAAACGCTGCCTTTCATTATTCGAGCAAAACGGTGTTGAGTTGCAGACTGCAGCCTGGTACACCCTCGCCCGTACGCAGCAGTCTGGAGTCGCTGGCCTGAATGAGGGGCTGGCGATCCTGGAGGCTCTGATTAGCCACCAGTGGGAGGTTTTCTGGCCGCATTCGCAACACGTGCGAATGGAAATCCTTAGCAGCCTGAGCCAGCGCCTGCAGCAACTCATGCGTATGCTCACTTTGGATGACAGCAATCTGAGTGAACTATATAACGCTGAAGCGTTGCTTGCCAGGCTGGGGGCGGTGCTCCAGACCCTTGAGCTTAAACACCTCAGCCAGTTCGAGACATTACGAACGGTGATACATTCTAATGCGGCAAGACTGGAAAAAAATCATGGAATGACAGATTCGCATGAGATGAAGCCCGACAGGGAAGCGCCTTTGGAAAAGGATGAACCGATCCAGGCGGTGAAAAGGGTATATGTTGTCCAGCAGAAAAATGAGCCGAACGGTGAGGAACCTGTGATGCCCTCCCGGATTGCCGGGCAGTGGAAGCCCTTTGTCGCCGGGATGTGTTCTGCGCTGGTGGTCTGCGTCGCCGTAGCGTGGGGAGGGGGCTTTCTGTCCAGACCCGATCCCTTAACGACTCAGGCCATTGCCTCGCTGGCGCCGTTACCTGAAGTGCTTACACCTGTTCAGCAAGACGCGTTAACGCAGCGAGGAACGTTACCGTCTACGTTTATCTCAGATACGCAGCAGCAGCTTACACGGCTGGATAAACTGTCTCCTGACTGGAATATTTCCTACAGCCTACAGCTGTTAAAGCAGCTCCAGACATTACGGCCCGAAGAGGCTAACGCGCTGATAATACAGTGGCAAAAAAAGTTTAACGCGACGGCGTTGCCTGTAGACGCAATGAACAGCTGGTATCAGGGGATGATGACGCTTCAGCAACTGAGTGATCGGCTGAGTAGTCTTGATGAGCAAAAAGGAAAATATATAACCGTGAGTGAGCTTAAATCCGTGGTTTTTTCGACTATACAGTCATTTAACCATGCGATACCCGCTGAAGAGCAGCTCAGGCGCCTGTCGCAGTATCCTGCAGGAAGTGCGCTCCCTGAAGCAGAAAAGACCCAACTTGAGCTTCACCTAAAGCAACTGGCAACGCGTTATGCTCAAATAAAGCAGGATGCTTCTGCTCAATGAGTTTTTGCAGCGAACAGACTAATTTGGGTTAAAAACAGAGGAAGATAAAAGTGTCCCCTGCAGGAATCGAACCTGCAACTAGCCCTTAGGAGGGGCTCGTTATATCCATTTAACTAAGGGGACGAGGCGGCACGAGTATAGCGTTATTTACACTTTGCGTTAAGCGCGTTGCCGCCTGACTGCTCAAAGAGTCACCATTCAGGTTGATTTTTTTGCTGCGTTATCCTTTTCTGCCTGCGCCTTAAGCTCGGCTTTGCGTTTATTCGACATGTCGTTACGGATTTGGGCATGGCTTAACAGCGCGAAGATAAACGTTCCGCCGCAGATATTCCCCGCCAGCGTCGGAATGGCGAACGGCCAGAAAAAATCGCTCCAGTGAAGCGTGCCATTAAAGACCAGGTAAAGTATCTCAACGGTACCGACCACGATATGCGTGGTATCCGCCAGCGCAATTAGCCAGGTCATCAGTATGATCACCACGATTTTAGCGCTACCGGCAGAAGGGAACATCCACACCATTGTGGCGATAATCCACCCAGAGATGATGGCATTTGAAAACATTTCGACCGGCGTGTTTTTCATCACATCCATACCGATCTTCACAAATGCGTCCCGGGTGGGTTCATCAAATATCGGCATATATTCAAATGCCCAGGCCGCGATGCCCGTGCCGATGATATTTCCCAGCAGAACCACGCTCCAGAGCCTCATCAATAAACCAAAATTGCCGAGGGTAGGGTTTTGCATCACCGGCAGTACGGCGGTCACCGTGTTCTCAGTAAATAGCTGCTGGCGGGCCATGATGACGATAATAAAGCCGAAGGTGTAGCCGAGGTTCTCCAGTAAAAATCCGCCGGGCACGCCCTCCAGCTGCACATGAAATATCCCTTTAGCAAGCAGCGAGGCGCCCATTGACAGTCCAGCCGCGATAGCTGACCAGAAGAGGGCCATAGCATCGCGCTCCATCTCCTTTTCCCCGTCCTGGCGTATATGTTCGTGAATTGCCATCGCGCGGGAGGGGAGGCGATCCTCATCAATCTCTATCTCCTCCCCGCGCGCTTTCTCCTCGCTTTCAATTTCATGTTCCTCATTACTTTCGCCAATTTTGTCTTCACCCACTTCTTTCATATCTGCTCCCGGAGGTTGATCTTTCTTTTAAGCGTAGCGGCTTTTATCGGGATGCCTGTGGGGATGCTCTTAAATTGGCGGGAATGACAACAAAGGTGATACATCTTGTTCAAAGACATTATAAAATTGCCAGCGAAACGAATTCCAAAAGTCAGGCTATGCTGAGATCAGAGTCACGGTGATTACTGCCCGTAACTGTACTCATAGACATCGGTAAACGTGCTGTTACAATCACTTGCACGTTTTCAGACGGAGCGCCAGATGCTCCGTTACGGATGGCAATCAACGATAGCCATACTGAACAGGGAGATATTTATGAAACTTCGGCTGTCGGCGCTTGCGCTGGGCGCGACGATGCTTGTGGGCTGCGCCAGCTCCGGGGAGCAAACGGGACGCTCCGATCCTCTCGAAGGATTTAACCGCTCTATGTATAGCTTCAACTACAACGTGCTGGACCCGTATGTGGTTCGCCCGGTGGCAGTAGCATGGCGCGATTACGTTCCACAGCCCGCGCGTAACGGGTTAAGCAATTTTACCAGCAACCTCGAAGAGCCTGCGGTGATGGTCAACTATTTCCTGCAGGGCGATCCGTATCAGGGGATGGTGCACTTTACGCGCTTCTTCCTGAACTCCCTGCTGGGTATGGGTGGTTTTATCGATGTTGCAGGTATGGCAAACCCGAAACTGCAGCGTGAACAGCCGCACCGTTTCGGCAGTACGCTGGGGCATTATGGTGTCGGTTACGGTCCTTACGTCCATCTGCCGTTCTATGGCAGCTTCACCGTGCGTGATGATGGCGGCGATATGGTCGATACGCTGTATCCGGTTCTGTCGTGGCTGACCTGGCCGCTGTCGGTGGGTAAATGGACGGTGGAAGGGATTGAAACCCGTGCGCAACTGCTTGATTCAGACGGTTTGCTGCGCCAGTCGTCCGATCCGTACATTATGGTGCGTGAAGCGTACTTCCAGAATCATGACTTTATCGCCAACGGCGGCAAGCTGAAGCCGGAAGATAATCCAAACGCGAAGGCTATTGAAAACGAACTCAAAGATATTGATTCGGAATAAATAAAAAAGGTGAGCAACGCTCACCTTTTTTGATCCCTGCGCGATTAGAACGCGTAGTTGAAGTTAGTACCGAACAGCCAGGCTTTACCTTCAGAGGTAAATTCGTACGGGCCTTCCTTGAAGGTCACTTTCTGGCCATGCATATAAGATACGCCCGCATCGACAGAAGCATTCTCGTTGAACGCGTAGGTTGCACCAGCACTCACCCAGAAGCGGTCCTGATCCGGAATGGAAATGGAGCGCTTATCAGCCGGTACCGGGCTGTCATCGAATGCGATACCGGTACGGAATGTCCAGTTATCATCCATATAATAGGTGGTACCCAACGCAATGCGATAGGCGTCGTGGAAGCTCTCGTCCTTATAGAACAGCGTTTGACCGTTGGTGCCGGTCGCTTTCAGCTCCTGGAACTGGCTCCAGCTGGTATAGGCCAGGCTATAGTGAATAGCCCACTGTGGCGCTACGCGGTTGTAACCGGAGACTTCCCACATTTCTGGCAGATGCAGTGACAGTGAGCCAGGGACAGTTTGACCGGAAGTCCCCCACGGGATAGTGGTACCCGCACCAGGGACCAGGCTATTGACCGGCGTCAGGATGCCGCTCTTGTAATCACCGTCGAAGTCAATTTTTACTTCGGAACGATAGGTCAGGCCCCAGCGGTTGTTTTTGTCCAGCTCGTACAGAATACCGGCGTTCCAGCCATAGCCCCACTCATCGCCCTTCAGGCTGGCAATTTTGTTGCTGTTTTTCGGCAGGCGAGCCGTTTGTTCACCGGCGTAACGCTCAATTTTTGCATCGGCGTAGACGGCATCAAAGCCCAGACCGAAGCTCCAGCTGTCGTTCAGACGATAAGCACCGCTCAGGTTCAGGTTTAGCGTTGTCAGGTCTGTTTTACCGCCGTATTCGCCTGCCGGGTAGTTGTTATTGAACTCGGTAGCAAGGCCATAGTTAGACGTGACGGATGCGCCCCAGCCAAATTGTTCATTGATTGGTGCAACGAAGTGCAGGTTAGGTACCCACGCCGTTGGCGCAATGTTATCTGCTTTCAGGCTCGCACCAGAAGGTGACGTGCCGGAAATGTTGACATCAGGATCGATATACACCGCACCAGCAGAGAAGGTCGGGCGATCGAACATCATGATTAATGCAGGGTTACGGCTTGCGTTACCAGCATCATCAGCGATTGCACCTTCCCCTGAATACGCGCGGCCAAGGCCAGAGGAAGAAAATTCGTTTAGCTGAAAGCCCGCTGACCAGGCGGAAGTAGAGACGATTGCCACTGCGACTGCCAGCGCAGTCTTGTTGAACAGGGTTTTCTGGCTCATGACCATAACCTCATTGAGTTATTTTTATTCAATAATTGTTACATACCGTAACAGGAGCGCGAAGTGTAGGGTCTGAGGTATGACAGACAAATCAGACCAGTGGCCAGAGTATAGGTCCGACCAGCCTGAATGTTGCAAGTTTGTTTATTAATATTTTCAAACATGTTTCTTGAAACGAGATCTGGTTGGCAAAATTGTGACCATCGCGGCTCACCCAAAAGTGTGGTTTTTGTTTTAGATCATTTTTTAGTGTGATATCGGTCACTTATCCGATTTTGCGCCATTAACGGCTGGAGAGAGCCAGCGCTGGGGCGTAAAATATCAGCATCGTGTTTATCTCGCGCGCTGCGCGAATACAGAGGAAATTGAGCTATGAGTAAATGCAGTGCTGATGAAACCCCGGTTTGCTGCTGTATGGATGTTGGCACCATCATGGACAACACCGATTGCACCGCGTCTTACAGCCGTGTGTTCACCAACCGCGCCGAAGCCGAAGAAACGCTGGCCGCGCTGAGCAAGCGCGCGCGTGATGTGGAGTCCGATCCGTGTGAAATCAAATCTACCTTCACAGAAGTGGACGGCGGCGTGAAGCTGGATATCGATTTTGTGTTTGCCTGCGAAGCTGAAACGCTGATTTTCCAGCTCGGTCTGCGTTAATCCTTTTTGCCCGGTGGCGCTTCGCTTGCACGGGCCTACGATCGTGTAGGCCGGGTAAGGCACCGTCGCTACCCGGCAACAAACCGCACAATTGCCTCTGCCATGCAGGGGCATTTTCTTTTTTTTCTCTGTGTTTTACCTCGCATTTTTAAGCTTCCCCGATTGGCTGAATGTAAAAAAATGGTTAAGACTGTTATCAGGTCAGACCACTTTATAGTCATGTAAAATTTTTCACAGGGGAAGGTTATGAGTCAGGCATTACCGTTAATCACCCGACAAGGTGACCGCATTGCCATTGTCAGCGGTCTGCGTACGCCGTTTGCACGTCAGGCGACGGCGTTTCACGGTATACCGGCTGTCGATCTGGGGAAAATGGTAGTGGGGGAGATGCTGGCTCGCAGCGAAATTCCGCCTGAGGTAATCGAACAGCTGGTCTTCGGCCAGGTGGTGCAGATGCCTGAAGCCCCTAACATTGCGCGGGAGATTGTTCTCGGTACAGGCATGAACGTTCATACCGATGCCTACAGCGTCAGCCGCGCGTGCGCGACCAGCTTCCAGGCGGTAGCAAACGTGGCGGAAAGTCTGATGGCGGGCACCATTCGCGCCGGGATCGCAGGTGGCGCCGATTCTTCCTCCGTACTGCCGATTGGAGTCAGTAAAAAGCTGGCCCGCATTCTGGTGGATGCTAATAAAGCCCGCACCACCGGTGCGAAGCTCAAACTCTTCTCGCGTTTACGCCTGCGCGATCTCTTGCCCGTGCCACCTGCCGTCGCGGAATATTCGACTGGCCTGCGAATGGGCGATACCGCCGAGCAGATGGCAAAAACCTACGGCATCACCCGCGAGCAGCAGGATGCGCTGGCGCATCGCTCGCATCAGCTGGCAGCGAAAGCCTGGTCGGAGGGCAAACTCACCGACGAGGTCATGACCGCCTACACGCCTCCTTATCGAGAGCCTCTTACTGAAGACAACAATATTCGTGGCACCTCGACGCTGGCGGATTACGCCAAACTGCGCCCGGCGTTTGACCGCAAGCACGGCACCGTGACGGCGGCCAACAGTACGCCGCTGACCGATGGTGCTGCTGCGGTGATCCTGATGACGGAGTCGCGTGCAAAAGAGCTGGGCATCACGCCGCTGGGCTATTTGCGCAGCTATGCCTTTACCGCCATTGATGTCTGGCAGGACATGCTGTTAGGTCCGGCGTGGTCCACGCCGCTGGCGCTGGATCGTGCGGGGCTAACGCTGGCGGATTTAACCCTGATTGATATGCACGAAGCCTTTGCCGCGCAAACCCTGGCAAACGTGCAGCTGCTGGCAAGCGAGCGTTTTGCACGCGACGTGCTGGGCCGCGCCCATGCCACCGGCGAAGTGGATCAGAGCAAATTCAACGTGCTGGGTGGGTCGATCGCCTACGGCCATCCGTTTGCGGCCACGGGCGCGCGAATGATCACCCAGACACTACACGAACTCCGTCGCCGCGGCGGTGGATTTGGTCTCGTCACCGCCTGCGCGGCGGGCGGCCTTGGCGCAGCAATGGTTCTGGAGGCTGAATAATGGATATGCCATCTGCATTTAATCTGACGGTTCGCCTCGATAACGTCGCGGTTATCACTATTGATGTGCCTGATGAAAAGATGAATACCCTGAAGGCTGAATTCGGCACTCAGGTTCACGCCATGCTTAAGCAGATCCGCGAAAATAAAGCGATTCGTGGTCTGGTCTTTATCTCGGCTAAGCCGGATAACTTTATTGCCGGGGCCGATATCAACATGATCGCCCGAGCGAAAAGCGCGCAGGAAGCTGAAGATCTGGCGCGTCAGGGACAGCAGGTGATGGCTGAAATCAATGCTCTGCCGATTCCGGTTATTGCCGCGATCCACGGTGCCTGCCTGGGCGGCGGGCTGGAGCTGGCGCTGGCCTGTCACAGCCGTATCTGCACTGACGATCCGAAAACCGTTTTAGGGTTGCCAGAAGTGCAGTTAGGCCTGCTGCCGGGATCGGGTGGAACACAGCGTTTGCCGCGTCTGGTTGGGGTTAGCACCGCCCTGGAGATGATCTTAACCGGCAAGCAGCTACGCCCCCGTCAGGCACTGAAAGTGGGGTTGGTTGACGACGTCGTTCCGCACACCATTTTACTGGACGCTGCCGTTGAGCTGGCGCTGAAGGGACGTCAGACAAAACGTCCTCTCCCCGTACGCGAGCGCGTGCTGGCAGGGCCACTGGGGCGCGCGCTCCTGTTCAACATGGTAGGCAAAAAAACCGAGCAAAAAACCAAAGGCAACTACCCGGCGGCAAAGCGCATTCTGGAAGTGATGGAAACCGGGTTGTCGCAGGGCAGCAGCAGCGGCTATGCCGCTGAAGCCAAAGCCTTTGGCGAACTGGCGATGACGCCGCAGTCGCAGGCGCTGCGCAGCATCTTCTTCGCCAGTACTGAGGTGAAAAAAGATCCGGGCAGCGAGGCAGAGCCTGCTCCGCTGCGCGCCGTTGGCGTGCTGGGCGGTGGGCTCATGGGCGGCGGAATCGCGTTTGTTACCGCCAGCAAAGGCAAATTGCCCGTGCGTATCAAAGACATCAGCGCAAAGGGCATCAACCACGCGCTGCAGTACAGCTGGCAGAACCTTGATCGGAAGGTCAAACGCCGCCATATCAAGGCAAGCGAACGTGATAAAACCCTGGCGACGATCTCCGGCACGACGGATTACAGCGGTTTTGCGCACCGGGACCTGGTGATTGAAGCCGTATTTGAAGACCTGGCGCTTAAGCAGCAGATGGTGGCTGACGTGGAGCAGCACTGCGCGCCGCACACTATTTTTGCCTCAAACACCTCGTCTTTACCGATTGGCGATATCGCGGCGAAAGCTGCTCGTCCGGAGCAGGTCATTGGTCTGCACTTTTTCAGTCCGGTCGAAAAAATGCCGCTGGTGGAGGTGATCCCGCACGCCACGACCAGCCCGCAGACCATCGCCACCGTGGTGAAGCTGGCGAAAAAACAGGGTAAAACCCCTATTGTGGTCGCGGACAAGGCTGGCTTCTACGTCAACCGTATTCTGGCACCCTATATCAACGAAGCGATGCGGCTGCTGACGGAAGGGGAGAAAATCGAGCACGTCGACGAGGCGCTCGTAAAGTTTGGCTTCCCCGTCGGTCCAATCCAACTTTTGGATGAGGTGGGAATAGACACCGGCACTAAAATTATACCTGTGCTGGAAGCGGCTTATGGCGATCGTTTTACCCCGCCTGCAAACATTGTTTCTGCAATTTTGAAGGACGATCGCAAAGGCAGAAAAAATGAACGCGGTTTCTATCTTTACGGCGCGAAAGGGCGTAAAAGCAAGAAACAGGTCGACCCTTCGGTTTATGGGCTTATTTCGGCCACCGGTCAGGGAAGACTGTCTGCCGTTCAGTGCGCAGAACGTTGCGTCATGATGATGCTCAATGAAGCGGCGCGCTGCTTTGGTGAACAGGTGATCAAGAGCGCACGCGATGGCGACATCGGCGCGGTATTTGGTATTGGTTTCCCGCCGTTCCTTGGCGGCCCGTTCCGTTACATGGATACGCTCGGTGCGGGTGAAGTGGTTGTCATTTTGCAACGTCTGGCCTCGCAATACGGTCCGCGGTTTACACCGTGTGACGAATTATTGCAGATGGCGGAGCGGGGCCAGACATTCTGGCCTGCAAGGGAAACTGATTTCGTAAACTGAAGTCAAAGAAGGGTAAATCCTGAGGTGAATGAACCTGTTCTGGCGATTTTGTAAACAGAGATTGACTATACTTACGCCATTGAGGTAAAAAACAGCGTTTCATTCACCGAATGGATCAGGCACAATGCCCGGCCATCGGGTTTTCTACCTCAGAGCATTAATCGCGGGTAGTTAACGCCGGTGATTCTGGTTAACAAAAGCGGTGCAATATGCAAGTTTTTATCATGCGTCACGGCGACGCGGCACTCGATGCCGCCAGTGACTCAGTACGTCCTTTAACCGTCTGTGGCTGTGACGAATCCCGTCAAATGGCGACGTGGCTTAAAGGTCAAAAAGTGGACATTGAACGTGTTCTGGTGAGTCCGTTCCTGCGTGCAGAACAGACGCTGGACGTGGTAGGGGAGTGTATGAACCTGCCATCCAGCGTGGACGTTCTCCCTGAGCTGACGCCATGCGGCGATGTCGGTCTTGTCAGCGCTTACCTTCAGGCGCTGTGCAATGAAGGTGTCGCTTCCGCACTGGTCATTTCCCACCTGCCGCTGGTCGGCTATCTGGTATCTGAGCTGTGCCCGGGCGAAACGCCGCCAATGTTCACCACTTCCGCCATTGCCAACGTCACTCTCGACGAAACCGGCAAAGGGGTCTTCAACTGGCAAATGAGCCCGTGCAACCTGAAGATGGCAAAAGCCATCTGACGTGACGTGTGACAGGGCGGGGTACTACGTGTTTCCCGCCCTTCTGTCATGGCAACTCTGGCGGCTGCCACTCCTCAACTTCAATCAACACCAGCAATGCGGCATCGCCGCCGTACTCTTTCGGTGCCTGATGAAACGCCATTACGTGCGGGTGCTGAGCCAGCCACAGCGGCGTCTGTTGCTTCAGAATGTGTTTACCGTGGCCGTGCATCACGCAGGCGCAAAAAACATGTTCGCGGCGACAGGCGGCAATCAACGCCCCCAGCTCCTGTTTCGCCTGCATCTGGGTTAAGCCGTGCAGATCGAGAAACAGCTCCGGCGAATAATCTCCGCGTCGTAACTTTTTCAGCTCAAAATGGCTGACGTCTTCGCGCACGTACTTCACAGCCCCTTGCGTATTGAGCAGCGGCTGAAATTCATCTGAAAAATAGTGGCTGTTATCCGCCTGCTCCTGGAGCAGCCGTTTGACCGGAACTTCGCTGATTTTTTTACGCTGCGGACGGTGGACAATCGTGTCCTGCGCGATTTTACGCGTCCCGGTCATCAGCTGGCGGAAGAGAGCCTGATCCTCCTCGCTGAGCGATGTTTTCTTTTTCATTCGTCATTCTCATCTCGTATTTCCGATAGTGTACCCGACTAAACGCATTTTTTAACCTCAAGCGGTACGCGTCATTGCTGATTTATCGCCGTCTTCATGGCAAACTAGCCGCCGAAAATTATGCGAGCATGCCCTGGAGGAAAGAGTGGATAAAATATTTGTCGATGAAGCAGTAAACGAGCTGCATACCATACAGGACATGTTGCGCTGGTCGGTTAGCCGCTTCAGCGCCGCTAATATCTGGTACGGTCACGGTACCGATAACCCGTGGGACGAGGCCGTTCAGCTGGTGCTGCCGTCTCTTTACCTGCCGCTGGACATTCCGGAAGACATGCGCACCGCGCGCCTGACCTCCAGCGAAAAACATCGCATCGTTGAGCGCGTGATCCGTCGCGTAAACGAGCGCATTCCGGTGGCTTACCTGACCAACAAAGCCTGGTTCTGCGGCCACGAGTTTTACGTCGATGAACGCGTGCTGGTACCGCGCTCGCCGATTGGTGAGCTGATCAACAACCACTTTGAAGGCCTGATTAACCATCAGCCGCAGCACATTCTCGATATGTGCACCGGCAGCGGCTGCATCGCCATTGCCTGCGCCTACGCTTTCCCTGAAGCGGAAGTGGACGCCGTCGATATCTCCACCGACGCGCTGGCCGTGACCGAACACAACATCGAAGAGCACGGCCTGATCCATCACGTCACGCCAATCCGCTCTGACCTGTTCCGCGACCTGCCGACGCTGCAGTACGATCTGATCGTCACTAACCCGCCGTACGTCGATGCAGAAGACATGTCCGATCTGCCGAACGAATATCGTCACGAGCCGGAGCTGGGCCTGGCGTCAGGCTCGGACGGCCTGAAGCTGACCCGCCGCATTCTGGCCTGCGCGCCGGATTACCTGACCGATGACGGCGTTCTGATTTGTGAAGTGGGCAACAGCATGGTACATCTGATAGAGCAGTACCCGGATGTGCCTTTCACCTGGCTTGAGTTCGACAACGGCGGTGACGGCGTCTTTATGCTGACCAAAGCGCAGCTGCTCGACGCGCGCGAACACTTCAGCATCTATAAAGATTAATCCAGCGGGCTTCGGCCCGTTTCACAACGCTCAAACACAAACAACAACATCGGAGCCGTGATGGCAGGAAACAGTATTGGACAGTTATTCCGCGTGACCACCTTTGGCGAGTCGCACGGGCTGGCGTTGGGCTGTATCGTTGATGGCGTACCGCCAGGCATCGAACTGACCGAAGCAGATTTACAGCACGACCTTGACCGCCGTCGTCCGGGCACCTCTCGCTACACCACGCAGCGTCGCGAGCCGGACCAGGTCAAAATTCTCTCCGGCGTTTTTGAAGGCCGCACCACCGGCACCAGCATTGGTCTGCTGATTGAAAACACCGATCAGCGCTCTCAGGACTACGGTGCTATCAAGGACGTGTTCCGCCCGGGCCATGCCGACTACACCTACGAGCAAAAGTACGGCTTTCGCGACTATCGCGGCGGCGGACGCTCTTCCGCGCGTGAAACCGCGATGCGCGTGGCCGCTGGCGCGATTGCTAAAAAGTATTTGCAGCAGAAATTTGGCATCGTCATTCGCGGCTGTCTGACCCAGATGGGCGACATTCCGCTGGCGATCAAGGACTGGGATCAGGTCGAGCAAAACCCGTTCTTCTGCGCCGATGCGGATAAGCTTGACGCGCTGGACGAACTGATGCGCGGCCTGAAAAAAGAGGGCGACTCCATTGGCGCGAAAGTCACCGTGGTGGCAGATGGCGTCCCGGCTGGCTGGGGCGAGCCGGTATTTGACCGTCTCGACGCCGATATCGCCCACGCGCTGATGAGCATCAACGCGGTGAAGGGCGTCGAGATTGGCGACGGCTTCGACGTGGTGGCGCTTCGCGGCAGCCAGAACCGCGACGAAATCACGAAAGCGGGCTTCCAGAGCAACCATGCGGGCGGCATTCTCGGCGGTATCAGCAGTGGACAGCAGATTATTGCCAACATCGCGCTGAAGCCGACCTCAAGCATCACCGTGCCGGGCCACACGATTAACCGCTCAGGCGAAGAAGTTGAGATGATCACCAAAGGTCGTCACGATCCGTGCGTGGGGATCCGCGCGGTGCCGATCGCGGAAGCGATGCTGGCGATCGTGCTGATGGATCACTTCCTGCGCCAGCGCGCGCAGAACGCGGACGTGACGACCACCATTCCACGCTGGTAAACATGAAAAAAACCGCAATTGCTCTGCTGGCGCTGCTGGCCAGTGGAGCCAGTCTGGCCGCCACGCCGTGGCAAAAAATCACCCATCCGGTGGCGGGAAGCGCGCAGTCCATCGGCGCCTTCTCTAACGGCTGTATCGTGGGCGCGCAGGAGCTGCCGCTGCAATCAGATACCTATCAGGTGATGCGTACCGACCAGCGTCGTTACTTCGGTCACCCTGATCTGGTGCTGTTCATTCAGCGACTGGGGAACCAGGTGCATAACCTGGGGCTGGGGACGATGCTGATTGGCGATATGGGGATGCCTGCCGGTGGCCGCTTTAACGGCGGGCACGCCAGCCACCAGACCGGACTGGATGTCGACATCTTCCTGCAGCTGCCGAAAACGCGCTGGACGTCTGCGCAGCTGCTGAAGCCGCAGGCGCTGGATCTGGTGTCGCGCGACGGCAAAAGCGTGGTGCCCTCGCTGTGGACGCGGGAGGTTTCCAGTATGATCAAGCTGGCGGCGGAAGATAACGACGTCACGCGGATTTTCGTCAACCCGGCGATCAAGCAGCAGCTTTGCCTGGATGCGGGGACGGATCGCGACTGGCTGCGCAAAGTGCGCCCGTGGTTCCAGCACCGGGCGCATATGCACGTGCGTCTGCGTTGCCCGGCGAACAGCCTGGAATGTGAAGATCAGCCGCTACCGCCGCCAGGCGATGGCTGTGGTTACGAACTGCAAAGCTGGTTTGAGCCGGCAAAACCTGGAACCTCTAAGCCTGAGAAGAAGACACCGCCTCCGTTGCCGCCTTCCTGCCAGGCGCTACTGGATGAGCATGTACTTTAATGGATAATTTCGTCGATCTGTTTATGGTGTCACCGCTGCTGCTGGTGGTGCTGTTCTTTGTGGCCATGCTGGCCGGTTTTATCGATGCGCTCGCGGGCGGCGGCGGGCTGTTAACCGTGCCCGCGCTGCTGGCGGCGGGCATGAGCCCGGCGCAGGCGCTTGCCACCAATAAGCTGCAGGCCTGCGGCGGCTCGCTTTCGGCGTCGCTCTATTTTATCCGCCGCAAGGTGGTGAATCTCGCCGACCAGAAGCTCAATATCCTGATGACCTTTATCGGCTCAACGTCGGGCGCGCTGCTGGTGCAGCACGTGCAGTCGGATATTTTGCGCCAGATCCTGCCGATTCTGGTTATCTGCATCGGTCTCTATTTCCTGCTGATGCCTAAGCTCGGTGAGGAAGACCGGGCGCGGCGGCTGCACGGCCTGCCGTTTGCGCTGATTGCCGGTGGCTGCGTCGGCTTTTACGACGGCTTCTTTGGCCCGGGGGCAGGCTCGTTTTACGCGCTGGCGTTCGTGACGTTGGCCGGCTTTAACCTCGCCAAATCCACCGCCCACGCCAAGGTGCTGAATGCGACCTCGAACGTCGGCGGCCTGCTGCTGTTTATCATTGGCGGCAAGGTTATCTGGGCAACCGGGTTTGTGATGATGGCAGGGCAGTTTTTGGGCGCGCGCGCAGGCTCGCGTCTGGTATTAAGCAAAGGGCAAAAACTGATCCGCCCGATGATTGTTGTCGTCTCGGCGGTGATGAGCGCCAAACTTCTTTATGACAGCCATGGACAGGAGATCCTCACCTGGTTGGGGATGAACTAATGAACAGTACGCATAAATACGAACAGCTGATTGAGATCTTCGATAGCTGTTTTGCTGATGATTTTAATACCCGTCTGATTAAAGGCGACGACGAACCGATCTATCTTCCTGCTGATGCAGAGGTTCCATACAACCGCATCGTCTTTGCCCACGGCTTTTACGCCAGCGGTTTGCACGAGATTTCGCACTGGTGCATCGCGGGGAAAGCGCGTCGCGAGCTGGTGGACTTCGGTTACTGGTACTGTCCGGACGGGCGCGACGCCGCCACCCAGGGCCAGTTTGAAGATGTGGAAGTGAAGCCGCAGGCGCTGGAATGGCTGTTCTGCGTGGCGGCGGGCTTCCCGTTCAACGTGAGCTGTGACAACCTTGAAGGCGACTTCGAGCCAGACCGTATCGTCTTCCAGCGCCGCGTGCATGCGCAGGTGATGGAGTATCTTGAGAAAGGCATCCCGGAACGTCCGGCGCGCCTGATCGAGGCTTTACAGAATTATTACCACACGCCGGAGATCACGGCGGAATGCTTCCCTTGGCCGGAAGATCTTTAACAGAGGAAAGAAGATGATCGCAGAATTTGAATCACGCATTCTGGCGTTAATTGATGACATGGTGGAACACGCCAGTGATGATGAGCTGTTCGCCAGCGGTTATCTGCGTGGTCACCTGACGCTGGCGGTAGCCGAGCTGGAAGCAGGTGACGATCACTCTGCCGACGCCGTTCACGCTGAAGTCACGCGCAGCCTGGAAAAAGCCATTCTGGCCGGGGAGCTCTCTCCGCGCGACCAGTCTCTGGTGCTGGGGATGTGGGACAATTTATTCCAGCAGGCTAAACGCTAAGCCGCTGCCCTCTCTTCCCTCTCCCCTTTGGGGAGAGGGGATTCGACCGCACCCTACTTAACCATTTTCCCCTTCAGCAGTTTCCGTACCCACAGTCGATTCGGGTTCAGCCCCGCAAGCGTGGTTCTGTCCAGCGGAACAGGCTCATTACTCATTTGCGCGGCTAACGTTTCAGCCAGCAGCGGCGCGGAGCACAATCCTCGCGATCCTAATCCGCCCAGCATGAACAGTTCCGGATAAACCGGGGCACTTACCGCCGTTTCCTTGTTTTCTGCCAGATCCTGATAGGCCTCAAGCGTCGTGTCGTAGTCCGGCACGTTTCCCGCCATCGGCAGATGATCGCGGGTCGCGCAGCGCACGCCGCAGCGCGCTTCGCCCTCGCTCACGTCAACCTCTTTCGCCCACGCCGCGTCCGGGAAGCAGTCAATCAGGCGCTGGCGGTTTTGCTGCTGATCCGCTTCGCTGTAGCGCATATCCGCTTCGCCACGATGGTAGCTGGCGCCGATGCAGTGATGGCCGTTGGACGGATTTTGTGGCGTCAGATAGCCGTCATAGCACAGCACCTGGCGCAGCTTGCTCAGTTCGGGCGCGGTCGGAATATGGCTTACCTGGCCGCCGACCGGATAAACCGGCAACGTCTCGGTCTGGATAAACTGGCTGATGTTATGTCCGTTTGCCAGCACAACGCTGGCATGGTGTGCCGCTTTGCCATCAGCAAAATGCAGAGTCCACCGTTCTGACCGGCTAAGCGATTCAACCTTATGAGCATAATGCACCCTTAGCCCGCATGACTGCGCCAGGCTAATCGCCGCCGCGGTCAGTTCAGCCGGGCACAGCCAGCCGCCGAGCGGATATTGAATGCCGCCACAGCCGGTTTCCACGCCCGCGGTGTCTGCCACCTCTTGCGCACTGACCGCGCGGGCAATCTCCTCCGGCAGACCCAGCGACAGCATCTGGGCGATTTTTTGCTGGCTCTTTTCATCCCAGCCGAGCTGCGTCACGCCACACCAGTCGTGGTCGAATGCCACTGGCAGCGCGTCGTACAGGCGACGGGCGAAGGTAAAGGCCGCGGGGAAAAACTGGAACAGGGCCGGGTCGTGCGCGCTTAAAAGCGGGTAAAGCGCGCCCTGGCGGTTGCCGGACGCGCCGCTGGCTGGTGCCTCGTCAGCGCAGTAGAGCGTCACCTGCCAGCCCCGGTGCAGCAGCGCGAGAGAGAGCAGGGCGCTGGCAATTCCTCCGCCAACGATCGCCACTTCGCGCGATGCGCTGGCGCTGCGCGCAAACCAGGGAGCCCGAGCGGGAACGTCCAACGTCCGTTCCATCGTGCCGACCAGCATGTCGCGCTTGCGGCCAAAGCCTTTGGTCTTCTGCATGGTAAAGCCCGCGTCCTGCAGGCCGCGGCGAACAAAGCCGGCCGAGGTAAAGGTGGCGAGCGTTGCGCCGGGACGCGCCAGCCGGGCCATCGCGCTAAACAGATGCTGGCTCCACATGTCCGGGTTCTTGGCGGGCGCAAAGCCGTCAAGGAACCACGCGTCCACCGTCTGGTTCATCGCGTCGTCGAGCGTATCGGTCAGGTCGTTAATGTCGCCCAGCCATAAATCCAGCGTCACCCGTCCGCCGTCCAGAATCAGACGGTGGCAGCCGCCGATATGCGGCGGCCACTGCGCCTGAAGCTGCTCCGCCCAGGCTGCAAGCTCCGGCCAGCGCTGGTGGGCGAGCCGCAGATCGTGCGCGGTAAGCGGAAATTTTTCAAAACTGATGAAATGTAATCTTTGTAGCGTAGCCTCAGGGTGCGCAGCGTGAAACTGGTCAAACGCCTGCCAGAGGGTTAAAAAATTGAGCCCGGTGCCGAATCCGCTTTCCGCAACAACGAACAGGCTGCGCGGGTGCGCAGGGAAGCGGGCGCTGAGCTGGTTTCCCTCGAGGAAAACATAGCGGGTTTCTTCGAGTCCGTTATCATTAGAAAAGTAAACGTCATCAAAATCTCGGGAAACAGGTGTACCCTCAGCGTTGAATTCGAGGTTGGCGGGTTGTATAGCGTTTTGTTTCACGTAAGTTACTCGTCTGACAGGCAGTGGCACGATCTTAACGATGTGAGTCCATCGGTGCAAATTTCCGCAGAAAATGTCTGATCGGACTTGTTCGGCGTACAAGTGTACGCTATTGTGCGACTCGAAACTTTTTATAGTGCGACTTACAGAGGTATTGAATGAAACGTGCAGTGATTACTGGCCTGGGCATTGTTTCCAGCATCGGTAATAACCAGCAGGAAGTCCTGGCATCTCTGCGTGAAGGACGCTCCGGGATCACTTTCTCTGAAGAGTTTAAAGATTCAGGTATGCGTAGCCACGTATGGGGTAACGTCAAACTGGACACCACCGGTTTGATTGACCGCAAAGTGGTTCGTTTCATGAACGATGCCTCTATTTATGCTTATCTCTCCATGCAGGAAGCGATCAAAGATTCCGGCCTGAGCGAAGAGGTTTATCAGAACAACCCGCGCGTGGGCCTGATTGCCGGTTCCGGCGGTTCCTCTAAAGCGCAGGTATTCGGTGCTGACGCAATGCGTAGCCCGCGTGGTCTGAAAGCGGTAGGTCCGTACGTGGTCACGAAAGCTATGGGTTCTGCGGTTTCCGCGTGCCTGGCGACCCCGTTCAAAATCCACGGTGTGAACTACTCCATCAGCTCCGCGTGTGCGACTTCCGCACACTGTATCGGTAACGCTGTTGAGCAGATCCAGCTGGGTAAACAGGACATCGTATTTGCTGGCGGCGGCGAAGAGCTGGGCTGGGAAATGGCCTGTGAGTTCGACGCGATGGGCGCACTGTCCACCAAGTACAACGAAACCCCAGACAAAGCCTCCCGTACCTATGACGCGCACCGTGACGGTTTCGTCATCGCGGGCGGCGGCGGTATGGTTGTGGTTGAAGAGCTTGAGCACGCGCTGGCGCGCGGCGCGCACATCTACGCTGAGATCGTGGGCTACGGCGCAACGTCCGACGGCGCCGACATGGTTGCTCCGTCCGGCGAAGGCGCGGTGCGCTGCATGAAGATGGCGATGCACGGCGTTGACACCCCAATCGACTACCTGAACTCCCACGGTACCTCTACTCCGGTAGGTGACGTGAAAGAGCTGGGTGCGATCCGCGAAGTGTTCGGCGACAACAGCCCGGCTATCTCTGCCACCAAAGCCATGACCGGTCACTCTCTGGGTGCGGCGGGCGTGCAGGAAGCGATCTACTCTCTGCTGATGCTGGAAAACGGCTTTATCGCCCCAAGCATCAACATCGACGAGATGGACGAGCAGGCGGCTGGCCTGAACATCGTGACCAAACCAACGGAAGCGACGCTGACCACCGTCATGTCCAACAGCTTCGGCTTCGGCGGCACCAACGCCACGCTGGTTATGCGCAAGCTGAAAGCATAAGCGTTTGAATGTATAATAGAAGGGAGCCGGAAGGCTCCCTTTTTTTATGCCTGAACACGGAGTTATGCATGAAGGCTGTTACCCCCGAGAAGGGCACTCCTTCCGGGAACCTTTCTCTTTTCCGCATCGCCTTTGCGGTATTCCTGACCTACATGACCGTTGGCCTGCCGCTGCCGGTGATCCCGCTGTTCGTTCATCAGGAACTCGGCTATGGCAACACCATGGTCGGCATTGCTGTGGGCATTCAGTTTTTAGCCACGGTATTAACCCGCGGCTACGCAGGACGGCTGGCCGATCAGCACGGTGCAAAACGCTCGGCGCTGCAGGGCATGTTTGCCTGCGGTCTGGCGGGGGGCGCGTGGCTGCTGGCCGCTCTCCTGCCGGTCGACGCCGCGTATAAATTTGCGCTGCTGGTGGTGGGCCGTTTAATCCTTGGCTTCGGTGAAAGCCAGCTGCTGACCGGCACCCTGACCTGGGGGATGGGGCTGGTGGGGCCTGCGCGCTCCGGCAAAGTGATGTCCTGGAACGGGATGGCGATTTATGGCGCACTGGCTGCAGGTGCGCCGCTGGGTTTGCTGATCCACAGCCAGTTTGGTTTTGCGGTACTGGCAGCAACCACCATGGTATTACCGCTGCTGGCGTGGGCTTTTAACGGTTCGGTACGCAAGGTACCCGCCCATAAAGGCGAACGTCCTTCGCTGTGGAGTGTGGTGGGGCAAATCTGGCAGCCAGGGCTGGGGCTGGCGCTTCAGGGAGTAGGCTTCGCGGTGATTGGTACCTTCGTCTCCCTCTATTTCATGAGCCGCGGCTGGGCAATGGCGGGCTTTACGCTGACGGCCTTTGGCGGCGCGTTTGTCCTGATGCGTGTCCTGTTCGGCTGGATGCCGGATCGCTTTGGCGGCGTGAAGGTGGCGGTGGCATCGCTGGTGATTGAAACCGTTGGGCTGGTGCTGCTCTGGCAGGCGCCGGTCGCCTCCGTTGCGCTGCTTGGTGCGGCGTTAACCGGCTGCGGCTGCTCGCTGATCTTCCCGGCGCTGGGCGTTGAGGTGGTGAAGCGCGTGGCGCCGCAGGTCCGCGGTACGGCGCTGGGCGGCTATGCGGCGTTTCAGGATATCTCATACGGCGTAACCGGGCCGCTGGCGGGTCTGTTAGCCACCTCGTTTGGCTACCCGTCCGTCTTCCTGGCCGGCGCGGTTTCTGCGGTGGTGGGGATCGTGGTGACGCTGGTGGCGTTTCGCAGAAATTAACTGTTGTCGCCGGGTGGCGGCTGCGCCTTACCCGGCCTACGGTTCGAGCCGTTCTAGGCCCGGTAAGCGTAGCGCCACCGGGCAAATCCTCAGGCAACCAGCCAGAAAATCGCCAGCGCAATCAATAATGCAATCAACATTAATCCCGGGCGGGCAGAGAGCGTTCTGAACGTCTCCACAACGGGCGCAAACAGCGGGCTGTAGATCGGCTGAACGTTTCTTACCTCCGGCACGCCGCCTTCCCGCTCGGCGCGGCGAACAAAGATCTGATTCAGCACATCCTGCACCTGCGCGGTGGTCAGTACCGTTTGCGGCGTGGCCTGCCAGTTCTGCTGGGCGTAATCCCGAATCACCTCGAACTCGTGCGGTTCCAGCGGCTGTTTAAGCGCCGCCTGAACGGTATGCAGGGTAGGGGCGCTCTGGGTGCTGAGCGTCTGGCGCGCCTGGAGCCAGGTCACCAGATGGGTAAACTGTTTGGCCGGAATCAGCTCGCCCGCCTTCACGCCGGACAGTTCCAGCATGGATTGCCAGATAAGCTTCGTCGACTCGCCGGTGGCGGCGGCCAGTTTGGTCACCATCTGGTTCAGCGTGTTGTGCTCGGCAGGCTGCAGCGGGCGCTCGGTTGAGGGGCGCACCTGAGGCTGCGGAATAGACAACTGATTGTTCTGCAACAGCGTCAGCACGGTTTTAAGCTGGTCTGGCGTCAGCTGGCTCAGGGCGGTCTGGCCATACTGCTGACGGATAAAGTCACTGACAGCCTGACGGTTATTTCCCTGGCCCAGCAGCTCGGTCAACTGCGTGACAATCTGACGCGTGGTGTGGTTCTGCTGCGCGGTCGTAATACGCTGGTTGAGATTTTGCTCGGCGGCAGGGAAATGGCGCGACTGCAGCGGTGCGTCGTTCCTCACGCCTAAATCATGCTTTACCCCGGCCCAGACTTCCGCGTTTTGCTGCGAAGTCAGCGCTATCAGGCGCGTGATCAGTCGCTCCAGCACGGTGCGCTGTTGCGTGGATAGTGGCTGTTCACCGGCAACGTTTGGCGTGACAGGGCCCTCACCCGGAGGGCGTGGCGGCGTACCTGAAATGGGCTGCATCGTCAAAAATCCTTAAAGTCAAAACTCAGCGTAAACCCGGCATACGTATATGCCTGGCGGCCAGATTATGGCACACTTGGCAGGTTTTCTTCCTCTCAAACAGGTACTCAGACGTGAAAATCCTCGTTGATGAAAATATGCCTTACGCCCGCGAGCTGTTTAGCCGCCTCGGCGACGTTAAGGCTGTCCCTGGTCGCCCGATCCCGGTTAACGAACTGGATGACGCAGACGCGCTGATGGTGCGCTCGGTGACCAAAGTAAATGAGGCGTTGCTTGCCGGTAAAGCGATTAAGTTTGTCGGAACCGCAACGGCAGGGACCGATCATGTGGATGATCAGTGGCTGAAGCAGGCCGGAATCGGTTTTTCCGCCGCGCCGGGCTGTAACGCCATTGCCGTCGTGGAATACGTTTTCTCCTCGCTGCTGATGCTGGCCGAGCGCGATGGTTTTGCGCTGAAAGACCGCACCGTGGGAATTGTCGGCGTGGGTAACGTCGGCGGACGTCTGCAAAAGCGCCTTGAAGCGTTAGGTATCCGCACGCTGCTGTGCGATCCGCCGCGTAAAGACAACGGTGACGACGAGGATTTCCGCGCGCTGGATGAGCTGGTTGAACAGTGCGATGTGCTGACGTTCCACACGCCGCTGTTTAAAGAGGGGCCGTATAAGTCCCTGCATCTGGCGGACGAGGCGCTGATTCGCCGTCTGAAGGCTGGCACTATTCTGATAAATGCCTGTCGTGGCCCGGTGGTGGATAATGCCGCGCTGCTGAAATGTCTGAATGAAGGACACGATCTCAGCGTGGTGCTGGACGTCTGGGAGCCGGAGCCGGATCTCAACGTTGAGCTGCTGAACAAGGTTGACGTTGCCACCGCGCATATCGCGGGCTATACGCTTGAAGGCAAAGCGCGCGGCACGACGCAGGTGTTTGAAGCCTATAGCGCCTTTATCGGCCATCCGCAGCAGGTGGCGCTTGATACTCTACTCCCCGCGCCTGAATTTGGCCGCATTACCCTGCATGGCCCGCTCGATCAGGCAACGCTGAAAAGGCTGGTGCATTTGGTGTATGATGTGCGCCGCGACGATGCGCTGCTGCGTAAGGTGGCGGGGATCCCGGGTGAATTTGATAAGCTGCGCAAGAACTACGTTGAGCGCCGCGAGTGGTCTTCCCTGTATGTGATGTGCGACGACGCAGCGGCTGCGACGTTGCTCAAGAAACTGGGTTTTAACGCCGTTCATCACCCGGCGCATTAATGTCTTCTTAATGCTCCCTGTCGGATACGCCGACAGGGACGCTTTTTTATTTCTGGAGTAAACCACCATGTCTGAAGGCTGGAACATTGCCATTTTAGGTGCCACGGGTGCCGTGGGCGAAGCCCTGCTCGAAACTCTTGCCGAGCGTCAGTTCCCGGTGGGAGATATCTATGCGCTGGCGCGCACCGACAGCGCGGGCGAACATCTGCGTTTTGGCGGTAAATCCGTGATGGTTCAGGATGCGGCCGCGTTTGACTGGACCCAGGCGCAGCTGGCGTTTTTTGCCGCAGGTGCTGAAGCCACGGCGTCTTACATTGAAGAGGCGACCAATTCGGGCTGCCTGGTGATCGACCTGAGCGGTCTGTTCTCCCTGGAGCCGGACGTGCCGCTGGTGGTCCCGGACGTCAATCCGTTTGTGCTGGCTGACTACCGCAACCGTAACGTTATCGCGGTACCGAACAGCCTGACCAGCCAGCTGCTGACTGCCCTGAAACCGCTGATTGACGACGGCGGCCTGTCGCGCATTACCGTCACCAGCCTGCTGTCCGCGTCGGCGAACGGTAAAAAGGCCGTTGACGCGCTGGCCGGGCAGAGTGCGAAGCTGCTGAACGGCATCCCGATCGACGAAGATGATTTCTTTGGCCGCCAGCTGGCGTTCAACATGCTGCCGCTGCTGCCGGATCGTGAAGGTTCCGTGCGCGAAGAGCGTCGTCTCGTCGACGAAGCGCGCAAGATTCTGCAGGACGAGGGGCTGATGATTTCCGCCAGCGTCGTACAGTCCCCGGTCTTCTACGGCCACGCGCAGATGGTCGGTTTTGAAGCCCTGCGCCCGCTGGCGGCAGAGGAAGCGCGCGACGCGTTTGGCCGCGGTGAAGATATCGTCCTTTCCGAAGAGAGCGAGTTCCCGACCCAGGTGGGCGACGCCACCGGCAGCGCGCATCTTTCCGTTGGCTGCGTGCGTAACGACTACGGTATGCCGGAGCAGGTTCAGTTCTGGTCCGTTGCCGATAACGTTCGCTTTGGCGGCGCGCTGATGGCGGTCAAGATCGCCGAGAAGCTGGTGCAGGAGTATCTGTACTGATGTCCGAAGTGGATCCAAAGCCGGTTCATAAAATTGCCCTCGGTATTGAGTACGATGGCAGTAAATATTATGGCTGGCAGCGTCAGAATGAGGTGCGCAGCGTTCAGGAAAAGCTGGAAAAAGCGCTCTCTCAGGTGGCAAACGAGCCGATTAACGTCCTGTGCGCGGGGCGTACGGACGCGGGTGTTCATGGCACGGGGCAGGTGGTTCACTTTGAAACCACCGCCGTGCGTAAGGATGCCGCCTGGACACTGGGTGTAAATGCGAATTTACCTGGTGACATCGCGGTGCGTTGGGTGAAAGCTGTGCCGGATGATTTTCACGCGCGCTTCAGCGCAACGGCGCGTCGCTATCGCTATGTCATCTACAACCAGCGTCTGCGCCCGGCGGTGTTAAGCCAGGGTGTGACGCATTTTTATGAACCGCTCGATGCAGAACGCATGCATCGCGCGGCGCAGTGTCTGATTGGTGAAAATGACTTTACGTCGTTTCGTGCGGTGCAGTGTCAGTCCCGCACGCCGTGGCGTAACGTCATGCACATTAACGTCAGTCGTTATGGCGCGTATGTGGTGGTGGATATCAAAGCCAATGCCTTTGTACATCATATGGTGCGGAATATCGTGGGCAGCCTGATGGAAGTGGGCGCCGGACACCAGCCGGAGAGCTGGATTGCAGAACTGCTGGCAGCGAAGGACAGAACGCTTGCGGCAGCAACGGCGAAAGCGGAAGGGCTTTATCTGGTCTCGGTAGACTATCCGGATCGGTTTGACCTGCCAAAACCGCCAATGGGCCCGCTGTTTTTAGCGGACTAAACAAAGGTGCAATTAAGGCTTAAACAATATGGACGTAATACGTTTTCTGATTGATTTCATTCTGCATATTGATGTTCACCTGGCGGAGCTGGTCGCGCAGTACGGCGTCTGGGTTTACGCCATTCTGTTCCTGATTCTGTTCTGTGAAACCGGTCTGGTCGTTACCCCGTTCCTGCCGGGGGACTCGCTGCTGTTTGTGGCCGGTGCGTTGTCGGCGCTGCCCACCAATGATTTGAACGTGCATCTGATGGTGGTGTTGATGGTGATTGCCGCGATTGTCGGGGATGCGGTCAACTATACGATTGGCCGGGTGTTCGGTGAGCGGTTGTTCAGTAATCCGGACTCGAAAATTTTCCGCCGCAGCTATTTAGACAAGACCCATGCCTTCTATGAACGTCATGGTGGAAAAACCATTATCCTTGCGCGTTTTGTGCCTATTGTGCGCACATTTGCACCGTTTGTGGCGGGAATGGGCCATATGTCCTATCGTCATTTTGCAATGTATAACGTGGTGGGCGCACTGCTTTGGGTGTTGCTCTTTACCTATGCAGGCTACCTGTTTGGCGACTTGCCGGTGGTTCAGGAAAACCTTAAGTTACTGATTGTAGCGATTATTGTGCTTTCCGTTCTGCCGGGTGTTATCGAAATCATTCGTCACAAACGCGCGGCAGCAAAGCAAGCGAAGTAAATGCACGCTGGCGGTTCGACCACTTTTTTATCCAAAGTTTCGGGCTGTTATGTTTTAATGTGCAACATTCATGGTCTGTTGGAGGCAAAAATGGCATTATTCGCCTCTTATAGCAAAACTGGCATACGACCAGGTTCAGGCAGAAAGGTTATCAATGAGCTGGATTGAACGAATTAAAAGCAACATTACCCCGACGCGCAAAGCGAGCATTCCTGAAGGGGTATGGACGAAGTGTGATAGCTGCGGCCAGGTTCTGTATCGCGCAGAGCTGGAACGCAATCTTGAGGTGTGTCCGAAGTGTGACCACCACATGCGTATGTCGGCGCGCAACCGCCTGCATAGCCTGCTGGACGAAGGTTCTCTGGTAGAACTGGGCAGCGAGCTTGAGCCAAAAGACGTGCTGAAGTTCCGCGATTCCAAAAAATACAAAGATCGTCTGGCCTCTGCACAGAAAGAGACCGGCGAGAAAGACGCGCTGATCGTCATGAAGGGCACCCTGCACGAGATGCCGGTGGTTGCCGCTGCGTTTGAGTTCTCCTTTATGGGCGGCTCAATGGGCTCCGTGGTCGGCGCGCGTTTCGTGCGTGCCGTTGAGCAGGCGCTGGAAGACAACTGTCCGCTGATCTGCTTCTCCGCCTCCGGTGGTGCGCGTATGCAGGAAGCGCTGATGTCCCTGATGCAGATGGCGAAAACCTCTGCGGCGCTGGCGAAAATGCAGGAGCGCGGTCTGCCGTACATCTCCGTGCTGACCGACCCAACCATGGGTGGCGTCTCCGCAAGCTTCGCGATGCTGGGTGACCTGAACATCGCTGAGCCAAAAGCGCTGATCGGCTTTGCCGGTCCTCGCGTCATCGAGCAGACCGTTCGTGAAAAACTGCCGCCGGGCTTCCAGCGCAGTGAGTTCCTCATTGAGAAAGGCGCTATCGATATGATCGTCCGCCGTCCGGAAATGCGCCTGAAACTGGCCAGCATTCTGGCGAAGCTGATGAATCTGCCAGCGCCTAACCCGGATGAGCCGCGCGAAGGCGTGGTGGTACCGGATCAGGAACCCGAGGCCTGATAACTGAAAAGGGCAGGGCCAGATGGCGCTGCCCTTTTGCTTTATAACCTGTTAATGACAACCGGGCATTATGGAAAATAAAAGCATTCCCCAAGCCACGTCGCCCCTGGCCGCGTGGCTTTCTTATCTGGAAAACCTGCACAGTAAAACCATCGATATGGGCCTTGAGCGCGTAAGCCAGGTTGCCGCGCGTCTCGACGTGCTGAAACCGGCTCCGTTCGTGTTCACTGTTGCAGGTACTAACGGTAAAGGGACGACCTGCCGCACGCTGGAGTCAGTCCTGATGGCGTCGGGGTACAAGGTTGGCGTTTACAGCTCACCGCATCTGGTGCGCTATACCGAGCGCGTGCGGGTGCAGAACACCGAGCTGGCGGAATCTGCCCATACGGCGTCGTTCGCGGCTATCGAAGCGGCGCGCGGGGAAACCTCATTAACCTATTTTGAATACGGCACCCTGTCGGCGCTATGGCTGTTCAAACAGGCGCAGCTGGACGTGGTGATCCTGGAAGTGGGGCTGGGCGGGCGTCTGGATGCCACCAATATGGTGGATGCGGACGTGGCGGTGGTCACCAGCATCGCGCTGGATCATACCGACTGGCTGGGCCCGGACCGTGAAAGCATTGGCCGCGAGAAGGCCGGTATTTTCCGGGCGAATAAGCCCGCCGTGGTGGGCGAGCCGGACATGCCGCATACCATTGCCGACGTGGCGAAAGAGAAGGGCGCACATCTGTTGCGCCGAGGCGTTGACTGGCAGTATGAGGTGCAGGGCAACGGCTGGCGCTTCAGCGATGCGCAGGGCGTGCTGGAGAATCTGCCGCTGCCGCAGGTGCCACAGCCTAACGCTGCAACCGCGCTGGCGGCACTGCGCGCCAGCGGATTAGCTGTAAGTGAGCAGGCGATCCGTGACGGCATTCAGAATGCGCTGCTGCCGGGTCGTTTCCAGATAGTCAGCGAGTCACCGCGTCTGATTCTGGATGTGGCGCACAACCCGCATGCGGCGGCGTATCTCGCAGGACGTCTCAAATCGTTACCAAAAACCGGGCGCGTGCTGGCGGTTATCGGTATGCTTCATGATAAAGATATCGGCGGCACGCTAGCCTGCATGGAGAGTGTGGTCGATAGCTGGTATTGTGCTCCTCTGGAGGGGCCGCGCGGTGCGACTGCTGAGCAGTTGATGGAACATCTCGGCAAAGGTGCAATCTACAGTAGCGTGGCGCAGGCCTGGCATGCCGCGATGGCGGATGCTAAACCAGAAGATACCGTGCTGGTGTGTGGCTCTTTCCACACGGTGGCACATGTCATGGAAGTGATGGACGCGGGGAGAACCGGTGGCGAGTAAGTTTCAGAACCGTTTAACAGGAACCATTGTGCTGGTCGCGCTCGGGGTGATTATTCTTCCCGGGCTGCTCGACGGGCAGAAAAAACATTATCAGGACGAGTTTGCAGCCATTCCGCTGGTGCCGAAGCCGGGCGACCGCGATGAGCCGGATATGCTGCCTGCGGCGACTCAGGCGCTGCCTGCTCAGCCGCCTGAAGGGGCGGCGGAAGAAGTTCGCGCGGGCGATGCCGCTGCACCGTCACTCGACCCGTCGCGTCTGGCGGCGAATAACAACATCGAGATCGATCCGGTACCGGTAGAGAAGCCTAAGCCTGCTGAAAAACCGAAGCCGGTAGAGAAACCGCAGCCGAAGCCTCAGCAACAGCGAGATAAAGCAGCAGAGCAGCTGGCTGCAGCGTCTGAAACCCCACCACCGGCGAAGCAAGACGCAGCGCCGACCGGCAAAGCCTACGTTGTGCAGTTGGGGGCGCTGAAAAACGCCGATAAAGTCAACGAGGTTGTGGGTAAACTGCGCAGCGCGGGCTATCGCGTTTACACTTCACCTTCCACGCCGGTACAGGGTAAAATTACCCGTATCCTCGTGGGGCCGGAGGCGTCGAAAGACAAGCTGAAAGGGTCGCTGGGCGAGCTGAAGCAGATCTCCGGGCTGAGTGGTGTGGTGATGAGCTACAGCGCGAACTAAGTACGACCTGCTCCTTTAGAGAGAGGCGATAAGCCACGGCGTTGAACATTTTTTCAGCGCCTTTTTTATTTACGCGCGGGAAGGAAATCCCTACGCAAACGTTTTCTTTTTCTGTTAGAATTCGCCCCGAACTGGATGACAGGGCGTTTAATCGTGGGACACATATGGTCTGGATTGATTACGCCATCATTGCGGTGATTGGTTTTTCCTGTCTGGTTAGCCTGATCCGTGGCTTTGTTCGTGAAGCGTTATCGCTGGTAACCTGGGGTTGTGCTTTCTTTGTTGCCAGTCATTACTACACTTACCTGTCTGTCTGGTTCACGGGCTTTGAAGATGAACTGGTCCGAAATGGAATCGCCATCGCGGTGCTGTTTATCGCGACGCTGATTGTCGGCGCTATCGTGAATTACGTGATAGGTCAGCTGGTCGAGAAAACCGGTCTGTCAGGAACGGACAGGGTACTCGGGATCTGTTTCGGGGCATTACGAGGCGTGCTGATTGTGGCCGCGATCCTGTTCTTCCTGGATACCTTCACCGGGTTCTCCAAAAGCGAAGACTGGCAAAAATCGCAGCTCATTCCAGAGTTCAGCTTCATCATCAGATGGTTCTTTGACTATCTGCAAAGCTCGTCGAGTTTTTTGCCCAGGGCATAAACCCTGAGATGTGGCTTAACGAGGAAAAGACGAATGTGCGGTATTGTCGGTATCGCCGGTTTCATGCCGGTAAACCAGTCGATTTATGACGCGTTAACGGTGCTTCAGCACCGTGGGCAGGATGCTGCGGGTATCATCACCATTGATGCAAACAACTGCTTCCGTTTACGTAAGGCCAATGGCCTGGTAAACGATGTGTTTGAAGCCCGCCATATGCAGCGTCTGCAAGGTAATATGGGGATCGGTCACGTTCGTTATCCTACTGCTGGCAGTTCCAGCGCCTCTGAGGCACAGCCTTTCTACGTCAACTCACCGTATGGCATCACGCTTGCCCATAACGGCAACCTGACCAACGCTCATGAGCTGCGTAAGAAGCTGTTCGAAGAGAAACGTCGCCACATTAACACCACCTCTGATTCAGAAATCCTGCTCAATGTGTTCGCCAGCGAGCTGGATAACTTCCGTCACTACCCGCTGGAAGCAGACAATATCTTCGCTGCCATTGCCGCGACCAACCGCCAGATCCGCGGTGCGTACGCCTGCGTGGCGATGATCATCGGTCACGGCATGGTCGCCTTCCGCGATCCAAACGGCATTCGTCCGCTGGTGCTGGGCAAGCGCGACCTCGGCGATGGCCGTACCGAATATATGGTTGCCTCTGAGAGCGTGGCGCTGGATACCCTGGGCTTCGAATTCCTGCGCGACGTTGCGCCGGGCGAAGCGGTGTATATCACCGAGAAGGGCCAGCTGTTCACCCGTCAGTGTGCCGACAACCCGGTCAGCAACCCGTGCCTGTTTGAATACGTCTATTTTGCCCGTCCGGATTCATTCATCGACAAGATTTCCGTCTACAGCGCGCGCGTCAATATGGGCACGAAGCTCGGCGAGAAGATTGCCCGCGAGTGGGACGATCTCGACATCGACGTGGTGATTCCTATCCCGGAAACCTCCTGCGATATCGCCCTGGAGATCGCCCGCATTCTGGACAAGCCGTACCGTCAGGGCTTCGTGAAGAACCGCTACGTTGGCCGCACGTTTATCATGCCGGGCCAGCACCTGCGCCGTAAGTCCGTTCGCCGCAAGCTGAACGCCAACCGCGCGGAATTCCGCGACAAAAACGTTCTGCTGGTGGATGACTCCATCGTTCGCGGCACCACCTCTGAGCAGATTATCGAGATGGCGCGCGAAGCGGGTGCGAAGAAAGTCTACCTGGCGTCTGCCGCGCCGGAGATTCGCTTCCCGAACGTGTACGGCATTGATATGCCAACCGCCAACGAGCTGATTGCTCACGGCCGTGAAGTGGATGAGATTCGCCAGATCATCGGTGCCGACGGCCTGATTTTCCAGGATCTGAACGATCTCATCGACGCGGTGCGCGCCGAGAACCCGGAGATTCAGCAGTTCGAATGCTCCGTGTTCAATGGCGTCTACGTGACGAAAGACGTTGACCAGCAGTACCTCGACTACCTTGATTCGCTGCGCAACGACGATGCGAAAGCCGTTCAACTGCAAAACGATCTCGAAAGCTTAGAGATGCACAACGAAGGTTAATCTCTCCGCAGGTGAGGGCGCTCGCCCTCACTTGCAACTCCCCGCAAAATCCTGCACAGTCAGCCCAGAATTCAGCAAGGGCGAAATCATGAAACGACTCATAATAGGCATCAGCGGTGCCAGCGGCGCGATTTACGGCGTACGCCTGCTACAGGTTTTGCGTAACGTGGCAGAAGTGGAAACGCATCTGGTGACGAGCCAGGCGGCGCGGCAAACCCTCTCCCTTGAAACGGATCTCTCCCTGCGCGATGTCCAGGCGCTGGCGGACGTGGTTCACGATGCCCGCGATATCGCCGCCAGCATCTCCTCAGGCTCGTTTAAAACCGCCGGTATGGTGATCCTGCCCTGTTCAATCAAAACGCTCTCCGGGATTGTGAACAGCTATACCGACACGCTGGTAACGCGCGCGGCGGACGTGGTGCTGAAGGAGCGCCGCCCGCTGGTGCTCTGCGTGCGGGAAACGCCGCTGCACCTGGGCCATCTGCGCCTCATGACCCAGGCCGCCGAGTTGGGCGCAGTGATCATGCCGCCGGTGCCGGCGTTCTATCACCGACCGCAGTCGCTGGACGATGTGATCAATCAGACCGTCAATCGCGTGCTGGATCAGTTTGACATCGACCTGCCCGAAGACCTCTTCACCCGCTGGCAGGGAGCCTGATTCTGTGCACAAATGCTGTGCATGAAAAAAGACGTTGCCCTGTTTCAGGGCAATTATGCAACGGCGATCATATCCTCGACATTTAATTCGCTTTTTCCCTTTTTCTCTTTCCGGTTCGTTCGGCAGACCTGCTATCTTTCACCATTAAGGCAATATCGCAACGTTTTATTAACATATTTAACGTCGAAGTTTTGACCAGACGGCAATGTGGCATAAGACCTGCAAGAGAAGCCTGCAACACAACACACAACACAATACATAATAAAATCACGGTACTTGAGGGTAAATGTATGAAGAAGACGGTTCTGGCTCTGTCTTTGCTGGTGGGGTTAAGTGCGGCGGCAGGTAGCTACGCAGCGCTTCCACAGACGGTTCGTATCGGTACAGACGCAACCTACGCGCCATTCTCTTCCAAGGATGCGAAAGGCGATTTCGTGGGGTTTGATATCGATTTGGGAAATGAAATGTGCAAACGTATGGAAGTGAAATGCACATGGGTGGGCAGCGACTTCGACGCGTTAATCCCGTCGCTGAAGGCAAAGAAAATCGACGCCATTATCTCTTCTCTCTCCATCACCGAAAAACGCCAGCAGGAGATTGCCTTCTCTGACAAGCTCTACGCTGCGGATTCGCGTCTGATTGCCGCGAAAGGTTCCCCGATCCAGCCGACCATCGACTCGCTGAAAGGCAAGCATGTGGGCGTGCTCCAGGGCTCGACCCAGGAAGGTTACGCGAATGCCAACTGGCGCGAGAAGGGCGTCGACGTGGTGGCTTACCAGAACCAGGATCTGATCTACTCTGACCTGGCGGCAGGCCGTCTGGATGCCGCGTTCCAGGATGAAGTCGCGGCGAGCGAAGGCTTCCTTAAGCAGCCGGCCGGTAAAGATTACGCCTTTGCGGGCCCGTCCGTGAAAGACAAAAAATACTTTGGTGACGGCACCGGCATCGGCCTGCGTAAGGACGATAAAGAGCTGAAAGCCGCCTTTGACAAAGCATTCACGGAACTGCGCAAAGACGGTACCTACGACAAACTGGCGAAGAAATACTTCGACTTCAACGTCTACGGTGACTAACGCACCAGCGTGGTGCGTCGCGGGTGTGGATGATTCAATATGGTGCAATTTGTGCACCATATTGGGTCGCTACGTGCATACTTAAGCATTTATAATGCAAAAATTCCCGTCTGAAAGGCATTATTCTTTGCCTGACAGCGTGGATTAATGGCACATTAACCCCACCCCGTCGTCGTAAAAAAACCGTATGAAGACAGTTTGTTGAGGACAAATATGAAAAAACTCGTGTTGTCATTATCTCTGGTACTGGCCTTTTCCAGCGCCACCGCGGCCTTCGCAGCCATTCCGCAGAAAATTCGTATTGGCACCGATCCAACCTACGCGCCGTTTGAATCGAAGAATTCAAAGGGTGAACTGGTGGGTTTTGACATCGATCTGGCCAATGAGCTGTGCAAACGCATCAAAGCACAGTGTACTTATGTAGAGAACCCGCTGGATGCGCTGATCCCTTCACTGAAAGCTAAAAAAATAGACGTGATTATGTCCTCGCTTTCCATCACCGAGAAACGTCAGCAGGAGATTGCCTTCACCGACAAGCTCTATGCGGCCGATTCACGTCTGGTAGTGGCTAAGTCTTCTGACATTCAACCGACCCTTGAGTCGCTGAAGGGGAAACGCGTAGGCGTGCTGCAGGGCACCACGCAGGAAACCTACGGTAACGAACACTGGGCGCCGAAGGGGATCGAAATCGTCTCCTATCAGGGCCAGGAAAATATTTACGCAGACCTGACGGCAGGCCGTATTGATGCGGCATTCCAGGATGAAGTCGCGGCAAGCGAAGGTTTCCTGAAGCAGCCGGTAGGTAAAGATTACAAGTTCGGCGGTCCGTCCATTAAGGACGAGAAGCTCTTTGGCGTGGGTACCGGTATGGGCCTGCGTAAGGAAGACAACGAACTGCGTGAGGCGCTGAACAAAGCGTTTGCTGAAATGCGCGCTGACGGTACCTACGACAAACTGGCGAAAAAGTACTTCGATTTCAATGTGTACGGCGGCTAATCGCTCCGTCAAATAACGTGCGGCCCCTCCCGCTGGGGGAGGGGATAAGACACGGTTTACCACTCACGATACGACAGGGCTCGCGGTATGCTGTACGGATTTTCTGGCGTTATTTTACAGGGCGCGCTTGTCACCCTTGAGCTGGCTATCAGCTCCGTGGTGCTGGCGGTGCTGATAGGTCTGGCGGGCGCAGGGGCGAAGCTTTCGGCTAACAAACCGCTGGCGCTCATTTTCGAAGGCTATACCACGCTCATTCGCGGCGTACCCGATCTGGTGCTGATGCTGCTTATTTTTTACGGCCTGCAGATTGCCCTGAACAGCGTGACGGATGCGATGGGCATGGGACAAATTGATATCGACCCGATGGTGGCCGGTATTATCACCCTCGGTTTTATCTACGGTGCCTACTTCACGGAAACCTTCCGTGGCGCTTATATGGCGGTTCCCAGAGGACACATTGAAGCGGCAACCGCATTTGGTTTTACCTCTTCACAAACGTTTCGCCGGATTATGTTCCCGGCCATGATGCGCTATGCGCTGCCGGGCATCGGCAACAACTGGCAGGTTATCCTCAAAGCGACGGCGCTGGTCTCGCTGCTCGGTCTGGAAGACGTCGTGAAAGCGACTCAGCTGGCGGGCAAGAGCACCTGGGAGCCGTTCTACTTTGCGGTGGTCTGCGGCGCGATCTATCTGGTCTTTACGACCGTCTCCAATGGTGTGCTGCTTCTGCTCGAGCGTCGCTACTCCGTGGGAGTGAAGAGGGCTGACCTGTGATTGAGATTATTCAGGAATACTGGAAATCCCTGCTGTGGACGGATGGCTACCGCTTTACCGGCGTGGCGATCACGCTCTGGCTGCTGATTTCTTCCGTGGTGATGGGCGGCATTCTGGCGGTGTTTCTCGCCATCGGTCGCGTGTCGAACAATAAATTTATTCAGTTCCCGATTTGGCTGTTTACCTATGTGTTTCGCGGCACGCCGCTGTACGTGCAGCTGCTGGTGTTCTATTCGGGGATGTATACGCTGGAGATCGTAAAAGGCACGGAAATGCTGAATGCGTTCTTCCGCAGTGGCCTGAATTGTACGGTGCTGGCGCTAACGCTCAACACCTGCGCCTATACCACCGAGATTTTCGCCGGGGCCATTCGTTCCGTGCCGCACGGTGAGATCGAGGCGGCGCGCGCGTACGGCTTCTCCTCGGTGAAGCTTTACCGCTGCATTATTCTGCCGTCGGCGCTGCGTATTGCGTTACCGGCGTACAGTAACGAAGTCATTTTGATGCTGCACTCGACCGCGCTTGCCTTTACCGCCACGGTGCCGGACCTGCTCAAAATCGCGCGCGATATCAACTCCGCGACCTATCAGCCGTTTACCGCGTTTGGTATTGCGGCGGTGCTCTATTTAATTATCTCTTATGTTCTGATTAGCCTGTTCCGTAAGGCTGAAAAACGCTGGTTGCAGCATATAAAACCTTCTTCGACGCACTGAGAAAGATGATGGCTGAGAACAAATTAAACGTTATTGATTTGCACAAACGCTACGGCGAACATGAAGTGCTGAAAGGGGTGTCGCTGCAGGCTAACGCGGGCGACGTGATCAGTATCATCGGTTCATCCGGCTCGGGTAAAAGTACCTTCCTGCGCTGCATTAACTTCCTCGAAAAGCCGAGCGAAGGCTCGATTGTGGTGAGCGGGCAGAACATCAACCTGGTGCGTGACAAAGACGGCCAGCTGAAGGTGGCGGATAAGCATCAGCTGCGCCTGCTGCGTACGCGCCTGACGATGGTGTTCCAGCATTTCAACCTCTGGAGCCACATGACGGTGCTGGAGAACGTGATGGAAGCGCCGGTTCAGGTGCTCGGCTTAAGCAAGCAGGAAGCCCGGGAACGCGCGGTGAAATACCTGGCGAAAGTGGGTATCGACGAGCGCCAGCAGATGAAGTATCCGGTACACCTTTCCGGCGGCCAGCAGCAGCGTGTCTCTATCGCCCGCGCGCTGGCGATGGAGCCGGAAGTGCTGCTGTTCGACGAACCGACCTCTGCGCTGGACCCGGAACTCGTCGGCGAAGTGCTGCGCATCATGCAGAAGTTGGCCGAAGAGGGCAAAACGATGGTGGTGGTGACGCACGAGATGGGCTTCGCCCGCAACGTCTCGAACCACGTGATTTTCCTGCATCAGGGGAAAATTGAAGAGCAGGGGCACCCTGACGAGGTGCTGGCAAACCCGCAGAGCCCGCGTTTGCAGCAGTTCCTTAAAGGATCTCTGAAATAAAGAGGGCATCAGCCCGCAGTGCAGCCCAATCGCCCGGTGACGCTTCGCTTACCGGGCCTACAAAACCCCAGGCCGGGCAAACGCAGTACCGCTCGGCATTCAGGCCGCACCACACTCCAGGCGATACACCCAGTCGTCATACCGCACGCCGTCAATCTCATACGCCTTTTCAAGCACCTGCGTGCGCACAAACCCGGCTTTCTCAAGCACCCGTACAGAGCCGCCGTTGTCCGCCAGCACGTACGCGTTAATCGCCTTCACGCCGGTCTGGTTGAACGCATAATCACACACCGCGCGCAGCGCTTCGCTGGCGATCCCTTTTCCCTGCGCGGCAGGCACAACCGTATAACCGATATCCGCCTCTTCACGATTCTCAGGACTGATTTGCAGGCCAATATCGCCCAGCGGCGTATCTTCATTCAGAAAGCGGATCACGAAGACATGCTCCGCCATCAGGCGTGCGGCAAACACGCGTCGGGTCTCTTTCTCAGGCGCAATCGCGGCCATATAGCGCATAATATCGCGGTTTTCGCGCAGCGAGCGGAAGAACGCCCAGTCAGAGGGTTCGAAAGGGGTGAGATGAAGCCGGGGAGTGGTGATGGTTGCCATTGTTACGCCATTTCATCGGAACATGGCGTATCACTGTAACATATTCAGCGTACCACATCCCCCAGCGCCTCTTCTAAGTCATACCAGCGAAACGCAAACCCGGCCGCTTCCAGCCGTTTTGGCAGCGCGCGCTGACCGCCCAGCACCAGCACGGACGCTTCGCCCATCAACAGGCGAATTGCCGTCGCAGGCACGCGTAATATCGCCGGGCGATGCAGGGCATGCCCCAGCGCGTGGGCAAACTGTTCATTTCGCACCGGATACGGCGCAACCATGTTAAACGGCCCGCGCAGATCGTTATCCAGCAGCCAGATAATGCCGTTCACCATATCGTCGATATGGATCCAGGCCAGGTACTGTCGCCCGTTGCCGATCGGCCCGCCGAGCCCCAGCCTGAAGGGCGGAAGCATTTTACCCAGAATGCCGCCTTTCGGCGCAAGCACCACGCCGGTACGCAGCAGGCAGACGCGGGTATTATCGCTTTGCGCCGCGCAGGCGATACGCTCCCACTGGGCGCAGAGTTTATGGGTGAACTCGTTGTGGGGCGGCTCTTCCTCGGTCACCACCACTTCGCCGAGATCGCCGTAATAGCCCGTCGCAGAGCCTGAAATCAGCACCGACGGCGGGGTCTGGCTGTTGCGAATCAGCTCAACCAGCTTCTCGGTGATGTTCCAGCGGCTGCTGCACAACCGCTGTTTCTGCTCTTCGGTCCAGCGCTTATCGGCGATGGGTTCGCCCGCAAGGTTGATGACGGCGTCGAAGCCGTCCAGATTCTGCCTATCGGCCAGCCCTTTCCAGATATCGACTCCCGCGCCCAGCACCTGGCGCGCTTTCTCCGGGCTGCGGGTCACTACGGTAATGTCGTGATGCAGCGCCTGCAAACGCGCAATGAGATGGCGCCCAATCAGGCCTGTACCGCCGGTCAGCAGAATCTTCATACAACCTCCAGGTTTACGCCTGGCGTCGCCAGCTTAACGTCATGGAGACGGAGTCGGCATAGCGCAGGGCGTGAAGTTTATCGATCTCTACTTCAGCATAAGTGACCCAGTGATGATCGCGTGCGATATCGAGCACATCCTGAGTTAATTTCTCCAGCAGCGAGAAGCGGTTGTTTTCCACGTACTGGATGATGTTTTTGGTTATCGTGCGATAGTTCAGCGCGTCATTGATGTCTTCACTGGCCCGCGCTTTGTCTGCCGGGTAGTGAATCACCACATTAATGACAATATCCTGACGGTTGGCAATCTCTTCCTCTTTGATACCAATGAACGTGCGCAAGCGTAAATTTTTTATACGAATAATAGCGTCTGGCTGTGACATTGCAGGTCTTCTCCGTGTCAGTATTTCCCGCCCATAATACATGAGTGCCTCTCAGCCACCCAGCCTCATAGGTGATTAAACCTGCTGGATTTTTTGCATTGCGCGTTCGGTGGCCGGGCGGGTCCGGATACGCTCAAACCAGTTGTTCACTGCCGGGTAAGACGCTAAGTCAATCCGGTGTTTATCATGCGTATTTACCCACGGCCAGCAGGCGATATCTGCAATGCTGTAATGGTCGCCCCCGAGCCACGGCGTTTTCTCCAGCCGCTGGTTCAGAACGCCGTAAAGACGCTGGGTTTCAACCTGATATCGCTCAATGGCGTAAGGAATGGTCTGCGGCGCGAAGGCGGTGAAGTGGTGGTTCTGCCCCAGCATCGGCCCAAAGCCGCTTGACTGCCAGAAAAGCCACTGCAGAGTGTGGTGACGCTCGCGCAGTTCACCGCTCAGCAGCTTGCCGGTTTTCTCTGCCAGATAAAGCAAAATTTCACCGGATTCAAACAGGCTTAACGGCCTGCCTCCGTCCGCCGGCTGGCTATCAATAATGGCCGGAATTTTATTGTTGGGCGAAATAGCCAAAAACACAGGGTTGAACTGTTCGCCTTTGCTGATATCCACGCGGATGATTCTGTAATCCAGTTCAGCTTCTTCGAGAAAGAGGGTGATCTTGTGGCCGTTTGGGGTAGGGGCGTAATAAAGGTCAATCATTCTCAACTCCTGTCCATGCGAATAGTGGTGCCATGACAAATGAGTATAGGTGCTTGTTGTAAATCGTGAGTTTTCATCAAGTGACAGCGAAGCAAAGAGATTATATGTTGAGTAAAAACCGATCAGCCGATGAGGATGTTATGAACCAGCCCGTAATTACGTTGTGGTCCGATGCAAATTTCTTTTCTCCCTATGTTATGAGCGTTTACGTCGCGCTGGCCGAAAAGGGGCTCTCTTTTACGCTGAAGACCGTCGATCTCGACGGTGGTGAACACCTCAAACCCCAGTGGCAGGGTTACGACCTGACGCGACGCGTGCCGGTGCTGGAACTGGATGGTTTTGCACTGAGCGAATCCTCGGCGATCGATGAATATCTGGAAGATCGTTTTGCGCCGCCGGAGTGGGAGCGCATCTATCCTCACGATCTGCAAAAGCGCGCCCGCGCCCGGCAGATCCAGGCGTGGCTGCGTAGCGACCTGGTGCCGATTCGCGTCGAGCGCTCTACGGATGTCGTGTTTGCCGGTGTGAAAAAGCCAGCGCTCAGCGCTGAAGGCGTCGACAGCGCGCAAAAGCTGATTGAAACTGCAGCCTCGCTGCTCGCTCACGGCAACCCGAACCTGTTCGGTGAATGGTGTATTGCCGATACCGATCTGGCGCTGATGCTGAACCGTTTGATCCTCAACGGCGATGAGGTCCCTCAACTGCTGGTGGACTATGCGGCGTTCCAGTGGCAGCGAGCCTCCGTACAGCGCTATGTGGCACTCTCCGCTAAGCGCGCGGGCTGATAAGCCCTGACGCTTCAGGTATGATAAGGGGAGTTTTTTTACCAGGGAGTGACGGATGAAACTGATGTTTGCGTCAGATATCCATGGATCGCTGCCCGCGACCGAGCGAGTGCTTTCTCTGTTTTCGCAAAGCGGGGCCCAATGGCTGGTGATTCTGGGGGATGTGTTAAATCATGGTCCGCGTAATGCGCTGCCGGAAGGCTATGCCCCGGCGCAGGTGGCGGAAAAGCTTAACCCGTTTGCCTCGCGCATTATCGCCGTTCGCGGTAATTGCGACAGCGAAGTCGACCAGATGCTGCTGCATTTTCCCCTTACCGCGCCATGGCAACAGGTTCTGCTGGAAAACAGCCGCCTGTTTCTGACCCACGGACACCTTTTCGGCCCGGATAATCTCCCGGCGCTCGCGGCTGGCGATGTCCTGGTTTACGGCCATACTCATATTCCGGTGGCTGAAAAACGCGGTGAGATTTACCACTTTAACCCGGGGTCGGTCAGCATCCCGAAAGGCGGATATCCTGCGAGCTATGGCCTGCTCGATGGAAATACCCTGAGCGTTATCGCACTTAATGATCAGCAAGTTATTGCGCAGGTAGCGATTAATCCGTAAGTTACACCACAACTGCAAACGCGCCGAAAGAGCGCTTAGACGAGAAGGTTTCCCGATGGTGGAGCAGAATCATTTGGCAAGTACTGAATGGGTTGACATTGTCAGCGAAGAAAATGAAGTGATCGCGCAGGCGAGCCGCGAACAAATGCGTGCAGAGCGCCTGCGTCACCGTGCAACGTACATCGTTGTGCATGACGGCATGGGCAAGATTCTGGTCCAGCGCCGCACGGACACCAAAGATTTTCTTCCGGGCATGCTTGATGCCACCGCAGGCGGCGTCGTGCAGGCCGATGAAGTGCTGCTGGATTCCGCACGTCGTGAAGCGGAAGAAGAGTTAGGTATCGCCGGGGTGCCGTTTGCCGAGCACGGGCAGTTCTATTTCGAAGACGAACATTGCCGCGTCTGGGGTGGACTGTTTAGCTGCGTTTCCCATGGGCCTTTCGCCCTGCAGGAAGAGGAAGTGAGCGAAGTCTGCTGGATGACGCCGGAAGAGATTACCGCCCGCTGCGACGAGTTCACGCCGGATTCGTTAAAAGCGCTGGCGCTGTGGATGACCCGCAACGCCAAAAACGAATCCGCTAAGCCGGAAAACAAAGCGGAAAAAGAGGAAGAGGCTGAGTAAGCCTTAACAGCTTTCCCGCAGGCACAGGCTGGACGCGATGGTTTTTTGGTCGCGCCAGTCTCCGTCATTCAGACGTTCCAGTAGCGCTTTACCTGCCTCAATCCCAATCTTTCGATGCGGTACCGCCATCGTCGTCAGCGGCGGCTGGCAGACGCGGCTCACATCGCTATCGCCAAAGCCCACGACAGCCAGATCGTCCGGCACTTTAATGCGTCGACGCTGACACTCATACAGCGCGCCGCAGGCCAGCTCGTCTGATACGCACACCAGCGCATCCAGCTCCGGCCACGCCAGCAAGAACTCTGGCAGTTGTGCCGCGCCGGTCGAGAAGCTCGGCGGCATCGCCGCGTTAATCACCCGGTTTGGCGACAGATGATGGCGCAGCATCGCCTTGTACCAGCCCTGCAAATGCTGCTGGAAAATCCACTGCTCCTGGTTGGCGCACAGCAGGCCGATATTCTGGTAGCCGCGCCTAATCACCATTTCTGTCAGCTCGTACATGGCCGCCACGTTATCGATCCCGATATTCATATCGATCGGATCGGCGCGCATCGCACCCATCTCCATTACCGGAATCGAGGCGTTTTTCAGCCAGTGGCGAACAGTGTCGGTGTGCTCGACGCTGAGCAAAATCGCGGCGGCGATATTTGACGCCAGCAGGGTCTCAAGCAGCTTCTCTTCCTGCTCAAGCCGATGCTGGGACTCTGCCAGCATGATCTGGTATCCGGCGGGCTGCAGCACCTGCTGTAGGCCCGCAAACATTTCAGAGCAACCGGCTTCGGAAAGGTTGGGAACAACCATCGCAATCGTCCATGAGGACGCGGATGCCAGTGCGCTGGCGGCGAGATTGGGCATATAACCCAGCTCCTGCACCGCAGCTTCAATTTTTTCACGCAGTTTATCGGAAACCTGTTCGGGCGTGCGGAGCGCACGGGAGACGGTCATCGTGCCGACTCCGGCAAGCTGCGCGACATCAGCGAGCGTGACTTTTCCGGTACTGCGCCGTTTTCGGGTTAAAGACATACACCTTCCTGCTGACCAGACGCGTTCTTTTTCCTTCATTTCAGGTGACAGGCAGTATACGCCTTAAATCCCTTTTTTTGCTGTGATTTCACACCATGATTACATTTTGATAGCGCTATCACATTTCTGCATGTTGGTAATTGGTAGCGCTATCTTTGTGATCGCGATCGCAGTCAATGATTGATGGGTTGAATAAAGTTTGCCCATCTTTAGCGTTTGGCGGGAGGGAAAATGCTCAAAAAGTGGATATATGATACAACCATCACGCTGCAGGATAGCGTGGAAAGCTGGCCACAGGCGCTGGAGATATGCGCGAAACCGCTGCTGGATCTGCAGGTGATTGCACCGGAGTACGTGACGGCAATCATTCAGCAGCACCATACGTTAGGACCCTATTATGTGCTGGCACCAGGGCTAGCCATGCCGCATGCGCGGCCGGAGGAAGGCGCCAAAGGACTGGGCTTGTCATTACTAAAACTAAAACAGGGCGTCTCTTTTGGTGCCGGAGAGTTTGACCCTGTCGATCTGATTATTATGCTTGCGGCACCGGATAAACATAGCCATATCGAAATGATATCCGCGCTCGCTGAATTATTTTCCAGCGACGAAGATATGGAGAAATTACATCAGGCGAATACCCTGGAGGACATTAAAACCATTATTGACCGCTTCTGATTTAATTTTTTAATCCGATTATTCACAACATTACGCGCCAGCGTGATGGGGCGTGCTCTACTCAAAATAAGGGGACAACAATGAAAATCATGGCTATTTGCGGTTCTGGCCTGGGCAGCAGTTTTATGGTCGAAATGAACATTAAAAAAGTGCTTAAAAAGCTGGACATTGAGGCCGAGGTTGAACACTCCGATCTCTCCTCCGCCACGCCGGGCGCGGCGGACCTGTTCGTGATGGCGAAAGACATTGCGGCCAGCGCCAGCGTGCCGGAAAGCCAGCTGGTGGTGATCAACAACATCATTGATATCAACGAACTCGAAGCGCAGCTGCGCGCCTGGTTCGACAGACAATAACCCTGATAAGGCGAGGTGGATATGTTTATCCTTGAAACGCTGAATTTCGTTGTCGATATTTTAAAAGTCCCTTCGGTGCTGGTGGGTTTAATTGCGTTAATTGGTCTGGTCGCGCAGAAAAAAGCATTTTCTGATGTCGTGAAAGGCACAATTAAAACGATTCTCGGCTTTATTGTACTGGGCGGTGGCGCCACGGTGCTGGTGGGGTCGTTAAACCCGTTAGGCGGCATGTTTGAGCACGCTTTTAATATCCAGGGCATTATTCCAAACAATGAAGCGATTGTGTCGATCGCGCTGGAAAAATACGGTGCCTCGACCGCGCTGATCATGGCCTTCGGCATGGTGGCGAACATTGTCGTCGCGCGCTTTACCCGCCTGAAGTACATCTTCCTGACCGGGCACCACACCTTCTACATGGCGTGCATGATCGGCGTGATCCTGACGGTCGCGGGCTTTGAAGGGGTGGGGCTGGTCTTTACCGGTTCACTGATCCTCGGCCTGATTATGGCCTTTTTCCCGGCGATTGCGCAGCGCTATATGAAGCGTATTACCGGCAACGATGAGATCGCCTTCGGTCATTTCGGTACGCTGGGCTACGTGCTGTCCGGCTGGATTGGCAGCAGGGTCGGCAAAGGCTCGCGCTCCACCGAAGAGATGAACCTGCCGAAAAACCTCAGCTTCCTGCGCGACAGTTCGATCTCCATCTCCCTGACCATGATGATTATCTACCTGATCATGGCGGTAAGCGCCGGGCGTGAGTACGTGGAATCCACCTTCAGCGGCGGGCAAAACTACCTGGTCTACGCCATCATCATGGCGATCACCTTCGCGGCGGGCGTGTTCATCATCCTGCAGGGCGTGCGCCTGATTCTGGCGGAAATCGTCCCGGCCTTTACCGGCTTCTCGGAAAAACTGGTGCCGAACGCGCGTCCGGCGCTGGACTGCCCGGTGGTCTACCCGTATGCGCCAAACGCGGTGCTGATTGGCTTCCTGTTCAGCTTCCTCGGGGGAATTGTGGGGTTGTTGATCTGCGGTCAGTTTAGCTGGGTGCTGATCCTGCCGGGCGTAGTGCCGCACTTCTTCACCGGCGCAACGGCAGGCGTGTTCGGAAACGCCACCGGTGGACGCCGCGGGGCAATGATAGGCGCCTTTGCTAACGGCCTGCTGATTACCTTCCTCCCGGTCCTGCTGCTGCCGGTACTGGGTGCGATTGGTTTTGCTAACACCACCTTCTCGGACGCCGACTTCGGCGCGGTCGGGATTGTGCTGGGCAACCTGGCGCGCTTCCTGTCACCGCTTGCCATCACCGGGCTGGTTGTGGCGCTGTTCGCGCTGCTGGTGGCCTACAACATCTTCGCGAAAAACAAACCTGCGGGTAGTAACGCGCAGGAAAATACCGGAGCCAAATCATGAATGAGAACGAGATAACCGAACTGGCGCGTCAGATCCGTCTTGAAACCCTCAAATCCCTGACGCAGCTGGGCTTTGGGCACTACGGCGGCAGCATGTCGGTGGTGGAAACCCTGGCGGTGCTGTACGGCGCCGTGATGAAGATCGACCCGGCGGATCCGGACTGGCCTGAGCGCGATTACTTTGTGCTGTCGAAAGGTCATGCAGGCCCGGCGCTCTACAGCACCCTGGCGATTAAGGGCTACTTCCCGGTTGAAGAGCTGAGCACGCTGAACCAGAACGGCACGCGTCTGCCCAGCCACCCGGACCGCCTGAAAACGCGCGGCGTGGATGCTACCACCGGCTCGCTGGGGCAGGGGATCTCCATTGCGGGCGGTATGGCACTCTCGCACAGGTTGGCCGGGCGACCGAATCGGGTCTTCTGCATCGTTGGCGACGGCGAGCTGAACGAAGGCCAGTGTTGGGAAGCGTTCCAGTTTATCGCTCACCATCGTCTGAACAACCTGACCGTGTTCGTGGACTGGAACAAACAGCAGCTCGACGGCGAACTGGACGAAATCATCTGTGCCTTCGACCTTGAGGGCAAATTCCGCGCCTTTGGCTTTGATGTGGTGACGGTCAAAGGGGATGACATTCCGGCACTGCTGAAGGTGACTTCAAGGGTACCGGAGGCCGATGCGCGTCCGCGGGTGGTGATCCTCGACAGCATCAAAGGGCAGGGGGTGCCGTATCTGGAACAGCTCAGCAACTCGCACCACCTGCGATTAACCGCGGAGAGCAAAGCGGCCCTCAATGAGACGATTCGCCAACTGGAGGCTTCACATGATTAAGGTTGCACCGGCAGGACAGAAAGACGCCGTTGAGATGCGCAAGGTCTACGCGGGCTTTGTGGCAAAGCAGATTGAGGCTGGCAGCGAGATTATCGCCCTGGAAGCGGACCTGATGAGCTCAATGGCGATGGACGGCGTAGCGCGCGATTATCCGCAGCACGTGATTAACTGCGGCATTATGGAGGCCAACGTCATCGGCACTGCGGCGGGGCTGTCGCTCACCGGCCGTAAGCCGTTCGTGCACACTTTCACCGCGTTTGCCAGCCGCCGCTGCTTCGACCAGCTGTTTATGTCCCTGGACTACCAGCGCAACAACGTGAAGGTGATTGCCTCGGATGCGGGCGTGACGGCCTGCCACAACGGTGGGACGCACATGTCCTTCGAGGATATGGGCATCGTGCGCGGTCTGGCGCACTCCGTGGTGCTGGAGGTGACCGACGCGGTGATGTTCGAGGACGTGCTGCGCCAGCTTATCGATCTCGAAGGCTTCTACTGGGTGCGCACCATCCGCAAGCAGGCGCCGAGCGTCTATGCGCCGGGCTCAACCTTTACCATTGGCAAAGGCAACGTGTTGCGCGAGGGAAGCGATATCACGCTGATTGCCAACGGCATCATGGTGGCGGAAGCGCTGGAGGCGGCGCGCCAGCTTGAACAGGAGGGGGTAAGCGCAGCGGTCATCGACATGTTTACCCTGAAGCCTATCGATCGGATGCTGGTGAAAAACTATGCCGAGAAAACCGGGCGCATCGTCACCTGCGAAAACCACAGTATTCACAACGGTCTCGGGTCAGCGGTGGCGGAAGTGCTGGTGGAGACCTGCCCGGTGCCGATGCGTCGCGTGGGCGTGAAGGAGCGTTACGGCCAGGTGGGCACACAGGACTTCCTGCAAAAAGAGTATGGCCTGACGGCGCATGACATTGTGTCGGCGGCGCGGGAGCTGCTGTAATAAAAAAAGGCGACCGTGTGGTCGCCTTTTTGTTGCCCGGTGGCGCTGGCGCTTACCGGGTCTACGGTCCTGTAGGCCGGATAAGCGAAGCGCCATCCGGCAAAACATTACTGCTGCTGCGAAGACTGAATCGCCGTCAGCGCGATGGTGTAGACGATATCGTCAACCAGCGCACCGCGGGACAGGTCGTTCACAGGCTTGCGCATGCCCTGCAGCATTGGCCCGATGGAGATCAGGTCGGCAGAACGCTGTACCGCTTTGTAGGTGGTGTTACCGGTGTTCAGATCCGGGAAGATGAACACGGTAGCGCGACCGGCAACCGGCGAGTTCGGCGCTTTGGATTTCGCCACGTCAGCCATTACCGCGGCGTCGTACTGCAGCGGGCCGTCGATCATCAGGTCTGGACGTTTTTCCTGCGCAATACGGGTCGCTTCACGGACTTTCTCTACGTCGCTACCTGCACCAGAGGTGCCGGTGGAGTAGGAGAGCATTGCTACGCGCGGCTCGATACCGAAAGCGGTCGCGGAGTCCGCAGACTGGATAGCGATTTCTGCCAGCTGTTCTGCGGTAGGATCCGGGTTGATCGCGCAGTCGCCGTAAACGTAAACCTGTTCAGGCAGCAGCATGAAGAACACGGAGGAGACCAGCGAGCTGCCCGGTGCGGTTTTGATCAGCTGCAACGGTGGACGGATGGTGTTCGCGGTGGTGTGAACCGCACCGGAAACCAGACCGTCAACTTCGTCCTGCTCCAGCATCAGCGTGCCCAGCACGACGTTGTCTTCCAGCTGCTCGCGCGCAACGGCTTCGGTCATGCCCTTGTTCTTACGCAGCTCAACCAGACGGGCAACGTAGCTTTCGCGCACCACTTCCGGGTCAACGATTTCGATGCCTGTGCCCAGCTCAACGCCTTGAGACGCCGCAACGCGGTTGATCTCATCCGGGTTACCCAGCAGCACGCAGGTCGCGATACCGCGCTCTGCACAGATGGCCGCCGCTTTAACGGTACGTGGCTCGTCGCCTTCTGGCAGAACCACGCGTTTGCCCGCTTTACGCGCCAGCTCGGTCAGCTGGTAGCGGAAGGCTGGAGGAGACAGACGACGGCTGCGCTCGGAGGTAGCAGTCAGGGATTCAATCCAGTCTGCGTCGATGTAGCCCGCAACGTATTCCTGAACTTTCTCGATACGCTCGTGGTCATCAACCGGCACTTCCAGGTTGAAGCTTTGCAGGCTCAGAGAGGTCTGCCAGGTGTTGGTGTTCACCATGAAGACTGGCAGGCCTGTCGCGAACGCACGTTCGCACAGCTTGCTGATGCGAGCGTCCATTTCGTAGCCGCCGGTCAGCAGGATTGCACCGATTTCCACGCCGTTCATCGCCGCCAGGCAGGCAGCAACCAGCACGTCCGGACGGTCTGCGGAGGTCACCAGCAGGGAACCTGCGCGGAAGTGCTCCAGCATGTGCGGAATGCTGCGTGCGCAGAAGGTCACGGACTTCACGCGGCGGGTGTTAATATCGCCTTCGTTAACGATGGTCGCGTTCAGATGACGCGCCATATCGATTGCACGGGTGGCAATCAGATCGAAGCTCCAAGGCACTGCGCCGAGTACAGGCAGCGGGCTGGATTCCTGCAGCTTTGCCGGATCAACCTTGATGACTTTCGCTTTGGAAGAGTCGTCGAAGATTTCGGACAGGTCAGGACGCGTACGGCCCTGTTCATCAACCGGTGCGTTCAGTTTGTTAACGATCACGCCGGTGATGCTGGTGTTTTTCGCGCCGCCGAAGCTGCTGCGCGTCAGTTCGATACGCTCTTTCAGCTGCTCTGGGGTATCAGTACCCTGAGACATCACGAAAACGATCTCTGCGTTCAGGGTTTTCGCGATTTCAAAGTTCAGGGACTGGGCAAACTGGTGTTTGCGGGTCGGGACCAGGCCTTCAACCAGAACCACTTCCGCGTCCTGCGCGTTAGCGTGGTAGTTGGCGATGATCTCTTCCATCAGCACGTCTTTCTGGTTGCTGGAGAGCAGAGACTCAACGTGGCTCATCTTCAGCGGTTCAGCCGCAGGAAGATTGGAATTCTTACGCACGATGGTGGTGGTCTGGTCTGGCGCATCGCCACCGGCACGAGGCTGGGCAATAGGCTTAAAGACGCTCAGACGAACGCCTTTGCGTTCCATAGCGCGGATCACGCCGAGGCTGACGCTGGTCAGGCCGACGCTGGTTCCGGTAGGGATCAGCATAATAGTACGGGACACGGTTTATCCTCTTTCGTTACCGCCGCGTTGGGCGGGTTACAAAACAGCACCGCCAGCATTGCTGGCGGTGTGGAATCAGGCAGTCAGGCGGCACGCGTCTTGCGCGATGACCAGCTCTTCGTTAGTTGGGATTACGATAGCCGGGCGGGTGCCTTCTTTGTTGATGAAGCCAGACTTGCCGAAGCGGGCAGCCAGGTTACGCTCGTGATCGACTTCGAAGCCCAGTACGCCCAGTTTGCCCAGGGACAGTTCACGTACCATTGCCGCGTTCTCACCGATGCCGCCGGTGAAGATAACCGCGTCCAGACGACCATCCATCAGCGCGGTGTAAGAACCGATGTACTTCGCCAGACGGTGGCAGTAAACGTCCATTGCACGCTTCGCGTCTTCTTTGCTGTCGTAGTTGTCTTCAACGTAACGGCAGTCGCTGGTGACTTCGGTCAGACCCAGCAGGCCAGACTCTTTGGTCAGCATTTTGTTGATGTCGTCAACGCTCATGCCCAGAGTGTCGTGCAGGTGGAAGATGATCGCCGGGTCGATGTCACCGGAACGGGTACCCATCACCAGACCTTCCAGCGGGGTCAGACCCATAGAGGTATCAACACATTTACCGTTGCGGATAGCAGAAACAGAACCACCGTTGCCCAGGTGGCAGGTGATGATGTTGACTTCTTCAACCGGCTTGTTCAGGACTTTTGCGGCTTCCTGAGTCACATAGAAGTGGCTGGTGCCGTGCGCGCCGTAGCGACGTACGCCGTGCTCTTTGTACAGGCTGTACGGCAGGGCATAGAGGTAAGACTCTTCCGGCATGGTCTGATGGAACGCGGTATCAAACACGGCCACGTTTTTGTCTTTCAGATTCGGGAAGGACTTCAGCGCTTCAGCGATACCGATCAGGTGCGCCGGGTTATGCAGCGGAGCAAAAGAGGCAGAGTCTTTGATGCCCTGGATAACAGAGTCGTCGATGACAACGGAGCTGGTGTATTTTTCGCCGCCGTGGACGATACGGTGACCAATCGCAGTCAGCTGAGCAGACAGTTCTGGTTTTTGTGCCAGAATAGTGTTAACGATAAAGTTCAGCGCTTCACTGTGAGCGGCGCCTGCACCTAAAGCCGCTTCTTGTTTGCTGCCGTCCATCTTCCACTTGATACGTGCTTCAGGCAGATGGAAACATTCGGCCAAACCAGAGAGGTACTCGTCACCGTTGAGCGCATCGATGATGGCGAATTTCAGTGAAGAGCTACCGCAGTTCAGAACCAGTACTAACTTACTCGACATGGAAGTACCTATAATTGATACGTGGCTAAAAAAACGTCAATGAGCCTAAAAGCGTAACGCAAGCTGACCCAGACGTTTATGATTAACATCATGCCAAACGAACATTCTGGCAGGATGGAAGAAATACCTATGATTTTAAGCCATTTTGAACATTTTTCAGACAATGGCATAATATGCGATAATTTGACGAGTTAACGCTTCTCGTCTACGGCCCTATCAGGCTGGCACAGAATACCCGATACGGGGTAGCGATGACAAAATATTTTGAACGTTGTCATAGCCTGTTGTGGTTTTGCACAAAAATTTTAATTTTTATATGTGAAGTTGAGGTACAGCCATGTCGACACCCGAAATCCCGTCCGTGAGCTTTTTCTGTCTGTTTCGTCGGGGACAGCATTACGCAAAGACGTGGCCAATGGAAAAGCGCCTTGCGCCAATGTTTATTGAGAATCGCACGATCCGCGCCACGCGCTATGCGATTCGCTTTATGCCTCCGGTCGCTATCTTTACTCTGTGCTGGCAAATCGCCCTCGGTGGGCAGCTTGGTCCTGCCGTCGCAACGGCGCTCTTCGCGTTAAGCCTGCCGATGCAGGGGCTGTGGTGGTTAGGCAAACGCTCTATTACGCCGCTTCCGCCTTCTATTTTACACTGGTTTTATGAAGTGCGTGGAAAACTGGAGGAGGCCGGGCAGGCGCTGGCCCCGGTTGAAGGCAAGCCGGATTACCAGGCGCTGGCGGACACGTTAAAGCGTGCTTTTAAGCAGCTGGATAAAACATTCCTCGATGACTTGTGATTGATCATCGAAACGACTAACAAAAGAAGGCACAGTAACACACCGTTACCGTGTCTTTTTTTTACAGTGCAATGCGCTACAGGAGTCGAAAGATGGAAATGACCCATGCTCAACGTCTGATTTTGTCTAACCAGTACAAGATGATGACTATGCTTGATCCCGATAACGCTGCGCGCTACAGCCGCCTGCAAACCATCGTCGAACGCGGTTTTGGTTTGCAAATGCGCGAACTGGACCGCGAGTTTGGCGAGCTGAAAGAAGAAACCTGCCGCATCGTGATCGACATTATGGAGATGTATCACGCTCTGCACGTCTCCTGGACGAATCTCAAAGACCAGCAGACCATTGACGAACGTCGCGTGACCTTTTTAGGCTTTGATGCCGCGACGGAAGCGCGCTATCTGAGCTATGTTCGCTTTATGGTGAACACCGAAGGGCGCTACACCCATTTTGATGCGGGAACGCACGGCTTCAACGCCCAAACCCCCATGTGGGATAAATATCAACGTATGCTGAGCGCGTGGCACGCCTGCCCGCGTCAGTACCATTTAAGCAGCAACGAAATTCAACAAATCATTAATGCCTGACGGAGGTGCGTGTGCAGTGTAAAGGTTTTCTGTTTGATCTGGACGGTACGCTGGTGGATTCGCTGCCGGTGGTGGAACGCTCGTGGTGCCACTGGGCCGACCGGCACGGCATCGACCATCAGGACGTGCTGAATTTTATCCATGGCAAACAGGCCATTACCTCATTGCGGCACTTTTTAGCGGGGCGTTCTGAGGAAGAGATCCAGGCGGAGTTCAAATACCTGGAGCAGATTGAGGCCACCGACACCGAGGGCATTACCGCGCTGCCCGGGGCGCGCGAACTGCTTGAGCATCTGAATGAAGCGCAAATCCCGTGGGCTATCGTCACCTCCGGCTCTGTTCCGGTCGCGCATGCCCGCCATAAGGCGGCCGGTTTACCGAAGCCAGAGGTGTTCATTACGGCTGAGCGCGTTAAACGCGGCAAGCCGGAGCCGGATGCATTTCTGCTTGGTGCAGAAATGCTGGGCTTCGCGCCTGCAGAGTGTGTGGTGGTGGAAGATGCGGCCGCTGGCGTGCTGGCCGGGCTGAACGCCGGGAGCCACGTCATTGCCGTTAACGTTCCGGCGGGATCTCCACGCCTGGACGAGGCGGACTTTGTGATTCATTCCCTGACGGCGCTGGCGGTGTCAAAAGCGCCCGACGGAGTTGTAACCGTCTCGCTAAAAATGTAATCCCATGATATAGCCCCACGCTGCTGGGGCTTTTTTATGGCAAAATTTCTCATCTTCCACTGACAAGGATAGGTTGTGAACGGTGAACTGATCTGGGTTCTGAGCCTGCTTTTAATCGCCATTATTCTCTTCGCCACAGGCAAGGTGCGCATGGATGCCGTCGCCCTGTTTGTCATCGTCGCGTTTGTGCTGAGCGGCACGCTCACGCTACCGGAAGCCTTCTCCGGGTTCAGCGACCCCAACGTTATCCTTATAGCTGCCCTGTTTATCATCGGCGACGGCCTTGTTCGCACCGGCGTGGCGACCATCATGGGCGCGTGGCTGGTTAAGGTGGCCGGCAGCAGTGAAACCAAAATGCTGATCTACCTGATGCTGACGGTCGCCGGGCTGGGGGCGTTTATGAGCTCAACGGGCGTGGTCGCTATTTTTATCCCGGTGGTGCTGAGCGTTTCAATGCGGATGCAGAGCTCGCCGTCGCGCCTGATGATGCCTCTGAGCTTTGCCGGTTTGATCAGCGGAATGATGACGCTGGTGGCGACGCCGCCGAACCTGGTTGTCAACAGCGAGCTGATTCGTGAAGGGTTTCAGGGCTTCAGCTTTTTCAGCGTCACCCCGCTTGGACTGGTGATTCTGGCGATGGGCGTGGTCTACATGCTGCTGACCCGTTTTGCCCTCAAAGGCGATAAACAGGATAAGAATAAAGAGGGGTGGAAGCGACGTACCTTCCGCGATCTGATCAAAGAGTACCGCCTCACCGGGCGGGCGCGCCGTCTGGCCATTCGCCCCGGCTCGCCGATGGTCGGCCAGCGGCTCGACGACCTTAAGCTGCGCGAGCGTTATGGCGCGAACGTGATCGGGGTTGAGCGCTGGCGTCGTTTTCGTCGGGTGATCGTTAACGTGAACGGGGTATCAGAGTTCCGCGCGCGTGATGTCCTGCTGATTGATATGTCAACGGCGGACGTGGATCTGCGAGAGTTCTGTAGCGAGCAGCTGCTGGAGCCGATGGTGCTACGCGGCGAGTATTTCTCCGACCAGGCGCTGGATGTGGGGATGGCCGAAGTGTCGCTGATACCGGAATCGGAACTGCTGGGTAAAACCGTGCGTGAAATGGGTTTCCGTACCCGCTATGGCCTGAACGTAGTGGGGCTGAAGCGTGATGGCGTGGCGATGGAAGGGGCCGTCGTCGATGAGCCGATCCTGCTGGGAGATATCTTCCTCGTGGTCGGCAACTGGAAGCTGATAAGCCAGCTCGGGCAAAAAGGGCGTGATTTTGTGGTGCTCAACATGCCGGTCGAGGAGAGCGATGCCTCCCCGGCGCACAGCCAGGCGCCCCATGCGATTTTCTGTCTGGTACTGATGGTGGCGCTGATGCTGACCGATGAAATCCCTAATCCGGTCGCAGCCATTATCGCCTGCCTGCTGATGGGGAAATTCCGCTGCATTGACGCCGAAAGCGCGTATAAAGCCATTCACTGGCCGAGCATTATTCTTATCGTCGGGATGATGCCCTTTGCCCTGGCACTGCAAAAAACCGGCGGGGTGGATCTGATCGTAAAAGGCTTGATGGACGTGGGCGGCGGGTATGGACCGTACATGATGATGGTCTGTCTGTTTGTCATGTGCGCCACGATAGGGTTATTTATCTCGAATACCGCGACGGCGGTGCTGATGGCGCCCATTGCGCTGGCGATGGCGAAATCCATGGGGGTGTCGCCGTACCCGTTTGCGATGATGGTCGCGATGGCGGCATCCGCGGCGTTTATGACGCCGGTTTCATCGCCGGTGAACACGCTGGTGCTGGGGCCGGGGAATTATAAGTTCAGCGATTTCGTGAAGCTGGGCGTGCCGTTCACCGTGCTGGTGATGGTGGTGTGCGTGGTGTTAATTCCGGTTTTATTCCCGTTTTAGCGTGAGCGCAGAAACGTAGGCCGGGTAAGGCGAAGCCGCCACCCGGGTAAAATTACAACGGAGAATCCTGGCTAATCTCGTCCAGCGATAGATGGAAGCTCGGCACAAATACCTGCATGAAGTAGTCCATCTCTTCGCTGCGGCGGGATTCCAGCGTTTTTTCCAGACGCGTTTTCGCCAGTAAAAACTCATTATTGCCCGCAGACAGCTCTTCCAGACACTTCAGATAGGCGCACAGCGCGTCGGCCTGTTTGACCAGCGACTTTTCATCTTCCGTATACTGATGCTCGTCGATGAGCGGTTCAAAGATATCGCGCAGCTCTTCGGGCATCATCTCGATAAGCTTTTGCTGGGCAATCTTCTCGATAGCCTTATATTCCTGAGCAATCTGAGAATTGAAATATTTCACTGGCGTAGGCAGGTCGCCGGTCAGCACCTCTGATGCGTCGTGGTACATCGCCAGCAAAGCGATGCGCTCGGCATTCACCTGCCCGTTAAATTTGCGATTCTTAATGGCAGCCAGCGCATGAGCAACCATAGCAACCTGCAGGCTGTGCTCAGACACGTTCTCTGTACGCACGTTGCGCATTAGCGGCCAGCGGTTGATCAGTTTCAGGCGGGAGAGGTGGGCAAAGAAATGGCTCTGACTCATAGGTTACCTTTTGTCTTCACTGCGACAGGACTTCATTGTGCGGGGAGGGGAGGGAAGATGCAAATCAGGCTACCGAAGTAGCCTGATTTTAAGATTACTGATGGTATCCAGAGAGGAATCGCCCGAAGCGGCTGATAGCCATTTCGAGATCGTCTTCACGTGGCAGGGTCACGATACGCACGTGGTCCGGCCACGGCCAGTTAAACGCCGTCCCCTGAACCAGCAGCACTTTTTCCTGCAACAGGAAATCGAGCACCATTTTCTGATCGTCGTGGATATTGAAGCGCTTCGCGTCAATTTTCGGGAACATATACAGCGCCCCGTTCGGCTTCACGCAGGAGACGCCCGGGATATCGTTGATCAGTTCCCATGCGCGGTTACGCTGTTCGTACAGGCGACCGCCAGGGACGATAAACTCGCTGATGCTCTGGTAGCCGCCCAGCGCCGTCTGGATCGCGTGCTGCGCAGGCACGTTGGCGCAAAGACGCATCGACGCCAGCATCTCAAGCCCTTCAATATAGCCTTTTGCGTGCTTTTTCGGGCCGTTCAGCACCATCCAGCCCTGACGGAAACCGGCCACGCGGTAGGTTTTAGACAGTCCGTTAAAGGTGACGGTCAGCAGGTCGGGTGCCAGCGCGGCGATAGAGTGGTGCTGCGCCGCGTCGTACAGGATCTTGTCGTAGATTTCGTCAGCGAAGATGATCAGGTTGTGCTGGCGGGCGATCTCCACGATTTCCATCAGCAGCTCTTTTGAATAGACCGCGCCCGTCGGGTTGTTCGGGTTGATGATCACAATCCCACGCGTGCGAGGCGTGATTTTCGCGCGAATGTCATCCAGATCCGGGAACCAGTCAGAGGATTCGTCGCAAAGATAATGTACCGCTTTACCGCTGGAGAGCGATACGGCAGCGGTCCACAGCGGATAGTCCGGCGCGGGAACCAGCATTTCGTCACCGCTGTTCAGCAGCGCCTGCATGGCCTGAACGATAAGTTCGGAGACGCCGTTGCCGATATAGATATCTTCGACGGTAACGTCACGCATACCGCGCGCCTGGTAGTGCTGCATAATGGCTTTACGGGCGGAGTAAAGTCCCTTTGAGTCACAATAGCCTTGTGCCGTAGGCAGGTTGCGGATCACATCAACCAGAATTTCATCCGGCGCTTCAAAACCAAATGGCGCGGGGTTGCCGATGTTGAGCTTCAGAACCTTGTTGCCTTCTTCTTCAAGGCGTTTTGCCTCTTTCAGAACCGGGCCACGGATGTCATAACAGACGTTATCTAGCTTGCTGGATTTTTCGATAGGGGACATGAACCTTTAACCTTTTCGCTATTATTGCCACTCCCTGCCGTGGAAGTCAGCACGGAATAATGTACTCCCCCCACGCTTCGTTTTGAAGGGTGTGCAGAAGAAGATTTTGTGCTCATAGCGAAATTGTGATGAATCTTTTTAACTATTGACTGACGCTTTCACTGCCTTAACGTAATGTACAAACCATAAATAAAGGTTTATTGTGCTGTGAATTTATGTGAATTATGTATATTGTACTGATGGAAAATAAAAAACGCGCAGACAACAAGCAGAAGTTACGCTGGGTGACATTTCGTAAAACCTGAGTGTTGAAGGCATCTTGCAGTAATAGCCCGGAGCGGCTAAAAGTTAATCATGTGAAATTAATGTTAAGTGTTATTAATGAATGACCATAATCTAAATTAAAATTTATTTATTATTAACCAACAAAATGCAACTTTAGTTAATTCTAATAAAATTAGTTTAGAAGCTTAACAAACCTCTTTAATCCCGAATATTGCAATAAGACTTATAAATAAAGTGGATTTGGGTTAAGATGTCTATACGGAAAGCAGTAGAAAGATGCAGTGGTTTTGCATTTTTGAAACTGATTTTCCGATTTAATTGATTGTTATTGTTGGAGTTATCTCTGGCTGGAATGTGTCAAACATCTCCTGCTACGTTGACAGCGCTGCGAAAAAGATGGCAGAAAAAGTGTTACGCCTTTAATGTAATTTACATAACCCTGCGAACATCTAAATATCCTGAACGTTTAAGAGAATAAAAATAACGTCATGAAACGTGCTTTCTGACTGTTGATATAAAGCAGCACAATAACTATCTGTCAGGCAGTCTGCCGGGCCGGGATGCGAGGGAAAACCTTCAGAAGGAATTGCTTAACTGTTACACACAGCTTCAACCCGGGCAGCTCCGCACGAGCAACCTGAAAGTGAATAGATATGATAAATGCAAATCGTCCGATAATGAATCTCGACCTCGATCTGCTGAGAACGTTTGTTGCGGTCGCCGATCTCAACACTTTTGCAGCAGCTGCTGCCGCCGTCTGCCGAACTCAGTCCGCCGTTAGCCAGCAAATGCAGCGGCTGGAGCAACTGGTTGGGAAAGAGCTTTTTGCCCGTCACGGGCGTAATAAGCTCTTAACGGAACACGGTATTCAGCTACTGGGTTATGCCAGGAAAATTCTTCGCTTTAATGATGAAGCATGTATGTCATTAATGTTTAGCAACCTTCAGGGGGTGTTAACCTTAGGGGCATCTGATGAGTCAGCGGATACAATATTGCCGTTTCTTCTCAACCGAATTAGCTCGGTTTATCCGAAGCTTGCGCTGGATGTGAGCGTAAAGCGTAATGCCTTTATGGTTGAGATGTTAAATGAGAACAAGGTCGACCTGGTGGTCACGACGCATCGTCCCGGACAGTTTGATTGTCTGACCTTGCGCACATCGCCAACGCACTGGTATTGCGCAGCGGAATACGTGTTGCAAAAAGGGGAACCCGTACCGCTGGTTTTACTGGACGATCCGAGTCCTTTCCGGGATATGGTGCTTACGGCGTTAAATGAAGCCAACATTCCGTGGCGTCTGGCCTATGTAGCGTCCACGCTGCCTGCGGTGCGTGCCGCCGTGAAAGCGGGTCTTGGCGTAACGGCCCGTCCGGTAGAGATGATGAGCCCCGATCTGCGCGTTCTCGGTAAATCTGATGGTCTCCCAGCGCTGCCGGATACCGAGTATCTGCTTTGCCATAACGCGTCCAGTCATAACGAGCTGGCGAAGGTGGTGTTTGAGGCGATGGAAAATTACCATAACCCATGGCAGTTCGAGCATGTTACCTCCGAAGGGGGGGATGATTCCCTGATCGTTGAAGGTGACTTTGAGTGATCAAAAGCTCAAAATTCTGGTAACAAATTGTAAGTGTAAAAAAAAGCCACTCGTGCCGTTTTCGCACGCAGTGGCTTTTTTTTGCCATTATTATCCTCTTTCGTTACAGGGTTTTCATAAATAAAACATACATATCAAGGGAATAAATGCTTCTGCTTAAATCTTGTTCACTTTCCGTTCTAACTTCATCCATAACCCCTTGATGTTAAAAAAGCAGCAAATATGTTGCCGGTTTTTTGGGTGAATTAACAAAAGCGTGTCTCAGATCAAGAAAATACTCCTATTTGGGGGGAGGAATCGTTGGCAAATCCTGTCAAAATAGGAGGGTTATTTTTTTTACTTCCAAAACGGACACGATTCAACAACATGCATTTGACGAAAAGTCAGGTAACCACCAGGGTTAAAGGGCACCAAATGTTAATGAGAATCGCTCGATGTAATTTAATGTGAAGAAACCTTTGTTAAAGTTGACAATAGGTTATAGAAAGGAGTAAAAAACCCCATCATTTTGCTGTCTACGTCTCATTTCAGACAGTTAGTGTAAGGTTATTTGTTCCTCCCCATGAATCGATGTGATGCCCATCTGCCAGCAAGAGCAGTGTCGTCGGTATCACTTTTGATGAGTAAGCAATGAGTATGTCAACATCCACAGAAGTCATCGCTCATCACTGGGCATTCGCAATCTTTCTTATTGTAGCCATTGGCCTGTGCTGCCTGATGTTAGTCGGCGGCTGGTTCCTGGGCGGTCGCGCCCGTGCAAGGCACAAAAACACACCTTTCGAATCAGGTATTGATTCAGTAGGTTCCGCTCGCTTACGCCTGTCTGCCAAGTTCTATCTGGTAGCGATGTTCTTCGTCATCTTTGACGTGGAAGCGCTCTACCTGTTCGCATGGTCGACCTCCATTCGCGAAAGTGGTTGGGTGGGCTTTGTCGAGGCCGCAATTTTCATTTTAGTGCTACTGGCCGGTCTGGTTTATCTGGTGCGTATTGGCGCGCTTGACTGGACGCCTGCGCGTTCACGTCGTGAACACATCAACCCGGAAAACAGTATCTCTAATCGTCAGCAGTAACAGCGAGGCAATAAGATGGATTATACGCTCACCCGCATAGATCCTAACGGTGAGAATGACCGTTACCCCCTGCAAAAACAGGAGATCGTAACCGACCCCCTGGAGCAAGAAGTCAATAAAAGCGTGTATATGGGCAAACTCGAACATGCCATGCACGATATGGTCAACTGGGGTCGTAAGAACTCCATCTGGCCATACAACTTTGGCCTTTCTTGCTGCTACGTTGAAATGGTGACGTCATTCACTGCGGTGCATGACGTTGCGCGTTTTGGGGCCGAGGTACTGCGTGCTTCCCCACGTCAGGCTGACCTGATGGTGGTGGCCGGTACCTGCTTTACCAAAATGGCACCTGTTATTCAGCGTCTGTATGACCAGATGCTGGAGCCAAAATGGGTTATTTCCATGGGCGCATGTGCAAACTCCGGCGGTATGTACGACATTTATTCCGTTGTGCAGGGCGTTGATAAGTTCATTCCGGTGGATGTTTACATCCCGGGCTGCCCGCCGCGCCCAGAAGCCTATATGCAGGCGCTGATGCTGCTGCAGGAGTCTATCGGTAAAGAACGTCGCCCACTCTCATGGGTTGTTGGCGATCAGGGTGTCTATCGCGCGAACATGCAGTCCGAGCGCGAGCGTAAACGTGGTGAACGTATTGCCGTCACCAACCTGCGTACGCCTGACGAAATTTAATTTGCGCCTGTAGGCCTGGAGAAAACCTTCGCATATCACTACTCAAATAGCGCGAAGCCAGGCTTAACAGTCACCACGGACCATTTGCAATGGTGAACAATATGACCGACTTAACCGCGCAAGAAGCCGCCTGGCAGACCCGGGATCATCTTGATGACCCCGTTATTGGCGAACTGCGCAACCGTTTTGGGCCGGATGCCTTTACCGTTCAGGCGACCCGCACCGGGGTACCCGTTGTTTGGGTGAAGCGTGAACAATTGCTGGAAGTTGTCGATTTCCTCAAGAAATTGCCAAAACCTTACGTCATGCTGTTTGACTTACACGGCATGGACGAACGTCTGAGAACGCACCGCCAGGGTCTCCCTGCTGCGGATTTTTCCGTTTTCTACCACCTGATCTCAATAGACCGCAACACGGATATCATGCTCAAGGTGGCATTGTCTGAAAACGACATGCATCTGCCGACGATCACCAAACTTTTCCCGAACGCTAACTGGTATGAGCGTGAAACCTGGGAAATGTTCGGCATGACCTTCGACGGCCACCCGCACCTGACGCGCATCATGATGCCGCAGACCTGGACCGGCCACCCGCTGCGTAAAGACTACCCGGCACGTGCGACCGAATTCGATCCGTTTGAGCTGACCAAAGCCAAGCAGGATCTGGAGATGGAAGCGCTGACCTTCAAGCCGGAAGACTGGGGCATGAAGCGCGGTACTGAAAACGAGGACTTCATGTTCCTCAACCTCGGTCCGAACCACCCGTCTGCGCACGGTGCATTCCGTATTATTCTTCAGCTTGATGGCGAAGAGATTGTCGACTGCGTCCCTGACATCGGCTACCACCACCGCGGTGCTGAGAAGATGGGCGAGCGTCAGTCCTGGCACAGCTACATTCCGTATACCGACCGTATCGAGTACCTCGGCGGGTGCGTAAACGAAATGCCATACGTGCTGGCCGTTGAGAAACTGGCAGGCATCACCGTACCGGATCGCGTTAACGTGATTCGCGTTATGCTGTCAGAACTGTTCCGCATCAACAGCCACCTGCTGTACATCTCCACGTTCATTCAGGACGTGGGCGCGATGACCCCGGTCTTCTTCGCCTTTACCGATCGTCAGAAAATCTACGATCTGGTGGAAGCGATTACCGGCTTCCGTATGCACCCGGCCTGGTTCCGTATCGGCGGTGTGGCACACGATCTGCCGCGCGGCTGGGACCGCCTGCTGCGTGAATTCCTCGACTGGATGCCGAAACGTCTGGCCTCCTACGAGAAAGCCGCGCTGCGCAACACCATCCTGAAAGGCCGTTCCCAGGGCGTTGCTGCCTACGGCGCGAAAGAAGCGCTTGAGTGGGGGACTACAGGTGCTGGCCTGCGCGCGACCGGTATTGATTTCGACGTGCGTAAAGCCCGTCCTTACTCTGGCTACGAGAACTTCGACTTTGAAGTCCCGGTTGGCGGCGGTGTTTCCGACTGCTACACCCGCGTGATGCTGAAAGTGGAAGAGCTGCGCCAGAGTCTGCGCATCCTCGAGCAGTGCCTCAACAACATGCCGGAAGGCCCGTTCAAGGCGGATCACCCGCTGACGACGCCGCCACCGAAAGAGCGCACGCTGCAGCATATCGAAACCCTGATCACCCACTTCCTGCAGGTTTCCTGGGGCCCGGTCATGCCGGCGCAAGAATCCTTCCAGATGATTGAAGCGACCAAGGGTATTAACAGTTACTACCTGACCAGTGACGGCAGCACCATGAGCTACCGTACCCGCGTGCGTACGCCGAGCTTTGCGCACCTGCAGCAGATCCCGTCCGCCATCCGCGGCAGTCTGGTCTCTGACCTGATTGTGTATCTGGGTAGTATCGATTTTGTTATGTCAGATGTGGACCGCTAATTATGCACGAGAATCAACAACCACAAACCGAGGCTTTTGAGCTGAGTGAAGCAGAGCGTGCCGCCATTGAGCACGAGATGCACCACTACGAAGACCCGCGTGCGGCGTCCATTGAAGCGCTGAAAATCGTACAGAAACAGCGTGGTTGGGTGCCGGATGGGGCGATTTACGAGATCGCAAAAGTGCTGGGCATTCCGGCAAGTGACGTAGAGGGCGTAGCCACGTTCTACAGCCAGATCTTCCGTCAGCCGGTAGGCCGCCATGTGATCCGCTACTGTGACAGCGTCGTCTGCCACATTACCGGCTATCAGGGCATTCAGGCTGCGATTGAGAAAAAGCTCAATATTAAGCCGGGCCAGACCACGTTCGATGGACGCTTTACTCTGCTGCCAACCTGCTGCCTGGGTAACTGCGACAAGGGGCCGACCATGATGATTGATGAGGACACTCACAGCCATCTGACGCCGGAAGCGATTCCTGACCTGCTGGAGCAGTACAAATGAAAACTGTAATTCGTACTGCTGAGACGCATCCGCTGACCTGGCGTCTGCGCGATGACAAACAGCCGGTATGGCTCGACGAATACCAGAGCAAAAACGGCTATGCCGGTGCGCGTAAAGCCCTCGGCGGCATGGCGCCGGACGACATCGTTAATGCGGTGAAAGATTCCGGTCTGAAAGGCCGCGGCGGTGCGGGCTTCTCCACTGGTCTGAAGTGGAGCCTGATGCCGAAAGACGAATCCATGAACATCCGTTACCTGCTGTGTAACGCCGATGAAATGGAGCCAGGCACCTATAAAGACCGCCTGCTGATGGAGCAGCTGCCGCACCTGCTGGTGGAAGGCATGCTGATCTCCGCGTTTGCGCTGAAAGCGTACCGTGGCTACATCTTCCTGCGCGGTGAGTACATCGAAGCGGCGGAAAACCTGCGTCGCGCGATTGCCGAAGCCACTGAAGCCGGCCTTCTGGGTAAAAACATCCTGGGTACCGGGTTTGACTTCGAACTGTTCGTGCACACTGGTGCCGGGCGTTACATCTGCGGTGAAGAAACTGCGCTGATTAACTCCCTGGAAGGCCGCCGTGCGAACCCACGTTCCAAGCCACCGTTCCCGGCAAGCTCCGGCGTGTGGGGTAAACCGACCTGCGTAAACAACGTCGAAACCCTGTGTAACGTTCCGGCTATCCTCGCCAACGGCGTGGAGTGGTATCAGGGCATCTCCTCAAGCAAAGATGCCGGTACCAAGCTGATGGGCTTCTCCGGTCGCGTTAAAAACCCTGGCGTCTGGGAACTGCCGTTCGGTACCACCGCACGCGAAATTCTTGAAGACTACGCCGGCGGCATGCGCGATGGCCTGAAATTTAAAGCCTGGCAGCCGGGCGGGGCAGGGACAGACTTCCTGACCGAAGCCCACCTTGACCTGCCGATGGAATTCGAAAGCATTGGTAAAGCAGGCAGCCGTCTGGGTACGGCGCTGGCGATGGCTGTCGATCACGAGATCGGCATGGTCTCGCTGGTACGTAACCTGGAAGAGTTCTTTGCTCGCGAGTCCTGCGGCTGGTGTACACCGTGCCGTGACGGTCTGCCGTGGAGTGTGAAGATCCTGCGCGCCATCGAGCGCGGCGAAGGCCAGCCTGGCGATATCGAGACACTTGAGCAACTGTGTCGATTCTTAGGGCCAGGTAAAACCTTCTGCGCCCACGCACCGGGTGCCGTCGAGCCGCTGCAGAGCGCGATTAAATATTTCCGCGACGAATTCGAAGCAGGCATCAAGCAGCCGTTCAGCAATACCCATTCGATCAATGGTATTCAGCCGAACCTGCTGAAAGCGCGCTGGTAACGACAAGAATTTTGATTAACGCTCGGTTTCGACTGAGCCAACTGGAAGCATGCTAATGGCTACGATTCATGTAGACGGCAAAGAATACGAAGTCAACGGGGCGGACAACCTGCTGGAAGCTTGTCTGTCTCTTGGCCTCGATATTCCGTACTTTTGCTGGCATCCGGCGCTGGGCAGCGTCGGTGCTTGCCGCCAGTGTGCGGTGAAGCAATATCAAAACGCGGAAGACACGCGTGGTCGCCTGGTGATGTCCTGTATGACGCCAGCCACCGAAGGCACCTTTATTTCGATTGATGACGAAGAAGCCAAACAGTTCCGCGAAAGCGTGGTGGAGTGGTTGATGACCAACCACCCGCACGACTGTCCGGTTTGTGAAGAGGGCGGTAACTGCCACCTTCAGGATATGACCGTGATGACCGGTCACAGCTTCCGTCGCTATCGCTTTACCAAGCGTACCCACCGTAACCAGGATCTGGGGCCGTTCATCTCTCACGAAATGAACCGCTGCATCGCCTGCTACCGCTGCGTGCGTTACTACAAAGACTACGCGGATGGTCAGGATCTGGGCGTGTATGGCGCACACGACAACGTCTACTTCGGCCGTCCGGAAGACGGCGTGCTGGAGAGCGAATTCTCCGGTAACCTGGTAGAAATCTGTCCGACCGGCGTATTCACGGATAAAACCCACTCCGAGCGTTACAACCGTAAATGGGACATGCAGTTTGCGCCAAGCATCTGCCAGCAGTGTTCCCTCGGTTGTAACACCAGTCCGGGTGAGCGCTACGGCGAACTGCGTCGTATCGAAAACCGTTACAACGGTACCGTTAACCACTACTTCCTGTGCGACCGCGGTCGTTTCGGCTATGGCTATGTGAACCTGAAAGACCGTCCGCGTCAGCCGGTTCAGCGCCGTGGCGACGACTTCATTACCCTGAACGCTGAACAGGCGATGCAGGGCGCGGCAGATATCCTGCGCCAGTCGAAGAAAGTGATCGGTATCGGCTCCCCGCGCGCCAGCATCGAAAGCAACTTCGCGCTGCGCGAGCTGGTCGGGGCGGAAAACTTCTATACCGGCATCGCCCAGGGCGAGCAGGAACGTCTGCAGCTGGTACTGAAAGTGCTGCGTGAAGGCGGTATCCATACCCCTGCGCTGCGCGAAATTGAATCCTATGATGCGGTCCTGGTGCTGGGTGAAGACCTGACGCAGACCGGCGCCCGCGCGGCTCTGGCGGTTCGTCAAGCGGTGAAGGGTAAAGCACGTGAAATGGCAGCGGCGCAGAAAGTGGCTGACTGGCAGATTGCGGCGATCCTCAACATCGGCCAGCGTGCGAAGCATCCTCTGTTTGTGACTAACGTCGACAATACCCGTCTGGACGATATCGCGGCGTGGACCTACTGCGCGCCGGTTGAAGACCAGGCGCGTCTTGGCTTTGCCATTGCCCACGCGCTGGACAACAGCTCACCGGCCGTTGAGCTGGATCGCGACCTGCAAAACAAGGTCGACGTGATTGTTCAGGCCCTCGCAGGTGCGAAGAAACCGCTGATTATCTCCGGAACCAACGCCGGTAGCGCTGAAATCATTCAGGCCGCCGCGAACGTTGCCAAAGCCCTGAAAGGCCGCGGTGCAGACGTCGGCGTGACCATGATTGCCCGTGCGGTGAACAGCATTGGTCTGGGCATGATCGGCGGCGGCTCGCTGGAAGCCGCGTTGAGCGAACTGGAATCCGGTGCCGCTGACGCCGTGGTGGTGCTGGAAAACGACCTGCATCGCCACGCCTCTGCCGCCCGCGTTGACGCCGCGCTCTCCAAAGCGCCGCTGGTGATGGTGATTGACCATCAGCGCACCGCGATCATGGACAAAGCGCATCTGGTGCTCTCTGCGGCAAGCTTCGCAGAAAGCGACGGTACCGTTATCAACAACGAAGGCCGCGCCCAGCGTTTCTTCCAGGTTTATGACCCGGCGTACTACGACAGCAACACCGTGATGCTGGAAAGCTGGCGCTGGCTGCACTCCCTGCACAGCACCGTGCAGAGCCGTGAAGTGGACTGGACGCAGCTCGACCACGTTATCGACGCGGTGGTGGAAAAACTGCCTCAGCTGGCAGGCATTAAAGATGCCGCACCTGAAGCAAGCTTCCGCATCCGCGGCCAGAAGCTGGCGCGTGAACCGCACCGCTACAGCGGCCGTACCGCGATGCGTGCCAACATCAGCGTGCACGAACCGCGCCAGCCGCAGGATAAAGACACCATGTTCGCCTTCTCCATGGAAGGGAACAACCAGCCGTCTGCCCCGCGTTCGCAAATTCCGTTCGCATGGGCTCCGGGCTGGAACTCCCCGCAGGCGTGGAACAAGTTCCAGGCTGAAGTGGGCGGCTCCCTGCGCCACGGCGATCCGGGCGTGCGTCTGATTGAAGCTTCCGAAACCGGTCTGGACTTCTTCACCACCGTACCGGCGAGCTTCCAGGCGCAGGACGGTAGCTGGCGTATTGCCCCGTACTACCACCTGTTCGGTAGCGACGAGCTGTCCCAGCGTTCACCGGTCTTCCAGACCCGTATGCCGCAGCCGTACATCAAGCTCAACCCGGCGGATGCCGCGAAGCTTGGCGTTAACGCGGGCGCGAACATCGCCTTTAGCTATGACGGCCAGACCATCAGCCTGCCGCTGATTATTTCTGAAAATCTGACAGCAGGGCAGGTCGGTCTGCCGATGGGTATGCCTGGCATCGCGCCGGTTCTGGCGGGTGCGCGTCTTGATAATCTGCAGGAGGCAAAAGCATGAGTTGGTTAACGCCGGATCTTATCGACATCCTGCTGAGCATTCTGAAAGCGATTGTGATCCTGCTGGTGGTGGTCACCTGCGGCGCGTTCATGAGCTTTGGTGAACGTCGTCTTCTCGGTCTGTTCCAGAACCGTTACGGACCGAACCGCGTGGGCTGGGGTGGTTCACTCCAGCTGGTCGCGGACATGATCAAGATGTTCTTTAAAGAGGACTGGATCCCGCGCTTCTCGGATCGCGTGATCTTTACTCTGGCACCGATGATCGCCTTCACCTCGCTGCTGCTGGCGTTTGCTATCGTTCCGGTCAGCCCGACCTGGGTGGTCGCTGACCTGAACATCGGCATTCTGTTCTTCCTGATGATGGCAGGTCTCGCGGTTTACGCGGTCCTGTTCGCAGGCTGGTCCAGTAACAACAAATACTCGCTGCTGGGTGCGATGCGTGCTTCCGCGCAGACGCTGAGCTACGAAGTGTTCCTGGGGCTCTCCCTGATGGGCGTGGTGGCGCAGGCCGGTTCATTCAACATGACCGACATCGTCAACAACCAGGCCGACATCTGGAACGTTATCCCGCAGTTCTTTGGGTTTATTACCTTTGCTATCGCGGGCGTGGCCGTGTGTCACCGTCACCCGTTTGACCAGCCGGAAGCCGAACAGGAACTGGCCGACGGTTACCACATTGAATATTCCGGCATGAAGTTCGGTCTGTTCTTTGTGGGCGAGTACATCGGTATCGTCACCATTTCCGCGTTGATGGTAACGCTGTTCTTTGGTGGCTGGCATGGCCCGTTCTTACCGCCGTTCATCTGGTTCGCGCTGAAAACCGCGTTCTTCATGATGATGTTCATTTTGATTCGCGCAGCGTTACCGCGTCCACGTTATGACCAGGTAATGTCCTTCGGCTGGAAAGTGTGCCTGCCGCTGACGCTCGTCAACTTGTTGGTAACGGCAGCTGTCATTCTCTGGCAGCAGCCATAAGGGGCTATAGACCATGACCTTAAAAGAATTACTGGTAGGTTTCGGTACCCAGGTACGCAGTATCTGGATGATCGGCCTGCACGCGTTTGCTAAACGCGAAACCCGGATGTACCCGGAAGAGCCGGTATATCTGCCGCCGCGCTACCGTGGCCGTATCGTGCTGACGCGCGACCCGGACGGTTCCGAGCGCTGCGTTGCCTGTAACCTGTGTGCGGTAGCGTGTCCGGTCGGCTGTATCTCTCTGCAGAAAGCCGAGACGGTAGACGGCCGCTGGTACCCTGAGTTCTTCCGCATCAACTTCTCACGCTGCATCTTCTGCGGTCTGTGTGAAGAAGCGTGCCCAACCACGGCGATTCAGCTGACTCCAGACTTCGAGTTGGGTGAGTACAAGCGTCAGGACCTGGTGTACGAGAAAGAGGATCTGCTGATTTCCGGTCCGGGCAAATACCCGGAATATAACTTCTACCGGATGGCGGGTATGGCAATCGACGGCAAAGATAAGGGCGAAGCAGAGAACGAAGCTAAGCCTATCGACGTCAAGAGCCTGTTACCGTAAGGAGAGGGCAATGGAATTCGCTTTTTATATCTGTGGCCTTATCGCCATCCTGGCTACGCTGCGAGTGATTACGCACACCAATCCGGTGCATGCGCTGCTGTACTTAATCATTTCGCTGCTGGCTATTTCCGGGGTGTTCTTCGCACTGGGCGCGCACTTCGCCGGTGCGCTGGAGATCATCGTTTACGCCGGGGCCATCATGGTGCTGTTCGTGTTCGTCGTGATGATGCTGAACCTGGGCGGCTCTGAAATTGAGCAGGAACGTCAGTGGTTAAAACCGCAGGTGTGGATTGGCCCGGCAATTTTGTCGGCCATCATGCTGGTGGTGATCGTTTACGCCATTCTGGGCGTGAACGATCAGGGCATCGACGGCACGCCAATTGGTGCGAAAGAGGTGGGTATCACGCTCTTTGGCCCATACGTTCTGGCGGTGGAACTGGCCTCTATGCTGCTGCTGGCAGGCCTGGTGGTGGCTTTCCACGTTGGCCGCGAAGAGCGTGCTGGCGAGGTGCTGAGCAACCGCACTGACGACCGCGCGAAAAGAAAAACGGAGGAGCGCGCATGATCCCCTTAACACATGGACTGATCCTCGCTGCGATTTTATTCGTTCTGGGTCTGACCGGTCTGGTTATCCGCCGCAATCTGCTGTTTATGCTGATCGGCCTGGAAATCATGATTAACGCCTCCGCGCTGGCCTTCGTGGTCGCCGGAAGCTACTGGGGCCAGACCGATGGTCAGGTGATGTACATTCTCGCCATCAGCCTCGCGGCTGCTGAAGCGAGTATTGGCCTGGCGCTGTTGCTGCAGCTCCATCGTCGCCGCCAGAATCTGAACATCGATTCAGTAAGTGAGTTGCGTGGATGAACATGCTTGCCTTAACCATTATTTTTCCGCTGATTGGCTTCGTGCTGCTGGCGTTTTCTCGCGGCCGCTGGTCTGAGAATCTGTCCGCGACCGTTGGCATGGGCTCTGTCGGCCTGGCCGCGCTGGTCACAGCGTATGCGGGTATCGACTTCTTTAACAACGGACGCCAGCCTTTCAGCGTGCCGCTGTGGACCTGGATGTCGGTCGGTGATTTCAACATCGGTTTCAACCTGGTGCTGGACGGTCTCTCGCTGACCATGCTCTCCGTGGTCACCGGCGTCGGCTTCCTGATCCACATGTTTGCCTCCTGGTATATGCGCGGTGAAGAGGGTTACTCCCGCTTCTTCGCCTACACCAACCTGTTTATTGCCAGCATGGTCGTTCTGGTGCTGGCCGATAACCTGCTGCTGATGTATCTGGGCTGGGAAGGCGTGGGCCTGTGCTCTTACCTGCTGATCGGTTTCTACTATACCGATCCGAAGAATGGCGCAGCGGCCATGAAAGCGTTCGTCGTGACCCGCGTGGGTGACGTCTTCCTCGCGTTCGCGCTGTTCATTCTTTACAACGAACTGGGCACGCTGAACTTCCGCGAAATGGTGGAACTGGCGCCAGCACACTTCGCCGCAGGCAACAACATGCTGTGGTGGGCAACGCTGATGCTGCTGGGTGGTGCCGTGGGTAAATCCGCGCAGCTGCCGCTGCAGACATGGCTTGCCGACGCGATGGCGGGTCCAACCCCTGTCTCCGCGCTGATCCACGCCGCGACCATGGTTACCGCCGGTGTCTACCTGATTGCGCGTACCCATGGCCTGTTCCTGATGACTCCGGAAATTCTGCATCTGGTGGGTATCGTCGGTGCGGTCACGCTGGTGCTGGCAGGCTTTGCCGCGCTGGTTCAGACCGACATCAAGCGCGTTCTCGCGTACTCCACCATGAGCCAGATTGGTTACATGTTCCTGGCGCTGGGCGTTCAGGCGTGGGACGCGGCCATTTTCCACCTGATGACGCACGCGTTCTTCAAAGCGCTGCTGTTCCTCTCATCCGGTTCGGTGATTCTGGCCTGCCATCACGAGCAGAACATCTTCAAGATGGGCGGACTGCGTAAGTCCATCCCGCTGGTCTATGTCTGCTTCCTGGTGGGCGGCGCGGCGCTGGCGGCACTGCCGCTGATCACCGCGGGCTTCTTCAGTAAGGACGAAATCCTTGCGGGTGCCATGGCGAATGGTCATATCAATCTGATGGTTGCGGGTCTGGTCGGTGCGTTCATGACCTCCCTGTATACCTTCCGTATGATTTTCATCGTATTCCACGGTAAAGAACAAATTCACGCTCACGCAGGGAAGGGGATTACCCACCACCTGCCGCTGATTGTGCTGCTGGTACTCTCCACCTTCGTTGGCGCGATGATTGTGCCACCGCTGCAGGGCGTACTGCCAGACACCACCGAGCTTGAGCACGGTCGCGTTCTGACGCTTGAAATCACCTCCGGTGTGGTCGCTATCGCGGGTATCCTGATTGCGGCATGGCTGTGGCTGGGCAAACGTACGCTGGTCACTGCCGTGGCCAACAGTGCGCCGGGCCGCCTGCTGGGCACCTGGTGGTACAACGCGTGGGGCTTCGACTGGCTGTACGACATGATCTTCGTTAAGCCGTTCCTGGGCGTTGCGTGGCTGCTGAAGCGCGACCCGCTGAACAGCCTGATGAACATCCCGGCGATCCTCTCCCGCTTTGCAGGTAAAGGCCTGCTGTACAGCGAGAACGGTTACCTGCGCTGGTATGTGGCGTCCATGAGCATCGGTGCGGTTGTGGTGCTGGCGCTGCTGATGGTATTGCGTTGATCGTTAAGTGAATTTTATTCGAATTCGTTGAAAATCAGGCCCCTGCTGGGGGCCTTAAAAAGGAATGTAAATCGCCATGTTACTACCCTGGCTAATATTAATTCCCTTCATCGGCGGCTTCCTGTGCTGGCAGACCGAACGCTTTGGCGTGAAGATGCCGCGCTGGATCGCGCTGATCACCATGGGATTGACGCTCGCGCTTGGCCTGCAACTGTGGTTGCAGGGCGGTTACTCACTGACCCAGTCTGCGGGCATTCCGCAGTGGCAGTCTGAGTTCATCCTGCCGTGGATCCCGCGTTTCGGCATTACGATCCACCTGGCGATTGACGGTCTGTCGCTGCTGATGGTGGTGCTGACCGGTCTGCTTGGCGTTCTGGCGGTACTCTGCTCCTGGCGAGAAATCGAAAAATACCAGGGCTTCTTCCACCTGAACCTGATGTGGATCCTGGGCGGCGTGATCGGCGTGTTCCTTGCCATCGACATGTTCCTGTTCTTCTTCTTCTGGGAGATGATGCTGGTGCCGATGTACTTCCTGATCGCGCTGTGGGGCCACAAGGCGTCCGACGGTAAAACGCGTATCACGGCGGCAACCAAGTTCTTCATCTATACCCAGGCGAGCGGTCTGGTAATGCTGATTGCCATTCTGGCGCTGGTGTTCGTTCATCACAACGCAACCGGCACCTGGACCTTCAACTACGAAGACCTGCTGAAGACCCCGATGTCACACGGCGTTGAATACCTGCTGATGCTGGGCTTCTTCATTGCCTTCGCGGTGAAAATGCCGGTGGTTCCTCTGCACGGCTGGCTGCCAGACGCGCACTCCCAGGCACCAACGGCGGGTTCCGTTGACCTGGCGGGCATCCTGCTGAAAACGGCGGCCTACGGTCTGCTGCGTTTCGCACTGCCGCTGTTCCCGAATGCCTCCGCGGAGTTCGCTCCGATTGCCATGTGGCTGGGTGTGATCGGTATCTTCTACGGTGCCTGGATGGCCTTCACGCAATACGACATCAAGCGTCTGATTGCTTATACCTCCGTTTCCCACATGGGCTTCGTGCTGATTGCTATCTACACCGGCAGCCAGCTGGCGTACCAGGGCGCGGTGATCCAGATGATTGCGCACGGTCTGTCCGCAGCCGGTCTCTTCATCCTGTGCGGCCAGCTGTACGAACGTCTGCATACCCGCGACATGCGTATGATGGGTGGTCTGTGGAGCAAAATTAAATGGCTGCCAGCGCTCTCCATGTTCTTCGCGGTGGCTACCCTGGGGATGCCGGGTACCGGTAACTTCGTCGGCGAATTCATGATTCTGTTCGGCAGCTTCAAAGTGGTACCGGTGATTACCGTGATCTCCACCTTTGGTCTGGTGTTTGCTTCCGTGTACTCGCTGGCGATGCTGCACCGCGCTTACTTCGGTAAAGCGAAGAGCGAAATTGCTGCACAAGAACTGCCGGGGATGTCGCTGCGTGAGCTGTTCATCATCCTGCTGCTGGTCGTACTGCTGGTGCTGTTGGGCTTCTTCCCGCAGCCGATTCTGGATACCTCGCACAGCGCGATGGGCAATATCCAGCAGTGGTTTGTTAATTCTGTTTCTACTACAAGGCCGTAATTCGCCATGACAATAACTCCACAACAACTGATCGCGCTGCTACCGCTGCTGATCGTCGGATTGACGGTGGTGGTTGTGATGCTCTCCATTGCGTGGCGACGCAATCACTTCCTGAATGCCACGCTGTCGGTCATCGGCCTGAATGCCGCGTTAGTCTCACTCTGGTTTGTTGGCCAGGGCGGGGCGATGGACGTCACCCCGCTGATGCGCGTTGACGGTTACGCCATGCTCTACACCGGGCTGGTGCTGCTGGCGAGCCTGGCAACCTGTACCTTTGCTTACCCGTGGCTCGAAGGCTACAACGACAACAAAGAAGAGTTTTACCTGCTGGTACTGATTGCCGCGCTGGGCGGCATTCTGCTGGCGAATGCCAACCATCTGGCCGCGCTGTTCCTCGGTATTGAGCTGATCTCTCTGCCGCTGTTCGGCCTGATTGGTTACGCCTTCCGTCAGAAGCGCTCTCTGGAAGCGAGCATCAAGTACACCATTCTGTCTGCTGCCGCGTCGTCCTTCCTGCTGTTTGGTATTGCGTTGCTGTACGCTCAGTCCGGTAACCTCTCCTTCATGGCGCTCGGCAAGAGCCTCGGCGACGGCATGCTCCATGAGCCGCTGCTGCTGGCGGGTCTGGGCATGATGATCGTTGGCCTCGGCTTCAAGCTCTCTCTGGTTCCGTTCCACCTGTGGACGCCAGACGTATACCAGGGTGCGCCTGCTCCGGTGTCGACCTTCCTGGCGACGGCGAGCAAAATCGCTATCTTCGGTGTGGTCATGCGTCTGTTCCTGTACGCGCCGGTGGGTGATAGTGAAGCCGTTCGCGTGGTGCTGGGCATCATCGCGTTCGTCTCCATCATCTTCGGTAACCTGATGGCGCTGAGCCAGACCAACATCAAGCGTCTGCTGGGCTACTCGTCCATCTCTCATCTGGGCTACCTGCTGGTGGCGCTGATTGCGCTGCAGAGCGGTGAGATGTCGATGGAAGCCGTGGGCGTGTATCTGGCCGGTTACCTGTTCAGCAGCCTCGGCGCCTTCGGCGTGGTAAGCCTGATGTCCAGCCCGTACCGTGGTCCGGATGCCGATTCACTGTTCTCCTACCGTGGTCTGTTCTGGCACCGTCCAATTCTATCCGCGGTAATGACCGTGATGATGCTCTCTCTGGCGGGTATCCCGATGACGCTGGGCTTTATCGGTAAGTTCTACGTGCTGGCCGTCGGTGTGCAGGCGCACCTGTGGTGGCTGACTGCCGGTGTCGTTATCGGCTCCGCGATTGGCCTCTACTACTACCTGCGTGTGGCCGTGAGCCTGTACCTGAGCGCGCCTCAGCAGCTCAACCGCGATGCTCCAGGCAACTGGCAGTACAGCGCCGGTGGTATCGTGGTGCTTATCTCCGCGCTGCTGGTGCTGATCTTCGGTATCTATCCGCAGCCGCTGATTGATATCGTGCAGCGAGCGATGCCATTAATGTAAAAACAAAAAACCCGCCTCGGCGGGTTTTTTATGGTTTGCGCCCTCTCCCTGTGGAAGAGGGATGGGGTGAGGGCACCAGCCCGCACAGAACCTAAGCCAGCTGCTTCCTGCTTATAAGCGGCCCGCCAATCTTCTTCATGGAACGATCCAGCACTTCCTCAATCACCGACGACAGCTCGTTCAGCTCAAACTTCGCCACGTACCCGTCCGCCTTCACCTTGCGAATATGATCTTCGTTGGCGTTGCCGGAAAGGGAGGAGTGGATCACTACCGGAATATCCTTCAGAACCGGGTCGGTTTTGATTTTGCGCGTCAGCGTAAATCCGTCCATCTCCGGCATTTCGAGGTCGGTCAGCACCAGAGCGATCTTATCGGTGATGGGAACGCCTTCAGCCTGCGCCTGCGCGGCCAGAACCCCAATTTTTTCCCACGCGTCTTTGCCGGTGATGTGCAGCTGCGCTGGGATCTCCATCGCCTGTAGACCTTTCTCCAGCATCGAACGCGCCACTTTGGAATCTTCCGCCACAATCGCGACTGCGCCCGGCTTGATGTTGAACTTGGTGGTTTTCAGATTGGTGGCGTGCAGATCGTGGTTGGCTGGGGTGATGTCATAGAGGATCTGCTCAACGTCCAGCACCATCGCCAGATCGTTGGTATCCGTTTTCTCATCCAGGCAGGCAATGCTGGTGATATAGCGGCCGCTGACGGCGGTTTCCGCCGCGTGCACCTGCTTCCAGTCCAGACGCATGATGTTTTCAACCGACTCCACGGCAAAGGCCTGTACGCTGCGGGCATATTCGGTGATAAGCAGGATGTTCAGCCCGGTGGTAGGCTTACAGCCCGCCACGGCGGCCAGGTCGATCACCGGGATCACCTGATCGCGAATATTCACCATCCCCATCAGCGGTGATTTCATCCCGGCGGGTTTTGTGAATTCCGGCATCGGCACAATTTCACGCAGCTTAAAGACGTTAATGCCAAACAGCTCGGATTTATTTTCGTTCAGAGAGGTGCCAAGACGGAACAGCAACAGTTCAAAACGGTTCGACAGGGTGAGATTCGCCCTGTCATCAATATCTTTCTGGAAATTATCCATTCTACCCTCGAGAGAAATGCTGACCTTTTAATCGTTATCGGCATTCTGAGAGAAAAATGAAGGGCTAAACGCTGACCTTAGCGAAATCTTCGGCCAGCTCGCACGCCGGGAACACTGCCAGGCACTCTGCCAGCAGGCTTGCACACCCCCGCGCGTCGTAGCGGGAACTGATGTGAGTGACGATCAGCCTCCCGACGCCCGCGTCGCGGGCAAGCTGTGCCGCCTGACGCGTTGAGCTATGGCCGCGGCCGTTGGCTTTCTCTTCCATCGCCGTTTCTAGCGTGGCTTCGTGCACCATCACGTCAACGCCCTGGGCAAGCTGAAGGGCGGCAGGGCACGGGGCCGTGTCGCCAAAGATAGCCAGCTTCTTGCCCGGCTCGGGCGCGGCGAGATAATCCTGACCGTTGATGACGCGACCGTCCTCCAGCGTGACGGTCTCGCCGTGCTTCAGGCGCTGGAACAGCGGTCCGGGTTTTACGCCCGCGGCCATCAGCGCGGCGGCGTCCAGCGCGCCGGGTTTGTCATGCGCTTCAATGCGATAGCCATAGCACTCAACGGGATGATTCAGCGGCTGCGCGCTCACCTTATAATCACCGTCATCGAAAACCAGGCCTTCGCTAATCTCAACGATCTCCAGCGGATAATCGGTCCATGATCCGCTCAGGCGCAGCGCGGTTTCAACAAATTCACGCACACCCGCAGGCCCGTAAATCGTCAGCGGATTGGCGTTGCCGGCCATGGAGCGGCTGCACAGCAGGCCCGGCAGGCCAAACAGATGGTCGCCGTGCAGGTGAGTAATAAAAATTTTATCCAGCTTGCCGGGGTGATACGCGGTGTGCAGCAGCTGATGCTGCGTCCCTTCACCGCAGTCAAACAGCCACAGCCCGCCGCGGGTGGGGTGCTTAAGATCCAGCAGAATTGCCGTCACGTTTCGTGAGCGGGTTGGCACGCCAGCGGACGTACCCAGAAAAATCAGTTCCATAACGCAATCAGCCCTTTGCCGAACGGGGAGGGGTTTAGTATAACGTGATGAACCCCAGGAAGGAGAAAGAGATGATCCAGTGGCAAGATTTACATCATAGTGAGCTCACCGTTCATTCGCTCTACGCGCTGCTTAAACTGCGCTGCGAAGTGTTTGTGGTTGAACAGACGTGCCCGTATCAGGACATCGACGGGGATGACCTCGTTGGCGAAAACCGCCATATCCTCGGCTGGAAGGATAACGAGCTGGTGGCGTATGCGAGGATTCTGAAAAGCGAGGACGATGTCGAGCCCGTGGTGATAGGCCGCGTCATTATCAGCGGTAACGCTCGGGGTGAGAAACTGGGCTATCAGCTGATGGAAAAAACGCTGGAGTCATGCCAGAAACAGTGGCCGGACAAGGCGTTATACCTGGGCGCGCAGGCGCACCTGCAATCCTTCTACGGTCATTTCGGTTTTATGCCGGTCACCGAGGTGTACGACGAAGACGGTATTCCGCACATCGGCATGGCGCGGGAAGCGAAACAGGCGTAATGGCGCGTCGTTGTCTATAGTTAGCGGACTGGTGTACTAACATGGAGAAAAATATGTCATTTCAATCCTGGGATACCCGTATCGACGACGACCTGACCTTACTGAGCGAAACGCTGGAAGAGGTGTTACGTTCCTCGGGCGACCCTGCCGATCAGAAATATATCGAGCTGAAAGCCCGTGCCGAGCAGGCGCTCCACGACGTTAAAAACCGCGTCAGCCATGCGTCTGATACTTACTACTACCGCGCCAAAAAAGCGGTTTATCGTGCCGATGATTACGTCCATGAAAAACCGTGGCAGGGCATTGGGGTGGGCGCAGCCGTAGGGCTGGTGCTGGGTCTGCTGCTGGCCCGTCGTTAAGCCGTTTAACCACTCCCTATACGTGGGTACTGATATTTCTTATGGTACCCCGTATAATATGAGGTTTTAACAGGGAGAGGTTCGCGTGAATTCGATTTTCCTCGCGCTGGAACAATTACGTAGCCATCTTTCGCAAGCGTTACCTGCCACATCCGGCCTGCGTCATTTCGACGTCTCTTTCCCGTTAAACGATGCCTTCGATCCCCTTGCCTGGCTGGGCGAGCAGCAGTGCTATCCTCAGTTTTACTGGCAACAGCGTAACGGCGATGAAGAGCTGGCCGCGCTGGGAGCGGTCGTCCAATTCTCCTCTCTGGCGTTAGCCTCGCAGTTTTTAAGTGCGCAACACGCCCCTGAAGATACCCGAATCTGCGGCCTGAACGCGTTTAACCCGGAGCAGGGCAGCCTCTTTTTACCGCGTCTGCTGTGGCGACGTACCGCTGGCAACGCCACGTTGCGTCTGCAGCTGTGGAGCGACAGCTCGCTTGAGGACGATGCAGACACCGCGCGGGCGTTCTTACAGCAACTGCTTCCCGCCAGACCGATCCGTCCGCTCTCCGTGCAGGTTGAGCGCGAAACCCATCACCCGGAAAAACCGCAATGGCTTAGCCTTATCGGCAAAGCGACAGAGACAATTGCACGCGGTGATTTCGAAAAGGTCGTTCTCGCCCGAGCCACCGACCTGCAGTGTAAACAGCGCGTTAACCCCGTCGCGCTGATGGCCGCCAGCCGCGCCCTGAATTTAAACTGCTATCATTTCTGCATGATATTCGACGCCAGCAACGCGTTTCTCGGCTCCACGCCCGAGCGTCTCTGGCGGCGGCGCGGCAATCTGCTGCGCACCGAAGCGTTGGCGGGCACCGTCGCCAGCCATACTGACGATAAACAGGCGCAGCGTCTGGGCGAGTGGCTGCTGAATGACGATAAAAACCAGCGCGAAAATATGCTGGTGGTGGAAGATATCTGCCAGCGTCTTCAACACCATACGCAGACGCTGGAGGTGTTGCCGGCTCAGGTCGTCCGCCTGCGCAAAGTGCAGCACTTACGCCGCTGTATCTGGACCGAGCTCAAGCAGGCCGACGATGAGCTGTGCCTGCACGTGCTACAGCCGACGGCGGCGGTTGCCGGGCTTCCGCGACAGCCAGCGCGCGAGTTTATTCAGCACGTTGAACCCTTTAACCGCGAGTGGTACGCCGGTTCGGCCGGGTATTTATCCCCCGAACAAAGCGAATTCTGCGTGGCGCTGCGCTCGGCGCGCGTACAGGAAGACGCTCTGCGGCTTTACGCCGGAGCGGGCATTGTCAGCGGCTCTGACCCGGAGCAGGAGTGGCAGGAGATCGAAAACAAAGCCGCCGGATTGCGCTCTCTGCTCCTAAGGGATTAATACTGATTCGCGCAATCCCGATTCATATCAAAATTCCAATTTTTTCTATTATTTATACTGTGTCGCATTCTTGATACCGGACAATCTCATGTCAGTAAGTTCTTTTAACCGACGCTGGGCGGCGGTGATCCTTGAAGCCCTGACGCGCCATGGCGTCAGGCACGTGTGTATTGCACCGGGTTCTCGCTCAACGCCGCTGACGCTGGCGGCGGCTGAAAACCGGGCGTTTGTTCACCACACCCACTTTGACGAGCGAGGTCTGGGACATCTCGCGCTCGGGCTGGCGAAGGTCAGCAAAGAACCCGTGGCGGTGATTGTCACTTCCGGTACCGCCGTGGCGAACCTCTATCCGGCCCTGATTGAAGCCGGGTTAACCGGTGAAAAACTGATCCTGCTGACGGCCGACCGTCCGCCTGAGCTAATCGACTGCGGCGCCAATCAGGCCATTCGCCAGCCCGGACTTTTTTCTACGCACCCTTCGCAGACGGTTTCGTTACCGCGTCCCACCCAGGATATTCCTGCAAGCTGGCTGGTCTCCACCGTCGATCACGCCATGGCGACATTGCGCAGCGGGGCGCTGCATATCAACTGCCCGTTTGCCGAGCCGCTGTACGGCGAGCTGGACGATACCGGCCTTGACTGGCAGCGGTCGCTCGGCGAATGGTGGCAGAGCGAAAAGCCGTGGCTGCGCGAGCAGACGCATCTTGAGAGCGCGAAACAGCGCGACTGGTTCTTCTGGCGGCAGAAGCGAGGCGTGGTCATCGCCGGGCGCATGAGCGCCGCCGAAGGCAGGCTGGTCGCCGAATGGGCGCAAATCCTCGGCTGGCCGCTGATTGGCGACGTGCTTTCCCAGACCGGCCAGCCGCTGCCATGCGCCGATCTCTGGCTGGGTAACGCGAAAGCGGTTACTGAGCTTTCGCAGGCGCAGATTGTGGTCCAGATCGGCGCAAGCCTGACCGGAAAACGTCTGCTGCAGTGGCAGGCGACCTGCACGCCGGAAGAGTACTGGGTGGTGGACGCGCTGGAAGGGCGGCTTGACCCGGCGCACCATCGCGGCCGTCGTCTGGTGAGCAAAATTGATAGCTGGCTGGAACTGCACCCGGCGGAAAAACGTCAGCCCTGGGCGGTGGCGATCCCTGAGCTGTCGCGTCAGGCGTGGGAAATCACCAAAGCGCGCTGTGAGACATTCAGCGAGGCCGGGCTGGCGCACCGTATTCGCCAATACCTGCCGGAACAGGGGCAGCTGTTTGTCGGCAACAGCCTGGTCGTGCGGCTGATCGATGCCTTTTCGCAGCTGCCGGCGGGCTACCCGGTGTACAGCAACCGCGGTGCCAGCGGCATCGACGGGCTGATCTCGACGGCGGCGGGGGTGCAGCGCGCCAGCGCGAAATCGACGCTGGCGATCGTGGGCGATCTCTCCGCGCTCTACGATCTTAACGCGCTGGCGCTACTGCGTCAGGCGTCCGCGCCGTTTGTGCTGATTGTGGTCAACAACAACGGCGGGCAGATTTTCTCCCTGTTGCCAACGCCCCAGAGCGAGCGCGAGCGCTTCTACCTGATGCCGCAGAACGTGCAGTTTGAACACGCCGCGGCGATGTTCAGCCTGAAATACCATCGCCCGGAAAGCTGGGAACAGCTGGAAGCGGCGTTAAGCACCGCCTGGAAGCAGCCGGGCGCGACGCTGATTGAGCTGGTGGTGAACGAGGCCGATGGCGCGCAGACCCTGCAAAGCCTGCTGGCGCAGGTGAGCCAGCTGTGATCCTCTCGGGCGTGCAGCAGGCCGGAAAAGCAGGCTATCCCTGGCTGGTCTTTTTGCACGGTTTTTCCGGCGACTGCCGCGAGTGGCAGGCTGTCGGGAAGCAACTTGGCGAGTATTCCCGGCTCTATCTTGACCTGCCGGGCCACGGTGAGTCCGGGAATATTGCCGTGACGGGGTTCGACGAGATGAGCACGTTACTTACCCGAACCCTGCTTAGTTACAACATACTGGACTACTGGCTGGTGGGGTACTCCCTCGGCGGCCGCGTTGCGATGTTTCATGCCTGCCAGCAGCCAAAGGGGCTGCTGGGGGTGATCGTTGAAGGTGGACATCCGGGCCTGCTTGATGAGGATGAGCGTCACGCGCGGTGGACATCCGACCGCCGCTGGGCGACGCGTTTTCGCACCGAACCGCTGGAAAAGGTCTTTACCGACTGGTATCAACAGCCGGTATTTGCTTCCCTCACTGACCACCAGCGCAAGGCGCTTATTGCCCTGCGCAGCCAGAACAACGGCGCGACGCTGGCGAAGATGCTTGAAGCAACGTCGCTGGCCGTGCAGCCCGATTTGCGTGCCGCGATTAGCGTATGCAATTTCCCTTTTGACTATATCTACGGTGAACGTGACAAGAAGTTCGCGGCCCTGGCCGCTGAACTGGACGCCGTTCGCCATGCGATTCCAAACGCCGGACACAACGCTCACCGGGAAAATCCCGACGCGGTTGCCGCGAGTCTGGCTCAGATACTGCGTCTTCGAATAAAGGACACTCTATGATCTATCCTGATGAACACATGCTTTATGCGCCGGTTGAATGGCAGGACTGCTCCGAAGGCTACACCGACATTCGTTACCACAAATCCGCCGACGGCATTGCCAAAATCACCATCAACCGTCCGCAGGTGCGTAACGCCTTCCGTCCGCTGACCGTCAAAGAGATGATTCAGGCCCTGGCGGATGCGCGCTACGACGACAATATCGGCGTGATCGTGCTGACCGGTGAAGGCGAGAAGGCCTTCTGCTCCGGTGGCGATCAGAAGGTGCGCGGCGACTACGGCGGATACCAGGACGATGCGGGTACGCACCACCTGAATGTCCTCGATTTCCAGCGCCAGATCCGCACCTGCCCGAAACCGGTTGTCGCGATGGTGGCGGGCTACTCCATCGGCGGCGGCCACGTGCTGCACATGATGTGCGACCTGACCATTGCTGCTGAAAACGCCATCTTCGGCCAGACCGGCCCGAAAGTGGGCTCCTTCGACGGCGGCTGGGGTGCCTCTTATATGGCGCGCATCGTCGGGCAGAAAAAAGCTCGCGAAATCTGGTTCCTGTGCCGCCAGTACAACGCACAGGAAGCGCTGGATATGGGCCTGGTGAATACCGTGGTGCCCCTTGCCGATCTCGAAAAAGAGACCGTGCGCTGGTGCCGCGAGATGCTGCAAAACAGCCCGATGGCGCTGCGTTGCCTGAAAGCGGCACTCAATGCCGACTGTGACGGTCAGGCGGGTCTGCAGGAGCTGGCGGGTAACGCCACCATGCTGTTCTACATGACCGAAGAGGGTCAGGAAGGACGCAACGCGTTTAACGAAAAACGCCAGCCAGACTTCAGCAAATACAAACGGAACCCGTAATGCGTCGTGCGCAGGTTTACCGCTGGCAGATACCGATGGACGCGGGCGTGGTGCTGCGTGAACGGCGGTTAAAAACCCGTGACGGCTTCTTCGTGCATCTTCAGCAGGACGAGCAGGAAGGCTGGGGCGAGATTTCGCCTCTGCCGGGCTTTAGCCTGGAGTCGCTGGATGAGGCGCAGTCTGCATTGCTGACGTGGGTAAAGGCGTGGCGTGAGGGCGCAAACCCGGCGTTACCGGACGCGCCTTCCGCCGCCTTTGGCATCAGCTGCGCGCTGGCGGAGCTGGACGGTAGCCTGCCGGAAGAAGCTAACTATCGCGCGGCACCGCTCTGCACGGGCGACCCGGACGAGCTGTTCGCGCTGCTCGCCGCCATGCCGGGCGAGAAAGTGGCGAAAATCAAAGTCGGTCTCTACGAAGCGGTGCGTGACGGCATGGTCGCCAACCTGCTGCTGGAAGCAATCCCCGATCTGCACCTGCGTCTGGATGCCAACCGCGCGTGGACGCCGCTTAAGGCGCAGCAGTTCGCCAGGTACATCAACCCGGCGTACCGCAGCCGCATTGCCTTCCTCGAAGAACCGTGCAAAACCCGCGATGACTCGCGCGCCTTTGCCCGCGAAACGGGGATCGCCATCGCCTGGGATGAAAGCCTGCGCGAGGACGATTTTGAATTTGTCGCCGAGCCCGGCGTCAGCGCGGTGGTGATTAAGCCGACGCTAACCGGCAGCCTGGCGAAGGTGCGCGAGCAGGTCTCGGCGGCGCACGCGCTGGGGCTGACGGCGGTGATCAGCTCGTCGATAGAGTCCAGCCTGGGGCTGACCCAGCTGGCGCGCATTGCCGCCTGGTTAACGCCGGACACGGTTCCCGGCCTCGACACGCTGAACCTGATGCAGGCTCAGCTTCTCCGCAAGTGGCCTGCCAGCACGCTGCCGTGCCTCGACGCAGAGGCGCTGGAGCCGTTGCTATGAGTTTTACCGACTGGCCCTGGCGTCACTGGCGCGCGCTTTTTGCCGATAAACCGGCCCTGAGGCTGAATGATGAAGCGCTCACCTGGCAGCAGTTGTGCGTGCGCGTCGACCGCCTTGCGGCAGGGTTTCACCAGCAGGGCGTGGCGGAGGGCGACGGCGTACTGCTGCTGGCCTATAACCACCCGCAAACGCTGCTGGCATGGCTGGCGCTGCTTCAGTGCGGGGCACGTATTCTTCCCGTTAATCCGCAGCTGCCGCGCCCGCTGCTCGACGTGCTGATCCCGCAGATGACGCTGCGCTTTGCGCTGGTGCTGGACGGCAGCTACGACGGCCTTCACGGCCTGAGCATGTGCGAGCCAGCGGATGCGTACTGCGCTGCGTGGCAGCCGTCGCGGCTGGCCACCATGACGCTCACCTCCGGCTCCACCGGGCTGCCGAAGGCGGCGGTGCATACCTGTGCCGCCCATCTTGCCAGCGCCCTCGGCGTGCTGTCGCTGATGCCCTACGGGGATAATGACGACTGGCTGCTTTCGCTGCCGCTGTTTCACGTTTCCGGCCAGGGGATTTTATGGCGCTGGCTGCAGGCCGGTGCGCGCTTAACCGTGCGCGAGAAGCAGCCGCTGGAGCAGGCGCTACGCGGCTGCACCCACGCCTCGCTGGTGCCGACCCAGCTCTGGCGTCTCCTGAATAGCGAAAGCCACATCGCACTGAAAGCGGTGCTGCTCGGCGGGGCGGCCATTCCCGTGACGCTGACGCAAAAGGCCCGGGAACAGGGCGTTCGGACGTACTGCGGCTACGGCCTCACCGAGTTTGCCTCTACCGTCTGCGCAAAAGAGGCTGACGGCGATCCGGACGTGGGCCGTGCGCTGCCGGGCAGAGAGGTGCAGGTTGTTAACGGTGAAGTCTGGATCAAAGCGCAGAGCATGGCTTCCGGCTACTGGCGGGACGGCGCCCTGATACCGCTGACCAACGCGCAAGGCTGGTTTGCCACTCGCGATCGTGGGGAATGGCATGGCGACCGTCTGACGATTTTAGGCCGCATGGACAATCTCTTTTTCAGCGGTGGAGAGGGGATCCAGCCGGAATCGCTGGAGCGCGTTATCGCCGCGCATCCGCAGATTAACCAGGTGTTTATCGTCCCGCTGGATGACGCCGAGTTTGGACAGCGTCCGGTGGCGGTGGTGGAGTGCGAGCCGGGAACGGATATCACCCGTTTCCCGACCTGGGTACAGGGCAGGCTGGCGCGCTTTGAGCAGCCCGTTCACTGGCTGGTGCTGCCGTCTGAGCTAAAAAATGGCGGGATTAAGATCTCCCGCCAGGCGTTAAAGCAGTGGGTCAATGCCCAGCTGTCCGTATAGTTAGCCGATATCCGGCTCCGGTTTGCGCTGGCGACGACGCAGCAGGCGCAACACCGGCGGCACCACAATCACCATGACCGCGAGAGCTAACAGAACCTTCGCGACGCTGCTGTCCCACAGTATCGACACATTACCGTTGCTGATGGACAGGGCGCGGCGCAGGTTCTGCTCCAGCATCTCACCCAGCACAAAGCCCAAAATCAGCGGAGACATTGGGAAGTGCATTTTTCGCAGGATGTAGCCGAACACGCCGAGGACCACCATCAGCACCAGGTCAAACGTGGTGCTGTGCACCGCGTAAACCCCCACCGCAGAGACGGCGGCAATGGCGGGTACCAGGAACCACAGCGGAATCGTCAGCATGCGGGTGAACAGCCCAATCAGCGGGATATTCATCACCAGCAGCATCACGTTGGCGATCAGCAGCGCGGCAATCAGCCCCCAGACAATATCAGGCTGCTCGGTAAACATCGCCGGGCCGGGCGTAATGTTATAGAGCGTCAGCGCGCCCATCATCACCGCCGTGGTGCCGGATCCCGGCACGCCCAGGGTCAGCATCGGGATAAACGAGCCGCAGGCCGAGGCGTTATTGGCCGCCTCAGGCGCGGCGACGCCGCGAATATCGCCTTTACCAAAGCTGTCGCTATTGCCGCTGAGCTTCTTCTCGGTCATGTAGGTGATGGCGCTGGCGATAGTGGCCCCGGCGCCCGGCAGGATGCCGACGAAGAAGCCAATCACCGACGAGCGCAGCGTGGCGCCGATGCACTGCGCGCCCTCTTTAGCGCTAAAGAGCATCCGGCCGGTTTTGCGCACCAGCGTCTGCCCGCTGCTGGTATGCTCCAGCATCAGTAAGATCTCAGAAACAGAGAACAGGCCGATCACGACGACAATGAACTGCACGCCATCGGACAGGTGAACGCTGTCGAAGGTAAAGCGATAGACCCCGGTGTTGGCATCCACGCCGACGGTGGCTAACCCTAAGCCAATCAGCGCGGATAAAAACGACTTCAGCGGATTTTGCGCCATCATGCTGCCGAGGCAGGCAATGGCGAACACCATCAGGGCAAAATATTCTGCCGGACCAAACGCCAGCGACCACTGGGCCAGCGCAGGAGCGAACAGAATAATGCCGCCAATGGCAATCAGTGAGCCAAAGAATGAACTGACCGCAGAGATGGAGAGCGCCACGCCGCCGCGTCCCTGCCGCGCCATTGGGTAGCCGTCCAGCGCGGTCATGATCGCCGCCGCATCCCCCGGCACGTTAAGCAGGATCGACGAAATGCGTCCGCCATATTCACAGCCGATGTAGACCGTTGCCAGCAGGATCAGCGCCGATTCCGCAGGCAGATGCAGGGCAAACGCCAGCGGGAGTAAAATCGCCACGCCGTTGATCGGCCCAAGGCCCGGCAGCAGGCCGACAATCGTGCCCACGAAACAGCCGATCAGGGCGATCACCAGGTTTTCCGGGGTCATCGCCACGGCGAACCCCTGCGAAAGGTAAATCCAGGTATCCATAGCGTGCTCCGTTAATTAAGCCAGGCGCCGAGCGGTAACGTCACGTCCAGCAGGCGGTCAAAGGCGTACCACAGTAAAATCCCCATCACCACGCCTGAGATCCCCGCCGCGGGGAGGGTGGCGTTAAACAGCATGCCGATGACCATCGTCAAAATGGCGGTCGCCACCGGGAAGCCGAGCCACTCAAAGCCCCAGGCATACATCAGCAGGACAATCACCATCACCAGCAGACGCTGCAGAATGCGGCGCGGCGGCCACTCGACGGTATCCGGGTGGCGAAGCAGCAGCGCCACCGAGCAGAGCAGCATCAGGCCGACGATGCCCATCGGGAAGGGACGGGGTCCCACGGGTTCATAGCTGTATTCGCTATGGATCTGCCAGGCGACAAACATCCCGCCAACGCAGAGCAGCAGCCATATCCCGGCAAAAATACGATCGCTCATAGCGCCTCCGGTTATTTCGCCAGGCCAAAGGCTTTCGCCTGTTCGCGGTAGTCATTCACCTGTTTTTTTACGTACTCATCCAGTGGCTTACCGGTCAGGTTAAACTCAAACAGTCCGCGCAGATCGCGCTGTTTCTTAAACTCTTCGGTCTGCTGGAGTTTGTTGAACGCGTCGACCCACCACTGGTACTCGGCGTCGGTCACTTTTGGCCCGACGAAGAAGCCGCGGATGATCGGCCAGACCAGGTTATAACCCTGCTCTTTGGCGGTCGGGACGTTCGCCAGCTGGCCCGGCAGACGGTTTTCCGAGAAGACCGCCAGCACGCGGATTTTATCCCCGCTCAGGTACGGCACCATCTCGCTGAGATCGCCGGAAACAGCCTGAACGTGGTTGCCCATCAGCGCCGTGACCGGTTCGCCGCCGCCCTCAAAGGCCACGTAGCGCATCTTATGCGGGTCAACCTTCGCCTGCTGGGCGAGAAGGGCCGCTTTCATCCAGTCCTGGCTGCCGATAGACGCCCCTGCGCCAATCACCACGCTGTTCGGATCTTTTTCCATAGCGGTCAGCAGATCTTTCAGGGATTTCCACGGGGAATCGGCACGCACGGCAATCATTCCGTAGTCGGTGCCGACGGTCGCCAGCCAGCGCACGTCGTCCACACCGTAGCGGCCAAACTTGCCCTGCGACAGGTTCAGCAGCGAGCCGCCGGAGAAGGCCACCACCGTTCCCGCTTCCGCCGGACGTTGCGCGACAATCGCGTTATAGGCCACCGCGCCCACGCCGCCTGGCATGTAGGTGACGCGCATCGGTTTCTCAATGGCCTTCGTCTCCAGCAGGCTGACCTGAATAAGCTTGCAGGTGAGATCGAAACCGCCGCCCGGTTTGGCCGGGGCGATACATTCGGTACGGGACGGAGCGTCCTGGGCCTGCACGACAGAGGTACTCAACAGCAATACGCTTGCAGCAAGGGTAGAAAGTAATTGTTTTTTCATCGTTTATCCTCACGCCGGGGGTACGGGTCTTTTTTTCTGATTATGTGAACCACCTTGTAGCGGTTCCGTTGCGTGATTGTTAAAACAATAACCTTTCATTTCCCTTTCAACGGGACACCAACTTTACAGGATGTGACATGCGTCTCTTACTCGCAGAAGATAATCGTGAGCTGGCTCACTGGCTGGAGAAAGCGCTGGTGCAGGAAGGCTTTGCCGTGGACTGCGTCTCCGACGGACGTGCCGCCGACCATCTGCTGCAGGGTGAAAACTACGCGGTCGCTATTCTGGACATCGGCATGCCCGGTTTTGACGGCCTGGAAGTGGTCCACCGCCTCAGAAAACGGGGGCAGACGCTGCCGGTGCTGTTTCTTACCGCCCGCAGCAACGTGGCGGATCGGGTGAAGGGACTGAACGCCGGGGCAGATGACTATCTGCCAAAACCTTTTGAGCTGGAGGAGCTTGACGCGCGTCTGCGCGCCCTGTTGCGCCGAAGCGAGGGTCGAACGCAGGAGCGCCAGCGCCTTGGGGAGCTGGAGTATGACGACGAGGGCTTTTTCCTGCTGCGCGATGAACCGCTTTCCCTGACGCCGCGGGAGCTCTCTCTGCTGAAAGTGCTGATGCACCGCCGGACCCGTCCGGTTTCACGACAGCAGCTTTTCGACCAGGTGTTCAGCCTGAACGACGACGTCAGCCCTGAAAGCATCGATCTCTATATTCACCGGCTGCGTAAGAAGCTGACCGGCAGCGGCGTGCGGATAACCACCCTTCGGGGGCTTGGGTACGTGCTGGAGTGCGGCGATGAGGTGGGTTAAGCCGCAGTCGCTCTATCTGCAGCTGCTGCTTTTCCTGGGGCTGCCGCTGCTGCTGCTGTGGGGATTGTCGGCCTTTAACAGCTACGTTAGCGCGCTGCAGGCGGCCACGCAGGCCTACGATCGCACGCTGTTATCCTCTGCCCGCACCATCTCCGAGCGGCTGGAGGTGCGCAACGGCAGGCTGGCGGTGGACGTGCCCTGGGTGGTGCTCGACAGCTTTGAGCTCAACATGAACGACCGGCTCTACTATAAGGTGGTCGACCCCGACGGACGGGTGATCTCCGGCTATGACGATCTGCCGAAGATGCCGCCTGCGACGTCGCGCACCACGCTCTATCCGGCGCTGGCCTGGTTTTACCACACCGAATATCGCGGCCAGGCGATTCGGGTGGCGCGCCTGCTGCAGCCCGTAAATGAAGATAATGTTTTTGGCATGGCGGAGATTTACGTCGCCGAGACGCTCCAGTCCCGCCGCTATCTCGCCAGCCAGTTGCTCTTTTCATCCTGGGTTTCACAGGGGCTGCTGGTGCTGCTGACGCTGGTGCTGACCGCATGGCTGCTGCGCCGCGTGCTGCGCCCAATGCGCCAGCTTTCGTCACTGATGGTGCGGCGCGAGCCGGGCCTGCTCGCACCGCTGCCGGAGCTGCTGCCCTGGTCCGAGACCCGGCTGCTGATAGTCGCCTTTAACCGCTATATCGACCGGCTGCGCGGCGTGCTTTCGCGTCAGGAACGCTTTAACGCGGATGCGTCGCACCAGCTCAAAACGCCGCTGGCGGTGCTTAAAACCCAGGTCTCCGTCGCCCTCGCGCGTCAGGATCCCGCCCTGTGGCAGGAGAGTCTGCGGGCAATGAATGCCACCCTGGACGACACTATCGTGCTCACCGAGCGGCTGCTGCAGCTTTCAGCGGTGAAGGGAAAAGAGCAGGGGGATCGTCATTTTACGCCTGTGGATCTGGTTCAGGTGGTGCAGAACTGCTGCTTTTCCCGGCTGGCGCAGGCGCGGAGCAAGGCGATCGATTTAGGATATGACGGTGTACAGCAGCCGGTCACGATCGAAGGCGATGACGTTCTGCTGGGCGAGCTGTGCGCCAACCTGCTGGAGAACGCGATTAAATATACGCCTGCAGGCGGGACCGTGACCGTTTTCCTGCGCGTGGATGGCGGCGCCGTTGAGCTGAGCGTTGAGGACAGCGGCCCCGGCATTGAAGAGGATCAGATCTACCAGGCGATGCAGCCTTTCCACCGTCTGGACAACGTCGGGAACGCCGCCGGTTCCGGGATTGGGCTGGCGCTGGCGGGGGATATCGCCCGGCTGCACCGCAGCCATTTGCAACTGACTCGCAGCGAAACGCTGGGTGGCCTTTGCGTCAAAATGCGCTTTCTGCTGCTTACGTAAAAAAGCCTGGGGTTTCAAATCGTTACAATCTTCCTGTCCGCCGCACGCAGAGTGCTTGATCCCCCGGAGACTCAGGTTAAAATCTCGCGGTTTTGGGGACTTCTCTATAATTATGCAGGATCGCGATAATGAAAAAAGTGGCATTACTGGGCCTCGGCCTGATGGTTGTATCTGCGGCGGCTAACGCCATTAGCATTAATGGTTCGGCGGGTCAGGACTATACCCACCTCGGTTTTGGCATGGGTACTGAGACCTCCGGTCTGGCAATGACCGGCGGCTGGACGCACAACGATGACGACGGCGACGCGGCAAGCCTCGGCCTCGGTCTTAATATTCCTCTTGGCCCATTCCTGGCCACCGTTGGCGGTAAAGGTATCTACACCAACCCAAATGACGGTGATGAAGGGTATGCGGCGGCTGTGGGCGGCGGTCTGCAGTGGAAAATTGGCGACAGCTTCGGCCTGTTTGGCGAGTACTACTACTCTCCGGATTCCCTCTCCAGCGGCATCGACAGCTATGAAGAAGCCAACGCCGGCGCGCGCTGGACCATCATGCGTCCGATTACCATCGAAGCGGGCTACCGTTATCTGAACCTGGCCGGTAAAGACGGCAACCGCGATAACGCGCTGGCTGACGGCCCGTACGTGGGCGTGAGCGCAGGCTTCTAATCGTTCCGGCGCGGCGTTCCGTCGCGCCAGTTTCTCTCATCTCCACCCCGCGTTTGCGCTATAGTGTTTTGACCAAATAAGCGGGAGAACACAATGATTAACGTGGAGATGTTATCCACCGGCGACGAAGTGCTGCACGGACAGATTATTGATACCAATGCTGCCTGGCTTGCCGATCTTTTCTTTGAGCAAGGATTACCGTTAACGCGCCGCAATACGGTAGGAGACAACCTTGAGTCCCTGGTCAGCATTTTGCGCGAGCGTAGCGAACAGTGCGACGTGCTGATCGTGAATGGCGGGCTCGGCCCCACCGGTGACGATCTCAGCGCGCTGGCCGCCGCGACCGCAAAGGGCGAAGGGCTGGTGCTGCACGAGGCGTGGCTTTCGCAGATGGAACGCTTCTTCTCCGAACGTGGACGCGTTATGGCTCCCAGCAACCGCAAGCAGGCTGAAATTCCCGCCAGCGCCGAGCTGGTTGATAACCCGGTCGGTACCGCATGCGGGTTTGCCATGCAGCTGAACCGCTGCCTGATGTTCTTCACGCCGGGCGTGCCCTCCGAATTTAAGGTAATGGTCGAGCAGCAGATCCTGCCGCGCCTTCGCCAGCGTTTTACCCTGCCTGAACCTCCGCTGTGCCTGCGCCTGACCACCTTTGGCCGCTCGGAAAGCGATCTGGCCCAGAGCCTTGACCACCTTCCGCTGCCGCCGGGCGTCTCCATGGGCTATCGCTCCTCTATGCCGATCATTGAACTCAAATTAACAGGACCGACCACGCAGAAAGAGGCGATGCTGGCCCTGTGGCCTGAGGTGCAGCGCGTGGCGGGCGAAAGCCTGATTTTTGAAGGGACGGAAGGGTTGCCTGAGCAGATTGCAAAACATCTGCAGACTCGCCAGCTCAGCGTGACCTTAAGCGAGCAGTTCACCGGTGGCCTGCTGGCGCTGCAATTGTCGCGCGTCAACGCGCCGCTGCTCGCCAGCGAAGTGGTGCCGTTTCAGCAGGAGACCCTGGCGCAAACCGCCCGCTGGGCTTCCGAAAGAAGGGTGAAGCATTTTGCCGGTCTGGCGCTGTTTGTCGGCGGGCTGGATGAGGATTACCTCAACTTCGCGCTGGCGACGCCGGAAGGCACCTGGGCGCTGCGGGTAAAAATGAGCATCACCCGCCACAGCCTGGCGGTGCGTCAGGAGGTGTGCGCCATGATGGCGCTGAATATGCTGCGCCGCTGGCTCAACGGCAAAGAGGTCGCCAGCGAGCACGGCTGGATTAACGTTGTCGAGTCGCTGTTCGTTGAGTAATGCCTGTGCCGGGGCCTTTCGCCCCGGCAACGTTCAGCCCAGCGCTTTCGCCAGCAGGGTAATCGGATGTTCGCAGCGCTTGCTGGTGGACATCTCAATCTGCCATTTACAGGTTTCGCAGTCCGTCACCACGATATCCGCGCCGCTCTCTTCAATCTGGCGGAACAGCGGGGCACCAATTGCCTGCGAGGTTTCGTAGTTTTCACGCTTAAAGCCGTAGGTGCCTGCGATGCCGCAGCAGCGCGAATCCAGCACCGTCAGCTCCAGCCCCGGAATTAACCGCAGCAGCTCCAGCGTATAGAGCGACCAGCCCATTTTCTCCATATGACACGGGGTGTGGTAGACCACCTTCAGCGGCAATGTTCCCAGCGGCAATGTCTTTCCGCTGTCCAGCTTGCGCCAGAGGAAGCGCGTCGCCAGCTCGATGTGCTCGCGCAGTCCGGCGTTATCCACGTCCAGCAGGTGCGGATACTCATCGCGCAGGGTGAAGGTGCAGGTGGACGACGTCGCCAGCACCGGCATGCCTTTATCGACAATCGCTTCGCGCAGGGAGGTGACGTTGCTTTTGGCCTGCCTGCGCGCTTTATCGGTAAACCCGTTGGCAATCAGCGGCACGCCGCAGCACTTCTCTTTGCTAAGCAGCTGTACGCCGGTTCCCATGGCGTTCAGCACCTTCAGCAGGTCTTTTCCCAGCTGCGGGTGGTTGTAGTTCACATAGCAGCCGTGGAAAAAGGCTACCCGATCGTCGTACTGCGCCTGCTGCTCCGCGACGGTTTTATACCAGCGACGGAAGGTGCCGTGAGAATATTTTGGCAGGCTGCGGTGATGGTCTATTTTAAGCGTGGCATCCAGCAGCTGACGCACCGGCTTGAGTGAGGTTGCGGCATTCACCAGCGGGGCAAACGGCGTGGAGACGCTGCCCATCAGATCGGTATGGCTCAGGATCGCATCGCGCAGTGTCGGCTTTTGCGTGCTGTNCTGGATGATGTCGCCGATTTTTACGTCCGACGGGCAGGCGACCTCGCAGCGCTTGCAGTTGATGCAGTATTTCAGCGCCTCGTCGTACAGCCTGCCGTCCTTCAGGCGCAGGCGCTCGCCGTCCGGCCCGGCCTGCTTTGGCCCAGGGTAGCGCGGGTTTACGCCGCTGACCGGGCAGACGGTGGTACAGACCGTGCATTTAATGCAGCTTTCGAAACGGGTGTCGTTCATTGTTCAGCCTCCACGCGCTGGATAATCTGCTCGGCTACATACAGCGCCGTGACGGCGCAAACCCCACCGCCGCATCCCTGGGGGATCGGATCGTATCCGCCCAGCAGCGAGCCGATGGCAAAAAGATTACCGACGGGCATACCGGAAAGCTGCGGATGTAGCCGGTTATCGACAATTACGCCAAACTGCTGCCAGGGCTGCGGCGTGAAGAAATCACACTGATACCAGTCCGCGCGGGAAGCGGTTTGCCGCACATCCAGCCCCATAATCGCTTCCCGGATGCCCTCCCGGCTGCTCAGCAGCCCGTTGCTGAAAAAGCTCCCGCTCGCCAGCACCGTATAGCGGGCGCGAAGCGGAATATCCTCGTGGTTGCGCGTCCAGATTTCGCTCACCGCGCCGTCGGTCAGGGTGATTCTTTTCACCTCGTCACCCGCCATCCACACGCCGCCCTGCGCAACAAACTGGCGCTGAAGCTGGGTGTGCAGACGAATGCCGGGTACGGAAGGGGGAAGCGTCGGCAGTAAACCGAGCGTGCAGGGCAGACGATCCGAGAGCCAGCGCCAGAGCCGGTTGTCGTTTAAACCAAAGCAGGCGGGCATTAACAGGGCATCGCAGGTTTCACCGAGCGGCCTGAGCGCGTCATACAGCAGCGGCCATTTGTCCTCGCTATCCAGAAAACGGGCGATATTCACCGCGCGAAACTCGCTCGGGTTATCGCGCAGGATATCCAGCTCGGGCAGCTCTATTTCTGCCGTGTCGGCGTTGATGCCCTGGCGACAGAGCGAGGCCGCCGCGAGATGGGGTTGAAAATCCAGAAAGCCGCTAATACCCACCACCCGCACTCGTCCCGCGTTGACGGGGGCCACGGGGACTTCCTCCGGGCTGAGCCACGCGGAGCGCAGGGTGCCGAGCGGCGTGATGCGCTGGTGATTTTGCCTGGCGCTTCCCTTCAGACGCGCGCCGCAGCCCGCCAGCAGCGCTTCGGCTTCCAGCGCAAAGCGGTCAATATGCTGCGCGCCAACCAGGTGATAGGGGTGCTCCGGCGGCAGCCTGTCGCGGTACGCTTCGTCCACCAGATCCAGCGATCCCGACGAGAAGTGCAGGGCGCTCTGGCCGCGGGTGATAATGGCACAGCGCAGCCCCTGTTTCGTGAGTTTGATGCCGCAGAGCAAGCCTGCCAGCCCGCCGCCGACGATTACGGTATCAAATTTCATCGTGTTGCTCCTTCTCCAGGCCGCAAAGCCCCTGATAGACCCAGCGGGTAAATTCGCTTTCGCGCAGGGCATCGCCCCAGGCGACAGGCTGAATGCCTTTCCAGCGCTCGTTCAAAAACGCGCTGAGCTGATCGAGCGACTGGGTGGCGGTGGTGGTATGAAAACGCTGCAGCAGCCCGGCGGCACGACAGGCGCACAGCTCGCCCTGACAGGTCCCCATTCCGACGCGGGTGCGGCGGCGGAGATCCAACAGGCTGTTGACCGTCAGGTTCTCTACCGCGTACTGCACTTCGCCTGCGGTCACGGCTTCGCACTCGCACACCAGGCTGCGGCTCAGTCGTCCTTCACCGAGCCACTGCGGCGTTCTGTCGCCGTGGCGGTAGATGGCCGAACCGCGCAGCGGCGCGGGCAGGGAGATGATTTTTTGCAGCGTTTTTTCGGTAGACTGGCGCGATCCCGGCAACGGCTGTTCTGCGGTAACGCACGGTTCGGTATTTCCGAGCTTGCGGCAGACGGCATCGGTCGCCCACTCGGCCATCAGCCGGTAGGTCATCAGCTTGCCGCCGGTAATGGTGATAAACCCGTCCATGCCGTCGCGCTCGGCGTGATCGAGCAGCACGATGCCCCGGCTGACGTTACGTCCGCTCGGATCGTTATCGCTGGCGACAAGGGGACGCACGCCCGCGTAGGCGCGCAGAATACGCGTCTGCGCCATCACCGGCGCCAGCTTTTCCCCTTCGCGCAGCAGAATATCCACTTCTTCGGCGGTGACCCGGTTGACGTCAATGTCGCTGTAGTCAACGTGCGTTGACGTCGTACCGATGAGCGAAATGGTGTCGCCCGGCACCAGAATGTCGGCGTCAGACGGTTTGCGGCAGCGGTTGATGACGTGGTTATTGATGCGGTGGTCAAGGATCAGCAGCGAACCTTTGGCCGGGAACATGCGGATGGATAAATCGGCGTATTCTGCGATGCGCTGGCCCCAGATCCCCGCCGCGTTGACCACCACGGCGGCGTGCAGCTCGCTGTGCTCGTTATACTGCGTATCAAACACCCGCACGCCGCAGATGCGATGACCCTCGCGGATAAGCCCGGTCACTTCATGTCCGGTCAGAATGCGCGCGCCATGCTCGCGGGCGTCCAGCATGTTGGCGGCGGTCAGGCGGAACGGATCGACGGTGCCGTCAGGCACCTTCACCGCGCCGATCAGCGTCGGGTTCACCGATGGCTCCAGCCGCCGGGCCAGCGCCGGATCCATGGCCTCCGCCTGAATGCCCGCTGCAGTACAGGCGGTTATAAAGGTTGACTGAAAGGCGAGGTCATCTTCGGGAAGGGTAATAAAGAGGCCGTCGGTTGGCTCTATGCAGTGTCGGGCGATACGCTTGAGGATCTGGTTTTCAGCGATGCATTCGCGCGCGGATTCACCGTCGGTGACCGCATACCGCGCGCCGCTGTGCAGCAGGCCGTGGTTACGCCCCGTCGCGCCGGTGGCGATATCGTGGCGCTCCAGAAGCGTGACGCTTAAGCCGCGAAGGGCGCAGTCGCGTGCGATGCCGGCGCCGGTTGCGCCACCGCCAATGATAATCACATCGCTGTAGCGTGGATCGTGAATTGTCATTGCCTTTCCTCTATGTTCGTTTTTTTAGCATTTAGCCACATAGATCGTGTGGTTTGTTTGATTTCGAACATAAACGCGCGAAATTCGAAACTGAAACGTGATTTCATGCGCTTTTTTGCGCATTCTGTCATATTTCTGTAACAATCTGTGCGTTGATTCACAGTAACAAACCGCATGTTTTTTTAACATCCCCGCCTCTGTAACCGGGCGCGAGATGCCTGGTCATTTTTTGAAAGGCCACGGAGGCTGTTATGCTCAGTATCTTCAAACCTGCGCCGCATCGGGCGCGACTGCCAGAGGCAGAGATCGATCCTCTCTACCGCCGTCTGCGTTGGCAAATCTTCCTCGGGATCTTCTTCGGGTATGCGGCGTACTATCTTGTACGTAAAAACTTTGCGCTCGCCATGCCGTATCTGGTGGAGCAGGGCTTCTCTCGCGGCGACCTGGGCTTCGCGCTGTCGGGGATCTCCATCGCCTACGGTTTTTCCAAATTCATCATGGGTTCCGTGTCGGACCGCTCGAATCCGCGCGTGTTCCTGCCCGCCGGTCTGATCCTCGCGGCAGCGGTCATGCTGTTCATGGGCTTTGTGCCGTGGGCGACGTCCAGCATTGCCATCATGTTCGTGCTGCTGTTCCTCTGCGGCTGGTTCCAGGGGATGGGGTGGCCGCCGTGCGGACGTACCATGGTGCACTGGTGGTCGCAGAAGGAGCGTGGCGGCATTGTGTCGGTGTGGAACTGCGCGCATAACGTCGGGGGCGGGCTTCCACCTCTGCTGTTCCTGCTGGGGATGGCCTGGTTCAACGACTGGCACGCGGCGCTCTACATGCCTGCCTTTGGTGCTATTCTGGTGGCGATTATTGCCTTCGCCCTGATGCGCGACACGCCGCAGTCCTGCGGGCTGCCGCCAATCGAAGAGTACAAAAACGACTATCCGGATGACTACAGCGAGAAGCACGAAGAAGAGCTGACCGCTAAACAGATCTTCATGAAGTACGTGCTGCCGAACAAGCTGCTGTGGTACATCGCGGTGGCGAACGTGTTCGTATACCTGCTGCGCTACGGCATCCTCGACTGGTCCCCGACCTACCTGAAAGAGGTGAAGCACTTCGCGCTGGATAAATCCTCCTGGGCGTACTTCCTGTATGAATACGCCGGGATCCCGGGCACGCTGATTTGCGGCTGGATGTCGGACAAAGTGTTTAAAGGCAACCGCGGCGCAACGGGCGTGTTCTTTATGACCCTGGTGACCATCGCGACTGTCGTTTACTGGCTTAACCCGCCGGGTAACCCATCAGTAGACATGGCCTGTATGATCGTTATCGGCTTCCTGATTTACGGCCCGGTGATGCTGATCGGTCTGCACGCGCTTGAGCTGGCGCCGAAAAAAGCGGCGGGCACGGCGGCAGGCTTTACCGGTCTGTTTGGCTACCTCGGCGGTTCCGTCGCGGCGAGCGCTATCGTGGGCTACACCGTTGACTTCTTCGGCTGGGACGGCGGCTTTATGGTGATGATCGGCGGCAGCGTGCTGGCGGTTCTGCTGCTGGTTGTTGTGATGATCGGCGAGAAACGTCACCACGCGGAAGTGCTGGCGCGTCGTCAATAAGGAGCATTGCGATGAAATTAACTCCATTAACCACCGGCCTGCTGCTGGCAGGCCTGATGACAGGCTCTGCCCTGGCGGCGGATAAAATCGTTATCGCCCACCGCGGTGCCAGCGGCTATCTGCCGGAGCATACGCTGCCGGCGAAAGCGATGGCCTATGCCCAGGGCGCGGATTACCTGGAGCAGGATCTGGTGATGACGAAGGACGACCAGCTGGTCGTCCTGCATGACCACTATCTTGACCGCGTCACGGACGTGGCGGAGCGTTTCCCGGACCGCGCGCGCAAAGACGGTCGTTACTACGCCATCGACTTTACCCTGGATGAAATTCGCTCTCTGAAGTTTACCGAAGGCTTTGAGATTGAAAACGGCAAGAAGGTGCAGGTCTACCCGGGACGTTTCCCGATGGGCAAATCTGACTTCCGGATCCATACCTTCCAGGAAGAGATTGAGTTTGTTCAGGGGCTGAACCACTCCACCGGTAAAAACATCGGTATCTACCCGGAAATCAAAGCGCCGTGGTTCCACCATCAGGAAGGGAAGGACATTGCCGCGAAGACGCTGGAGGTGCTGAAACAGTACGGCTACACCAGCAAGAAGGACAAAGTTTACCTGCAGTGTTTTGACGCAGCCGAGCTGAAGCGCATCAAAACCGAGCTGGAGCCGAAGATGGGGATGGATCTCAATCTGGTGCAGCTGATTGCCTACACCGACTGGAACGAAACCCAGGAGAAACAGCCGGACGGGAAGTGGGTGAACTACAGCTACGACTGGATGTTCAAGCCGGGCGCGATGAAGCAGATTGCGCAGTACGCTGACGGCATCGGGCCGGATTATCACATGCTGGTGGCGGAAGGCTCAACGCCTGGCCACGTGAAGCTGACGGCGATGGTGAAAGAGGCGCACGCCAGCAAGATGCAGGTGCATCCGTACACGGTGCGTGCCGACCAGCTGCCGCCATATGCCACCGATGTGAATCAGCTTTACGAGGTGTTGTATAAGCAGGCGGACGTGGACGGGCTGTTTACGGATTTCCCGGATAAAGCGGTGACGTTCTTAAAATAGAAAAAGGGCCGTAAGGCCCTTTTTTACATCTCGATCTCAATATCGCCTTTTGCCCGGCAGCAGCAGGGCAAAATTTCCCCTTCACTGATAAAGGCCAGCGGTTCGGTCAGCCAGTCCACCTGGCCTGCGACCAGACGGCAGCGGCAGGAGCCGCAATAGCCTTCACGACACTGGTACTCTACCTCCACCTGATGCGCTTCAAGCGCCACCAGAAGGGAAGGGTGCTCATCCTGGCACAGCACTTGGGTGCCAGAAAGGCTCAGCGTTACGCGCGTCATCAGAGCTGGAAGTCGCTCAGGTCGTCGGTGTTGACTTCAGAATCAATCTGACCGACCAGATAAGAGCTCACTTCCACTTCCTGCGGCGCAACCTGCACGTTATCGGATACCAGCCAGGTGTTGATCCACGGAATCGGGTTAGAGCGCGTCTGGAACGGCAGGTCCAGACCAACCGCCTGCATGCGGATGTTGGTGATGTACTCCACGTACTGGCACAGAATATCTTTGTTCAGACCAATCATGGAGCCGTCGCGGAACAGGTAGTCTGCCCACTCTTTCTCCTGCTGAGCCGCCAGCACGAACAGGTCGTAGCACTCCTGCTTGCACTCTTCGGCGATTTCCGCCATCTCCGGGTCGTCCGTACCGCTGCGCAGAAGGTTCAGCATGTGCTGGGTGCCGGTCAGGTGCAGGGCTTCGTCACGAGCGATCAGACGGATGATTTTGGCGTTGCCTTCCATCAGCTTGCGCTCGGCAAAGGCGAAGGAGCAGGCGAAGCTCACGTAGAAGCGGATCGCTTCCAGGGCGTTAACGCTCATCAGGCAGAGGTACAGCTGCTTTTTCAGCGCGCGCAGGTTCACGGTAACGGTTTTGCCGTTTACGGTGTGGGTACCTTCGCCCAGCAGATGCCAGTAGCTGGTCATCTCGATCAGCTCGTCGTAGTAGTGCGCAATGCCTTCCGCGCGCTTCTGGATCTGCTCGTTAGTGACGATATCGTCAAACACCACCGCCGGATCGTTCACGATGTTGCGGATGATGTGGGTATAAGAGCGGGAGTGGATCGTCTCGGAGAACGCCCAGGTTTCCACCCAGGTTTCCAGCTCAGGAATCGAGATCAGCGGCAACAGCGCCACGTTCGGGCTACGGCCCTGAATGGAGTCCAGCAGCGTCTGGTACTTCAGATTGCTGATGAAGATATGCTTTTCGTGATCCGGCAGCGACTGGTAATCAATACGGTCGCGGGAAACGTCAACTTCTTCCGGACGCCAGAAGAAGGAGAGTTGCTTTTCAATCAGCTTTTCGAAGATGTCATATTTTTGCTGATCGTAGCGTGCCACGTTGACCGGCTGGCCGAAGAACATTGGCTCTTTGAGCTGGTCGTTTTTCGTCTGTGAAAAGGTGGTATATGCCATGAGTGTGTCCTGTCTTACGAAATAAAGGCGGGGATATCCCCGCCCTTCATTAGATCTTACATGCGCCGCTTTCGCAGCCATCGTCCTGAATTGACGGTACCAGGTCGTCCTGCGCGTCTTCTGCACCGTCACGGGTGTTGTGATAGTACAGCGTTTTCACGCCAAATTTGTAGGCGGTCAGCAGGTCTTTCAACAGCTGCTGCATTGGTACCTTGCCGGACGGGAAGCGCGTCGGGTCGTAGTTAGTATTGGCAGAGATCGACTGGTCGATAAACTTCTGCATGATACCCACCAGCTGCAGGTAGCCGTCGTTGTTTGGCATCTCCCACAGCAGCTCGTAGTTGTTGCCCAGCGTTTCGTAATCCGGCACCACCTGACGCAGCACGCCGTCTTTCGACGCTTTAATGCTGACGTGGCCGCGCGGTGGCTCAATACCGTTGGTGGCGTTGGAGATCTGCGAAGAGGTCTCGGACGGCATCAGGGCAGAGAGCGTGGAATTACGCAGGCCGTGCGTTTTGATGGACTCGCGCAGGCCTTCCCAGTCCAGGTGCAGCGGCTCGCTGACGATCGCATCCAGGTCTTTCTTATAGGTGTCGATCGGCAGAATGCCTTTTGCATAGGTGGTTTCGTTGAACCACGGGCACGCGCCTTGCTCTTTCGCCAGCTCGTTAGAGGCTTTCATCAGGTAGTACTGAATCGCTTCGAACGTCTGGTGCGTCAGGTTGTTAGCACTGCCGTCGGAGTAACGCTTGCCGTTTTTCGCCAGCCAGTAGGCGAAGTTGATCACGCCGATACCCAGGGTACGACGGCCCATTGCGCCGCGTTTAGCGGCCGGGATTGGGTAATCCTGGTAGTCCAGTAGGGCATCCAGCGCACGTACCGCCAGCACGGCCAGCTCTTCCAGCTCGTCCAGGCTCTTGATGGCACCCAGGTTGAATGCGGACAGCGTACACAGCGCAATTTCGCCGTTTTCGTCGTTCACGTCTTCCAGCGGTTTGGTTGGCAGGGCGATCTCCAGGCACAGGTTAGACTGGCGCACTGGCGCAACCGCCGGATCAAACGGGCTATGGGTGTTGCAGTGGTCAACGTTCTGGATGTAGATACGGCCGGTAGAGGCGCGCTCCTGCATCATCAGGGAGAACAGGTCTACCGCCTTCAGGCGCTGTTTACGGATGCTGTCGTCTTTTTCATATTTGGTGTACAGACGCTCGAACTCGTCCTGATCGGCGAAGAACGCGTCGTACAGGCCCGGGACGTCGGACGGGCTGAACAGGGTGATGTCTTCCCCTTTCAGCAGACGGGTGTACATCAGCTTGTTGATCTGCACGCCGTAGTCCATGTGACGCACGCGGTTGCCTTCCACGCCGCGGTTGTTTTTCAGTACCAGCAGGCTTTCCACTTCCAGGTGCCACATTGGGTAGAACAGGGTCGCTGCGCCGCCGCGCACGCCGCCCTGAGAGCAGGATTTTACCGCCGTCTGGAAGTGCTTATAGAACGGGATACAGCCGGTGTGGAACGCTTCACCGCCGCGAATCGGGCTGCCCAGCGCGCGGATGCGACCGGCGTTGATGCCGATACCGGCACGCTGGGAGACGTATTTCACGATGGCGCTGGAGGTGGCGTTGATGGAATCCAGGCTGTCACCACACTCGATCAGTACGCAGGAGCTGAACTGACGGGTAGGGGTGCGCACGCCAGACATGATCGGCGTTGGCAGAGAAATTTTGAACGTCGATACCGCATCGTAGAAACGCTTCACGTAGTCCAGACGGGTGTCGCGCGGGTAGTTTGAGAACAGGCAGGCAGCCACCAGAATATAGAGGAACTGGGCGCTTTCGTAGATCTCACCGGTCACACGGTTCTGAACCAGGTATTTGCCTTCGAGCTGCTTCACCGCCGCGTAGGAGAAGTTCATGTCGCGCCAGTGATCGATAAACCCGTTCATCTGCTCGAACTCTTCTTCCGTATAGTCTTCCAGCAGATGCGTGTCGTATTTGCCCAGCTCAACCATTTTCACCACGTGATCGTAAAGCTTTGGCGGCTCGAACTGGCCGTAGGCTTTCTTACGCAGGTGGAAAATCGCCAGACGCGCAGCGAGGTACTGATAATCCGGTGCGTCGCGGGAGATCAGATCCGCCGCTGCTTTGATAATGGTTTCGTGGATATCAGACGTTTTGATGCCGTCGTAGAACTGAATGTGAGAACGCAGTTCAACCTGGGATATAGATACGTTATTCAGTCCTTCTGCTGCCCAGTCGAGAACTCGATGGATTTTGTCCAGATTGATACGCTCGGTAGTACCGTCGCGCTTTGTCACCAGCAGACTCTGATTCATGTGGGTTTTACCTGTCCGTGAAATAAAAAATATCCCCCGCTTATCCACAGATCCGTCTTGTGACTAACTCTGTGGATAAATACTACATATAGGGGGTTTGCGATAAGAAAAACGCTATATGGTGAGTATTCTAGTATCGAATCTTTTCAGCACAAGGGTTGATTTTGAGGTTAAATTGAGGTTGTGAAAGGGTAAAAAAGCGTAAGTCCTCGTACCGTAAGGCCTGGAAGAGATGTCAATAATTTAGAAAAAAAATTCAAAATTTGATCGAGTGCTGATTTCTTCAACGGGAGGTCAGAATTGCGCAACATGATGTCGCGCAATCATTATAAGAATAATGGATGACGTTAGTCGTTTTTGGCGGTTGTATGCAACATATAGTTAACATCCACGCCCGGGGCAAGTTTGAATTTGTCCGTTAGCGGGTTGTAGTGCAGGCCCGTGATGTGCTGCTCCTTAAGCCACGTCTGGTCAACCCAGCCCAGCAGTTCGGCAGGCTTGATAAACTTCTTCACGTCGTGCGTCCCTTTCGGCACCATGCGCAGCACATATTCTGCGCCGACCACGGCCATCAGCCAGGCTTTACCGTTGCGGTTAATTGTCGAGAAGAAGACCTGGCCGCCCGGCTTCACCAGTTTTGCACAGGCGTTTACCACGGACTGCGGATCCGGAACGTGCTCCAGCATCTCCATGCAGGTCACCACGTCGTACTGGTGGGCATGTTTTGCCGCGTGCTCTTCCACGGTTTCCTGCACATATTCCACCTGTATACCGGACTCCAGCGCATGAAGACGGGCAACCTGTAGAGGCTCGAAGCCCATGTCCAGGCCGGTGACGGTGGCCCCTTCGCGCGCCATGCTCTCCGCCAGGATGCCGCCGCCGCAGCCGACGTCGAGCACTTTCTTACCGAACAGACCGCCGGAACGCTCCGCGATATAGCCCAGACGCAGCGGGTTAATGCGATGCAGCGGTTTGAACTCACCTTCGAGATCCCACCAGCGGGACGCCACCGCTTCAAATTTGGCAATCTCTTCGTGGTCAACGTTGTGTGCCACCGGGGATTTTTCGGCATTCATGGGCGCTTTTACTCCTTATTTAGCAAGACAAATGAGTATATCAGGCAATCCCTGTGAATAAAGCGTATAGGTTTACCTGTATCACCGCGGCTGTGTTATAATTTGCGACCTTTGAATCCGGGATACAGTAGAGGGATAGCGGTTAGATGAGCGACCTTGCGAGAGAAATTACACCGGTTAACATCGAGGAAGAGCTGAAAAGCTCCTATCTGGACTATGCGATGTCGGTCATTGTTGGCCGTGCGCTGCCGGACGTCCGCGATGGCCTGAAGCCGGTACACCGTCGCGTACTTTACGCCATGAACGTATTGGGCAATGACTGGAATAAAGCCTACAAAAAATCTGCCCGTGTCGTTGGTGACGTAATCGGTAAATACCATCCCCATGGTGATTCCGCGGTGTACGACACCATTGTCCGTATGGCGCAGCCGTTCTCGCTGCGTTACATGCTGGTAGATGGTCAGGGTAACTTTGGTTCTATCGACGGCGACTCCGCCGCGGCAATGCGTTATACGGAAATCCGTCTGGCGAAGATTGCCCATGAACTGATGGCCGACCTGGAAAAAGAGACGGTTGATTTCGTTGATAACTACGACGGCACGGAAAAAATTCCTGACGTTATGCCAACGAAGATCCCTAACCTGCTGGTGAACGGCTCGTCCGGTATCGCCGTGGGTATGGCGACCAACATTCCGCCGCACAACATCACGGAAGTGATCAACGGCTGCCTGGCCTATATCGACGATGAAGACATCAGCATTGAAGGGCTGATGGAACACATCCCGGGCCCGGACTTCCCGACGGCGGCGATCATCAACGGTCGTCGCGGCATTGAAGAAGCGTACCGCACCGGTCGCGGCAAGATTTACATCCGTGCCCGCGCCGAAGTAGAAGCGGACGCCAAAACCGGCCGTGAAACTATCATTGTTCACGAGATCCCGTATCAGGTGAACAAAGCGCGTCTGATTGAAAAAATCGCCGAGCTGGTAAAAGAGAAACGCGTTGAAGGCATCAGCGCGCTGCGTGACGAGTCTGACAAAGACGGTATGCGCATCGTGATTGAAATCAAGCGCGACGCGGTGGGTGAGGTTGTGCTGAACAACCTGTACTCCCAGACTCAGCTTCAGGTCTCCTTCGGTATCAACATGGTTGCGCTGCACCATGGTCAGCCGAAGATCATGAACCTGAAAGAGATCCTGAGCGCGTTCGTGCGTCACCGCCGTGAAGTGGTGACCCGTCGTACCATATTCGAACTGCGCAAAGCGCGCGATCGTGCTCATATCCTTGAAGCACTGGCCGTTGCGCTGGCGAACATCGACCCGATCATCGAGCTGATCCGCCGTGCGCCGACGCCGGCAGAAGCGAAAGCGTCGCTGGTTGCGCGTCCGTGGGATCTGGGCAACGTGGCGGCGATGCTGGAACGTGCGGGCGACGACGCCGCGCGTCCTGAGTGGCTCGAGCCTGAATTCGGCGTGCGTGACGGTCAGTACTACCTGACTGAACAGCAGGCCCAGGCGATTCTGGATCTGCGCCTGCAGAAGCTGACCGGCCTTGAGCATGAAAAACTGCTCGACGAGTACAAAGAGCTGCTGGAGCAAATTGCTGAGCTGCTGCACATCCTGGGTAGCGCCGAGCGCCTGATGGAAGTGATCCGCGAAGAGCTTGAGCTGGTCCGCGATCAGTTCGGCGACGAGCGTCGTACCGAAATCACCGCGAACAGCTCTGATATCAACATTGAAGATCTGATCAACCGCGAAGACGTGGTAGTGACCCTGTCTCACCAGGGCTACGTGAAGTATCAGCCTCTGACCGACTACGAAGCACAGCGTCGTGGCGGTAAAGGTAAATCTGCGGCACGTATTAAAGAAGAAGACTTCATTGACCGTCTGCTGGTGGCTAACACCCACGATACGATCCTCTGCTTCTCCAGCCGTGGCCGTCTGTACTGGATGAAGGTCTATCAGCTGCCGGAAGCGAGCCGTGGCGCGCGTGGACGTCCAATCGTCAACCTGCTGCCGCTGGAAGCGAACGAACGTATCACCGCCATCCTGCCGGTACGCGAGTACGAAGAGGGCGTGAACGTCTTTATGGCGACCGCCAGCGGTACCGTGAAGAAAACCGCGCTGACCGAGTTCAGCCGTCCGCGTTCTGCCGGTATTATTGCGGTAAACCTGAACGAAGGCGATGAGCTGATCGGTGTGGATCTGACCTCTGGTTCTGATGAAGTGATGCTGTTCTCTGCGGCCGGTAAAGTGGTGCGCTTCAAAGAGAACGCCGTGCGCGCAATGGGTCGTACGGCGACCGGCGTGCGCGGTATCAAGCTGGCGGGTGAAGACTCCGTTGTTTCCCTGATCGTTCCACGTGGCGAAGGCGCAATCCTGACCGTCACCCAGAACGGCTACGGTAAACGTACGGCGGAAAGCGAATACCCGACCAAGTCACGCGGCACGCAGGGCGTTATCTCCATCAAGGTTACCGAGCGCAACGGGTCCGTTGTGGGCGCGGTGCAGGTGGACGATGCCGACCAGATCATGATGATCACCGATGCCGGTACGCTGGTGCGTACGCGCGTATCCGAGATCAGCGTGGTGGGCCGTAACACCCAGGGCGTTATCCTCATCCGTACGGCGGAAGATGAAAACGTGGTGGGTCTGCAACGCGTTGCTGAGCCGGTGGACGACGAAGAGCTCGATTCCATCGACGGCAGCGTCGCGGAAGGTGATGATGAAATCGCACCGGAAGCAGAGAGCGACGACGACGCAGCGGATGACGCTGACGAGTAATCTCTTCTGACGCATAAAGGGCCGGATTCCGGCCCTTTTCTTTTGCAGATGCAGATACGTGAACGTTGCGACAAGCCGCGTTTACCGCTACCTTAACCACATTCTTTTGACCCCGACGGCGGAGCCTCGCCCCTTTGAAATACCTCGTCTCCTTTCGTACCACGCTGAAAGTTTCTCGCTATCTGTTCCGGGCGCTGGCGCTCCTGCTTTGGCTGCTGGTGGCCTTGCTGTCGGTGTTTTACATCGTCAATGCGCTGAACCAGAAAGAAGCGGAGATCCGCCAGGAGTTTAATTTAAGCTCCGATCAGGCCCAGCGCTACATTCAGCGAACGTCTGACGTGATGAAGGAGCTGAAGTATATTGCCGAAAATCGGCTGACGGCAGAAAACGGTATCCTTGCCCTGCGCGGGCGCAATGACAAAACCGAAGTGCCGGACTTCCAGCCGCTGTTCCCGGACTCTGATTGCTCCACCATGAGCAGCACCTGGCGCGGGTCGCTGGAATCTCTCGCCTGGTTTATGCGCTACTGGCGCGACAACTTCTCCGCCGCCTACGACCTTAACCGCGTATTCCTGATTGGCAGTGAAAACCTCTGCATGGCTGACTTTGGCCTGCGCGATGTGCCCGTCGAGCGCGATGATGCGCTGAAAAGCCTGCACGAGCGTATTGTGAAATATCGCAATGCGCCGCAGGACGAGCGCGGGAACAACATTTTCTGGATTAGCCAGGGGCCGCGCATGGGCGTGGGCTATTTCTACGCGCTGACGCCGGTCTACCTGGGTAATCGTCTGCAGGCGCTGCTGGGGATTGAACAGACCATCCGCATGGAAAACTTCTTCACGCCGGGCAGCCTGCCGATGGGCGTGACCATTCTGGATGAAAACGGGCATCAGCTGATCTCACTCGCCGGGCCGGATAAAAGTTTGAACGTCGATCCGCACTGGATGCAGGAACGCTCATGGTTTGGCTACACCTCTGGCTTCCGCGAGCTGGTGCTGAAAAAAAGCCTGCCGCCATCGTCGCTGAGCATTGTTTACTCGCTGCCGGTGGATATGGTCCTTGAGCGGATACGCATTCTTATTATGAATGCGATCCTGCTGAACCTGCTGGTGGGCGGGGCGCTGTTTACGCTGGCGCGCATGTATGAGCGGAGAATCTTTATTCCCGCCGAAAGTGACGCCCAGCGTCTGGAGGAGCACGAGCAGTTCAACCGCAAGATTGTCGCCTCGGCTCCGGTGGGGATCTGCATTCTTCGTACCCAGGACGGGACCAACATCCTGAGTAACGAGCTGGCGCACAACTACCTGAACATGCTGACGCACGAGGACCGGCAAAGGCTGACGCAAATCATCTGCGGCCAGCAGGTGAACTTTGTCGACGTGCTCACCAGCACCCACACTAACCTGCAGATCAGCTTTGTTCATTCCCGCTATCGTAATGAAAACGTAGCGATTTGCGTGCTGGTGGATGTCTCCGCGCGCGTGAAGATGGAAGAGTCGCTGCAGGAGATGGCGCAGGCCGCGGAGCAGGCCAGCCAGTCGAAATCCATGTTCCTGGCTACCGTCAGCCACGAGCTGCGTACGCCGCTGTACGGGATTATCGGCAACCTCGATCTGCTGCAGACGAAGGAATTGCCGAAAGGCGTCGACCGGCTGGTAACGGCGATGAACAACTCCTCCAGCCTGCTGCTGAAGATCATCAGTGATATTCTCGACTTCTCTAAAATTGAGTCTGAGCAGCTGAAAATCGAGCCGCGCGAGTTTTCGCCGCGTGAGGTCATGAACCACATCAGCGCCAACTATCTGCCGCTGGTGGTGCGTAAACAGCTGGGGCTCTACTGCTTCATCGAACCGGACGTGCCGCTGACGCTGCACGGCGACCCGATGCGCCTGCAGCAGGTCATCTCTAACCTGCTCAGCAATGCCATCAAATTCACCGATATCGGCTGCATTGTGCTACACGTCTGCCGGGCGGGAGATTACCTCAGCATCCGCGTGCGCGACACGGGGGTGGGAATACCGGCTAAAGAGGTGGTGCGTCTGTTCGACCCGTTCTTCCAGGTCGGCACCGGCGTGCAGCGTAACTTCCAGGGCACCGGTCTGGGGCTGGCGATTTGCGAGAAGCTCGTCAGCATGATGGACGGCGACATTTCCGTGGATACCGAGCCCGGCATGGGCAGCCAGTTCACCATCCGCATTCCGCTCTATTCCGCGCAGTATCCGGCAAAAGCCACGGTTGACGGGCTGAGCGATAAGCGCTGCTGGCTGGCGGTCAATAATGCCTCGCTGAATGACTATCTGACGGCACTGCTCGCCCATAGCGGCGTGAGGGTCTGCCGCTATGAAGGCCAGACGCCGGACGTGGACGATGTGCTCATTGCCGACGAGATGCCGGAACAGCCGTGGCAGGGGAGAGGAACGGTGCTCTTCTGCCGTCGCCACATTGGCATTCCGGTTGAACGTGCGCCGGGGGAATGGGTGCACAGCGTCGCAACGCCGCATGAGCTGTTGAGCCTGCTGGCCCGTATCTATAAAGTCGAGCTGGAAGAGAACGACGGTGCAGTCGCGCTGCCGTCACCGGAAGGTCTGGCGTCAGTGAATGACGATATGATGATTCTGGTGGTGGATGACCATCCGATTAACCGCCGCCTGCTGGCTGACCAGCTCGGATCGCTGGGCTATCAGTGCAAAACCGCCAATGACGGCGTGGATGCGCTGAATGTGCTGAGTAAAAATCATATTGATATCGTGCTGAGCGACGTCAACATGCCTAACATGGACGGCTACCGGCTGACGCAGCGCATCCGACAGCTTGGCCTGACGCTGCCGGTCGTGGGCGTAACGGCGAACGCGCTGGCGGAAGAGAAACAGCGCTGTCTGGAGTCGGGCATGGACAGCTGCCTGTCGAAACCGGTGACGCTGGACGTGCTCAAACAAACGCTGTCTGTTTATGCGGATCGCGTGAGAAAAACCAGAATATAAAAAAGGCCCGTAAGGGCCTTTTTTATTTGCCCGGCGGCGCTGCGCTTGCGCGGGCCTACGGGTTCTGAAGGCCGGGTAAGCGTGAACGCCATCCGGCATTTACAGTGGGGGATCAATCCTTATCCGATGCGCTCAGCGTAACGGAGGAGAGATAGTTCAGCAGGGCAATATCGTTGTCCACGCCCAGCTTCATCATTGCTGATTTTTTCTGGCTGCTGATGGTTTTAATGCTGCGGTTCAGCTTCTTGGCAATCTCGGTCACCAGGAAACCTTCGGCGAACAGGCGCAGAACTTCGCTCTCTTTCGGCGACAGGCGTTTGTCACCGTAGCCACCCGCGCTGATTTTTTCCAGCAGACGAGAGACGCTCTCAGGCGTGAACTTCTTGCCTTTCTGCAGCGCAGCCAGCGCTTTTGGCAGATCGGTCGGGGCGCCTTGCTTCAGCACAATCCCTTCGATATCCAGATCCAGCACGGCGCTCAGGATCGCCGGGTTGTTGTTCATGGTCAGAACAATAATCGAGATGTCCGGGAAGTGACGTTTAATATATTTGATGAGCGTGATCCCATCACCGTATTTGTCTCCAGGCATAGAGAGATCGGTAATGAGCACGTGCGCATCAAGCTTTGGGAGGTTATTGATCAGTGCTGTAGAGTCTTCAAATTCACCGACTACATTCACCCACTCGATCTGTTCAAGTGATTTGCGAATACCGAACAGTACAATCGGATGGTCATCGGCAATAATTACGTTCATATTGTTCATGTATAAGGCTACCTTGCTACAGCAAGCTTTTGACGTAGGCGTCAATGTCGCTGATGTATTTTTCAATGCCAGAGGCATCTTTCTCACGAATTAGATGTTCCAGCGTTTCACATAACTGCTTGCCGGGAACCAGATTAAGCATGGCAAACACCCCTTTAAGCCGGTGTGCTGTCTGTGCCAGCGCTGCAAAATCATTCGCAGCGGACTCAGTATACAACCGCTTCACATCATCTGGTACTGTATCAACAAAGAGGGAATAGTATCCGCTGGCGTGAAGCTCGGCATTTTCATTACCGCCTAACGGGGATTCCGTTATCTCTTCCTGCGCCAGCTGCTCTTCTATTAGTTGTAGTACAGCTTCCTGCATCGCATTGCTTATATTAAAGTTGACGCGCAGCTGGCCAGGGCCGATTTTCCGCACGCGTGACTCATCATCGCTTAAAAGCAAGCCCGAGGCAGTAAGATTAGACGGATTATCAGTTAAAAACAGATCAAATTCTTGACTTGCCAGCCTTTCATCCGGCGTGATGCAGGCCGCGCCCCAGTTTTCGAGCTGACGAACCACAATATTGCGGATCTCGTTTGAGGTCACATCCACCATCACCACAACGTCATCCAGCAGGCGTTCTTCATCTTCTTCCTGCGGATTGGCGGCCATTTTCACGTGCAGAGAGTAACGGGTGCCGAGCGATTCACGGGCCTTGATATTCAGATGGCCGCCGAGCTTACGCGCCAGCTGATCGCACAGCCAGAAGGTCAGGGCGTTAGCCTTGCCGTAATGATCGCTTTGCGTGTCATTCAGGAACGGGAAGTGCAGATTATCAATTTCACTCGCCGTCACGCCTTCCCCGGTGTCCAGAATGCGGAACGTCAGGCGATCTTCCGCCGACTCGTCGGTGCTCACTTCAAGCGTGATCTTGCCGATCTGCGTGGTGGTCACGGCGTACTGAATAATCATCAGCAGAATACGACGCAGCGCCTCGCGGTCGCCGTGACGTTCGTCATTGGCGGGTAAATGGTTGTTGATTAGCAGCTGCAGCCCTTTGCGCTTAATTACGGGCAGGACTTCGGGAACCACTTCATCGATCAGATCCTGAATGGAGAAGAGAGAAGGGGTGCCTTTCCAGAAATCATTCTCCAGCATGTTTGCCAGCTGGATCTCATCCACCATGCGGACCAGCGAGTCGGCCTGGCAGGCGAGCTGGTGGCTTTCAGACGTGTTTAACGCTGCCGCCTGGGTCGCCAGCGTTTTTAACGGCTGCTTGAAGGCATCGCCAATATTCTGCATGAATGCCGCGCGCCCCTGCTGGTTCTTCTCATACAGCCTTTGCGCCTGCTTGAGCTTTTTATTCACCAGCACTTCGCGATCCTGATCGCGAATGATGAAGATTTGCGTACGCGGGGCCACCTGGCTGCGGAACTGACGGATCTCGTACAGTTCATTGTTAATGGTGGCCTGAATAACCCCCTGGTGCTGATCCGCCATAGTGGTGATGTTCTGCAGGTTAAGGTGCGGCAGCAGATGGTCAGCAATTTTATTGCTCATCACCGTGCGATTCGATTCCTGATCGTGAACTAACACCCCTAGCGGCAGCACGGAGACAATCTCTTCATTGAGCGCGCGCAATACGCGCAGCTCGTTGGTATTGCCCGCGGAGACCGCAGACGCGTCGCTCTGGCGTCCCGGCTGGAAGCGGAAGGTGCTGTAGCCAAACAGGGCCAGCGCCAGCAGACCAATATTCAGCAGCAGCGGCAGCAGAATATTTTGCAGGGTATCAAGCAGCAGCGTGCCGAACGGTACCTGCCACACCAGACGCATGCCGGTTGAGTTCAGTGACGAGGCAATTTCAATTTTCGAGCCGTTAAAGGAGATTGTGACGCTCTCTGCGGCCTCTTTATCGGACGCCGCACGCATGTTCTGGGTGCTGCTGTCCGGCTCCAGACGGAAGCTGTCGAGCGGCATATCCGGCGGGATCAAATCATTAATGGGTAAATCGAAGGCCACGACCGTCGCCAGATGACCCGGCTGGTTAAAGGTGGTACGCAGGGTAAAATAGTGACCATTCTGCCAGGCCAATCGGCGCAGCGATGAGAAGCTCTCACGTTCATCAAGGGCGTTGGCCTGCTGCAGCATTTCTGCCCGACGGGAGTCGACAATGCTGCCGACCGTCGTCTCTTTAAATCCGGAAGAGAGATCTTTTAACGGCAGCGTCGAAATCAGGATCATGCTGTTGTCCTGACCGTTCAGATAGTACATCGACCACGGCACCGTTTCGGCGCCCCAGAGGGTATCCAGGTAGGTCGAAATACGCTGCGTCATCTCAAGGGTCGCGCTGTCGTGAGAGCCAAAGATAAGCGCTTCAGTCTTACGCTGCGGTTTTTCGAGATAGTAGACATCCTGCTTCAGCCGCGTCTCCTGAAGCCCATCTCCGGATGAGCTGGCAGGCGCTGCCGCAATGTTGTCGTAAATCTGCCAGGTGGCGTAGCGCCAGGTATCAATGCGCTTGTGTACGGCGTGGGTAATATCCACCACCTGATAGCTCTTATCCTTCAGCCAGGCGTTAACCGCGCTCTGCACCATCACGCCCATTGTGACTAACAGCACCACGATCAAAAGAAGAAAGAAACGGGTGATGCTCCCGGGCAGGAGGGAGAATTTGCTCTGGGCGGTAGTTTCAGTCTGACTCATTGATATCTTTAACCCGTGATGGTCGTGCTCTGTGGCGATAGGGCAGTATAAAGGGTAATAACTGAATTTCCAGCGCCACTGTCCTTCAACAAGCGACTTTTTCGATGACCCGTGCGAGAGAGGAAGTACGCCTTAAATGTGTACAAGCACATAATGTATGTACAAATAAAAAATGCATTTCGTCAGAAAATAGCACGAATTAACAAGAAATTATGTTTTGAGCGAATTTTCCCGTTATGCACAGGGGCGTGCGTGAATTTAGTTAATAGTCGTTACAATTACGCGGCGGTAGCACAAAAAAGGAAAAGTTACGTAAAGAAGGGTAAAAAAAAACCGAATGCGACGCATCCGGTTGAATTAGGGATAAACAGACATTCAAAGCTGAATGACGGTAATAAATAAAGTTAATGATGATAGCGAGAGTTATTTTAGAGACTGGAGTCGATCTTGTTTTGTCATTCAGTGCGGTAACGTTTTTTATTTTAACTCTTTGATATGTATTGGGTCATTTTTCGTTTTGATTATAAGTGCTAAATTTCTAAGCTTTTTGTGCTTTGTAAAAGTTCCTTTTCATTTACATCTTGAAACATGTTGATGGATAAATGAAACATCTTCAAAGTTTTCGTATCATATTCGCATTGGATTATTCTGTAATTTTGCGGAGAATGAATTTGCCGACTGGTTAATGAGGGTTAACCAGTAAGCAGTGGCAATTATAAGGCATATAACAGAGGGTTAATAAAATGAAAGTTAAAGTACTGTCACTCCTGGTACCAGCACTACTGGTAGCAGGCGCAGCAAATGCGGCCGAAATTTATAACAAAGATGGCAACAAATTAGATCTGTACGGCAAAGTTGATGGTCTGCACTATTTCTCTGACGACAAGAGTGCTGACGGCGACCAGACCTACATGCGTCTTGGCTTCAAAGGCGAAACTCAGGTTAACGATCAGCTGACCGGTTACGGCCAGTGGGAATACCAGATCCAGGGCAACACGACTGAAAGCGACAACCAGTCCTGGACGCGTGTGGCGTTTGCTGGTCTGAAATTCGCTGAAGCGGGCTCTTTCGATTACGGTCGTAACTACGGCGTGATCTACGATGTAACTTCCTGGACTGACGTTCTGCCAGAATTTGGCGGCGATACCTACGGCTCAGACAACTTCCTGCAGTCTCGTGCTAACGGCGTGGCGACCTATCGTAACCAGGACTTCTTTGGTCTGGTGGATGGCCTGAACTTTGCGCTGCAGTATCAGGGTAAAAACGGTAGCGTAAGCGGTGAAAACGTCGGTGGACGCAGCCTGCTGAAACAGAACGGCGACGGCTACGGTGCATCCGTAACCTATAACCTGGGCGAAGGCTTCAGCGTGGGTGGTGCGATGTCCTCCTCCAAACGTACCGCTGACCAGAACGCACCGGGCGTTTATGGTAACGGCGATCACGCAGAAGTCTATTCTGGCGGCCTGAAATACGATGCCAACAACATCTACCTGGCTGCGCAGTACTCTCAGACCTACAACGCAACCCGCTTCGGTACCTCTAACGGCAGCAGCCCGACTACCGCTTACGGTTTTGCTAACAAAGCGCAGAACTTCGAAGTGGTTGCTCAGTACCAGTTCGATTTCGGCCTGCGTCCATCCGTGGCTTACCTGCAGTCCAAAGGTAAAGACATCGAAGGTTACGGCGATCAGGATCTGCTGAAATATGTTGATGTGGGTGCGACTTACTACTTCAACAAAAACATGTCCACCTACGTGGATTACAAAATCAACCTGGTTGATGAAAATGAGTTCACCCGTCAGGCCGGTATCGGCACTGATGATATCGTCGCGCTGGGTCTGGTTTACCAGTTCTAATCGCGTCATCGTGTGACTAAGGGGCCTGAAGGCCCCTTTTTTGTGCTTTTTTTTGGCCTCACAACGCAACCGTTTTGGTGTACTCTTGCCGCCCTGGCATGAGGATAATAATGAATGGACATGACTTTTTTACGCGCCAGCTTTCTGGCTATGCTTTTTTTCCTGACCGCGTGTGACGATTCCGCGCCCGTGGCGAAAACCGATGCACCCGCCGCGACGGTGCTCGAAGGCAAAACGATGGGCACCTTCTGGCGCGTCAGCGTGATGGGCCTGGATAAAACGCGCGCTGATGAACTTCGCGGTAAAATCCAGTCTCAGCTGGACGCCGACGACCAGCTGCTCTCAACCTATAAAAATGACTCGGCGCTGATGCGCTTCAATCTTTCCACCAGTACCTCCCTGTGGCCGGTGAGCGAAGCGATGGCCGATATCGTCACCGAATCAATGCGCGTGGGATATAAAACCAACGGCGCGATGGATGTCACCGTCGGGCCTCTGGTCAATCTCTGGGGATTTGGCCCGAACAAACAGCCGGATACCACACCCGAACAGTCGGCCATTGATGATGCCCGCGCCCGGACAGGGCTAAAGCATCTGACGGTGATCAACCAGTACGGCCAGCAGTATCTGCAGAAAGATATCCCCGATCTGTTTGTCGATCTGTCGACGGTAGGTGAAGGTTACGCGGCGGATCACCTTGCCGAGCTGATGACGCAGGAAGGGATATCGCGCTACCTGGTCTCCGTGGGGGGCGCGTTAGTCAGCCGGGGCATGAACGCCAGCGGTAAACCGTGGCGCGTGGCGATTCAAAAACCGACCGATCGGCAAAACGCCGTACAGGCCATTGTGGATATTAACGGGCACGGCATCAGCACTTCCGGGAGCTACCGTAACTATTACGAGCTCGACGGGAAGCGAATTTCGCACGTGATCGATCCGCTGACCGGACGTCCCATCACGCATAACCTGGTCTCGGTGACCGTGATTGCCCCCACTGCGCTGGAAGCCGACGCCTGGGATACCGGATTAATGGTTCTCGGCCCGGAAAAAGCCAAAGAGGTGGTTCGTCAGGAAGGACTGGCGGTTTATATGATCACTAAAGAGGGCGACGGGTTCAAAACCTGGAGCTCGCCGCAGTTCAACAGCTTCCTGGTGAGCGACAAAAATTAAAAAGCAAGGATGCGGGTTTTTTATCACTGGCACTCGGGCACGCTAAAGGTATGCTTGTAAGAGGAGCTGATGATGAAAAATCCAACCTATATGAATGATGAGGATCGCTGGCAGGCCGTTCTGGCTCGCGATCCGCGCGCTGACGATCGGTTTGTCTTTGCCGTGCAGACGACGGGGATTTTCTGCCGCCCGTCATGCCGCGCCCGTCACGCGCTGCGTAAAAACGTCTGCTTTTATCCCGATGTCCAGCATGCCGTTCAGGCAGGGTTTCGCCCGTGTAAGCGCTGCATGCCGGACAAACGCGATCCGAATCAGCAAAAGCTGGCGAAAGTGGAGCACGCCTGTCGCCTTCTGGAGCAGGATCCCGCGCTGACGCTTGAAGGTCTGGCGCAGCAGGTCGCCATGAGTCCTTTCCATTTCCACCGGCTGTTTAAGTCCGTCACCGGGATGACGCCAAAAGCCTGGCAGCAGGCGGCGCGGGGGCAGCGTCTGCGCGCGGCGCTTGCGCAGGGAAACAAAATTACCGATGCCGTGCTGGCGGCAGGGTTTCCCGACAGCAGCAGCTATTACCGCAAAGCCAACGATGCGCTGGGCATGACGGCGAAGCAGTACCGCAAAGGCGAGGTGGCGGTGCGTTACGCCATTGGCGACTGTTCGCTAGGACGCTGCCTGGTTGCGGAAAGTGAGCGGGGGATTTGCGCGATACTGCTGGGCGACAACGATACCAAACTGGCAGAAGAATTTGCGACGCTGTTTCCAAACGCGGAGCATGCCCCGCAGGAAGATGCCTTTGCCCAGCGTATCAGCCAGGTCATTGCCAGTATTGATAACCACGCGGTGCCGCTGGCGCTGCCGCTGGATATACGCGGCACCGCGTTCCAGCAGCGGGTCTGGCAGGCCCTTAGTGACATCCCCTGCGGGGAAACGGCCAGCTATCAGCAGGTGGCGAAGGCGATTGGCCAGCCCAACGCGGTGCGTGCCGTCGCGGGTGCCTGTGCGGCAAACAGGCTGGCGATTGTGATCCCCTGTCACCGCGTGGTCCGCAACGACGGCGCGCTGTCGGGCTATCGCTGGGGGGCGGCGCGAAAAGCGCTATTACTGAAACGTGAGGCGAAACGCCGGGAGGGATAATGCTCGATCTTTTTGCGGATGCTGAACCGTGGCAGGAGCCGCTTGCGCCCGGGGCAGTGATCCTGCGCCGCTTTGCACTCTCCCGTGCGGCGGCATTGCTTGCCGGTATTGAAGAGGTCACGGCGGTTTCACCGTTTCGCCATATGGTGACGCCGGGCGGCTACACCATGTCGGTGGCCATGGCCAACTGCGGCGAACTGGGGTGGGCGACGAACGAACGTGGGTATGTGTATGCCCCGAACGATCCCACGACCGGCCGGCCGTGGCCTCCCATGCCTGCGGTGTTTCAGGCGCTTTGTCACGAGGCTGCCGTTGCAGCAGATTACCCTGACTTCCGGCCGGACGCCTGCCTGATTAACCGCTACGCCATCGGTGCGAAGCTCTCGCTGCATCAGGACAAAGATGAGCCCGATCTGCGCGCGCCCATTGTCTCGGTATCGTTGGGTCTGCCCGCCGTCTTCCAGTTTGGCGGATTGCGCCGCAACGATCCGCTCAGGCGCATTATGCTGGAGCACGGCGACGTGGTGGTGTGGGGCAGGGAGTCACGGCTGTACTATCACGGCATTCAGCCCCTGAAGTCCGGGGTTCATCCCCTCACTGGCGAGTACCGCTATAATCTGACTTTCCGTCAGGCGGGATTGAACAAACAAAAATAAGAATTATTCTTGATGTCCGCTCAGGGCAGTTTACACTGCTGGCTGATTTTTATTGTCCGGATTGCCTGCATGCAACTACTTCTTCTTGTCTGGCGTCAGTACCGCTGGCCCTTCATTTCCGTAATGGCCTTAAGCCTTGCCAGCGCGGCGCTGGGTATTGGCCTGATCGCGTTTATAAACGTGCGGCTGATCGAAATGGTCGATACCTCACTCTCGGTTCTGCCGGAGTTTCTCGGCCTGCTGCTGCTGTTGATGGCGGTTACGCTCGGCTCTCAGCTGGCGCTGACCGCGCTTGGTCACCATTTCGTTTTCCGCCTGCGCAGCGAGTTCATCAAGCGGATCCTCGACACGCAGGTTGAGCGCGTGGAGCAGCTCGGCAGCGCCTCCCTGCTGGCGGGGCTGACCAGCGACGTGCGTGCGATTACCATCGCGTTTGTCCGCCTGCCGGAGCTGGTGCAGGGGATCATCCTGACCTTTGGCTCGGCGGCCTATCTCGCCTGGCTTTCTACCAAAATGCTGGCGGTGACCGCGGTGTGGATTGCCATCACCATCTGGGGCGGTTTCGTGCTGGTATCGCGCGTCTATAAACACATGGCGGTCCTGCGCGAAACGGAAGATAAGCTCTATAACGATTACCAGACGGTGCTGGAAGGGCGCAAAGAGCTGAACCTCAACCGCGAGCGTGCCGAGCATATCTTCAATAACCTCTATATCCCGGACGCGCGCGAATACCGGCACCACATTATTCGCGCCGATACCTTCCACCTGAGCGCGGTGAACTGGTCCAACATTATGATGCTGGGCGCCATTGGCCTGGTATTCTGGATGGCGAACAGCCTGGGCTGGGCGGACACCAACGTGGCGGCGACCTACTCGCTGACCCTGCTGTTTCTGCGTACGCCGCTGCTCTCGGCCGTCGGCGCATTGCCCACCTTGCTGAGCGCGCAGGTGGCGTTTAACAAGCTTAAGAAGTTCGATCTGGCGCCATTTAAGGCTGAATTCCCGCGCCCGCAGGCCTTCCCGAACTGGCAGACCCTGGAGCTGCGCGACGTGACGTTCCGCTATCAGGACAACGCCTTCTCCGTGGGACCGGTCAACCTGACGATTCACCGCGGCGAACTGCTGTTTCTCATCGGCGGCAACGGTAGCGGAAAATCCACACTGGCGATGTTGCTCACCGGACTTTACCAGCCGCAGTCGGGCGAGATCCTGCTGGACGGTAAGGCGCTGAGCGCGGAGAAACCCGAGGATTACCGCAAGCTTTTCTCAGCGGTATTCACCGATGTCTGGCTGTTTGACCAGTTGCTGGGGCCGGAAGGGCAGCAGGCCAATCCGGCGCTGGTTGAGAAATGGCTTGCGCAGCTGCAGATGTCGCACAAGCTGGAGCTCCAGGACGGCAAAATCCTGAACCTCAAGCTCTCTAAGGGGCAGAAAAAGCGCGTGGCGCTGCTGCTGGCGCTGGCGGAAGAGCGTGACATCATCCTGCTGGATGAATGGGCGGCGGATCAGGACCCGCACTTCCGTCGCGAGTTTTATCAGGTGCTGCTGCCGCTGATGCAGGAGATGGGCAAGACCATTTTCGCCATCAGCCACGACGATCATTACTTCATTCACGCCGACCGTCTGCTGGAGATGCGCGACGGCAGGCTGAGCGAGCTGACCGGCGACGAGCGCGATGCGGCGTCGCGTGACGCGGTGGCGCGCACGGCCTGATGCCCTCACTCTAACCCTCTCCCACGGGGAGAGGGGATAATCGTGGCCGTAATGCCGCTTTTTTCTCCATCCCGCCTCGCTGTTTATTCTTATTTACATATCCTCGCGCTATGCTTAGTCTCAACTCATTTAATGGATTTATGATTGATGTCGGTATTAAAGAAAAACAGCGCCAGGCAGCGTGACCAGGAACGTGCGCGACTCATCTGGCTTCTCACGACCGATAAAGCGGTCACGTCTACGCTATTAGGCAAACTGACCCTGGCTGAGCAATATGATGTCGGCACCTTAGCCGACGATATTGCTGAGGTAGGTGCGCTGGTTGCTCATTTACCGCCGCCGGATCTGGCGGATACCCTGGAAGCGCTTCCTTCGGAAGAGCGTCACGCCCTCTGGCGCCTGGTACAGGATCACGAGCGCGGCCAGGTTCTGCTTGAAGCCTCCGAAAACGTCTGGGATGACCTGATCGACGAGATGAGCGATCGGGATATCCTCGACGCCCTGCAAACCCTGGATATCGACGAGCAGATTTACCTTGTACAGCATCTGCCGCGTAACCTGACCGGCCGCCTGCTGGCCTCTCTGCCTGCCGATGAACGTGCGCGTGTGCGTCAGGTGATGCACTACGAGAAAAACAGCGTCGGCGCGATCATGGAGTTCGGCGTTATCACGGTACGTCCGGACGTCACGCTCGGTACCGTGCAGCGCTACCTGCGCCGCCTGGGCAAAATGCCGGACAACACCGATAAGCTGTTTGTCACCTCGCGGGATAAAACCCTGCTCGGCGAGCTGGAGCTGAAAACTATCCTGCTCAACAGCGCCCAGCAGCGGGTGAGCGAGGTGATGGAAAACGAGCCGATGGTCTTCTCCCCGGAGGACGATGCGGAAAAAGCGGCGCGTACCTTTGAACGTGATGACCTTGTGAGTGCGGCGGTCGTAGACTCCGTTGGCAAGCTGATGGGCCGTCTGACCATCGATGAAATCGTTGACGTGGTTTATGAAGAGACCGATAACGACCTGCGCGCGCTAGGCGGGATCAGCGCCGAAGATGACGTTCACGCCTCCGTCGGTAAGGCGGTAAAAACACGCTGGGCCTGGCTGGCTATTAACCTGTGTACCGCCTTCATCGCTTCTCGCGTGATTGACGGCTTTGAACACACCATCTCGCAGCTGGTGGCGCTGGCCTCGCTGATGCCGATTGTGGCCGGAATTGGCGGCAACACCGGAAACCAGACCATCACCATGATCGTCCGCGCGCTGGCGCTGGAAAATATTCAGCCCGGTAACTTCGCCTTTCTGATCTTCAGGGAAATGGGCGTGGCGCTGATTAACGGCCTGGTATGGGGCGGCATTATGGGCGGCATCACGTGGTGGCTGTATGACGATATGGCCTTAGGCGGCGTGATGATGCTGGCGATGGTGCTGAATTTGCTGGTGGCATCGATGATGGGCGTCATTATCCCGCTGACGATGACCAAACTGGGGCGCGACCCCGCGGTGGGGTCGAGCGTGATGATCACCGCCATCACCGATACCGGCGGTTTCTTTATTTTTCTTGGGCTGGCAACGATTTTTCTGCTTTAACCCGACGCTTAATGCGGGCGGGGATCAGTGCCATGACGATAATCCCGCCCAGCACGCCAACCGCCAGGTTGCCGGTTGATACCGTGGCGGCTACCGTCACCAGCATCACCACCGTTTCGGCAATCGGGGCGTTTTTTATCGTGGCGGGCTGAAGGCTGTGCCAGCTGAAGGTTTTGACGGCAACAATCGCCATAATCCCCGCCAGCACAGCCATAGGGATTTTGGCCATCACTTCGCTGAGCGCCGTTACCAGGAGCAGCAGCACGATGCCCGCCGCAATGGTTGAAATGCGGCTTCGTCCTTTCCCCATCTCCACGTTAACGATGGTTTGTCCGATCATCGCGCAGCCCGCAATGCCACCGTAGAGCCCGGCCATGATATTCCCCACGCCCAGCCCGATGCTCTCGCGACGCTTGCTGGAAGGCGTAACCGTCAGTTCATCCACGAGTTTTGCCGTCAGCAGGGACTCCAGCAGACCGACGAAGGCAATACTCAACGCGCAAGGCCAGATAATGTTCAGCGTCTGTAAATTAAGCGGCACCAGCAGCTCGGTAACTCCAGGCAGACCGCCAGTCATTGAGCCTTCATCACCGACAGTCGGCAGGATCTGACCGCTGGTGACGGTGAAAAGGGTTAACAGCACAATCGCAATCAGCGGGGAAGGGACGCTTTTAATATAGCGCGGCACCCACAGCACAATCAGCAGCGTCAGCACGAACAGGCCCACAATCAGCGGGCTTCGGCTCCAGAAATGCGGCACCTGAGCGAAGAAAATCAAAATGCCAAGGGCGTTAACAAATCCGGTCATCACCGACTGGGGAATAAAGCGCATCAGCCTTGCCATGCCCAGCACGCCAAACAGAATCTGGATCACGCCAGCCATCAGCACGGCCGGAAGAATGTACTGTACCCCGTGCTGATGCACCATCGGGCCAATCACCAGCGCTACGGAACCGGCCGCAGCCGTGACCATCGCCGGACGACCGCCCAGCACGGAGAGAGCAAGACACAGCACCACGGAGGCGATCAGGCTGACCTTCGGGTCAACGCCCGCCACCACGGAAAATGAGATCACTTCGGGGATCAGCGCCAGAGCGGTAATCACGCCCGCCAGCGTTTCACGCGCCAGTTGTTTAGGGGAGTGCTGCACGCTGGCTACACTGTCTTCAGGGGATACGGCAGAATGAGGTAAGGACATAACAGTTCGCTGGTTAGGGCAGGCTTCCGTGCGCGCGATCACAAAGTGCAGCATAGTAGCCATAAATTCCTCCTTATACCAGTTGCACGCCGCAATCCCCTACAAACAATCCATCATTAAATTTCACAATTACAATAATTTCGTAACCTTTAAACAATATTTAAAAGTTGTTACCGTGCCCACGCAGCTTTTTTCACCTGCAATTTCCACGCATCAAGCACTTTTACACTAAGGCATAAATTATGAAAAAAATGACTGCCATGCTCTTTTCTCTGGCCGTCGGGCTCAACGCCGTCTCAATGGCAGCGAAAGCAGACGCACCAAAAGAGCAGGAAACGGACGTCCTTTTAATTGGTGGCGGTATCATGAGCGCCACGCTGGGAACCTATCTGCAAGAACTGCAGCCGGACTGGTCCATGACCATGGTCGAGCGCCTCGATGGCGTGGCGCAGGAGAGTTCGAACGGCTGGAATAACGCTGGTACGGGCCATTCGGCACTCATGGAACTGAACTATACGCCGCAGAAAAAGGACGGTTCCATTAGTATCGAGAAGGCGGTAGAGATCAACGAAGCGTTCCAGATCTCGCGTCAGTTCTGGTCCCACCAGGTCAACAGCGGCGTGATGCACGACCCGCACTCCTTCATCAATACCGTGCCGCACATGAGCTTTGTGTGGGGCGAGCAAAACGTGAATTTCCTGCGCGCACGCTACGCTGCGCTGCAGCAGAGCACCCTGTTCCGCGGGATGAAATACTCCGAAGACCACGCGCAGATTAAAGAGTGGGCGCCGCTGGTCATGGAAGGCCGTGACCCGAACCAGAAAGTGGCGGCGACCCGTACCGAAATTGGCACCGACGTGAACTACGGCGAAATTACCCGTCAGCTGGTGGCGTCCCTGAAGAAGAAAGATAACTTCAATTTGCAGCTCAGCACCGAAGTGCGCGGCTTTAAGCGCAATGCGGACAACAGCTGGAGCGTGACCGTTGCCGATCTGAAAAACAATGAAGCCGAGCACGTCATTAAGGCGAAATTTGTCTTCATCGGTGCGGGCGGCGCGGCGCTGAAGTTGCTGCAGGAGTCCGGTATTCCTGAAGCTGACGACTACGCGGGCTTCCCGGTCGGCGGCCAGTTCCTGGTGTCCGAGAACCCGGAAGTGGTGAACCGTCACCTGGCAAAAGTGTACGGTCAGGCTTCCGTCGGTGCGCCACCGATGTCCGTCCCGCATATCGATACCCGTATGCTTGACGGTAAACGCGTGGTGCTGTTCGGACCGTTCGCGACCTTCTCAACCAAGTTCCTGAAAAACGGCTCCCTCTGGGATCTGCTGAGCGCGACCACCACCTCTAACGTCAAACCGATGATGGACGTGGGCCTGGATAATTTCGACCTGGTGAAATACCTGATTAGCCAGGTGATGCTTTCTGATGAAGAACGCTTCGAGGCGCTGAAAGAGTACTATCCGCAGGCGAAGAAAGAAGACTGGCGTCTGTGGCAGGCGGGTCAGCGCGTGCAGATCATCAAGCGCGATCCGAAAGAGGGCGGCGTGCTGCGTCTGGGTACCGAAGTGGTGAGCGATAAGGATGGCACGATTGCCGCGCTGCTGGGTGCGTCACCGGGTGCATCTACCGCTGCGCCAATCATGCTGCACCTGATGGAAAAAGTGTTTAAAGACAAAGTTGCCAGCCCGGAGTGGCAGGCGAAGCTGAAAACCATTATTCCATCCTACGGCACGAAGCTGAACGGTAACGTGGATGCGACGGAACAAGAGCTGGAGTACACCAGCCGCGTGCTGCAGCTGCAGTACGTGAAGCCGCAGGCTGCGGATGCTGCGCCGAAGGCGGAGCTGAAGCCTCAGCCGGAAAACAAGCCGGTTGCGGATATCGCGCTGTAAGGTAAAAGCAAAACGGTAACATCTGTTACCGTTTTTAGTTTAGTAGGTCGGGTAAGGCGAAGCCGCCACCCGACTTGTTTTTAACGTACTACCGCTTGTCCGACCGTCTCTTCTGCCTTCCACACGCGATATTTTACTTCCACGTTTTCAGGCGTATATACCACGATCGGCAACTTGCTGTTGTAACGCAGCAGGCTGTTGTCGCCCAGATAGGCCGTCACAAATTTCTTCTCTTTTTTGCCGTCCGGGCAGGCCATCATGGTAGAGACCGGAGAGGTCACTTTATCAAAGACGTAATAGTCATAACCCCAGCCTTCCAGGGTTTTGCTTTCCAGCTGGCCGCCCAGACGATGCTGATTGCAGTCCACTTCCAGCGTCTTGCCAATTAACAGTTCGACTTTGTAATTCGCTTCGTCCTGCTGAACCGGCAGTTGAATCACCTGACGCTTCATGCCTTTTTCCGCTTGCGGATAGGGTGCAACTTTTTCCAGCGGCTGCGCTTTTTGGGCGTCGCTGGCGAAAGCGCTGGTGCTGACGCACGCGGCGGCGAGAAGCGCGATGGCAAATTTAGGTGCGTTTTTCATTGTCATTCCTTTATGTCAAAACGGTCCTGAACAGACTAACATAACGAGTATGAATGATTGGTGTGATTTACTTACATTTTCATTATATGCAGCGTAATAAACTTAATATTAACCGTTTTGGCAGGTTTTTGTACTGGTGTGGAGTGTGACGGGCGTTCGTGTTATTTTAGTCCATCGATAATGTTATTCATCTGTGAAAGGGAAGAGAGATGGTTCGTGCAAAACTGAAAACACCTGAAGGCCGCAAGTTCCTCCTGGCGCTACTCGTCGTGTTTATGATTGCTGCCGCGTGCGTCGGGCGGGCCACCATTGTTGGCGTCATTGAACAGTACAACATTCCTCTCTCCGCCTGGACTACCAGCATGTATGTGCTGCAGTCGGCGATGATCTTCGTTTACAGCCTTGTCTTCACCGTTCTGCTGGCCATTCCGCTGGGCATTTTCTTCCTGGGCGGACGTGAAAAACACTGAGCATTCACCTGCTATAAGAAGCCAGCCTGCGGGCTGGCTTTTTTATGTGTGATGATATTTATTCGCATTTCCAGGGTATTCTGTGTCGAACAAGGTCGTTCGACATAAATCAGGAGATGTTCAATGTTATCCCGGTTTGCAACGCTCAGCCGGATCCCGAAAGGCGTCTGGGTTGTGGGTGGGGTCAGTATGCTGATGGATATCTCCTCGGAGATCATTCACAGCCTGCTGCCGCTGTTTATGGTCACGACGCTGGGAGCCAGCGTGATTTTCATTGGCTTGATTGAAGGCCTGGCTGAAGCCACCGCGCTGTTTATCAAAGTTTTTTCCGGTGCCATCAGTGACTACCTGGGTAAACGTAAAGGACTGGCGGTGTTGGGCTACGGTCTTGGCGCGCTGAGTAAGCCGCTTTTCGCTATCGCCTCTTCGTCGGGCATGATTCTGGGGGCACGCTTAATCGACCGGGTAGGGAAGGGGATCCGGGGCGCGCCGCGCGATGCGCTGGTCGCTGACGTTACGCCGCCGGAACTTCGCGGCGCGGCCTTTGGGCTGCGTCAGTCGATGGATACCGTCGGCGCATTTCTCGGGCCGCTGCTGGCCGTAGGCTTAATGCTGCTGTGGAACGATGATTTCCGTACTATCTTCTGGATCGCGGTGATCCCCGGCGTCCTCGCCGTGGCGCTGCTTTTTTTCGGCCTGCATGAGCCGAAAGCGCCCGTCGAACATAAACGCACGAACCCCATCAAAAAAGAGAACCTCAGGCGTCTCGGGAAAGGCTGCTGGTGGGTCATTGGCCTGGGCGCCATCTTTACGCTCGCACGTTTCAGTGAAGCCTTTCTTGTCCTGCGCGCACAGCAGTCGGGGGTGCCGCTGGCGCTGATCCCGCTGGTGATGGTGGCCATGAATTTGCTCTATTTCCTGTCAGCCTATCCGTTTGGCAAGTTATCGGACGGGATGAGCCACACCCGACTACTGCAGTGGGGCCTGGTGATGCTGATTGGGGCAGATATTGTGCTGGCGCTAAGCACCCACTGGGCTGGAATGCTTCTGGGCGTTGCGCTTTGGGGAGTGCATATGGGGATGACGCAGGGGCTGCTGGCGGCAATGATCGCAAAAACGGCACCTGCGGATCTGCGCGGTACCGCCTACGGCATTTTTAGTCTGGTCAGCGGCGTGGGATTGTTAGTCGCCAGCCTGGGCGCCGGGGCCATCTGGGAAACGTTTGGCGCGGAATATACGTTTTATGCCGGAGCCGTGATTTGTCTGGTTACGCTGATGTACCTGCGCAAAACACCGGACGAGGCAAAATAAAAAACCAGCCGTAAGAGGCTGGTTTTCAATGTGTTTTTGGTCGGCACGAGAGGATTTGAACCTCCGACCCCCGACACCCCATGACGGTGCGCTACCAGGCTGCGCTACGTGCCGACGCATAGAAAGAATACTACTCGATTCCGTTTCGAATGCAAGGGAATCCGTCGCTAACTGGTTTATTATTAATCAGTTAGCGATGAAGCGCTTCTCATCCGTCAGAACCTGTAACAGCAGGCTAAGCTGTGGTTTCTGGTCCTTCAGCCGTTCACCCTGCAGATTATAGGTCTGATAGTTCCCATTGCTGTTCAGCACCAGCGTCAGCTTCGGCGTGGTCACCACCAGCGTGTTGCCGTCAGCTGCAGTCACCCAGTTATGGCGGCGCGTGGCGCTGAAGAGATCCTGCCCCTGCGAATACTCGTTTGCTGGCGTACTGACGTGCAGCAGGCGCTGCATCAGGGTCGTCATGACGTCTTTATGTTCTGTGAGCATATTGATGCGCTGCGCCGGCGTTCCCGGCCAGTGGATCACCAGCGGAACATGCAGGTTTGGACGTGACCAGCTCATGCTCTTCGTCTCGTCGCCTAACGGTACGCCATGCCCCGCGGTCACGATCACGACCGTGTTATCAAGCTTGCCTGATTCACGTAGCGCGTCAAGCACGCGGCCAATCTGTGCGTCAACATCGCTGGCCGCGCGGCCGTAGCGGCGCGCAAAGCCAGCCTGGTTGCTGTCGTTAAGCGTTGTGCCGTTAAAGGCCACCCACGAGAACCAGCGGTTATCTTCCTGCGCGTAGCGCTGCAGCCAGTTTATCCACTGGTTTGCGGTCTGGGCATCAGACTGGCTCTGCGCGGCAGGCAGTGAGAAATCAGAGAGCAGCGCCTGGCGGTACAGTGAACTGTTGAAGCCGTCCGATGCGAACAGCCCTAACTGATAGCCCTGCTGATTAAGCCCGGTGATCAGCGCCGCAGGAATGCGCGCAGACAGCACGCCGTCCATGTATCCGGCAGAAATGCCATAGAACAGGCCAAAGATACCCGCATCGGTTGAGTTACCTGAACTCATATGCTGGGTAAATGATACGTTCTGACTCGCGAAATCGGCCAGCGCAGGCATCTGCTTCTCGTAACGAGAATAGTTGAGGCCATCGACGGTAATCAGCAGGACGTTTTGCCCGCGACCCATATCGCGATAGCGCAGATCGCTCAGTGGATACTGCACGCTAACCGCTTCCGGATTACCCTGTTCGACCAGACGGCGCTGGTACTCCTGGGCATCAAGCAGGCCGTGTTTCTCAAGGAAACGACGGGCCGTCATCGGATAAGAGAGCGGCAGGTTAGCGCGCTGCATGGTAATAGGGCGATAGAAGTTCGCATCCGCCCAGATATACATGAGGTGCGAACTGATAAATGAGACGAAAAAGAGCGCGGCGACGGGCTTCGCGTAATGGCGGCGTCGGGTCAGGCTGCGGAGCTTTTGCCAGCTCCAGGTGGCAAACAGCATCTCGATCAACAGGATCACCGGAACGCTGATGAACATCAGCTGCCAGTCGCGGGCCGTTTCGTTCTGGTCGGGGTTGATCACCAGTTCCCAGACGATAGGGTTGAGATGCAGGTGGAACCGGGTGAACACTTCACTGTCGATAAGCAGCAGCGTCATCCCCACCGTCGCAAGGATTGCGGACAAGAACCGCATCAAACGCTGCGACATGACGATAAACGTCAGAGGAAACAGGATCAGCAGATAGGTGGCGAATACCAAAAAGCTAAAGTGACCAACAACGCTTATCCAGGAGTAGATACGCCCGGTTAGCGTTGTGGGCCAGTCTGCGACAAACAGATAACGACAGCCAATTACCGTCGCTAGCAGAATGTTGAACAGGGCAAACCAGTGTCCCCAACTGACCATCTGGGAGACTTTTTCACGGTAGCGCTGACGATTCGTCACCATAAACTGTTGTTCGTTTCCCTTAATGGGCCTGGTCGTTGCTGACGGATGACTGTAACGCCTGGGCGAAAGATTTGGCGATCGCCTGACGCTGAGCCGGAGCAACGCTGGTGTTGATAAGGTTGGTGACCATATTTCCCAAAACCATCAGGGAGAGATCGGTCGGCGTTTTATGTTTTTCCAGTACGTTGACCAGCTCACTGAGCAGTTGTTCAACGTGTTCATCACTGTAGCGGGAATGTTGTGGCATAAATCAAAATCAGTTTGTTGATGAAAGGGCAACATATTACCGTAGCAACAGCTTTTTTTCCCCTTTTTTATCTGTTGTTGCACACATGTCCTGGTGGTGGTTGAATACCGCCCGGTCTAAAAGGAGAGTTTATCATGAGTCTGGAAATCAACCAGATTGCCTTGCACCAGCTTATCAAGCGTGATGAGCAAACCCTTGAAGTGGTGCTACGCGATTCGTTACTGGAACCCACGGCAACCGTTGTGGAAATGATGGCAGAGCTGCATCGCGTCTACAGCGCTAAAAATAAAGCCTATGGTCTGTTCAGTGAAGAGAGTGAACTGGCCGATAGCCTGCGCCTGCAGCGTCAGGGCGAGGAGGATTTCCTGGCGTTTAGCCGCGCGGCAACCGGGCGTCTGCGCGACGAGCTGGCGAAATATCCGTTCGCCGACGGCGGTATTGTCCTGTTCTGCCACTATCGTTACCTGGCGGTCGAGTACCTGCTGGTTACCGTGCTGAATAACTTAAGCAGCATGCGCGTGAACGAGCAGCTGGACATCAGCTCAACGCACTATCTGGATATCAACCATGCGGATATTGTGGCGCGTATTGATTTGACCGAGTGGGAAACTAACCCGGAGTCGACCCGCTACCTCACCTTCCTGAAGGGGCGGGTGGGCCGCAAAGTGGCGGATTTCTTTATGGACTTCCTCGGTGCCAGCGAAGGCCTGAACGCCAAAGCGCAGAACAAAGGGCTGCTGCAGGCCGTTGATGACTTCACGGCGGAAGCGCAGCTCGATAAATCTGAACGCCAGACCGTGCGTCAGCAGGTTTACAGCTATTGCAACGAGCAGCTGCAGGCGGGGGAAGAGATTGAACTGGAGTCCCTGTCAAAAGAGCTGGCGGGCGTCAGCGAAGTGAGCTTCCAGGAATTCACCGCGGAGAAGGGCTATGAGCTTGAGGAGAGCTTCCCGGCGGATCGCAGCACGCTGCGTCAGTTAACCAAATTTGCCGGCAGCGGCGGTGGGTTAACCATCAACTTTGACGCCATGCTGTTGGGGGAACGCATCTTCTGGGATCCGGCCACCGATACCCTGACCATCAAAGGTACGCCGCCGAACCTGCGCGATCAGCTTCAGCGCCGCACGTCTGGCGGTAAATAGCAGCCATAAAAAAACCCCGCGGAAGCGGGGTTTTCTCGACAGGTTTGCGATTACGCGCGAACGAAGTCGATGTGAGTCAGTTTTGGCTTGAACGCGTGACGCTGAACAGCCTGAACCTTCACTTTTTCTTCTTTACCGCCAACAACGATGGTCAGAACTTCGCTGTAGAACTCAGCTTTGGTCTGCATGTTCCACACTTTGTCGTGATCCAGTTCGATAGCAACTGGAGCAGCTTCGCCACCGTAAACGATAGCCGGGAACTTGTTAGCGTTACGCAGGCGGCGGCTCGCACCCTTACCCTGCACGTTACGTACTTCTGCTTCGATAGTGAACATTGATTTCTCTCTGTATTTAAAACCCTACTACAGGCGACCCAGCAGCAGGTGAGTGTTCTGCCCCACGGATGTGAAGCGGGCGGCATTTTATACTCAAATGCCCCGCACATCAATGAAAAGTCCCGTTAACCGCGCAATTCATTTGCCCGACGGAAGCGACCTTCATAGTCAAAGACCTTCTCGCGAACCTGCCAGAACTGGCCTTTCTTACGGGCGACCACGAAGTCGGGGTGGCGCAGCAGCGCCTGCTGATGCACGATATCCGCCACGGTTATCCAGCGCAGCGGCACGCCAGGCGTGCGGGTATGTGGCCGGATAAACAGCTGCTCAAATGCCGTGCGCTGGGCAGGCGTCTGAACCCTGAACCGTTCGCTGACGTCAGCGCCATCCTCGTCGTAATAGGTGATTTTCAGCCATTCGCCTTTTTCATCCGCGCCGGGCTGAAGCGCCATGCCGGAGCAGCGCAGCACCAGCGCATCTTTCAGCTTCAGCGCCGCTTTCAGCATGTCGTCCGGGTCCACCAGCACCGTGTCGCACTCGCGGCAGCGGCGGGCGGCGATGTCATTTTCGGCGTTGCACTGCGGGCAGTTTTTGAAGCGGAAGCGGAAATCGCACTGCTCGCGATGCCCCTCATCATCCTCAAACCAGCCCTGACAGCGGCGGCCAAAGTGTTCAATCAGCGTGCCGTCGGCGGTGGTTTTTCCCCAGAAGGTGTTGGCAAAGCCGCAGGCCGGGCAAAACACCTGTACCGGCACGTTGTCGCTTTTGCCTTTTGGCGCGCCCACTTCCGGGGAGTACAGATCGTGCGGGTTGCCGGCGTAATCCAGTATCAGGCAGTCGGTTTTGCCCGGCGCCAGGCGCAGGCCACGGCCGACAATCTGCTGATACAGGCTGACGGATTCCGTCGGGCGCAGAATCGCAATCAGGTCGACGTGCGGGGCGTCAAACCCGGTGGTTAATACGGAGACATTCACCAGGTAGCGGAACTGCTGGGCTTTGAAAGCCTCAATCAGCCTGTCGCGCTCCGGGCCGGGCGTTTCGCCAGTGATCAGCGCTGCGTCGTCAGCGGGTAGCAGGCCGGTGATTTCGCGCGCGTGTTCGACGGTGGCAGCAAAAATCATCACCCCTTTACGCGTTTGCGCGAACTCTTCAATCTGGCTGATGATATGCGGCGTGATCCGCTTCTGTTTTTTCAGCTCGTGGTTAAGATCCGCCTCGCTGAACAGCCCGTTGCTCTGCGCCTGTAAGCGGCTGAAATCGTACTGCACGACCGGCATATCCAGCCGCTCGGGCGGCGTCAGGTAGCCGTGCTTAATCATGTAGCGCAGCGGAAGTTCATAGATACAGTCGCTGAACAGCGCTTTCTCGTCGCCGCGCACCATGCCGTGATAATGAAAGCGGTAGATCCAGCCTTTGCCCAGACGAAACGGGGTTGCCGTCAGGCCGAGCAGGCGTAAGTGAGGGTTCACCTCTTTAAGGTGAGTGAGGATTTGCTGATACTGGCTGTCGTCGTCATCGCTGATGCGGTGACATTCGTCGACAATCAGCAGCGAAAACTCGCTGCGGAACAGATCCAGGTTGCGGGCCACCGACTGTACGCTGCCGAAAACCACTTTGCCGTGGCTCTCTTTGCGCTTCAGCCCGGCGGCGAAAATGTCGGCTTCCAGCCCCAGCGCACAATATTTGGCATGGTTTTGCGCCACCAGCTCTTTGACGTGGGCCAATACCAGCACGCGACCACGCGCCAGGCGCGCCAGTTCGGCAATGACCAGGCTCTTGCCTGCACCGGTCGGGAGGACAATGGCCGCCGGTTCCCGGTGTTTACGGAACCAGGCGAGCGTCGCGTCAACGGCTTCCTGCTGATAGGGACGAAGTGTAAAAGTCATGGGGTCTCGGTTTCGTTAATCCGCATATAGTATGCCACGAAACTTTTTCCCTTGAGTGGCGCAACCAGACCATTATACTGAACCGTTCCTGACTGCTTCTTTTTTCGGACGCACGGTCCGACATCCAGCACCATTAAGGCTAAAAAGATTTCATGCGACTTGATAAGTTTATCGCTCAGCAACTCGGCGTAAGCCGCGCTATTGCCGGGCGCGAAATTCGCGCCAACCGCGTTACCGTGGATGGCGACATTGTGCGAGACAGCGCGTTCAAACTGCAGCCTGACCATCAGGTTGAGTACGACGGCAATCCGCTGACCCAGCAGCACGGTCCCCGCTATTTCATGCTCAATAAGCCGGAAGGCTATGTCTGCTCAACGGACGATCCGGATCACCCGACGGTGCTCTATTTCCTCGACGAGCCGGTGGCGCACAAGCTGCATGCCGCAGGCCGCCTCGACATCGACACCACCGGTCTGGTGCTGATGACCGACGACGGTCAGTGGTCGCATCGCATCACTTCCCCGCGCCACCACTGTGAGAAAACCTATCTGGTCACGCTGGAGTCACCGGTTGCGGATGACACGGCAGAGCAATTCGCGAAAGGCGTTCAGCTGCATAATGAAAAGGATCTGACCAAACCCGCCGTGCTTGAGGTCATCACCCCGACGGAGGTCCGTTTGACCATCAGCGAAGGACGCTACCATCAGGTGAAACGCATGTTTGCCGCCGTGGGTAACCACGTTGTGGGCCTGCACCGTGAACGCATCGGTGCGATTGCGCTCGATCCCGACCTGGCGCCCGGTGAATATCGTCCGCTGACGGAAGAAGAGATTGCCAGCGTCGGTCTGCCTTCGCACTAATTTCAGGAGAACCCTGTGACCACCAGGCCACACTCGTCGTTCAAAATTGTCTTCATTCTTGGCCTGCTGGCGATGCTGATGCCGCTGTCTATCGATATGTATCTGCCTGCGCTGCCGGTGATTTCCGCGCAGTTTGGCGTACCGGCAGGCAGCGCGCAGATGACGCTCAGCACCTATATTCTCGGTTTCGCGCTCGGACAGCTGCTGTATGGCCCAATGGCCGACAGCCTGGGGCGTAAGCCGGTTATTCTTGGCGGGACGCTGGTCTTTGCGGCCGCAGCGGTCGCCTGTGCGCTGGCGCAGAGTATCGATCAGCTGATTATCATGCGCTTCCTGCACGGGTTGGCCGCCGCTGCCGCGAGCGTGGTGATCAACGCCCTGATGCGTGATATCTACCCGAAAGAAGAGTTCTCCCGCATGATGTCGTTCGTCATGCTGGTGACGACGATTGCGCCACTGGTGGCACCGATGGCCGGTGGTGCGGTGCTGGTGTGGTTTAGCTGGCACGCGATTTTCTGGATCCTGGCGCTGGCCGCGCTGCTGGCCTCGGCGATGATTTTCTTCTTTATTGATGAAACGCTGCCCGTCGAGCGCCGCCAGAAATTTCATATTCGAACCACGATAGGCAACTTTGCCTCGCTGTTTCGCCACAAGCGAGTGCTGAGCTACATGCTGGCGAGCGGGTTCAGCTTCGCCGGAATGTTCTCCTTCCTGAGCGCCGGGCCGTTTGTCTATATCGAATTGAACCACGTTTCGCCGCAGCACTTTGGCTATTATTTTGCGCTCAATATCGTCTTCCTGTTTGTCCTGACCATCATTAACAGCCGCTTTGTCCGGCGGGTGGGCGCGCTGAACATGTTCCGCGCCGGGCTGTGGATCCAGTTTGTGATGGCGGTCTGGCTGGTGGTGAGCGCGTTTCTGGACGTGGGCTTCTGGGCGCTGGTGATCGGCGTGGCGGCCTTTGTCGGCTGCGTGTCGATGATCTCGTCCAATGCGATGGCGGTGATCCTCGACGAATTCCCGCACATGGCGGGAACCGCATCGTCACTGGCGGGAACCTTCCGCTTCGGGATTGGTGCCATCGTCGGGGCGTTACTCTCTATGGCGACCTTTACTACGGCCTGGCCTATGCTGTGGGCGATGGCTTTTTGCGCAACCAGCTCTGTGCTTTTCTGTCTTTACGCCAGTCGGCCGCGAAAAGCGGCGCACTAACGCGCAGATAAGGCCCGAAAGGGCCTTTTTTGTTGACGCATATCAACCAAACTCGCGTTCGTTTATTCCGTGTTTGTTTATTTTATGTAAAATCTATTTATGTAAAAAGTCACATCATTGTATTCAAAAAGGTTGAGTTAGATCGCAGAAACGGGTACATATAGCGCCGACGCGAGCCTCGATACCGATAAAAAAGCGCTGAATAGTGCAGGTTGGCGATGATGTGTTACTATAAATGTAAATAAATTGTGAAGTAAATTTTGCTTCCGGGGAACGAACGTGAATACATTACAACTCTCCATTGTCCATCGCTTGCCCCAGAGCTATCGCTGGTCGGCGGGTTTTGCAGGTTCGAAAGTTGAACCGATTCCGCAAAGCGTCGCGGGCTGTGAGAATTGCCTGGTGGCGCTCAAGCTGCTGAGCCCGAGCGACGAAAATGCGTGGCGGGTGATGGAGCGTCTCAGCCAGGCCCTGACGGATATCGAAGTGGACAGCTCCGTACTGGAGTGCGAAGGGGAGCCGTGCCTGTTTGTCAAAAGCCAGGACGAATTCGCCGCGACCTGCCGCCTGAAAAACTTTGGCGTTGCGATTGCTGAACCTTTCTCCGGCCAGTATCCGTTTTAAGCGCTAGTCTGCCGCGAGCAGCTGGCGCGTGTAGCTCTGCGTTGGCGCAGTAAATACGCGCTGGCAATCACCCTGTTCGACCACCTCACCCTGTCGTAGCACAATCACCTGATGGCATAGCGCCCGAACCACCTGTAGATCATGGCTGATAAAGATATAGGCCAGCCGGTGCTTTTCCTGTAGCCCTTTGAGCAGCGCCAGGATCTGCGCCTGTACGGTTCTGTCCAGAGACGAGGTCGGTTCATCAAGAATAATCAGCTCCGGTTTCAGGATCAGCGCGCGGGCGATGGCGATACGCTGGCGCTGTCCGCCGGAAAATTCCGCAGGGTAGCGGTGGCGAGTGTCGGGATCTAAGCCCACTTCCGCCATCACCCGCATAACCTCCTGTTCCCGCTGTTGCGCACTCAGGCCAGGCTGGTGAACGCGCAGGCCCTCTTCGATAATCTGCAACACGCTGAGGCGCGGGTTAAGCGAGGAGTTGGGATCCTGAAATACCACCTGCATGCGGGGCCGCACGGGCAGCATCTGGCGGCGGTTCCAGCGGTGCAGCGGCATATCGTCAAACAGGATCTCGCCCTGAGAGGCAATTAAGCGCAGCAGCGCCAGACCGGTAGTGCTTTTCCCCGAACCGGATTCGCCCACCAGCCCCAGGGATTCACCCGGTCGCAGCGAGAAGCGGATATTTTTCAGCACCGGGTTCTGGTCAACGATGCGCCGCAGAACGCCTTTGCGGATCGGGAATGAGACGGATAAATCATCGACGCGCAGCAGCGGTGTGCTGTCTGCCGTGAGAGGCACCGGGTCGCCGGAAGGTTCGCTGTCGAGCAGGCGCTGCGTATAGGGATGCTGCGGCGCGTTCAGCAGCGTGGACGCGGTATTCTGTTCAACGCAGCACCCGTTTTGCATGACCGCGACGCTGTCGGCCAGCTTTTTCACGATGCTCAGGTTGTGCGTGATAAACAGCAGGCTCATGTCCAGCTCGTCACGCAGCTCCCTCAAGAGCGTCAGAATTTGCGCCTGCACCGTGACGTCCAGCGCCGTCGTCGGCTCGTCGGCAATCAACAGTTCGGGGCGCGTGAGCAGGGCCATGGCAATCATTACCCGCTGGCGTTCGCCGCCGGAGAGCTGATGCGGAAAATCATTCAGCCGTTTGGCCGCGTTGCGTATGCCTGTACGTTCCAGACAATCCAGAATTTCGCCCCGCGCGGCCTCTTTGCGCATCCCCCGATGAAGTGACAGCACTTCATAGAGCTGTTTTTCCAGCGTATGCAGTGGGTTGAGCGACACCATCGGCTCCTGGAAGATCATGGCAATCTTATTGCCGCGAATACCGCGCAGGGTATGTTCATCAGCGTGCAGCAGCGAACTGCCGTGGAACAGAATATCCCCTTGCGGATAGCTCACGGGCGGGGAGGGCAGCAGACGCAGGATGGAGAGCGCCGAGACGCTCTTGCCCGAACCGGATTCACCCACCAGCGCCAGCGTTTCACCGCGCTGGATCTGCAGCGACAGGTCGGTGACCACGGTACGGGTCTCGCCCTGCTTCGAGAAGGCAATCGACAGGCGATCAATACTGAGAAGAGGCTGCGTCATCTTATACCGCCTTGTTGGGATCGAAGGCATCGCGCACGGCTTCGCCAATAAAAATCAGCAGCGAAAGCAGCACGGCCACGGAAAGAAAGGCGGTGATGCCCAGCCACGGCGCCTGCAGGTTGTTCTTGCCCTGCAGCAGCAGTTCGCCGAGCGACGGCGACCCCAGTGGCAGGCCGAAGCCCAGAAAGTCCAGCGAGGTGAGGGTGGTGATGGAGCTGCACAGAATAAAGGGCAGGAAGGTGAGGGTCGCCACCACCGCATTGGGAAGCATATGGCGGAAGATGATTGCGCGATCGCTCACGCCTAACGCCTGCGCGGCGCGAATATAGTCGAAATTACGGGTGCGCAGAAACTCTGCCCGCACCACGCCCACCAGCGCCATCCAGCCAAACAGAACGGTGATGCCCAGCAGCCACCAGAAGCCCGGCTGTACCACGCTGGAAAGCAGAATGATCAGAAACAGCGTTGGCATACCGGACCAGACTTCGATGATACGCTGCCCCCACAGGTCAATTTTTCCGCCGTAGTAGCCCTGAACGGCGCCGGCCACTACGCCCATTACGCTGGAGAAGACGGTCAGCATCAGTCCAAAGAGAATAGAAATCCGCGTACCGTAGAGGATGCGCGCCAGCACGTCGCCGCCGTTGGCGTCTGTTCCCAGCCAGTTTTGCGCAGAGGGCGGAGAAGGGAAGGGGGTTGTGGTCGCGAAGTTAATGCTGTTGGCGCCAAAGCGCACCGGAGCCCAGAGGGCCCAGCCGTGCTGTTCGATCTGCTGACGCAGCCACGGATCCTGGTACTCCGCCGGGGTGGCAAACGGGCCGCCGAAGTCGCTTTCACTGTAGTTAGCCAGTACCGGCACGTACCAGCGGTCGTTAAAGTGCACCAGCAACGGTTTGTCGTTGGCGATCAGCTCCGAACACATGCTCAGGACAAACAGGACAGCAAAAATCCACAGCGACCAGTAGCCGCGGCGGTTATGGCGAAAACGGGCCCAGCGGGCCTGGTTAACGGGGCTTAAACGCGACATCAGCGGCCCTCAAAATCAATTCGGGGATCGACCAGCGTATAGCTGATATCGCTGATGATATTCAGCAGCAGGCCAATCAGGGTGAAAATATAGAGCGTGCCAAACATTACCGGATAATCGCGCGATACGGTGGCTTCGTAGCCCAGCAGACCGAGACCGTTGAGCGAGAACATCACCTCAATCAGCAGTGAGCCGGTAAAAAACATGCTGATGAACGTGGCTGGAAATCCGGCAATCACCAGCAGCATGGCGTTGCGGAAAACATGTTTCCACATAATCTGCTTCTCGCTGACCCCTTTGGCGCGGGCGGTCACGACATACTGCTTGCGGATTTCATCGAGAAAGGCGTTTTTCGTTAACATGGTCAGGGCGGCAAACCCGCCGATCACCGTCGCCAGCACCGGCAGCGTGATATGCCAGAGATAGTCGGTGATTTTCTGGTACCACGGCAGCGTGCTGAAATCGGCGGAGACCAGCCCCCGCAGGGGGAAGATGTCGAAATAGCTGCCTCCGGCAAAGAAGACAATCAGCAGAACGGCAAACAGAAACGCCGGAATAGCATAGCCGATGATGATGAAGGTGCTGCTCCAGATATCGAAGCGGCTGCCGTTATGCACCGCTTTTCGGATCCCGAGCGGTATAGAGACCAGATAGATAATCAACGTCCCCCACAGCCCCAGCGTGACCGAAACCGGCAGGCTTTGCTTGATCAACGTTAATACGGATGCACTGCGGAACAGGCTATCGCCAAAATCAAAGCGGATATAATCCCAGAGCATCTTGAAATAGCGCTCGTGTATCGGCTTATCAAAGCCGTAGCGATGGGTGATCTCGGCGATCACTTCAGGATCCAGCCCGCGCCCGCCGCGGTAGTGACTTTCACTGATATTCCCCACGCCGGTTCGCGCATGGCTGGCGCCCATGCCTTCTCCGCCGCCGCCGGGCATGCCGGCGCTGTTGCCAAACTCAATGGCGGCAATGGCCTGGTCGACCGGCCCGCCCGGGGCAATTTGCACGATAAAAAAGTTAATGGTGATAATGGCCCACAGCGTGGGAATGACCAGCAGAAGTCGGCGTATTAAATAGGCACCCATGATAATTCCTTATCGCCGCTCGGCAGGCAGTCTGGCGGCTTTATTCACGTCATACCACCAGGTGTCAAAGCCCAGAGAATAGACAGGGCGCACGGCAGGCACGGAGAACTTGTCCCAGCGCGCAAGGCGGTCTTCGCCCATATACCACATGGGCAGCATGTAGTAGTTCCAGGTTAACACCCTGTCGAGGGCGCGACCAAGCGGCAAGAGCTTATCTTTATCGCCCTGCGCCGCCACAATTTTTGCAATCAGGGCATCAATCGCCGGGCTTTTTACGCCTGGCGCATTGTACGAGGAGTCGATGTAGCTGGAGGCCCAGGAGATTTGCAGATCCGAGCTGGGCCACGGCTGCGCGGGCCACAGGCGTTGCATCATGTCGTAATCGCGGCTGCGCATGCGGTTGGTGATCTGCGCGTTATCGACCTGGCGAATGTTCATGGTGATCCCCAGCCGCGCAAGGTTGTGCTTAAACGGCAGCACCCACTGATCGTTGCCGCCGGAGGAGAGCAGCAGTTCAAAGCTTAAAGGCTTGCCGGTTTTCGCATTGACGCGTTTCTGGTTCTTCAGCTGCCAGCCTGCCTCATCCAGCAGCTTGCTGGCCTTCAGCAGGTTGTCGCGGTCGTAGCCGTCACCCTTTGAAGCGGGCGGCTGAAACACCGTGGTAAACACCTCCGGCGGCACTTCCGCTTTCAGCGGCGCCAGCAGGAGCAGTTCGTCGGCTTTAGGGTAGTCGCGCGCGGCATATTCGGTGTTCTGGAAATAGCTGTTCGCGCGGCTGTACGCCCCGTAAAACAGGGCTTTGTTCATCCATTCAAAATCGAAGGCCAGGGAAATGGCTTCCCGAACGCGGCGGTCGGTAAATACCGGGCGCTGAATATTAAACGCCAGCCAGCGCGTGTCCTGGGCGGATTCGTTTTTGTGCTCGTCTTTAACGATGTAGCCTTTCGTGAAGTTTTTGCCGATATAGCGGGTCGCCCAGTTTTTGGCGCTGTTCTCCACGCGTAAATCGAAGGCGCCGGCCTTGAACGCTTCAAACGCCACGTTATCGTCGAGGTAGTAGTCATAGCGAAGGGTGTCGAAATTCCAGCGCCCGCGGTTTACCGGCAGGTTAGCCGCCCAGTAATCTTTCACGCGGGAATAGACCACGTACTGCCCCATGCGCCAGTCGGTAATGCGGTAAGGGCCACCGGCCAGCGGCGGCGTGGAGAGCGGGTCGCTTAACTTATGGTTTTTCCAGAACGATTCAGGCATAACCGGCAGCGAGAACAGGCTAAGCATATTCTCTTTGTTCGGTTCGCTCAGCTCAATGCGTACGGTGAGGGGCGCAATGGCGCGCACCGTTGCGCCTTTATACACAATGCGGAACTGAGGCACGCCTTCGGTCATAAATTTATGAAACGTAAAAGCGACGTCGCTGGCCTTGACCGGCGTGCCGTCGTGAAAGCGGGCCCGGGGGTTTAGGGTAATTTCGGCCCAGGCGAAGTTATCCGCATAGCGCACGTTATCGGCAATCAGCGGGTAATAGCTGCCGGGTTCATCATCCGACGTGACAAAAAGCGTGTCATAAAGCGATTCCGTTCGCGCCGCGGCCACGCCGCGCAGGGCGAAGCGGTTAAAGTTGTCGAACGTTCCCGTTGCCGAGAGCGTGACCTTTCCACCCTTAGGGGCGGCAGGATTGACGTAATCGAAGTGCGTAAAATTGACCGCGTATTTTGGCTCGCCAATCACGGCGAACGCGATGTTCTCTTTGATGGTTTGCGCCTGGCTGGACAGGCTCACGACTGCCAACCAAAGCAACATAAAGCGCATAAACATCTCGCGGTGGCTCCCTCTTTTACAGCCCGGCTCAGTTAAGCTGAATAATAAGTGACGCCACGGGCAATGTGAAATTATTCCCCGTCAGGGGACACTGTATTTTGCCACGTGCGGAACTGCTCCAGCGGCATCGGGCGGCTAATCCAGTAACCCTGCAGATAATTAACCCCATGCTCGCGCAGCCACGCCGCCTGTTCCGGTGTTTCCACCCCTTCCGCAACGGTCGACATATTCAGTCGTCTTGCCAGCGTCAGTACGGCATCCAGCACCGGGGAGGTCACGGTTTCTGTGCCAATGGCGTTGACAAAACCACGGTCGATTTTCAGATAGTCCATGGTGAAATGTTCAAGATAAATCAGCGCGCTGTGGCCGGTGCCGAAATCGTCGATGGCAATTTCAAACCCTTCGTTATGCAGCCATTCGAAGAGGCTGTTAGCTTCCCGATGGTTCAGCATGTCGCGCTCGGTAATTTCCAGTACGATCTGGAAGTAATCAGGCGGCAGCAGGGCTTTGAAGGTGCGCATATCGTCTTTGAAACTTTCCGCATGCAGATGCCCCGGCGCGATATTAATGCCCACTTTGGCACCCGGCGGCAGCACGGTCTGTAGCACTGGCGCATCGTGAATAATCAGGTCAAAAAGATGCAGCGTGAGCGGAACAATCAGCTTCTGCGCTTCGGCAAAATTGATAAAGGCGTCCGGCGGGATCTCACCCATGGTCGGGTGCTTCCAGCGCATCAGCACTTCAAGCCCGGTCATCCTGAGCGATTTGGCGTCGACAACGGGCTGATAAACCACATAAAACTGGCCGCGCTTGATGGCGCTCAGAATCTCTTTGCCCGGATTGAGACGCGTCGTGAGGATGTAGAAGTTAAGCGACCCTGCCGCAATCCCGCACACCAGCCCGAAGAACAGGGCGTAAAGTATCTCATCGGTCGTCCACTCCTCGGCGTACAGGTTGATGGTCAGAGGAACGTCTTTGAGCGTCGCGGTGCGCGCCGGCGTTTCATGTAAATCCTTCGCTTTGACGAGGGCGTTTGAGGCAGTGGATAACGCATTGTCGCCGATGACGATCGCGATGCCTGCAAACTCGTCCTGGCGCGCGGTGTAAAGCAGGTACGGCGTCAGGTTGAGATTCACCGAGGTGAATACGCCGCCGTCCTTCACAAGCGGATTACGATACCAGATGGCAATCGCGGGCTTATTGGGCAGCATGGGCGTGCCGGGGAGCAGTGCGATATCAACCTGCTTGTTGATGTGCAGCTCGGGTATCAGCTCCTCCATCGGGGCATTCATTGGCCCTGTGGCTGACGAGCAGAACGCCATTTTGTCTCTGACCAGCAGGAAGGCGCGTACGTTGAGGCTGAAGGCCGCGCGCGAGGTCAGCTCCGCGTTAACGTCCTGGCAATTATTGAGCGTCAGCGGCTGCAGCACGTCGATGGAGGCTTTCAGCTCGTCAAAATAGCTCTCCATGTAGATGCGCACATCCATGATCAACGTATCGAATCGGATTTCCCGCTTGTGGTAGCTCCAGAAAAATTGCAATGAACCCAGGAGCAGGGCGGCGATCAGGCCGGTAATGATACTGAGGAACAGTATCTTTCGATGACTGGAGAAGTAGCGGGTGAGCATAAACGTCGTGGTTCCTGAATTGCCGCTGATTGTATTCATTGTAACGGGCAAAAAAAAACACCGCCGAAGCAGTGCTTTTTTTTATTGTATCGCCAGCCAAGGGATAACCAACGATACAATTATCATATTAACTGCGGGTCAGTACGCGGCGCGCTTCGTTGTAGCGCTTCTTCCAGTACGGTTCATTCATGCTGGAAATGGTCACACCGCTGCTGGTGGAGGCATGTACAAACTGGTCATTACCAATGTAGATGCCCACATGTCGACCGGTAGAACCTGCACGGAACAGCACTAAATCGCCGGTGCGCAGTTTGGTACGTGAAATCGACTTGCCCATCTCCTGCTGTTCGTAGGTCGAACGCGGAAGATCTAACCCAAATTGCTCGCGGAAGGTACGCTGTACAAAGCCGGAACAATCAATGCCTTTTTTAGTGCTGCCGCCAAGACGGTAACGCACGCCTTTCCAGTCAGCATACTGGTCCATAATGCGGGACTTCACGTCCAGATTACGTACCATATTTTCAAATTCATCCTGAGAGGCTTGCAGTGAAGAGGAATCTTCCATTCCCACAACACGCGTCTCAGGATGCATATTCTTTGCGGTGTTCGATGTACTACATGCAGATAACAGTACCGCGACTGCTATCGCCGGGATCCCCCGTAAGATATATCTCAGAAACGGTTGAGATTTGACCATTTTGTTTATTTTCCCTTGAAGTCCTTAACGACAAATATCGTTATAAAAATGCCAAACGTGACGAGACTAATTATCTGTTCACATTGAGACAATTGTTTCTGGTGACATTTGTGGTGCAGCGCACAAAATTATTCACCATCGAAATAATTATCTCCATGGGGCAAAACGAGTTCGAGATTAACCGATTGCCAGGGCTATTGCGAGTAAAAAGAGCCTTTTTTTTATAAGAAATTGTGATACAGAAAGTAAAAATTTGTCATTGCACAAAATAGCGGCAGATCCGCCGCGTAATCGTGCAATTGATTCATTTTTATCACGAATGTGATGACAAGAATATGACAGAGCAGAAAGATCGCGGGAAGGGCATTATCAGGGATCGTGATGATCCCCGATAGTTTACGTTAAAAAACGGTAATTATTTGTTCAATTTTTGTTGCTTTCTACGCGGAAGATAGCGATCGAAAAGGGTAATTAGGCGATCGCTTAAAGGCGTCATCAGAACCCACGGCAGACCAATCAGCACCGCGGAAAGGGAACCCACGACAATATCCGTCAGCCAGTGCGCGCCAATCATCACGCGTGGGAAGGCAAATATCACCACAATAAGCAGGGCGATTGCGAACGCCTTCTTACCGAAATAGCGCAGCATAAACCCAGAAAAAATAAGCAGCATCATGCCGTGATCGCCCGGGAAACTGTCCTTCGAGGCATCTTTTGTTGGAATATGCAGCAGTTCACTCACGCGATAAATATTCGGGAAAGAGAGCGAAGGACTTGCACGTTTTACCGGCATCAGATGTTGCGCCAGCTGATTAATGATCACCGCAGCCAGAAGCATCACCAGTCCCATAATCATGATGCGGCGACGCCCCGTGTCATCCTCTTTGAGCCAGAAAGAGAGCATCAGGCAGCCCATGGCCAGCAGGGAAAAGCCGTCGAAGGCGCGGTTATTGGTAATTGCCACCAGCCACAGAAAGGCGTCACTCTTCACCAGCCCCTGGTTGAAGAAATGAAACAGGGATGAATCCAGCGGGAACCAGAAACCGTGATTCACCGGGATATACCAAGAGAAAAAGAGCGCCAGACCGGCGACATTAAGCAGTAGTATCTGGGGAATTCGAGTCGTCATAACGTTCTGCATTGAGTGAAAACTGGGGCAACGTTAGCCGCCCGAACTTAAACGAAGCTTCAACAGGCTGGACTGCAGGGCATTCCAGTCGGCGTTAACCGCACTAATTAACTCTATTCGGCTGTCAGGTGGCGCGACGTTTTGCGTTTCGATAAAGAAATCGTCGCCCTGGCGGTTGATCCGCACCAGCCCGTCTGGCGTGCGCATGATCCCTTTCACGCGGTCGACCGGCGCAAGCCTGGCCCACTCAAGGATGCCAATGGTGTCGAAAACGGTATCGGCATCGAAAATCCATCCGCAGGCCTGATACCCCTGACCGCTGTTAAGGTTACGACGCCAGCGCTGGTGTTCCGGCAGGCTAAGCGCGGCCAGACCCTGCTTTGCAGAATGGTGATGCGCATGCTCTGCACTGGCCGGGAGTTGCGCCAGGTTCAGGCGGGGAAGATCCAGCAGGGCGCTATCAATATTCCCCTGCGTGGCCTGCACCCGTGTCCGATTGCCGCCGAAATGCTGCCACCACGCGTCCAGCGCGGCCCGGCTTTCCGCCGTGGCGCGATCTTCTTTATTGGCGACAATAACGTCTGCTGCGGCGAGCTGATCGCGAAAGTTCTCATTGGCCACCGCTTTTTCATCCAGAAGCTGACGCGGATCGAGCAGGCACAGCGTGGCGCGAAGATCGATCCACGGCTCGTAAACCGGGGCGGTCAGTAAATCGAGGATCTGCTTCGGGTGGCCCAGACCGGTAGGTTCAATCAGCAGGCGGTCCGGTTTGCCCTGACGCAGCAGCGTATTGAGGCCTACCTGCATCGGTAAGCCGTTTACGCAGCACATGCATCCGCCGGGGATCTCTTTAATCATTGCGCCGCTGGATGACAGCAACGCGCCATCAATCCCCACTTCGCCGAATTCATTGACCAGCACGGCCCATTTCTCGGCGGGATCTTTATTCGCCAGCAGATGAAGAATAGAGGTGGTTTTACCGCTGCCGAGAAAACCGGTGATGAGGTTGGTTTTGGTCACGTGCGCTCCGCAAGAGAATTGTGATGCTATAACACTATGCTCTTATCCTGGCGAAAAACGGGCGCAATGAGAAGGGGGAGGGCGAACGGAGGCAATGTCCGTTCGCATTAAGCGCAATAATCGCTAAAGATTTAACGTTTCAATAACAGCCTGGCGTGCGCCACGGCGGGTGATGCGCTGGTAGGCCTGGCTAACAGCCTCAGCGAAAACGCTATTTTGCGCGAGATCGTGACCGAAGACCTCGCTCAGCCCCAGCAGCGCATTGACGCGGTCGGCGTCGCTGCTGGCCTCGACAATCGTGCGGATTTTATCGCTGAGGGGATCGCGAACGTCAATCGCGTTGCCGCGTTCGTCGAACCCGCTGACGTAGCGTATCCAGCCAGCGACGCCCAGCGCCAGCAGCGGCCATTCTGTTTTACGCTCAAGGTGGACGCGGATGCCATCCAGCATTCGCTGCGGCAGCTTCTGGCTACCGTCCATCGCGATTTGCCAGGTACGATGCTGCAGCGCCGGGTTAGCAAAGCGATCGATCAGGCTGTCGGCATAGGCAGTCAGGTCGACATCCTTTATACGCAGCGTAGGCGCCTGTTCATCCAGCATTAGCCGCCGGGCGGCTTCGCGGAAGGTGGCGTCCTCCATGCATTCATTAATATGCGCGTACCCGGCGAGATACCCCAGATACGCCAGGAAAGAGTGGCTGCCGTTAAGCATGCGTAATTTCATCTGCTCCCAGGGCAGAACGTCCTGCACCATCTGAACGCCCGCCACTTCCCACTCCGGACGCCCGGCGACAAAATTATCTTCCACTACCCACTGAATAAACGGCTCGCAGCTTATGGCGCACGGATCGTCAACGCCGAGCGCGTCGGCGATTTCCGCAAGCGAGGCCTCCGTCGCGGCGGGAACAATTCTGTCGACCATCGTTCCCGGAAAACTCACGTGGCCCTCGATCCACTCCGCCAGCGCCGGGGAGCGCTTTTGCGCCATGCCAAGCACCGCATTTTTCACCACGTGGCCGTTGTCCGGAATGTTGTCGCAGGAAAGCACGGTAAACGCAGGCAAGCCGCGCTCGCGGCGGCGATTAAGGGCTTCGACCAGGATCCCCGGCGCGGAATGCGGCTCAGCGGGATTTTCCAGATCGTGGACGATCCGGGCGTTTTGTAAATCCAGCTTACCGGTCGCGGGATCGATGCAGTAGCCTTTCTCCGTAATGGTGAGCGACACAATCGCCACCTGCGGCTCGCAAAACTTCTCTATTATCGCGGGCAGAGAGTCCAGCTTTGCATTCAGGCATTCATGTACGGCCCCGACAATAATCGGCTGATTTCCTTCAGCACCTTTCTCCAGCACGGTAAACAGGTGATCCTGCGCGCGCAGCTGGCTCATCAGCACGTCGCCGCTGAACAGGCTAATCTCACAAATCCCCCAGTCGCCGCCTTTTTCATTCAGCACCCGGTTTGTTAACAATGCCTGGTGCGCGCGGTGAAACGCACCGAAGCCGAAATGGACGATGCGGGAGCGCAGTTGATGACGATCGTAGCGCGGTTGTTGAACCTGGGCTGGAAGGGCGGTTGAGGCAATTGTCTTCATGAAATACACACCTGATTAACCATTAATTAACAATGCCAGTCTAAAGTTATATGACAGCAAATAAAATTGGTAAGCCGTAAATATCCCCGTTATGTGAGTTTGATCAATCAATGTGTGGCGGCGTGTTGACCCTTCACGGCAAACATGTATGGTAGTCGTCATTGCAGTAACCCATATTGGTATAACAACTTGAGAGGATGAGGCAATGGAACAAACCTGGCGTTGGTACGGGCCGAACGATCCGGTTTCTCTTGATGATGTGCGTCAGGCTGGCGCAACGGGTGTCGTCACGGCGATGCATCACATTCCTAACGGCCAGGTATGGCCGGTTGAGGAGATTCAACAGCGTCAGGCGCTGCTGGCGGAGAAGGGGTTAACCTGGTCTGTGGTAGAAAGCATTCCAGTTCACGAAGATATCAAAACCCATTCCGGGGAATACCGGACCTGGATTGCAAACTATCAGCAGAGCATTCGCAACCTGGCGGCCTGCGGCATTGATACGGTCTGCTATAACTTCATGCCGATTCTGGACTGGACGCGTACCGACCTGGAATATCAGATGCCGGACGGCTCGAAAGCGCTGCGTTTTGACCAGATTGCCTTTGCGGCGTTTGAGCTGCACATTCTGAAACGCCCGGGCGCCGAAGCGGATTACACCGCTGAAGAGCAGCAGCAGGCCCTTGAATGGTTCAATGCCGCCAGTGAAGCGGACGTTGAGAAGCTGACCCGCAATATCATTGCTGGCCTGCCGGGTGCGGAAGAGGGTTACACGCTGGATCAGTTCCGCGCGCGTCTGGCGGAATACGGCAATATTGATAAGCAGCAGCTGCGTGAAAACATGGCGTATTTCCTGCGCGCTATCGTTCCGGTTGCGGAAGAAGCCGGCGTGCGTCTGGCGGTACACCCGGACGATCCGCCGCGTCCTATCCTCGGCCTGCCGCGTATCGTGTCTACGATTGAAGATATGCAATGGCTGAAACAGACGGTCGACAGCATCTATAACGGCTTTACCATGTGTACCGGCTCCTACGGCGTGCGCGCTGATAACGACCTGGTACGGATGATTGAAACCTTTGGCGATCGCATTCACTTTACGCACCTGCGTGCGACCTGCCGTGAAGAGAACCCAAAAACCTTCCATGAGGCGGCGCACCTTGGCGGTGATGTGAATATGGTGGCGGTGGTCGACGCTATTCTGGCTGAAGAGGCGCGTCGCAAGCAGGCGGGCGATGTGCGTCCTATTCCGTTCCGTCCGGATCACGGACACCAGATGCTGGACGATCTGCGGAAGAAAACCAACCCGGGCTATTCGGCGATTGGCCGCCTGAAGGGGATGGCGGAAGTGCGAGGGGTCGAGCTGGCGCTCAAGATGACGAAATATCCGGAGCTTCTGTAACCGGAATTGTCGGGTGGCGAAGCCGCCACCCGACAAATGCCATAATCAGTCAGCACGACCCATATAGCGTTTTTCTTCAATATGGATGCGGATCTTCTCGCCAGCGGAGAGATATTCCGGCACCTGCACAACCAGACCGGTGGTCAGGGTCGCTGGTTTGTTGCGCGCACTTGCTGACGCGCCTTTGATGCCCGGCGCGGTTTCAACGATTTCCAGATCCACGGTCTGCGGCAGTTCAAGCGCCAGCAGCACGCCGTCCCAGGTCAGTACCTGCATGTCTGGCATACCGCCTTCAGGAATGAACAGCAGCTCTTCTTCGATCTGATCTTTGGTGAAGATGTACGGGGTGTAATCTTCTTTATCCATGAACACGTATTCGTTGCCGTCGATGTAGGAGAAATCAACGTAGCGGCGGGTCAGGGTCACGGTATCAACGATATCGTCACCTTTAAAACGTTCTTCCACCTTCAGGCCGGTACGCACATCGGCGAAACGCATTTTGTACAGCGTCGCTGCACCACGGGCGCTTGGTGCCTGAATGTCGATGTCTTTCACAATCAGCAATTTGCCGTTGTAATTCAGTACCATACCTTTCTTAATTTCGTTCGCTCTTGGCATTGCAGTAATCCTGTCTACGGGAGGTAAAAAATATCGCGCCAAATTACTCGCGCGCGGCCTTTCAGGCAAGTGGAATTCGTGGCTTTTGCTATCAATACGCAAAAGGTGTTACTGTGCGCCCGATGCCCGACTGTACGGGTGTTCGCCACCGAGAGAGCATGTATGGATTGTCGTCCAGATTGCGGCGCGTGCTGTACCGCTCCGTCCATTTCAAGCCCCATTCCAGGCATGCCTGAAGGCAAGCCCGCCAATACCCGCTGCGTTCAGCTCTCTGAATCCAACCTGTGTATGATCTTTGAGTCTCCCCTGCGCCCGAAGGTCTGTTCCGGGCTTCAGCCATCAGCTGAAATGTGCGGCAGCACGCGCGCGCAGGCAATGACATGGCTGCTGGAGCTGGAAGCGCTCACCGCGCCTTAAACGTCTTTGATCCTCGCCAGACAGCCAATCGTCAGCGTACACATCACCAGTGCAATCCAGAACACCGTGTGGTAGTTCCAGATCTCGGCAACGATACCGGCCATCGAGCCCGCGATAATCCAGCCCACGCGGGTGGTATTAGTATAAAGGGTGGTGGCGGCACCTGCCTGCCCCGGCATCAAATCCTGGAAGTAGAGCATGCCAATCCCCGCCAGGATGCCGATATACACGGCGTTCAGCAGCTGTAAAGCAAGAAGCAGGGCTGGCGTATGGACCGTCAGCATGCCAACGTAGAATAGCAGCCCGGCGACGGCCGCGATGCGCATTAAAAAACGCTTTCCAAAACGCTTCGCATAATAGCCTGCAATCAGCATGGTTGGGATCTCAAGACCCGCGGCGGTGCCCATCATAATGCCGGCCAGCTTCTCCGGCAGGTGTAGCTCATCAATAATAAACAGCGGCATGTTAATGATATACAGGCTGTTGGTGCCCCACATCAGCGTGCAGATAACAAACAGGAGCAGGGCATCGCGGCGGTTACGACGCGGCGCTTCCAGCACGCCCGTTGCCACTTTGGGCTCTTTGCGCATTGACGGCAGAAAAAACCATACCATTGCGCCGCACGCCACAAACGCGACCGCCGCGCTCAGGTACATCACCGTAAAGCCAAACCCCATCGCCAGCGCGTAGGCCAGCGGCGGGCCAATTACCCATGCCAGCGACACCTGAGCGCGCAATATCGAGCTGAACATCACCGCTTCCCGCCCGGTATGGTCGGCATGTTCGCGGGCAAGGGCAAACAGCTGCGGGTTGGCGGTTGAGCCAAAGCTGCTCAGAAAAACGCCGATGAACAGCAGAATGAAATAGTTACGGTTCCAGGCAAACAGGACGCAGGCCAACACCCCCATCAGACAGCAGAAAACGATCAGGCTTTTACGATCGCCTTTGCGGTCGGAACGACCGGCGAGAAACTGGCTGACAAGAATGCCGATGATGGCGCTTCCGGTAAAAAAGAAGCCAACCATCGCCGGACGGGCGTGAACTTCGTTGGTCAGGAACAGGCTCAGCGTCGGGGTTTGCAACGCACCGGCGATGCCCGTAAAGAAGGCAACAATCAGGAACGCCGTTGACGTCAAATCAAAGGGCTTCGGCGCGGTGGCCGCAGGGGTGTTATGCATGTTTTATAATTAGCGAGTAACAGAGAGGGGCGGAGTTTACGCCGTCAGTTAAAAAATAAACAGAGGGTGAAGTCAATTACCCCACGAAAAATCAAAATGGCATTTCAACTTACTCCCCACCTGGCTGAACTTAGCTGAAACTGGTTTGCTGAAGTTCAGCAAAATTTAGCTGAACGCAGAAGAAATGTGCAGTATCTCTAAATTCTGATATCGGAAATACGACATTTCTTGCAAGCCAATGCAGAAAGCGCAAGACTTTTTGAAACGTTTCAGCGCTATCTTGTTTTAACAAACGGAGCAGGCTAGCGCATTTTTTCTCATGTAAGCTGAAACGATTCACTTTCAGCAGGAGAGGAGAACCATGTTCCAGTTATCTGTTCAGGATATTCACCCGGGCGCTCAGGCCGGGGATAAAGAAGAGGCTATTCGTCAGGTTGCCGCTGCCCTTGTGCAGGCGGGTAACGTTGCGGACGGCTACGTAAACGGTATGCTGGCGCGCGAGCAGCAGACATCCACCTTCCTCGGCAATGGCATTGCCATTCCGCACGGCACAACCGACACCCGCGACCAGGTGCTCAAAACCGGCGTTAAGGTCTATCAGTTCCCGCAGGGCGTGCTCTGGGGCGACGGCCAGGTGGCTTATGTTGCTATCGGTATCGCGGCGAGCAGCGACGAACATTTAGGCCTGCTGCGTCAGCTGACGCATGTCCTGAGCGATGACTCCGTGGCGGAACAGCTGAAGTCTGCAACAACCGCTGAAGAGCTGCGGGCGTTGCTGATGGGCGAAAAACAGAGTGAAGCGCTGAAGCTGGATAACGACACGCTGACGCTGGATGTTGTGGCCTCCAACCTGGTCACGCTGCAGGCGTTGAACGCGGGTCGCCTGAAAGAAGCGGGTGCCGCTGATGCCACCTTTGTGACGCGCGTGATTAACGATAAACCGCTGAATCTCGGCCAGGGCATCTGGCTGAACGACAGCGCTGAAGGCAACCTGCGCAGCGCAATTGCAGTGAGCCGCGCCGCCACCGCGTTCGACGTTGAGGGCGAGACAGCAGCCATGCTGGTGACCGTGGCGATGAACGATGAGCAGCCGGTTTCGGTGCTGAAGCGTCTGGGCGATCTGCTGCTGAACAATAAAGCTGAAAAACTGCTGAACGCCGATGCGGCGACCGTGCTGGCGCTGCTGACCAGCGACGACGCGCTAACGGACGACGTGCTGAACGCCGAGTTCGTGGTGCGCAACGAACACGGCCTGCATGCCCGTCCGGGCACCATGCTGGTCAACACCATTAAACAATTTGAAAGCGAGATTACCGTGACCAACCTGGATGGTTCGGGCAAACCGGCCAACGGCCGCAGCCTGATGAAAGTCGTCGCGCTGGGCGTGAAGAAAGGCCATCGCCTGCGCTTCACCGCGCAGGGCGCAGATGCTGAACAGGCGCTGAAAGCAATTGGCGACGCCATCGCGGCAGGTCTGGGGGAGGGCGCATAATGAGCAGACGTGTTGCGACTATTACGCTGAACCCGGCTTATGATCTGGTGGGGTTTTGCCCGGAAATTGAGCGCGGCGAAGTTAACCTCGTGCGTACCACTGGCCTGCATGCTGCGGGCAAAGGGATTAACGTCGCGAAGGTGCTCAAGGATCTCGGTATTGACGTCACCGTGGGCGGATTCCTCGGTAAAGATAACCAGGATGGCTTCCAGCAGCTGTTCAGCGAGCTGGGCATTGCCAACCGTTTCCAGGTTGTGCAGGGCCGTACCCGCATCAACGTTAAGCTGACGGAAAAAGACGGCGAAGTGACCGATCTTAACTTCTCCGGTTTCGAAGTGACGCCAGCTGACTGGGAGCGCTTTGTGACCGACTCCCTGACCTGGCTGGGCCAGTTCGATATGGTGTGCGTCAGCGGCAGCCTGCCGTCCGGCGTCAGCCCGGAAGCGTTTACCGACTGGATGACGCGTCTGCGCAGCCAGTGCCCGTGCATTATCTTCGACAGCAGCCGCGATGCGCTGGTGGCGGGTCTGAAAGCCTCTCCGTGGCTGGTGAAGCCAAACCGCCGCGAGCTGGAGATCTGGGCAGGCCGCAAGCTGCCGGAATTAAAAGATGTGATTGAGGCCGCCCATGCGCTGCGCGAGCAGGGTATTGCTCACGTGGTGATCTCGCTGGGTGCAGAAGGGGCGTTGTGGGTTAACGCTTCAGGTGAATGGATTGCCAAACCGCCGTCAATGGAAGTAGTGAGCACCGTTGGCGCAGGGGATTCTATGGTTGGCGGCCTGATTTACGGCCTGCTGATGCGTGAATCCAGTGAACATACGTTACGTCTTGCCACCGCCGTTGCAGCCCTGGCCGTGAGCCAGAGCAATGTCGGTATTACCGATCGTACCCAGTTAGCCGCGATGATGGCGCGCGTTGACTTAAAACCTTTTAACTAACAGCAGGAGAGGAATAATGAAAACGCTGCTGATCATTGACTCCGGTCTCGGACAGGCTCGCGCCTACATGGCGAAGACCCTGCTGGGCGCGGCGGCACAAAAAGCACACCTGGACATCATTGATAACCCAGGCGATGCCGAACTGGCGATTGTCCTGGGCGATAAAATTCCCGCTGACAGCGCGCTGAACGGCAAAAAAGTGTGGCTGGGCGATATTAATCGCGCGGTGGCACACCCGGAACTGTTCCTGAGCGAAGCGAAAGGTCACGCGACCGTCTACAGCGCGCCTGTCGCGGCGGCTCCTGCTGCGGCCTCGGGTCCGAAACGCGTTGTCGCGGTCACGGCCTGCCCGACGGGCGTGGCGCATACCTTTATGGCGGCTGAAGCCATTGAAACCGAAGCGAAAAAACGCGGCTGGTGGGTGAAGGTTGAAACCCGTGGCTCCGTGGGGGCGGGCAATGCCATTACGCCGGAAGAGGTCGCTGAGGCCGATCTGGTGATTGTGGCGGCAGATATCGAAGTGGATCTGGCGAAATTTGCCGGCAAACCGATGTACCGCACCTCTACCGGCCTGGCGCTGAAAAAGACCGCGCAGGAGTTTGATAAGGCCCTGGCAGAAGCCAAACCGTATCAGGCCACCGGCGCAGTAAAAACGCCGACCGAAGGCAAAAAAGAGTCTGCGGGCGCATACCGTCACCTGCTGACCGGCGTGTCCTACATGCTGCCGATGGTGGTTGCGGGCGGCCTGTGTATCGCACTGTCGTTCGCGTTTGGTATTACGGCATTTAAAGAAGAAGGGACGCTTGCGGCTGCGCTGATGCAGATCGGCGGCGGTTCAGCGTTCGCGCTGATGGTGCCGGTGCTGGCGGGCTTTATCGCCTTCTCCATTGCTGACCGTCCGGGTCTGACCCCGGGTCTTATCGGCGGTATGCTGGCGGTGAGCACCGGCTCCGGCTTTATTGGCGGTATCATCGCCGGTTTCCTCGCGGGTTACGTCGCGAAGATGATTAGCTCGAAGCTGAAGCTGCCGCAGAGTATGGAGGCGCTGAAGCCAATCCTGATCATTCCGCTCATCTCCAGCCTGGTGGTCGGTCTGGCGATGATTTACCTGATTGGTAAGCCGGTTGCGGGTATCCTGGCGGGCCTGACCCACTGGCTGCAAACCATGGGCACGGCGAACGCAGTGCTGCTGGGCGCAATCCTCGGCGGCATGATGTGTACCGACATGGGTGGCCCGGTGAACAAAGCAGCATACGCCTTTGGCGTTGGCCTGCTGAGTACCCAGACTTACGCGCCGATGGCGGCGATCATGGCGGCCGGTATGGTGCCACCGCTGGCGCTTGGCCTGGCGACGATTATTGCCCGTCGTAAGTTCGACAAAGCGCAGCAGGAAGGCGGTAAAGCGGCGCTGGTGCTGGGCCTGTGCTTCATCACCGAAGGTGCGATTCCGTTCGCGGCGCGTGACCCAATGCGTGTTCTGCCGTGCTGTATCGTCGGCGGCGCGGTAACGGGTGCCATCTCCATGGCGATTGGCGCGAAGCTGATGGCGCCGCACGGCGGTCTGTTCGTCCTGCTGATCCCTGGCGCCATCACCCCAGTACTGGGTTATCTGCTGGCGATTGTTGCCGGTACGCTGGTGGCAGGCCTGTCTTACGCGGTGCTGAAACGTCCGGAAGCGGAAGTTGTGGCAAAAGCAGCGTAAGCACTAAGCAATAAAAAAGCCGGGTGCTAATGCAACCCGGCTTTTTTTATGCCGCCTGTTCTGCGGTTTGCTGAGCCTTCAGCCAGGCAATCTCCTCCGCCCAGATATCCGGATTGATGGTTTCCAGCACCATCGGAATACCGTCGAAGCGGGCGTCCTGCATAATAAAGCGGAAGGCATCGTGACCGATATTGCCTTCGCCCAGGCTGTGGTGGCGGTCAACGCGGCTGCCGAACGCGCTTTTCGCATCGTTCAGGTGCATACCGCGAAGATATTTAAAGCCAACAACGCGCTCGAACTCCTCGAAAGTATTTTTCGTGGCCTCGGTGGTGCGCAGGTCATACCCGGCGGCAAACGCGTGGCAGGTATCAATGCATACGCCCACGCGAGACTTATCTTCCACGCCGTCAATGATTGCCGCCAGATGTTCAAACCTAAAGCCGAGGTTGCTGCCCTGACCAGCCGTGTTTTCAATCACTGCGGTGACGCCTTTGGTTTTATCCAGCGTCATGTTGATGGATTCGGCAATGCGCGCCAGACAGGCATCTTCATCAATCTGCATCAGATGACTACCCGGATGGAAGTTCAGCAGCGTCAGCCCGAGCTGTTCGCAGCGCTGCACTTCATCAAGGAACGCCTCGCGGGACTTATCCAGCGCTTCCTGCACCGGATGCCCGAGGTTAATCAGATAGCTGTCGTGGGGAAGGATCTGGCCCGGCCCGTAATGGTATTTTTCACAGGCGGCTTTGAAATCGTCAATGACCTCAGCGGTGAGCGGCGCGGCGCGCCACTGGCGCTGGTTTTTGGTGAACAGGGCGAAAGCGGTCGCCTCAATTTCGGCGGCGCGAATGGCGGCATTCGCCAGGCCACCTGCAGCGCTGACGTGCGCTCCAACGTATTTCATAAAAAAACTCCTGTTAACCCGAAACGCTTATGATAGCGGGTTAACAGGAGAAGGACGAGATGGTTTATGCCATCAGGCTGTGCACGGCGAGGTTAATCGCACCGCCGCCGACAATCAGCCAGATGAAGAGCACCAGCGCCATCAGCAGCGGCTTCGCACCGGCTTTTTTCAGCGCGCTGACGTGCGTGGTCACCCCCAGCGCCGCCATCGCCATCGCCAGCAGCACCGTATCCAGCGTCACCAGCATCTCCACTACCGCTTTTGGCAGCAGGTGGAAGGAGTTAAAGATAGCGACAACGATGAACAGGATCGCAAACCACGGAATGGTGATTTTGCTCTTCTCGCTGCCGCCAGCCGGTGCCAGCTGTTTAACACGGGCCGCGAGGAAAATCAGGAACGGGGCCAGCATCATCACGCGCAGCATTTTGGCAATGACCGCCGCGTTTTCCGCTTCCGGGTTAATGGCGTGACCTGCCGCCACCACCTGCGCCACTTCGTGCATGGTTGAGCCAATATAGATGCCGTAGGTTTCCGGGCTAAACCAGTGCGCCACCAGCGGGTACATGGCCGGATACAGGAAGATTGCCAGCGTACCGAAGATAACCACCGTCGCGACCGCCACCGTCACTTTACTGGCTTCGGCTTTAACGACGGGTTCTGTTGCCAGCACTGCCGCCGCGCCGCAGATGCTGCTGCCTGCGCCGATTAACCAGCTGGTTTGCTTATCCAGGCCAAACACTTTCTGACCGATAAAGCACGCCAGTAAAAAGGTGCTGGTCAGTGTCAGGACGTCAATGGCAATCCCGCTGACGCCCACGTCCGCAATCTGCGAAAAGGTGAGACGGAAGCCGTAAAGGATAATCCCGAGACGTAATAAATGCTGCTTGGCGAAAATCACGCCGCCGTCACAGGATTTCCAGATGTGGGGGTAAACGGTGTTCCCGACCACCATGCCGAGCAAAATGGCCAGCGTTAACGCGCTGAACCCTGCACCGGCCACTGCCGGAATACTGCCGCCCCATAAGGCCACGCCGGTGACGACGGCGCTGAGCGCAAGGCCGGGCACGAAGTGCCACACTGTACGATGATGTTGTAAGGTGATTTCTGACATAACCTTCTCCTTTGTCTGGCTAAAGGTTACGGCGCGCTGGCTTAAAAATAAAATTGATTATATATTTATAATCAATCTTTATAAGTGGTAAGCAACCATGCACATTACATTGCGTCAGCTGGAAGTGTTTGCCGAGGTGCTGAAAAGCGGCTCGACGACCCAGGCGTCACAAATGCTGGCGCTCTCGCAGTCTGCCGTCAGCGCGGCGTTGACCGATCTCGAAGGCCAGCTGGGCGTCCAGCTGTTTGACAGGGTAGGGAAGCGACTGGTGGTCAACGAACATGGCCGCCTGCTTTACCCGCGCGCGCTGGCGCTGCTGGAGCAGGCTATTGAAATCGAGCAGCTGTTCCGCGAGGACAACGGCGCGATCCGCGTTTTTGCCAGCAGCACCATCGGCAACTACATCCTGCCGGAAGTGATTGCCCGCTACCGCCGGGATTTCCCGACCCTGCCGCTGGAGATGAGCGTGGGTAACAGCCAGGACGTGATCAACGCGGTGATTGATTTCCGCGTGGATATCGGACTTATCGAAGGTCCTTGCCACAACGTCGATATCATTGCCGAGCCCTGGCTGGAGGATGAGCTGGTAGTGTTTGCGTCTCCGGCCTCGTCGTTATTGCAGGGCGAGGTGACGCTGGAGCGGCTGGCGCAGGCGCAGTGGATCCTCCGCGAGCAGGGTTCCGGCACGCGCGAGATTGTCGACTACCTGCTGCTGTCGCATCTGCCGCATTTCCAGCTGGGAATGGAGCTGGGAAACTCAGAGGCGATTAAGCACGCGGTGCGTCATGGCCTGGGCATCAGCTGTCTTTCCCGGCGGGTGATTGCCGAACAGCTGGAGACCGGATCGCTGGTGGAAATCCCCGTTCCGCTGCCAAAACTGGTGCGCACGCTGTGGTGCATCCACCATCGTCAGAAACACCTGTCCAGTTCGCTGCAGCGTTTTCTGCGCTATTGCGAGATGTAAAAGCGCCCCTCACCCCAAAGGGGAGAGGGAAAAATAATGCGTTACTTATAATCCTGGACGCGTCATGAAGCTCTCTTATAACAGGGTATTTCTGCCGGAAGGAACGCAGATCGTCTGCTACAATCGCGCCTCATTTATTAAATGGACAGCATTTTCACATGGTTTCAGAAACTAAAACCACAGAAGCGCCCACGCTACGTCGTGAACTCAAGGCGCGTCACCTGACGATGATCGCCATTGGCGGCTCAATCGGTACAGGTCTTTTCGTTGCCTCTGGCGCAACGATTTCGGCAGCCGGCCCGGGTGGGGCATTATTCTCTTATATCCTGATTGGCCTGATGGTTTATTTCCTGATGACCAGCCTGGGCGAACTGGCGGCATACATGCCGGTGTCAGGTTCGTTTTCGACCTACGGACAAAAATACGTTGAGGAAGGCTTCGGCTTCGCGCTGGGCTGGAACTACTGGTACAACTGGGCCGTCACCATCGCCGTGGACCTCGTCGCTGCGCAACTGGTGATGACCTGGTGGTTCCCGGACACGCCGGGCTGGATCTGGAGCGCCCTGTTCCTCGCCGTCATCTTCCTGCTGAACTACATCTCCGTGCGCGGCTTTGGCGAAGCGGAATACTGGTTCTCTTTGATCAAAGTGGCCACCGTCATCATCTTTATCGTCGTCGGCGTGGCGATGATCGTGGGTATTTTCAAAGGGGCTGAACCTGCGGGCTGGAGTAACTGGACCATCGGCGATGCGCCGTTTGCCGGGGGCTTCTCGGCGATGATTGGCGTGGCGATGATTGTCGGCTTCTCCTTCCAGGGCACGGAGCTGATTGGTATCGCGGCCGGTGAATCCGAAAACCCGGAGAAGAACATTCCGCGCGCGGTGCGTCAGGTGTTCTGGCGTATCCTGCTGTTCTACGTGTTCGCTATTTTGATTATCAGCCTGATCATTCCGTATACCGATCCAAGCCTGCTGCGTAACGACGTGAAAGACATCAGCGTCAGCCCGTTCACCCTGGTCTTCCAGCACGCGGGCCTGCTCTCAGCGGCGGCGGTAATGAATGCGGTGATCCTGACGGCGGTGCTGTCGGCGGGTAACTCCGGCATGTACGCCTCCACCCGTATGCTTTATACCCTGGCCTGCGACGGCAAAGCGCCGCGCATTTTCTCGAAACTGTCCCGCGGCGGCGTACCGCGCAACGCGCTGTATGCCACCACGGTGATTGCCGGCCTGTGCTTCCTGACCTCCATGTTCGGCAACCAGACGGTGTACCTGTGGCTGCTTAACACCTCCGGGATGACGGGCTTTATCGCCTGGCTGGGCATTGCCATCAGCCACTACCGTTTCCGTCGCGGCTACGTCATGCAGGGTCATGACCTGAATAACCTGCCGTACCGTTCAGGGTTCTTCCCGCTGGGGCCGATTTTCGCCTTCGTTCTGTGCCTGATCATTACTCTGGGTCAGAACTATGAGGCCTTCCTTGCGGACACCATTGACTGGGGTGCCGTCACGGCGACCTACATTGGTATTCCGCTGTTCCTGATCATCTGGTTTGGCTACAAACTGACGAAAGGAACCCGCTTCGTTCGCTACAGTGAAATGGATTTCCCGGAACGATTTAAACAATAACCGCGCTTCCTCTCTTTCAGCCCGCTCAACCGAGCGGGCTTTTTTATGGGCAGATCAGAAGCTGTAGGTCATGCCAACCGTATAGCGACGCCCGTCCAGCACGGTGTCATACGTGTCGTAGTCAATCTGCTTATCCAGCACGTTATACACACCGGCGGTAACCAGCAGGTTTTTGTTCGCGTTGTAGCGCAGACCGACATCAACCTGAGTGTAGGACGGTGTGCCCTGGGACATTGACGTGCGGCTCAGGTACTCAGACGTTTTACCGCGAAGGTTCAGACGGCTCCAGAAACCTACGTCGGGCGTCGCCTGCCAGTCCAGGGTAGTGTTGAACATGTGCTTCGGCATCTTGTTCAGCGGCTTGCCTGAGAACTGACCGCTCTTCTGCTCAGATTCGGTATAGGTATAGTTTGCGGTCCAGTTTACATCGCGCGAGATTTTCCAGCCGAAGGAGGACTCCACGCCGCGCATGTTGGCTTTGTCCACGTTAACGCGGTCGCTCACGAAATCATAGCTGTGATCGCCAATCGTACAGGCGGGATCGGCGCTGCTGTTACAGCGGCGAACTTCCGTAATCTTGTCCTTGAAGTCGGTATTAAACAGCGTCACGCCGGCATTCAGGTTATCGTTGTTATCCCAGAGCAGGGCGAGCTCTTCGCTCAGGCTCTTCTCTGGTTTCAGATCCGGGTTGCCAACGATGATACCGTCAAGACGGCCGCCACCCGTTACCTGGCCCCAACTGGCAGACGACTGCCGCAGATCCGGCGCACGATAGCCAGCCGAAACCCCGCCTTTCAACGTCCAGTGATCGGCCAGGTGCCATACGCCGTAACCGCGCGGCGTCCAGTTCGTCCCGTAGTTTTGGTCTTTGTCCATACGCAGGCCGCCGGTCAATGTAAAGCTTTCCGTCATTGACCATTCATCTTCGGCAAACAGGGCCCAGCTCCAGCGCGTCAGTTTGTTCAGGCCGTCCGCAGCTTCCAGCTGATTGCCCTCGTCGCGCAGTTTCTCATACCGATACTGCCCGCCGAGGGTCAACGTATGATCGCCGAGGAAAATCTGGTTCTGGTTGTTGAAGGTGGTGTTATACGAGCGCATTTTGCGACCTGGATTATTGGTCTCTTCCTGCTGGATATAGCTGGTGGTATTGAAGTCGTCGTAATACCCGCTGTGGGTTAAGGAGTAAGTTGTGTGCTCATAGCGTGAGTCGCTTTTAGTATTTGGCGTACAGGTCGTTCCCCGGCAGGTTTCAGCCGCTTTCGACATCCCTGGCGTGCTGTTTCTGTCCTGAAGCTCGCGAGCAAAATCAAGATCGAAATCGTTCTTCTCATCCGGGGTGAAGTTCAGGGTAATGCCACCGTTACGCATTTTCTGCTCGTTATACCCGTTCACGATTTTATCTTCGGCGCGGCGTGACAACAGCCCCGTCACTTTTGCGCCAAGCAGACCGTCAATCAGAGGACCAGAAGCGTAGGCGTTGGTCTGGAAGATATCGCCGGAATCATGGTTTTCCTGGAAGGTTGCATCGCCGTGCAACGAACCGGTCCAGGCTTTAGTGTTTGAGACTTTTTTGGTAATGACGTTGATGACGCCACCCATCGCATCGGAGCCGTAAAGTGAGGACATCGGGCCGCGGATAACCTCAATGCGCTCAATGGACTCCAGCGGCGGCAGCCAGCCTTGTTCAATACCCGAGTTGTCGCTGTTTGGGCGGGTGCTTCGCGTACTGACGCGTTTGCCGTTCACGAGGAACAAGGTGTACTGAGATGCCATGCCGCGAATGCTGATATCACTGCTACTCCCGCCGCCGGTGACGACCACGCCCGGGACGTCTCTCAGGGCATCGGTAACATCACGGTAGGCTTTATCTTCAATCTGCTGTTTCGAAATAACAGAGATGGAGGCGGGGGCATTCTGGATCTTTTGTTCAAAACCCGTCGCGGTGACGACAACGGTGTCCTGATCGGCTGCGTGAACGAGAGGGGTGAATGTGGCAGCGCCAACGGCGACGGCCAGGAGCTTAATGCGGGGTATTGTCATTTGTACATTCCGTATAAAAATGAATAAAACTCCATCGGGATAACCCTGAGAACTGTATGTTTTTGTCTTTTAAGAACTCTTTAAGATGGAGAAGAGCCTGGAATTGTACAAAAGAATGAAGAATTGTAAACACAAATGATAATTGAAATCATTTGTGTTTGAGGAGAGTGAAAGGAAACCAGCCTGGATTCAAGCGGATAGAACTATGTAAATGAGGGGGAGGGGAAAGGCCCGGTATGCAGGAGGCTACCGGGCAAAAAGGCTGAACTTACCTGAACAGATGTACCGCATGGAAGCGGAGATGATCTTCAATAAAGGACGCCATAAAGTAATAGCTGTGATCGTATCCCGCCTGAATGCGCAGCGTCAGCGGCCAGTCCTTCTGGCGCGCCGCTTCAGCCAGAACCGCAGGCTGTAACTGTCCGGCGAGGAACTGATCCGCATCGCCCTGGTCGATAAGCATCGGAATCGCATCTTCCGGCCGGCTTGCCAGCATCAGCGCGCAGCTATCCCATTCCTGCCATTTTTGACTGTCGTCACCCAGATAGTGTGTAAAGGCTTTTTGCCCCCACGGCACCTGCGTTGGGTTCACAATCGGTGCGAATGCCGACACGCTGGCGTACTTGCCCGGATTTTTCAGCGCCATGATTAACGCCCCGTGCCCGCCCATGGAGTGCCCGGTGATGGCGCAGCGGTCGCTCACCGTAAATTCGGCCTTAATCAGCGCAGGCAGCTCGTCGCGAATGTAGTCATACATGCGGTAATGGCTCGCCCACGGCTGCTCGGTGGCGTTGAGATAAAATCCGGCACCTTTGCCCAGGTCGTACCCGGCATCGTCCGCCACATCATCGCCGCGCGGGCTGGTGTCGGGCATCACCAGCGCAATGCCCAGCTCGGCCGCAATACGCTGCGCGCCCGCTTTGGTAGTGAAGTTTTCGTCATTACACGTCAGGCCTGAAAGCCAGAACAGAACCGGCGGGTTTTCCGTCGGGGGCAGGAAAATGCTGAACGTCATGGCGCAGTTCAGCGTGGTGGAGTCGTGCCGCCAGCGCTGCTGTCGACCTTCAAAACAACGGTGCTCTTCGAGCAGTTCCATGCAGGGCTCCTTAATGAGAATAGCTATTCATTAGAGCCATAATACAGCGTTTTCATTTACCTGTGAGCAACTTTCACTTTCGCGGAGCGGCGAGATGCTGCATCATAAATTTACTTTTCTTTAACAATTGGAGCTGTCATGGCGCTGCGTATTGCGCTTAGTGGGTTTGTCGTTCTGGTGGTGGCGATGGGGATAGGGCGCTTCGCCTTTACGCCTCAGGTGCCGCTGATGATTGCCGCCGGGCAACTCACGCTCACCAGCGCAGGTCTGGTGGCGGCGATGAATTATCTGGGCTATCTGGTGGGCGCGTGGGATGCCATGCGGGCGCACCGCTTTGTTGAAACGCGACTCTGGCTTGGCATCACCGGTGCGGTTGCGCTGACCCTGCTCTCCGCCGCCGCGGATAACGCGGTTGTGCACGGCCTGCTGCGCTTTGTGATTGGCTGCATGAGCGGCTGGTCAATGGTGCTGATTGCCGCCTGGAGCAACGAGCGGCTGGGGCAGTTGGGTAAACCGGGGCTCAGCGCTGCCGTGTTTGCCGGTCCTGGCGCGGGCATCGCCCTGAGCGGCCTGCTCGCGGTCTATATTCAGGCGAAATCCCTTTCGGCCGGTGCGGCGTGGCAAATCTACGGCGTGCTGGCGCTGGTATTGGTCGCGCTGGTGGCGCGCTATCTGCCGCGTTCCGGACAGCTTCATCGACCCGGCAGCGCGCCAGAGCCGCTGTTGCTGACGACGGATCTCAAGCGCCTGGTCTGGAGCTACAGCCTGGCGGGATTTGGCTATATCCTTCCGGCGACCTTCCTTTCGCAAATGGCGGCGGTGCGTTTTCCCGGCAGCCTGTTTGCCCAGTTTGTCTGGCCGATTTTTGGTGCCGCGGCCGTGGTGGGGATTGCGCTCAGCATTCTTTTGCGCCACACCTCAACGGCTAACCGCAGGCTGGCGATAGTGCTGTGGTTACAGGGGGCGGGCGTGCTGGCAGCCTGGCTGCTGCCGGGCATTGGCGGCTTGCTGACGGGCGGGCTGCTGGTCGGCGGCGGGTTCCTCTGCGCGGTGCAGCTCTCTCTTTTATACGGCCGCGAGCTGGCACCGAACCACACGCGCTATATGGCGGGGCTGCTCACCACCGGGTATGCCATCGGGCAATTGGTGGGGCCGGTGACCTCGGCGTTATCAACCTGGCTAACCCACCGTCTGGAGCCTGCGCTGGGGCTGGCTGGCGTTGCGCTGTTTGTCGCGGGTGCCCTGGTCTGGAATCGCCACGCTGAAAGGCAACAGCAATTGCAATAATTATCGTCGTGAATACTGGATTATGTGCGTCGCCTCACGCACAATGAGCGCATACTTTTGCCACAACGAGGGCGAAAGACGCCACACCTGCAGGAGAACAAAATGTCATCACTCAGTAAAGAAGCTGCCCTGGTCCACGAAGCCCTGCTCGCGCGCGGTCTTGAAACGCCACTGCGTCCGCCCGTTCAGGATATGGACAATGAAACCCGTAAAAGTCTGATTTCCGGGCATATGACCGAGATCATGCAACTGCTGAATCTCGATCTGAGCGATGACAGCCTGATGGAGACGCCCAAGCGTATCGCGAAAATGTACGTTGACGAAATTTTCTCCGGACTGGATTACGCCAACTTCCCGAAAATTACCGTCATCGAAAACAAGATGAAGGTGGATGAGATGGTGACGGTACGAGATATCACCCTGACCAGCACCTGCGAGCACCATTTCGTGACCATCGACGGTAAAGCGACCGTGGCGTATATCCCGAAAGACACGGTGATTGGCCTGTCGAAGATCAACCGTATTGTGCAGTTCTTCGCGCAGCGCCCTCAGGTGCAGGAGCGTCTGACGCAGCAGATCCTGATCGCGCTGCAAACGCTGCTGGGTACCAATAACGTGGCGGTCTCTATTGATGCGGTGCACTACTGCGTGAAAGCGCGCGGCGTGCGTGATGCGACCAGTGCGACCACCACCACCTCGCTGGGCGGCCTGTTTAAATCGAGCCAGAACACCCGCCAGGAGTTCCTGCGCGCCGTGCGTCACCACAACTAATCAGACAGGGCAGGGACCATGGAGCGAAACGTCACGCTCGATTTTGTTCGCGGCGTCGCCATTCTGGGTATCCTGCTGCTGAATATCAGCGCCTTCGGTCTGCCGAAGGCCGCTTACCTCAATCCCGCCTGGTACGGCGACATCACCCGCAGTGATGCCTGGACGTGGGCGATCCTCGACCTGTTTGCCCAGGTTAAATTCCTCACGCTGTTTGCGCTGCTGTTTGGCGCGGGCCTGCAGCTTCTGCTCAAACGCGGCACGCGCTGGATCCAGTCGCGCTTAACGCTGCTGGCAATTCTCGGCTTTATCCACGGCCTGTTCTTCTGGGATGGTGATATTCTTCTCGCTTATGGGTTAGTCGGGCTAATCTGCTGGCGGCTGATTCGCGACGCGCACAGCGTGAAAAGCCTGTTTAACACCGGCGTGATGCTCTATCTCATGGGACTCGGCGTACTGCTTTTGCTGGGGCTGATCTCCGGTGACGCGACAAACCGTTCCTGGATCCCGGACGCCGCTAACCTCCAGTACGAGCAGTACTGGAAGCTGAAGGGCGGTACGGAAGCGATAAGCAACCGTGCGGATATGCTGGGCGACAATCTGCTTGCCCTGGGGGCGCAATACGGCTGGCAGCTGGCGGGCATGATGCTGATGGGCGCGTCACTGATGCGCACCGGCTGGCTGAAAGGGGAATTCAGCCTGCGTCACTACCGCCGCACCGGCGCGGGGCTGGTCCTGCTGGGCGTGCTGATTAACCTTCCGGCGGTGATGGCGCAGTGGCACCTTCACTGGGATTACCGCTGGTGCGCGTTCCTGCTGCAGACGCCGCGTGAATTGAGCGCGCCGTTCCAGACCATCGGCTATGCGGCGCTGATCTATGGTTTCTGGCCGCAGCTTTCTCGCCTGTGGATCGTCAGCGCCGTAGCCTGCGTTGGGCGGATGGCGTTAAGTAATTACCTCCTGCAGACGCTGATCTGCACCACGATTTTCTATCGCTTTGGCCTGTTTATGAAATTCGACCGCCTCGGACTACTGGCGTTTGTTATTCCGGTCTGGATAGTAAACCTGGCGTTTTCTGTCATCTGGCTGCGTTATTTCCGCCAGGGACCGCTGGAGTGGGTGTGGCGTCAGTTAACCGCACATGCTTCGGGGGTATCATTGAGTAATACATCCAGATAACGATCTGGATCACAATCATTAACAAAACGGATGTAAGCGTTTTCATGAGTGTGACCTTCTTCACGTAGTCCCCTTTCTCTCGCTGCCAAAATAGCCTCCTTGCTAAACACAGGGGGTGTCTGTGAGTTGCTGCAATTCTTTGAAGGATGGTGAATATGATCACCATTCGTGACGTCGCCCGTCTGGCGGGCGTTTCTGTGGCTACCGTTTCCCGCGTGCTGAATAACAGCGCGCTGGTCAGCCCTGAAACCCGTGAAACCGTAATGAAAGCCGTGACCCAGCTCGGGTACCGGCCAAATGCCAACGCCCAGGCGCTGGCAACACAGGTCAGCGATACCATCGGCGTGGTGGTAATGGATGTCTCGGACGCCTTTTTCGGTGCGCTGGTGAAAGCGGTCGATGTGGTCGCCCAGCAGCATCAGAAATACGTGCTGATTGGCAACAGCTATCACGAGGCGGAAAAGGAGCGTTATGCCATTGAAGTGCTGATCCGCCAGCGCTGCAACGCCCTGATTGTTCACTCAAAAGCCTTAAGCGATGAAGAGCTGGTCGGGTTTATGGAGCAGATCCCGGGCATGGTGTTAATCAACCGCATCGTCCCGGGCTATGCCCACCGCTGTGTCGGGCTGGATAACGTCAGCGGCGCCATGATGGCCACCAAAATGCTCATCAATAACGGCCATCAGCGGATCGGCTATCTGGCCTCCAGCCATCACATTGAAGATGACGAGCTGCGGCGTGAGGGGTGGCAAAACGCCCTGAAAGAGCACGGTATTACGCCATCAGAAAGCTGGATTGGCACCGGCACGCCGGATATGCAGGGCGGTGAGGCGGCAATGGTGGAACTGCTGGGCCGCAATCTGCAGCTTTCTGCGGTGTTTGCCTATAACGACAGCATGGCGGCAGGCGCGCTGACTGCGCTGAAGGATAACGGCATTGCGGTGCCACAGCATTTGTCATTGATTGGTTTCGATGATATTCCGATTGCCCGTTACACCGACCCGCAGCTGACTACGGTGCGCTATCCCATTGCTTCTATGGCAAAACTGGCGACCGAGCTGGCGCTACAGGGAGCGGCAGGGCTGCTGGATCCGGGGGCAACTCATTGTTTCATGCCGACGCTGGTGCGTCGTCATTCCGTCGCCGCCCGGCAAATTGTGGTTCCGATCACTAACTGATTACACCAGGTGATGTAACCGTTTTCAATCTGTGAGTAAATTCACAGTATCTTAACAAGGCGCTGACTATGATGTCAGCGTTTTAGGAGCTGAAACGCTATGTAACGGTGATTATTCGCTTTCACTATAGCCAATGTGCCGCAAACAACGAATAAAACGCATTTTTGGAGCGTTACCGACCACGGAAGATAGAAATTTTATAAGTGAACGTCGGCTGTCAGTAACGTTTTATTAACACCTGCCTGCCGATCGTTATTCACAAGAACTACCCTGCATAAAAAAACCGGAGATACCATGAATAAGAAGGTGTTGACCCTGTCTGCTGTAATGGCAAGCATGCTTTTTGGTGCAGCAGCGCACGCTGCGGATACCCGTATTGGTGTGACCATCTATAAATACGACGACAACTTCATGTCTGTTGTGCGTAAAGCAATTGAGAAAGATGCGAAAGCAGCGCCAGACGTACAGCTGCTGATGAATGACTCCCAGAACGACCAGTCCAAACAGAACGATCAGATCGACGTTCTGCTGGCTAAAGGCGTTAAGGCCCTGGCGATCAACCTGGTTGACCCGGCTGCAGCAGGCACGGTTATTGAGAAAGCGCGCGGCCAGAACGTGCCAATCGTCTTCTTCAACAAAGAACCTTCCCGTAAAGCGCTGGACAGCTATGACAAAGCGTATTACGTCGGTACTGACTCTAAAGAGTCCGGCATTATTCAGGGCGATCTGATCGCGAAGCACTGGGCGGCGAACCCGAACTGGGACCTGAACAAAGACGGTCAGATCCAGTTCGTGCTGCTGAAAGGCGAACCCGGCCACCCGGATGCTGAAGCGCGTACCACCTATGTTATCAAAGAGCTGAACGACAAGGGCCTGAAAACCCAGCAGCTGGCGTTAGATACCGCGATGTGGGACACCGCTCAGGCGAAAGATAAGATGGACGCGTGGCTGTCTGGCCCGAACGCGAACAAAATCGAAGTGGTCATTGCCAACAACGATGCGATGGCAATGGGTGCGGTTGAAGCGCTGAAAGCTCACAATAAATCGTCCATCCCGGTATTTGGCGTGGATGCCCTGCCGGAAGCGCTGGCGCTGGTTAAATCTGGCGCGATGGCCGGTACCGTTCTGAACGATGCCAACAACCAGGCGAAAGCGACCTTCGATCTGGCGAAAAACCTCGCCGACGGTAAAGGCGCGGCGGATGGCACCAACTGGAAAATTGACAACAAAATCGTTCGCGTGCCTTACGTGGGCGTAGACCAGTCCAACCTGGCTGAGTTTATCGGTAAATAAGATCTTTGTTTTGTCTTCACTGGGCGCAATTCGTTGCGCCCTTTTATAACGCGATATGCGAGGCCAACAAGGTATAATTATGGTCAGCACAACTACTCAGTCGTCCGGTGAATACTTGTTGGAAATGACAGGCGTCAACAAGTCCTTCCCCGGTGTTAAGGCACTCGATAATGTTAATTTAAAAGTCCGTCCTCACTCTATTCATGCATTAATGGGGGAGAACGGTGCGGGTAAATCAACGTTATTAAAATGTCTTTTTGGGATCTATCAAAAAGATTCTGGCAGCATTCTTTTTCAGGGGAAAGAGATCGATTTCCATTCAGCGAAAGAAGCGCTGGAAAACGGTATCTCGATGGTTCACCAGGAATTAAACCTGGTACTGCAACGCTCGGTAATGGATAACATGTGGTTGGGACGTTACCCAACTAAAGGTGTGTTTGTCGATCAGGATAAAATGTATCGCGACACCAAAGCGATTTTCGATGAGCTGGATATTGATATCGATCCGCGCGCCCGCGTGGGGACATTATCCGTTTCCCAGATGCAGATGATCGAAATTGCCAAAGCGTTCTCCTATGATGCGAAAATCGTCATCATGGATGAACCCACCTCGTCATTAACGGAAAAAGAGGTTAATCACCTTTTTACCATTATTCGTAAACTGAAAGAACGCGGCTGCGGCATTGTGTACATCTCGCACAAAATGGAAGAGATCTTCCAGCTGTGCGATGAAATTACCATCCTGCGCGACGGCCAGTGGATTGCCACGCAGCCGCTTGAAGGGCTGGACATGGACAAGATCATCGCCATGATGGTCGGCCGTTCCCTGAACCAGCGCTTCCCGGACAAAGAGAACAAGCCGGGTGAAGTGATACTCGAAGTGCGCAATCTGACCTCGCTGCGCCAGCCGTCCATCCGCGATGTTTCTTTCGACCTTCACAAAGGCGAAATTCTTGGCATTGCTGGCCTGGTAGGGGCAAAGCGTACCGACATCGTGGAAACCCTGTTTGGCATCCGCGAGAAGGCCGACGGCACCATCACGCTGCACGGGAAGAAAATTAACAACCATAATGCCAACGAAGCCATTAATAACGGTTTTGCGCTGGTGACGGAAGAACGTCGTTCGACCGGTATTTATGCTTATCTGGATATTAACTTTAACTCGTTAATCTCTAATATTCGCAATTACAAAAACAAAGTCGGGCTGCTGGATAACTCCCGCATGAAGAGCGATACCCAGTGGGTAATTGACTCCATGCGCGTGAAAACGCCAGGCCACCGTACCCAAATTGGTTCGCTTTCCGGTGGTAACCAGCAAAAAGTTATTATTGGCCGTTGGTTATTAACCCAGCCAGAAATTCTGATGCTGGATGAACCGACCCGCGGTATTGACGTCGGCGCGAAGTTTGAAATTTATCAGCTGATTGCCGAGCTGGCGAAAAAGAATAAAGGGATCATTATTATTTCTTCCGAAATGCCGGAACTGTTAGGGATCACGGACCGTATTCTGGTTATGAGCAATGGTCTCGTTGCCGGTATTGTTGACACCAAAACGACAACGCAAAACGAAATTTTGCGTCTTGCGTCTTTGCACCTTTAAGATCAGGGGCTCCTCATGAGTGCGTTAAATAAAAAAAGTTTTCTCACTTACCTGAAAGAAGGCGGTATTTACGTTGTTCTTTTAGTCCTGCTGGCCATAATTATTTTCCAGGACCCTACGTTCTTAAGCCTGCTGAACCTGAGTAATATTCTGACCCAGTCCTCCGTGCGTATCATCATTGCGCTGGGCGTGGCGGGCCTTATCGTCACCCAGGGGACGGACCTTTCTGCCGGTCGTCAGGTCGGCCTGGCGGCGGTTATTGCGGCAACCCTGCTGCAGTCGATGGAAAACGCCAACAAGGTGTTCCCGGAGATGGCGACTATGCCGATTTTCGTGGTGATCCTGATTGTCTGCGCCATCGGGGCGGTGATTGGCCTGATCAACGGTATTATCATCGCTTACCTGAACGTGACGCCATTTATCACTACGCTGGGTACGATGATCATCGTTTATGGTATCAACTCCCTGTACTACGACTTTGTGGGCGCGTCGCCGATTTCGGGCTTTGACAGCGGCTTCTCCACCTTCACGCAGGGGTTTATCGCGCTGGGCAGCTTCCGCCTGTCGTACATTACCTTCTATGCGCTGATTGCGGTGGCGTTCGTCTGGATCCTGTGGAACAAAACGCGCTTCGGTAAAAACATCTTCGCTATCGGCGGTAACCCGGAAGCGGCGAAAGTGTCCGGGGTAAACGTTGCCCTGAACCTGCTGATGATTTACGCGCTGTCCGGTGTGTTCTACGCCTTCGGCGGGATGCTGGAAGCAGGCCGTATCGGCTCCGCAACGAACAACCTTGGCTTCATGTACGAGCTGGATGCGATTGCGGCCTGCGTGGTCGGCGGCGTCTCCTTCAGCGGCGGGGTGGGTACCGTGCTCGGCGTGGTCACCGGTGTGATCATCTTTACCGTCATCAACTACGGGTTGACCTACATCGGCGTGAACCCGTACTGGCAGTACATCATCAAGGGCGCCATCATTATCTTCGCGGTGGCGCTGGATTCACTGAAGTACGCCCGTAAGAAGTAATCGTCACTCGCCATACCCGGCCCGCTCACCGAGCGGGCTTTTTTATGGCCTATGCCAGATGGGACTCTTCTTGCGTCACAATGCGCTCAAACCACTCGAGTTCAGAAAGCTTGCAGGCGACCCACTGTTCGGAAAAGGCGTCGCCCAGGCTGTCGGTGAGATACTGACAGCGGGCGAAGGCCTCAATTGCCTCCTGCTGGAACAGCGGGAGTTCCGGTTGGTCCTGCTGCGGTTCCGGGAGTTCCCCCTCGTCGATATGTTCCAGCCCGTACAGCATGCCGGTCAGGATTGTGGCCGCCACCAGATACGGATTCGCATCGGCTCCGGCCAGTCGGTACTCGATACGACGGTTGCTCTCTTCCGAGCAGGGAATGCGCAAGGCAGCGGAGCGGGTGTTATAGCCCCACGAGTTAAAGACGGGTTCCGTCAGGTTTTTTCGCAGGCGACGAAACGCGTTGACCCCCGGCGCAAGAATGGCGACGGAGGCGGGCATCAGCGCCAGCTGGCCTGCGATGCACAAGCGCATCATGCTGCTCAGCGCGTTCACCGGCGAGGCGAAAACGTTCTCGCCACGGCTGTTGTTAAGGCTGAAATGGATGTGCAAACCGCTGCCGGAGAGCTGGCTGAAGGGCTTAGCCATAAAGTTAGCCTGAAGACCGTGCTTTTCAGCGACATAGCGGGTCAGGCGGCGCAGGGCCAGCACGTTATCACAGACCTCTACGACGCGCTGGCTGTGCTTCAGGTTTAATTCGTACTGTCCGGACTCGGCTTCCGCTACCACCCCTGACAGTGGGATGCGTTGAAGGTGCGCCAGCTGTTCCAGCTCGTCAAAAAGCGCCGCGTGCGCCGACGAGGTGTCCATGTGAAAACAGCCCTGATTTTGCGGATCGCGATCGCCCTGTCCCGTCAGGTAAAACTCGATTTCCGGGGCAATGACCGGGAAAAGGCCGTGCTGGTGGAAGCGGGCCACGACGTTCTGCAGTATCGCCCGTGGCTCAAGCGGGCAGGGGTTACCGTCGCTATCCTTCATCGTCAGCAGGATCTGCGCGGTATGCTCCGGATCCTGCGGACAGGGACGCAGAGAACCGGCGACAGGGAGGCACAGCCGGTCGGGTTCATCATAAAGCGGGGCGGCGATTTTTCCCTTCTGATCCATGGAGTAAACGGAAAGCGGAAAATAACAGCCTTTTTCCAGACTCAGCATGCTCTCCACCGTGAGGCGCTTGCCGCGCATCGTGCCGTTGATATCGTTCAGGTAAACGTCAACGTGTTTCGTCTGCGGGTAGCGTTCCAGATAGTCGGCCACTTCCACGGCAATATTGTGCTGCAGGGCGTCAATTTTTTCATCCAGCCAGAGACCAGAATTAAGTGCGCCGGGGAGTGATAAACCGGGGAAGTTAAAATACGGGCGAAGACTTTTGAGGAAAAACGCATTCATTATCGAGTTCATAGTCATTCTTCAATGAAGCCGTAGCGGCAGTGAACTCAGGTTAAAAGAGCTGGCGTAAAGGGGGGATAAAAAGCGTCAGTGCCGGCGTAAAGAAAGTATAAAGGCAGGCCTACTTTTTCTCTTTTTTCTGCATATCCAGCAGCTGCTCCGGCGTCACCGCCGGGTAACCCTGCGCGTCTTCCGGCACTTCGTGCATCGCCGGAATGGGCACCAGAGGGCCTAAAAAGCGCGGTTCGCGTTTGAAGATATAGAGATCGGCCAGGGCACCAAAGCGGGCACCAAACTCGCGGACGCGCACGCTCAGCATATCTTTCGGCGACGGCACCGCGTAGCACTGGGCCTGAATGCCCATGTGCAGGGCGATAAACAGCGCGCGCTCGCAGTGGAAGCGCTGGGTGATGATGATGAAGTCGTTGGTATCGAAGACTTTGCGCGTGCGCACGATGGAGTCCAGGGTGCGGAACCCGGCGTAGTCGAGCACGATATCGGCAGGGTCCACGCCCGCGGCAATCAAATCCTTCCGCATCGTCACCGGCTCGTTATAGCTTTGCAGCGCGTTATCGCCGCTCAGCAGCAGGTAGTTTACCTTGCCGCTGTTGTAGGCGTTCAGCGCGCCCTGAATGCGGTAGCGGTAATACTGGTTGATCACCCCTGTGCGGTAATACTTGGCGGTGCCGAGCACCACGCCCACCTGACGATAAGGCAGGTCCTGCAGGTCATCAAAGATGTAGGGGGCCGTTTTCCAGCTCATCCAGCGGTCGAGACCCAGCACGATAAACAGCAGTATGCCGACCAGGACAGACAGGCTGTAAAAAACGCGCTTTAACATGAAGATGGCTCGTTCGTGGATGAAATTTAACTCAGGCTACTTTACCCGCCTGGTTAGCGCAAGAAACAGCGACTCAACTGAGGGGTTTTTCAGCAACGTGGCGGACATTTCTGTCCGCCGGAAGGTTTACGCCAGCAGGACGCGGTCGATCGTCGTGCAGCCTAACGCCTTGAGCGTTGCGGCGGTGGCATCCCACTGAATCAGCGGCGCATCGGCCTTTTCGGCCAGAACGGCACGCTGAATGTCCGGATAATCGTAGCCGTTCAGGCTCAGCAGGTTGAGTGCGCCCTGCAGCGGCGGCAGCGTTGGGTTAAACGCGGCGTTTTCCGCATAGCTGCCGGTGAAGATACGGCCATCGCGGCACTGCAGTGCCACGCCGCTCGGGGACTTGCTGTACGGGGTGTGGCTCTTGTTCGCCGCGCGTATGGCCGCCTGGTTCAGGTCATCGCCGGACAGGGCGAAACCGTGATCCTGCTCGTCCATCAGCAGCGTTTTAATCTCAAGATCTTTCGGGCCGAAGGCGTCAGGCAGGTAGTCCCCCAGCGTGTGCGGCGCGCGGCCCGGCAGGTTAATGCGCAGCTGCAGCCCGCTGTTCAGCTCGTTCATAAACTGGCGGCAGTGGCCGCATGGGGTGTAGTTTACGGTGATGGCGCTCAGGGCTTTCTCACCGCGCAGCCAGGCGTGGCTGATGGCGCTCTGCTCGGCGTGAACGGTCTGCTGCATGGTTGCGCCGAGGAACTCCATGTTCCCGCCGAAGTACCAGGTTCCGCTGACGCCGCGCGCGATGGCGCCGACGTTGAAGTGGGAAAGATCGGCCCGGGCGCAGGCGGCAGCCAGGGGCAGCAGTGCGAAAGCCAGCGCGTCTTCATCCAGCCCGGTTGCCTGTTTAAGCACCGTGACCTGCTCCGCCGTCAGCAGGGCGGGGAAATGTGCATCTGCCAGAACGGGAGCCAGGGCTGACTGCAAATTCTCTGCAAGCTGAGCGAAGGCAGCTTGAAAACGTGGGTGCATGGCGTTTGCCTCATAAAGGTTAATGGATCGGTAGTTTACGGAGCCGCAAGGTCTTTATATGTGATCCACATCTCATTATGTATGCAACTTATGAAATCAAAACGAAATTTGCGCGACGCATCGCAAATTTTAGCCCATCACCGCCAGAATCAGCGGGAAAATGAACGGGGCGAGTAGGGAGGTGATAATCCCGCAGATCACCAGCGCAAGCGAGCTAAACGCCCCTTCCTGATAGTCCAGCTCCGCGCAGCGGGCGGTACCCAGCGCGTGCGAGGCGGTGCCCATCGACAGCCCGCGCGCTGCTTTGGTGCGAATACGCATCCAGTTCAGCAGAGTGTGGCCAAAAACTGCGCCGAGAATACCGACGAAAATCACGCACATCGCGCTGATGGCCGGAATACCGCCGAGGCTGCCGCCTACCGCCATCGCGATAGGCGTGGTCACTGATTTAGGCAGGATAGAGGCGGCAATTTGCGGGGAGGCCCCCATCAACAGCGCCACCGACGTGCCGGTGATCATCGCCACCAGGCTTCCCACAAAACAGATAGTAATGATGGACTTCCACCGTGCGCGGATCTGGTGCAGCTGCTCATATAAAGGAAAGGCAAGCGCGACAACGGCGGGCTGCAGGAGGTCGTTTAAGATTTTGCTGCCTGCAAAGTAACGCTCATAAGGAATGCCGGTGAGCAGCAGGAAGGGAATAATCACCACCATCGCCACCAGCAGGGGGTTCAGCAAGGGCATTTTAAATCGTGCGGCAAGCTTGCGCGCGGCGAAGAATACCAGCAGGGTTAACGGCAGTGACCACCAGATATTAGCCATCATTTTTTTGTTTTCTCCCCGACCACGTTGCGTTCGCCATGTACCAGATGAGAACTCCAGCTCACCACCAGGAAAACCACCAGCGTGCTGACCGCGCAGGAAACGACAATCGGGCCGAACTGCGCCTTGAGCAAATCAAAATACTGCATGACGCCCACCCCGATAGGCACGAACAGCAGCGCCATATAGCGAATGAGGACGAAGCAGCCTGGGTTGACCCACTTTGCAGGCAGAATTTGCAGCGCCAGTAAAACGAAGAGGATCAGCATACCGATAATGCTGCCGGGAATGGTGATAGGCAGCAGCGACGCGATGAAAATGCCGGCATACAGGCAGGCGTAAATCAGGACGAATGCGCGCAGATATTGCCAGATAATGTTCAATGATTTGCTCATGGTGATAGTCCTTGCTGAAACGCATTCATCATACAATTAAACCCGAAAATGTGCCACGGATCACATCATGAATTTTGAGCATACCAGACATTCCGGAATGGAACGTCCGGTATCACCTTATTGGTGCAGGCTACAGTTTAGAGGAAAGGGATTGCGCTGGCGAAGTAACGCGCCAGAGAAGGCATCAGCGTCAGGCGGTCAGTTTATCGAGAAAAGAAAACAGCACCTGGTTCATTTCGCGATAATCATGCGAGCGGAGTTTTTCCGCCGTTTCGACAAAACGGAATTCACCCGCACGGCGGAGGTCATTCTGCGAATGCTCAATCAGCAACTCTACCACCTCCGGCGTCAGCTCCATATGGCACTGGAAACCGTAAACCCGTTCGCTGTATTGCACGATCTGGCGGGGACAACCCTCGCTGTAAGCCAGAACCTTAGCCTGCGGCGTCAACCCAGGCATATCGTTATGCCAGTGACCGACGTTCAGCACGCTGCCAAAGTCCTCAAACAGCGGGTTCGCCTTGCCTGCATCTGTGAGCCTGACGGGAAATTTGCCGATCTCTTTTTCCGGGCTGTGGCAAAACGCTGCGCCCAGCGCTTCGCCGATAAGCTGTGAGCCCAGACAAACGCCTATCACCGTTTTACCTGCCTCTATCGCGCGGCTGATGAGTGCCTTTTCCGCCTGCGCATCAAACCAGGGGCATTCCTCAAGCGTGGTGGCGGGGGATTGCGGGCCTCCCATGATGATAAGCAGGTCTGTGCCCCCCAGTTCCTCAGGTAAAGGTTCGCCCTGATACACTCTGGTGTAGCTCAGACTGCAGCCGCGACTTTTCCCCCAGATTTCATAGGCGCCTGGCGCCTCGAAATGTTCATGAATAATAAAATGGATGTGCATTGCGTCTCTCTCTGGTTACGTGTACAAGCAGCATCATAAGAGGAAGGGGGGAATGTGAAATGCCAACCGTTATCGATAAAACGCCAATTCACGACGATGCTATCGGATGGTCAAGAGGGGCAATTCGCTATACGCGCGGCGAAGTCGATCCGCCTCACCAGCATTCGCAGGGACAACTTTTGTTTGCCATTAAGGGGGTTATGCTGGTTGAAACCGGCAGCAAACGCTGGGTCATACCGCCGCAGCGCGCGCTGTGGATCCCTCCCTTACAGGAGCATACCTACAGCGTGTTATCCGCAACGGAGCTTCGCGCGGTCTGGTTTAGCCCGGCACTGATTTCGCAATGCGAACCTTTTAAGCGGAAAGACGAGGTTCACGTGATTATGGCCACAGCGTTGTTCAAAGAGCTGATTGCCGGGCTGTTCAGCGCGGAATACCGGCCGGCAAGCCAGCGCAGCATGGCCGTTTTGCTGCTCGACATCCTCAGCGAGACGCAGCAGATTTCTGCCGAACTGCCGATGCCCGTGGATGAGCGCTTACATCGCGTGGCCTGTGACATCATTGCCAACAATCTCTGGGATCTCTCTCTGGAAAGGCTGGCGGAACGGGCCGCGATGTCTGAACGCACATTTTCACGTGCGTTTATCAACGATACCGGCTTTAGCTTCCGGGCCTGGCGACAGCGCGCAAGGATTTGTGCCTCGCTGGATCTCCTCGCCAACGGATACCCGGTTAAGCAGGTGGCCTGGATGCTGGGGTTTTCCGGCCCGGCGGCATTTGCGGCGGCGTTTCGCGCTATTGTTGGGGCAACGCCGGGTGACTTTCTGCCTGAACAGAAGCGCTTCCCAGCGATATAGAGAGCGGCTACTATAGCGCGTCTTTTTTCACAGGTACTGCTATGCGTGTTTTACTGGCCCCAATGGAAGGCGTGCTCGACTCCCTCGTGCGCGAGCTTCTGACCGAGGTGAACGACTACGATCTCTGCGTGACGGAGTTCCTGCGCGTGGTCGATATGTTGCTGCCAGAAAAGTCATTCTATCGTCTCTGCCCTGAACTGCATCGCCAGAGTCGGACCCCTTCCGGTACGCTGGTGCGTATTCAGCTGCTCGGCCAGTATCCTGAATGGCTGGCGGAAAATGCCGCCCGCGCGGTAGCGCTTGGCTCTTACGGGGTGGATCTTAACTGCGGCTGCCCGTCGAAGCTGGTAAACGGCAGCGGCGGTGGAGCGACGTTGCTGAAAGATCCTGAGCTGATTTACCGCGGCGCGAAAGCCATGCGTGAGGCCGTGCCCTCGCATTTGCCGGTGACGGTTAAGGTGCGCCTGGGGTGGGACAGCGACGCCCGACAGTTTGAAATTGCCGATGCGGTGCAGCAGGCCGGGGCCACCGAGCTGGTGGTGCATGGCCGCACTAAAGAAGACGGCTACAAAGCCGAGCGCATTAACTGGCAGGCGATTGGTGAAATCCGCAAACGACTTACTATTCCGGTGATCGCCAACGGCGAAATCTGGGATTACGAGAGCGCGCAGGCGTGCCTGAAAGCCACCGGCTGCGATGCGGTGATGATTGGCCGCGGCGCGCTGAACGTGCCGAACCTCAGCCGGGTGGTGAAATATAACGAGCCGCGGATGCCGTGGGCAGACGTGGTGACGCTGCTGCAAAAATACAGCCGTCTGGAGAAGCAGGGCGACACCGGTTTGTATCACGTCGCGCGAATTAAACAGTGGCTGAGTTATTTACGCAAAGAGTACAGCGAAGCGCTGGGATTATTTCAGGAGATCCGCACGCTGCAAACGTCGGCTGATATTGCGCGGGTTATACAGTCAAAATAATCGGCAGTTATATTTAAAAATAAATAATTCACTCGGTGAATATTTTGCCGAGTATGTAAGTGTATGACAATTTGCGGATTGCCACGCGTTACTAAAAAATAGCGCGTCATCAAGCGTAAGTTGCGCCTTTATTTTTTTGAGTGCATGGCGTAATGAAACGTTTTCTTATTTTATCTCTGAGTGCTCCCCTTGTTTTTATGCTGGCTGCCTGCGCACCGGAACATTCCACGGTGTCGCCAATTCAAACGCAAACGACAGCCGCGTCCGTTAATACCCAACTTCGTCATGCGGACTGGCCGAAAAATGAATGGTGGAAAGAATATAACGACCCGCAGTTAAATTCGCTTATTGCCAAAGCCATAGCGGATGCGCCCGATATGCAAATTGCCCGGCAGCGCATTACGCTTGCCGAAGCGCAGGCCAGAGCCGCTATCGCAGCCGATGGCCCACAAATGGATTTTTCAGCGGATGTTGAACGGCAAAAAATGTCGGCAGAGGGGCTGATGGGGCCGTTTGCCCTAACCGACCCGGCGGCGGGCACCACCGGCCCATGGTATACCAACGGCACCTTTGGCCTGACGGCGGGCTGGGATCTCGACCTATGGGGAAAAAACCGCGCCCGGATTGCAGCGCGTATCGGTAAAGTGAATGCGCAAAAAGCGGAGCTGGAGCAGACCCGTCAGCTGCTTTCAACCAGCGTTGCGCGCCTTTACTGGGCGTGGCAGACCCAGGCCGAAGCAGGGGAAGTTCTTACCCGGATTAAACAGGAGCAGGAAAATATTATCGACGCCGATCGCGAACTGTATCAGCACGGTATTACCTCCTCGGTGGAGGGCGTCGAAACCGATATACACGCCAGTAAGACTAATGAACAGCTGGCCGACGTAAAGGGCAAAATGAAGGCCATTGAAGCGCGTCTGGATGCGCTGACCGGCACCCCGGCGACACACCTTACGCGCCACCCGTTGCCTGCAGCAGAAGCCTCGCTACCGTCAACGCTCGGCTATGAACTGCTGGCTCGTCGACCGGATCTGCAGGAAGCGCACTGGTATATCGAAGCCTCCATGAGCGAGGTGGAAGCCGCCAGAGCGGCGTTCTATCCTGACGTCAACCTGATGGCGTTCTTACAGCAGGATGCCCTGCACCTGAGCGATCTGTTCCGCTCTTCAGCCCAGCAGATGGGCGTGACTGCCGGACTGACGCTGCCAATCTTCGACAGCGGCAGGCTGAACGCTAATCTGGATATCGCCCAGGCGCAGAATAACCTCTCGGTCGCGAACTACAACAAAGCGGTGGTGGAGGCGGTGAATCAGGTGGCGCGTACGGCAAGCGAAGTTGAAACCCTGACGGCAAAAAATCGTCACCAGCAGCAGATCGAAAAAGACGCGGCGCGCGTGGTGGCGCTGGCGCAGGCGCGTTTTAGCGCAGGTATTATTGCCGGTTCGCGGGTCAGCGAGGCCAGAATCCCGGCACTGAAAGAGCATCTCGAAGGCGTCATGTTGAAAGGCCAGTATCTCGACGCCACGCTGCAGCTGACGTCAGCGCTGGGCGGCGGCTATCATCATGGCTAAACAGGGCCATTATCTATACTTACCTCTTTGCAGTTTTTCTGGAGGTGAGTATGAACAGAGTAGCGATTGTAACCGCATCGGATTCCGGGATCGGTAAAACCACGGCGCTGATGCTGGCAGAGCGCGGGTTTGATATTGGCGTCACCTGGCATTCGGATGAAAAAGGGGCTCTGGAAACCTGCCGTGAAGTTGAAGCGCATGGGCAGCGCGCAGAGGCTATCCATCTTGATTTAAGCACGCTCCCGGACGGCGCTGATGCTATTGAAACGCTGATTGCACGTTTCGGCCGGCTGGACGTGCTGGTTAACAATGCCGGAGCGATGACCAAAGCGCCATTTCTTGAGATGGCGTTTGATGACTGGCGGAACATTTTTACCGTCGACGTGGACGGCGCGTTTCTCTGCTCGCAGATTGCGGCACGGCAGATGGTGAAGCAGGGGGAAGGGGGGCGGATTGTGAACATCACCTCGGTGCATGAGCACACGCCGCTGCCTGATGCCAGCGCTTACACGGCTGCGAAACACGCGCTCGGCGGCTTAACCAAATCGATGGCGATGGAGCTGGTGAAGCACAAGATTCTGGTGAACGCCGTCGCGCCGGGGGCCATTGCCACGCCGATGAACGATATGGACGACAGCGAAGTGAAGGAAGGGTCAATGCCGGAAATCCCGCTGGCAAGGCCGGGCCACACCAAAGAAATCGCCAGCCTGGTGGCGTGGCTGTGTGACAGCGACGCCAGCTATACCACAGGGCAATCGTTTATCGTCGACGGGGGCTTTATGCTGGCGAATCCGCAGTTTAAGCCGGAAGGGTAACAGGTTTCCCCTCTCCCCAAAGGGGGGAGGGGCACCAGGCTGACTCACTCCTCATCCCGCTTCTTCTCTCTGTGCCGCATCCACAGCCTGACCCCAATCACCGCCACAACCACCAGAATCAACCACGCCCAGTGCTTCAGGTGTTGGTCAAGGTTATGCAGCCACGGGCCAATCACTTCGCCACCCACGTAACCAAGCGTCGTGAAGATCAGCGCCCAGGCTATCGCGCCAACAATATTCAGCGGCAGGAAAATTTTTGGCGGCAGGCGGCTGGCACCAATCAGTATCGGTCCGATAATCCTGAAGCCGTACATAAAGCGGGTGCCTATGACGAACAGATAAGGGTGACGCTGGATCAGGCGCTGCGCGCGGTTGATTTTCTTTTTGTGTTTAACGAAACGCTTGAGCAGCGTCGGGCCAAAGCGCAGCCCCAGGAAGTAGAGCAGCTGATCGCCAATCATGCCGCCCAGCGCGACCGCAGCGACGACCAGCGGAAACTTCAGTAAGCCCTGATGCGCGGCGACGCCGCCCAGCAGCGTGATGGTTTCACCTTCCGCCACGCTGCCGATGACCAGCGCGGCATATCCATATTGTTCAATGAGTGCGTTAATATCCATTACGTAACGGTTATCTCCCTCTGCGTACCTCGTTTAATCATATACCCCATGAATCAACCGCGCGGCAATCAACGGAAATTTCCCACTGTACATAAAATAATCTAAAGCCTGCATTATACTTAAGGTATCGCTGACGGGCCGACAACAAGGGGGCGCTATGAACCATGTCTGGGGACTTTTCTCCCATCCCGATCGTGAAATGCATGTCATCAAAAGTGAGAACGAAACGGTCTCGCATCATTACACCCACCATGTGCTGCTGATGGCCGCGGTGCCGGTAATATGCGCGTTTATTGGCACAACACAAATCGGCTGGAACTTCGGTGACGGTACCGTGGTTCAGCTCTCCTGGTTTACCGGGCTTTATCTGGCCATTCTCTTTTATGGCCTGATGCTGGCAGGGGTGGCGGTCATGGGGCGCGTCATTCACTGGATGGCGCGTAACTACCCACAGCGCCCATCGCTGGCACACTGTATGGTCTTCGCCGGATACGTCGCGACCCCGCTGTTCTTAAGCGGTATTGTTGCGCTCTATCCACTGGTCTGGCTGTGCGCGCTGATCGGTACTGTTGCGCTCTTTTACACCGGTTATCTGCTGTATCTGGGCGTTCCAACCTTCCTGAATATCAATAAAGAAGAGGGCCTGAGCTTCTCCGGTTCCACGCTTGCCATCGGGGTGCTGGTACTGGAGGTGTTACTGGCACTGACAGTTATTCTTTGGGGTTATGGATACCGTCTCTTCTAAGCTCACTGCATTGCTGGCGTAAATGCCAGCAATGCAGCATCTGTTCACGATTATCCGCTGGCGACAAAGCACGGTGACCGCTATGATGCCGAAGCCAGCCTGTGTTTATCCGTCGACGCAGGCGGTGTACGTCATTACGTGCGTGAATAATTATCAGAAGTCTCACCATGCTGAAATTTCGTGTCTCCTTACTTAGCCTGGCGCTGCTGCTGGGCGCGTCCGCTGCCGTGCCAGCCGTCGCCAAAACGCCCGCGGTGACCACCGCTGCTGCTCAGCCGCAAATTGCGTCCGGCAGCGCGATGATTGTTGATCTCAACACCAATAAGGTGATTTACGCCAGCCACCCGGACCTGGTGCGCCCGATCGCCTCAATAACCAAATTAATGACCGCGATGGTGGTGCTTGATGCTCGCCTGCCGCTGGACGAAAAGCTGAAAGTGGATATCAGCCACACGCCGGAGATGAAAGGGATCTACTCTCGCGTGCGCCTGCACAGTGAAATCAGCCGTAAAAATATGCTGCTGCTGGCGCTGATGTCGTCCGAAAACCGTGCGGCGGCAAGTCTGGCGCACCACTATCCTGGCGGTTACGATGCCTTTATCCGCGCGATGAACGCCAAAGCCAAAGCGCTGGGGATGAGCAATACTCATTTTGTTGAACCGACGGGGCTGTCGATTAACAACGTCTCCACGGCCCGCGATCTGACGAAACTGCTGATTGCCAGCAAGCAGTACCCGCTGCTCGGCCAGCTCAGCACCACGCGTGAGGACATGGCGACATTCTCGAATCCGTCTTACACGCTACCGTTTCGCAACACGAACCATCTGGTGTACCGCGAGAACTGGAATATTCAGTTAACCAAAACCGGGTTTACCAATGCGGCAGGCCACTGCCTGGTGATGCGCACCGTGTTTAACGGTAAGCCGGTGGCGCTGGTGGTGATGGATGCCTTCGGGAAATATACCCACTTCGCGGATGCGAGCCGCCTGCGGACCTGGATTGAGACCGGGAAAGTGCAGCCCGTTCCGGCTGCAGCATTGACCTATAAAAAGCAGAAAGCGGAGCAGATGGCGACGGCGCAAAACGATTAGGTAAAAGCAAAACGGTAACATGCGTTACCGTTTTTTATGTTTTCTCCCTCTTCCTGTGGGAGAGGGCCGGGGTGAGGGCACCAGACCGCACTGCGTTTATTCCGGCAGCGTCCAGTCCCCATCGTTGAGTGGGCGCTGCATTATCACCGTATCCCGCCAGTCGCCTTTCTTATACCCCACGCTGCGAAGCTGACCGACAATCTCAAAGCCGTGTTTTTTATGCAGCCGTAACGAGCCGGAATTATTATTGCCATCTCCCACAACGGCAATCATCTGCCGCCACGGGCCCTGCTCGCAGCGCGCGATCAGCGCGTTCATTAATGCGGTGCCAAAACCGCGTCCGGTGATGCTGGCATCCACGTAAATCGACTCTTCCAGAGTATAGCGATAGGCCTGACGCGGTCGATAAGGGGTGGCGTAACAATAGCCCACCACGATGCCGCGATAGAGCGCGATGAGCCACGGTAAACCGTTCTCGGCCACGCTTTTCATGCGCTGACGCATTTCGTCGATGGTGGGGGGGACTTCTTCGAATGACGCGCGTCCGTGAAGCACATGCCAGGCATAGATGGCGGCGATGGCATGCACATCATCGGGAAGGGCGTCGCGCACTTCCAGTTCGGTTTCGGATAAAACATCAACAGCCGACATGATGCGCCTGCTCCTCGTTATAGAATGCCGGAGAAACATTTCTCCGGCGACAGACCGCTACTCTATTACGATTAAGGCGCGCGAAACAATCTCTCAAATTTGGCTGTAGGGTTTAATCAGACGCTTGCGTTATGCGCTGCTCCGCGTCTGCACTCTCTTTCCAGAATTTCTTCCGCGTTGTTTTCCCGATTCCGGGGTTCATGCTGTTTGTAGGGTCATTCTCGCGATAAAACTGCTTAAGGGCGTCAGGGGCTTTATAAAGATGCCCGACGTTATGTTCCGCAGGATATTGTGCGCCACGCTCGCGCAGCAGGGCGAGCATCTGCTCCTTCAGTTCATGAGCATCTACCCCTTTTTTGACGATGTAGTCCTGATGGAAGACGTAGCACATAAAGTGGCCGTAATAGAGCTTATGCACCAGCTTGCTGTCGATTTCCGGCGGCAGATGCTCAAACCATTCGGTGTCGTTGCGTCGCAGGGCGATATCCAGCGCCAGAATATCTTCCACCTCTTCGGAATGCACCGCCTGGTAACGGATAGCGGCACCCGCCGCGGCGAAGCGGTGCAGGAAGGCTTTGCTGCCTTCTTCCGGCGTGCAGGCAAAGAAATCACCCTCAGCCGTCCTGAAGAACTCGGTCAGCCAGCTCTGCGCTTCGGCGATCCCGTCCCCGGCCATTTTCAGCAGCAGGTGATGTTCGTACTTATCACGCCAGGTTTTCATTCGCTCCGGCAGATGCGCAGGGAACACGTTGCCCAGCTTCTGCATAAAGCGGTCGGTAAAGTGGGGCTTGAACAGCGGCACTTTCTCCAGCATCGCGTCGGTGCGTCCCTTCATGGTGAAGAAGAACGGCATTTTGTCGGTGCCAAGCTTATCGATCATCAGGAAGGTGTCTTTCCCGTAGCGCTCCGCGATGTCGTAAATATCCCGATGCATGTACTCGCCCGCCACCGGCAGGTGGGTGAATTCGCCCAGAATATGGCGACGAATTTTGGTCAGGACCTCAGGCTGATTGGTGCCGATGTAAAATACCTGCTGCTTTTTCTCTGCCGGGAAGGTGTCGAGACGCACCGCAAAAACCGCCAGCTTGCCCGCGCAGCCGGACGATTCAAACAGGCGATCCGGATCGGCGTTGTAGCGCGCCGGGGTATCGGCCTCGATATCGCGTACACGGGTGATGTAATCGTGGTCGTGCGCGTGGCGATCATCGTGCTGCACGTCTTCGTCCCTCACGCGGTCGTCGTCGAGCTTGCTGAGGATCTGTTCCGGCGTCACGCCCAGATCGATGCCCAGGTGGTTCACCAGCGTCAGCTTGCCGTTTTCATCAATGCGGGCAAAAAGTGACATTTCGGTATAGGCCGGGCCGCGCTGCACCAGCGAGCCGCCGGAGTTATTGCAGATCCCACCCACCACCGAGGCGCCAATGCAGGAGGAGCCGATCACCGAGTGCGGCTCGCGGCCCAGCGGCTTAAGCGCTTTTTCCAGCGAGTAGAGCGTGGTGCCCGGGAACGCGAGCACCTGCTCGCCTTTGTCCAGCAGGTGCAGCTTGTCGAGGCGCAGGGTGCTGATAATCACGATATCGCGATCGTAATCGTTGCCGTTCGGCGTGGAACCTTCGGTCAGGCCGGTGTTGGCCGCCTGCATTAAAATAATCTTGTCCGCCGCAACGCAGGCGCTCAGCACGCGCCACAGCTCCAGCAGCGTGCCGGGGAAGACCACCGCCAGCGCGTCGCCCTGGCCGGAGCGGAAACCCTTACGGTAGCGGGCGGTTTTGGCCGGGTCGGTAAGCAGGTGAGAGGAGCCAACCAGGCGCGACAGTTCGTTAATAAATGTTTTGTTATCGTCAGTTCGAACAGAAGACATCTTCCACTCCTTGTGGTGGGGCAAATTTCTCGCTGTAAAGCATAGCGCGATTAACTGTTCAGCGGTCGAGTATTCACGAGAAAAATCAGAGAATAACCCTGCAACGTTCAGAGGGTTTATGGCACACTGCGCTTTTCGCACGGTCTGGCCGGGTGCTTCCCACGGTTATTGATGAGAGAGAATAACAACATGAAATGGCTATGTTCTGTAGGTGTCGCCGTCAGCCTGGCGCTGCAACCTGCGCTGGCAGAGGATTTGTTTGGTAATCACCCGCTCACGCCTGAAGCCCGCGACGCGTTTGTCACGGAGTTGCTTAAGAAGATGACGGTCGATGAAAAAATCGGCCAGCTGCGTCTGATCAGCGTTGGCCCGGATAACCCGAAAGAGGCCATCCGCGAGATGATCAAAGAGAACCAGGTGGGCGCGATTTTTAACACCGTCACCCGCCAGGATATCCGCGCCATGCAGGATCAGGTGATGCAGCTCAGCCGCCTGAAAATCCCGCTGTTCTTCGCCTATGACGTGGTGCACGGCCAGCGCACCGTCTTCCCGATCAGCCTCGGCTTAGCCTCCTCATTTAACCTCGACGCGGTGAAAACCGTCGGGCGCGTGTCGGCCTATGAAGCGGCGGACGACGGCCTGAACATGACCTGGGCACCGATGGTGGACGTCTCGCGCGATCCGCGCTGGGGCCGCGCCTCGGAAGGCTTCGGTGAAGATACCTATTTAACGGCCACGATGGGCAAAACCATGGTGGAAGCGATGCAGGGCAAGAGCCCGGCGGACCGCTACTCGGTGATGACCAGCGTTAAACACTTCGCGGCCTACGGCGCCGTGGAAGGCGGTAAAGAGTACAACACCGTCGACATGAGCCCACAGCGCCTGTTTAACGACTACATGCCGCCGTACAAGGCAGGGCTGGATGCGGGCAGCGGCGCGGTGATGGTGGCGCTGAACTCGCTGAACGGCACGCCTGCGACCTCCGATTCCTGGCTGCTGAAAGACGTGCTGCGCGACCAGTGGGGCTTTAAGGGCATCACCGTTTCCGACCACGGCGCGATTAAAGAGCTGATCAAGCACGGCACGGCGTCCGATCCGGAAGACGCGGTGCGCGTGGCGCTCAAGTCCGGCATCAACATGAGCATGAGCGACGAGTACTACAGCAAATACCTGCCGGGGCTGGTGAAGAGCGGCAAGGTAACGATGGCGGAGCTGGACGATGCCGCGCGCCACGTGCTGAACGTGAAATATGACATGGGGCTGTTTAACGATCCGTACAGCCACCTGGGGCCGAAAGATTCTGATCCGGCGGATACTAACGCCGAAAGCCGCCTGCATCGCAAAGAAGCGCGTGAAGTGGCGCGCGAAAGCCTGGTGCTGCTGAAGAACCGCCTCGACACGCTGCCGCTGAAAAAATCCGGCACTATTGCTGTGGTCGGCCCGCTGGCTGACAGCAAGCGCGACGTGATGGGGAGCTGGTCTGCCGCGGGCGTGGCCGATCAGTCCGTTACCGTCCTGACCGGCATCAAGAGCGCCGTCGGTGAAAACGCCAAAGTGGTGTACGCCAAAGGGGCGAACGTCACCGACGATAAAGACATCGTCACCTTCCTCAACCAGTACGAGGAAGCGGTGAAGGTCGATCCGCGTACGCCGAAGGAGATGATCGACGAAGCGGTCAACGCGGCGAAGCAGTCTGACGTCGTTGTCGCGGTTGTGGGGGAAGCGCAGGGTATGGCGCACGAAGCCTCCAGCCGTACCGACATTACCATCCCGCAGAGCCAGCGCGATCTGATCGCCGCCCTGAAAGCGACCGGCAAGCCGCTGGTGCTGGTGCTGATGAACGGTCGTCCGCTGGCGCTGGTGAAAGAGGACCAGCAGGCTGACGCCATTCTGGAAACCTGGTTCGCCGGCACCGAAGGCGGTAACGCCATCGCCGACGTATTGTTTGGCGATTACAACCCGTCGGGCAAGCTGCCGATGTCCTTCCCGCGCTCCGTCGGGCAGATCCCGGTTTACTACAGCCACCTGAACACCGGCCGCCCGTACAACGCCGACAAGCCGAACAAATACACGTCTCGTTACTTTGACGAAGCTAACGGCCCGCTCTACCCGTTTGGTTATGGCCTGAGCTACACCACCTTCAAGGTCTCTGAGGTGAAAATGTCGGCGCCGAGCCTGAAGCGTGACGGCAAGGTCACCGCCAGCGTCGAGGTGACCAACACCGGCAAGCGTGAAGGGGCAACGGTGATTCAGATGTACGTGCAGGATGTCACCGCCTCGATGAGCCGTCCTGTGAAGCAGCTGCGCGGCTTTGAGAAGGTCAATCTCAAGCCTGGCGAAACCAAAACTATCAGCTTCCCGATTGACGTGGATGCGCTGAAGTTCTGGAACCAGCAGATGAAATATGATGCGGAACCGGGCAAGTTTAACGTCTTTATCGGGGTGGATTCCGCCCGCGTAAATAAAGGCGAGTTCGAGCTGCTGTAACCTTTCCCTCCTTTGCATCCCCCGTCCATCGGGGGATGCGTCTTACCTTATGCTAAAAAGGCATTTTGCCGGGTAAATCCGCCGTTTTAAGCTACGCTTTTCTCTCAAGCCTCTGAAAAAGGCAGCAAAAAAATGAGGATAGCGGAATGACGATTAAATCGGGGATGGTAGTTTCTGCGGCGCTACTCGCGGCGCTAAGCCTGCCGTTACAGGCGGCGGAGCCGGTAAAAGTGGGCTCAAAGATCGATACCGAGGGCGCGCTGCTCGGGAATATTATTCTCCAGGTGCTGGAAAGCCACGGCGTGAAAACCGTCAATAAAGTTCAGCTGGGCACAACGCCCGTCGTGCGCGGCGCGATTACCTCCGGCGAGCTGGATATCTATCCTGAATATACCGGCAACGGCGCGTTCTTCTTTAAAGAAGAGAACGATCCGGCATGGAAAAACGCCAAAGCTGGCTATGAAAAAGTCAAAAAACTCGACGCGGAACAGAACAAGCTGGTCTGGCTGACCCCGGCCCCGGCCAACAACACCTGGACTATCGCCGTGCGTAAGGACGTGGCGGAGAAAGGGAAGCTCACCTCGCTTGCGGATCTCAGCCGCTACCTGAAAGAGAAGGGCGACTTCAAGCTCGCGGCGTCCGCGGAGTTTATCGAGCGTCCCGACGCGCTCCCTGCATTCGAAAAAGCGTACGACTTCAAGCTCGACCAGGCGCAACTGCTCTCGCTGGCGGGCGGAGATACGGCGGTAACCATTAAGGCGGCGGCGCAGCAAACCTCCGGCGTTAACGCGGCGATGGCCTACGGCACCGACGGCCCGGTCGCGGCGCTGGGCCTGCAAACCCTGACCGATCCAAAAGGCGTTCAGCCGATCTACGCTCCAACCCCGGTTGTGCGTGAGGCGGTGCTGAAAGCCTACCCGGATATTGCGGAATGGCTCAAACCGGTCTTCGAAAAGCTGGATGAAAAAACGCTGCAACAGCTGAATGCCAGCATTGCCGTCGAGGGACTGGATGCCAAAAAAGTGGCCGCCGACTTCCTGAAACAACAAGGGCTTGTGAAGTAACGGGAAAGGGCTGTGCCAATAAAATGTCATAACCGCGTACTGCTGCTGTTGGCCTGCGTGGCCATCGCGGCGGTCGCGTTACCGTTTGTGAACGTCGCGCCTAACCGCCTGATGTCGGGGGAAGGGCGTGCTCTCTGGGACGTATGGTCGTTCACGCCGTGGTGGCTGGCGGCTGCGCTGGCCGCGTGGGTTGGACTGTCGCTCTGGCAAGGGCGAACGGCGCAGTGGCTGACGCTGCTGCTCTCGGAAGGTCTCTTTATCACGCTGTTCTGGAGCGCCGGGCTGGCGGCAACGCATATGGCCTCGGCGGAAAGTCCGCTGGCGAGAACCACGCCAGGCAGCGGCCTGTGGCTCTGGCTGGCTTTGTGTTTACTGGCCAGCAGCGATGCGATTCGTCGTCTCATCGCCAGTTCTGTCTGGCGCTGGGTGCTTAATGCGCAGATATGGTCTATTCCGCTGCTGTTATTGTTCAGCGGTGAACTGAACAACCTCTCGCTGTTAAAAGAGTACGCCAACCGTCAGGAGGTGTTTGATGATGCCCTGGCGCAACATCTGACGATCCTTTTCGGCACGCTGATCCCGGCCCTGCTGATCGGGATACCGCTCGGCATGTGGTGTTATCGTCATCCCTCACGTCAGGGTAGCATCTTTGCCGTGCTCAACGTCATCCAGACCATTCCCTCCGTTGCGCTGTTTGGCCTGCTGATTGCCCCCCTGGCCGGGCTGGTGAAGTCGTTTCCCGCGCTGGGCGCGGTGGGTATCGCCGGAACGGGGTTAACGCCCGCGCTGATTGCGCTGGTGCTGTACGCGCTGCTCCCGCTGGTGCGCGGCGTGGTCGCCGGCTTAAGCCAGGTTGCGCCGGATGTGCTGGAAAGCGCCCATGCGATGGGGATGAGCGCGCGACAGTGTTTCTGGAAGATTCAGCTCCCGCTGGCGCTGCCCCTGCTGCTGCGCAGCTTGCGGGTGGTGGCGGTTCAGATCGTTGGCATGGCGGTGATTGCCGCGCTGATTGGAGCGGGCGGCTTTGGCGCGCTGGTGTTCCAGGGGCTGCTGAGCAGTGCCCTCGATCTGGTGTTGTTAGGCGTAGTCCCTACCATTGCGCTGGCGGTTGTCGTCGACGCGCTGTTTGCCTTATGGCTCGCGCTGCTCAGGAGAAGAGCCAATGATTGAATTTCATGATGTGAGTAAAACCTTTGCCGGCCGCCCGGCGGCAAGCCATCTGAACCTGAACTTTGCCGAGGGGGCATTTTCCGTGCTGATTGGCACTTCGGGCTCGGGAAAATCCACCACGCTGAAGATGATCAACCGGCTGGTGGAGCATGACAGCGGGTTAATTCGCTTTGCCGGGGAAGAGATCCGCAGCCTGCCGGTGCTGGATCTGCGCCGCCGAATGGGCTATGCCATTCAGTCTATCGGCCTGTTTCCGCACTGGACGGTGGCACAGAACATCGCCACCGTGCTGCAGCTGGAGAAATGGTCGCGGGCTAAAATCGCTGACCGCGTTGATGAACTGATGTCTCTGCTGGGGCTGGAGCCCGCGTTGCGCGACCGCTATCCTCACCAGCTCTCCGGTGGGCAACAGCAGCGCGTGGGCGTGGCGCGCGCGCTGGCGGCTAACCCGCAGGTGCTGCTGATGGATGAACCCTTTGGCGCGCTGGATCCCGTTACGCGCGGGGCGCTGCAAACGGAGATGACCCGCATTCACCGCATTCTTGGTCGAACCATCGTCCTCGTGACGCACGATATAGATGAAGCCCTGCGCCTGGCCGACCATCTGGTGCTGATGGACCACGGCGAGGTGGTGCAGCAGGGCGCGCCGCTTGCGCTGCTGACCAGCCCGAAGAATGACTTTGTGCGCGAGTTTTTTGGCCGCAGCGAGCTGGGCGTCAGGCTGCTCTCCCTGCGGACGGTCGGAGACTATATGCGTCGGGAGAATGCACCGCCCGGCGGGGAACCGCTACAGGAGCAGATGAGCCTGCGGGATGCCCTCTCCGCGTTTGTCGCGCGCCGGTGCGAAGTCCTGCCCGTCGCGGATGTCCGGGGGGCGCCGTGCGGCAGCCTGCATTTTCGCGATCTGCTGGCCGGGGAGGTGACGCGTGAAGGCACTGCGTGATCCGCTCCTCTGGCTGGTATCGCTCTTTGTCGCCCTACTGTTTCTGATGCCTCACAGCGCGGCGCTGTTTAACACTCTTTTTCCGGGGTTACCGCGGCCGGTGTATCAGCAGGAGAGTTTTATTAACCTTGCCCTGGCGCATCTCTGGCTGGTGGCGCTCTCAAGCGTCATCGCGGTGGTGCTGGGAGTAGGGGCGGGCATCGCGGTCACGCGACCTGCGGGCCGGGAGTTTCGTCCGCTGGTGGAGACGGTTGCGGCCATTGGACAGACGTTTCCGCCGGTGGCGGTGCTGGCGATAGCCGTGCCGGTGATGGGTTTTGGTCAGCAGCCCGCGATTATTGCGCTGATTCTGTACGGCGTGTTGCCCGTTCTGCAGGGCACGCTGGCGGGCGTTGCGGCGGTCCCGGCGTCTGTTTTAAGCGTGGCGGAAGGGATGGGGATGAGCCGCTGGCAGCGGCTGCGCAAGGTAGAACTGCCGCTTGCGGCACCGGTTATTATTGCCGGGATCCGCACGTCGGTGATCATTAACATCGGGACGGCGACCATTGCGTCTACGGTCGGTGCCAATACGCTGGGAACGCCGATCATCATCGGCTTAAGCGGATTTAATACGGCTTATATTGTGCAGGGGGCGGTGCTGGTCGCGCTGGCGGCCATCGTTGTCGATCGCCTTTTTGAGCGGTTGGCGCTTTACCTCAGCCGACACCGCCACGAACGATAAACGAGTATCCTGCAAGCATCACCCCGCCGATACCGCTTACGGCCATCAGGACAAAAAGGGTAATAATGGCGAGTTTAGTTGCCTTCATCATGTGCTCCTGTTGTTAACGGAACAATTATACGGTGAAGCGCAGCTGTTAATGAACCATTAAATGCCGTTATGGCTCATCCGGGCCAAGGGAATAAACCGGATAACCATGCTCACGCCACTCCGTCAGCAGCTGTTGCTGCGTGGCGGACGGCACTTCGCCACACCAGACCAGCAGGGTCTGGCCGTCGAAAAACTCGGGTTTGAGCTGCCCCAGCGAGTGCGCAAGGACATCCACGCGCCAGCCCTTTTGGGTGGCGATCCACGCTTCCAGCCACAAACGGGTGGTATCGTGCACGTTCCAGCCGACCACCAGCGCATCTTTTCCAGCCTTGTTCTTCGCTGAGGCAAGACAGACGGCGATATAGTTGATCAGCACCCCGTCAAGCATGCTGAGCAGCGCCTGCAGGGTAGACTGTTGGCACTGCAGGCGCCGACGGAGCGGAATGAAAAGATGGGTGATAAGCGTTTTCGCCGGATAATCGCGACCCTGCTCTTTGATCCAGGCGCGCAGTCGCTGCAGGTTACCCGCCTGCAGGAGGCGCAGCAGCGTTTCCTGCTGCTCGCGCCAGAGGCGTTGCGTGTCCGGGTCGTCGTGACTCAGCAGGGACTTCACTTTCCCGACCTGCACCCCGTTGTCGATCCAGCTTTTGATTTCGCGGATCCGGTCGATATCGGCATCGTTGAAAAGGCGATGACCACCGTCCGTCCTCTGCGGTTTGAGCAATCCATACCGTCGCTGCCACGCCCGTAGGGTAACGGGATTGATATCACAAAGGAGTGCCACTTCACCGATTGTGTAAAGCGCCATATTTGCCCCCTGGCTTACGCGTCCCCAGCTTAACTGTAGACCCACTTTGCCGAACCAGGAAGAATTGATTAATTTTTAAACAAGTAATGCGAAGCAGGCGTGATGTGCAGAAAAAGATGTGATAACGGACACGATTTTGCGCTTTTTTGGGGCGCTTCAAAGAAAGTTCAGCCGCATCCGTGTATGTTACGCGTTTTTTAGCGTGTGCGGTTTTGAGTATGTACGAGTTTAACCTGGTGCTGCTGTTGCTTCAGCAGATGTGCGTGTTTCTGGTCATTGCCTGGCTGATGAGCAAAACGCGTCTTTTCATTCCGCTGATGCAGGTCACCGTACGTCTGCCGCACAAGCTGCTCTGCTACGTCACCTTCTCTATTTTTTGCATCATGGGGACCTACTTCGGCCTCCACATCGAAGACTCTATTGCTAATACGCGCGCCATCGGCGCGGTGATGGGCGGGCTGCTGGGCGGCCCGGTCGTCGGTGGCCTTGTCGGTTTAACCGGTGGGCTGCATCGCTATTCCATGGGCGGGATGACGGCGCTCAGCTGCATGATCTCGACGATCGTCGAAGGGTTGCTTGGTGGCCTGGTGCACAGCTATATGATTAAGCGCGGTCGCCCGGACAAGGTGTTTAGCCCGCTTACCGCCGGGGCCATTACATTTGTGGCTGAAATGGCGCAGATGGCGATCATTCTGCTGATTGCCCGCCCGTTCGAGGATGCGCTGCACCTGGTCAGCAGTATTGCCGCCCCGATGATGGTGACCAACACCGTCGGCGCGGCGCTGTTTATGCGTATTCTGCTCGACAAGCGCGCCATGTTTGAGAAGTACACCTCGGCCTTTTCCGCCACGGCGCTGAAGGTTGCCGCCTCGACCGAAGGGATCCTGCGTCAGGGGTTTAACGAAGAGAACAGCATGAAGGTTGCGCAGGTGCTCTATAAAGAGCTGGATATCGGCGCGGTGGCCATTACCGATCGCGAAAAGCTGCTGGCGTTTACCGGCACCGGAGACGATCACCACCTGCCGGGCAAACCGATCTCGTCGACCTATACGCTGCGCGCCATTGAAACCGGCGAAGTAGTGTATGCCGACGGTAACGAAGTGCCTTACCGCTGCTCGCTGCATCCGCAGTGCAAGCTGGGCTCCACGCTCGTCATTCCGCTGCGCGGGGAAAATCAGCGGGTGATGGGCACCATCAAGCTGTATGAGGCGAAAAACCGTCTGTTCAGCTCCATCAACCGCACGCTGGGGGAGGGTATCGCCCAGCTTCTTTCCGCGCAAATTCTGGCCGGGCAGTATGAACGGCAGAAAGCCCTGCTGACGCAGTCTGAAATTAAGCTGCTGCATGCCCAGGTCAATCCGCATTTCCTGTTTAATGCCCTCAACACGCTCAAAGCGGTGATTCGCCGCGACAGCGATCAGGCCGCGCAGCTGGTGCAGTTTTTGTCGACCTTTTTCCGTAAAAACCTGAAGCGCCCGTCAGAGATCGTGACCCTCGCCGATGAAATTGAGCACGTGAATGCCTATCTGCAAATTGAGCAGGCGCGGTTTCAGTCCCGCCTGCAGGTGTCGCTCTCCGTTCCGGACGAGCTGGCGTATCAGCATCTCCCGGCCTTTACCCTACAGCCTATTGTGGAGAACGCCATCAAGCACGGTACCTCGCAGCTGCTGGGGAGAGGGGAGATAACCATTGCTGCCAGCCGTTTTAACCACCATCTGGTGCTGGATATTGAAGATAACGCCGGGCTGTACCAGCCTTCCGCTTCGGGCGGATTAGGGATGAGCCTGGTGGATAAACGTCTGCGCGCCCATTTTGGCGACGACTGTGGCATTACCGTCGCCTGCGAGCCTGACCGTTTTACCCGTATTACCGTTCGACTGCCGCTGGAGGAAAACGCATGTTAAGAGTGCTGATCGTGGATGACGAGCCGCTGGCACGGGAAAACCTGCGCGTTCTGCTGCAGGAGCAGCCAGACATTGAGATTGTGGGGGAGTGCGCCAACGCCATTGAGGCCATCGGTGCGGTGCACAAGCTGCGCCCGGACGTGCTGTTCCTCGACATTCAGATGCCGCGCATCAGCGGGCTGGAGATGGTCGGCATGCTCGACCCGGCGCATCGTCCCTACATCGTGTTTCTGACGGCGTTCGACGAATATGCCGTTAAGGCTTTTGAGGAGCACGCTTTCGATTATTTACTCAAGCCGATTGAAGAGAAGCGGCTGGAAAAAACGCTCACCCGCTTACGCCAGGAGCGAACCGTCCAGGACGTCACGCTGCTGCCGGAAAACCAGCAGCCGCTGAAATTTATCCCCTGCACCGGGCACAGCCGGATTTATCTGCTGCAGATGGATGATGTGGCCTTTGTCAGCAGCCGCCTGAGCGGGGTGTTTGTCACCAGCGCGGAAGGGAACGAAGGGTTTACCGAGCTGACCCTGCGCACGCTGGAGAGCCGCACGCCGCTGATTCGCTGTCACCGTCAGTATCTGGTGAACATGGCGCACCTGAAGGAGATCCGTCTGGAAGATAACGGTCAGGCCGAGCTGGTGCTGCGCGCCGGGCAGACCGTCCCCGTCAGCCGCCGCTATCTGAAAAGTTTGAAAGAGGCGATTGGCCTGTAAAACTGGTACACTGCGCGCTATTGCATCATCGACATTCGAAGGCTCTATGCTAAGTAACGATATTCTTCGTAGCCTGCGCTACACCCTGAAAGCAAACAATAACGACATGGTGCGCATTCTTGCGTTGTCCGACATGGAATCCACGTCTGCAAATTTTGATACCTGGATGACCAAAGAGGACGAAGAGGGCTTCGTCCGCTGCCCGGGCATCATTCTGTCGGGTTTTCTGAACGGGCTGATTTACGAGAAACGTGGAAAAGATGACTCCGCGCCCGAGCTGGCGCTGGAGCGTCGCGTGAACAACAACACGGTGCTGAAAAAGCTGCGTATCGCCTTCTCGCTGAAAACGGACGATATCCAGGCGATCATGACCGAGCAGAAATACCGCGTGTCGATGCCGGAAATTACTGCCATGATGCGCGCGCCGGACCACAAAAATTACCGCGAGTGCGGCGACCAGTTTCTGCGTAATTTCCTGCGCGGGCTGACCCATCGGGTGCATCACCCGAAACCATAAAAAAAGCCGGAGATTATCTCCGGCTTTTTTGTTATTTCACCTGCTGGCCCGGCTTCGCGCCTTCGTCTGGGCTTAACAGGAAGATATCCTTCCCGCCAGGGCCTGCTGCCATCACCATCCCCTCGGAAATGCCGAAGCGCATTTTGCGCGGCGCCAGGTTAGCGACCATCACGGTTTGACGGCCGATCAGCACCTGCGGGTCCGGGTAGGCAGAGCGGATGCCGGAGAAGACGTTGCGCTTCTCGCCGCCGAGATCCAGCGTCAGGCGCAGCAGCTTGTCAGAGCCTTCCACGAATTCTGCGTTTTCAATCAGCGCCACGCGCAGGTCGACTTTAGCGAAATCATCAAAGGTGATGGTTTCCTGAATCGGATCGTCCGCCAGCGGGCCGGTTACCGGTGCTGCAGCCGCTTTCACCTCTTCTTTAGAGGCTTCGACCAGCGCTTCAACCTGCTTCATCTCGATGCGGTTATACAGCGCCTTAAAGGTGTTCACCTTGTGGCCGAGCAGTGGCTGCGCCATTGCATCCCAGGTCAGTTCGGTGTTCAGGAACGCTTCAGCGCGGGCTGCCAGCTGCGGCAGAACCGGCTTCAGGTACGTCATGAGTACGCGGAACAGGTTGATGCCCATGGAGCAGATGGCCTGCAGATCGGCATCGCGGCCTTCCTGTTTAGCGACAACCCACGGCGCCTGCTCGTCCACATAGCGGTTAGCCAGGTCAGCCAGCGCCATGATTTCACGCACTGCTTTACCGAACTCGCGCGTTTCCCAGGCTTCGCCAATGGTGGCCGCCGCGTCGGTGAAGGTTTGGTACAGGGCAGGGTCCGCCAGTTCAGCGGCCATTACGCCGTCAAAGCGCCTGGCGATAAAGCCCGCGTTACGGGACGCCAGGTTCACCACCTTGTTCACGATGTCTGCGTTCACGCGCTGCACGAAATCTTCCAGGTTCAGGTCGATATCGTCGATGCGGGAAGAGAGCTTCGCGGTGTAGTAGTAGCGCAGGCTGTCCGCGTCGAAGTGGTTCAGCCAGGTGCTGGCCTTGATGAACGTCCCGCGGGACTTGGACATCTTGGCGCCGTTCACCGTGACGTAGCCGTGTACGAACAGGTTGGTCGGCTTGCGGAAGTTGCTGCCTTCCAGCATGGCCGGCCAGAACAGGCTGTGGAAGTAAACGATGTCTTTGCCGATGAAGTGGTACAGCTCGGCGGTAGAGTCTTTCTTCCAGTATTCGTCGAAGCTGACGGTGTCGCCCCGCTTGTCGCACAGGTTCTTGAAAGAGCCCATGTAGCCGATTGGCGCATCCAGCCAGACGTAGAAATATTTGCCCGGCGCATTCGGGATTTCGAAGCCAAAGTACGGCGCATCGCGGGAGATATCCCACTGCTGCAGGCCGGATTCGAACCACTCCTGCATCTTGTTCGCCACCTGCTCCTGCAGCGCGCCACTGCGGGTCCACGCCTGCAGCATTTCGCTGAAGGACGGCAGGTCGAAGAAGAAGTGCTCGGAATCACGCATCACAGGTGTGGCGCCGGATACCACGGATTTGGGCTCAATCAGTTCGGTCGGGCTGTAGGTCGCGCCGCAGACTTCGCAGTTATCGCCGTACTGATCCGGGGATTTACATTTTGGACAGGTGCCTTTGACGAAACGGTCCGGCAGGAACATGCCTTTTTCCGGATCGTACAGCTGAGAGATAGTGCGGTTTTTGATGAAACCGTTCTCTTTCAGACGGGTGTAGATCAGCTCCGACAGCTCGCGGTTTTCGTCGCTGTGCGTGGAGTGATAGTTGTCATAGCTGATGTCAAAGCCAGCAAAATCGGTCTGATGCTCCTGACTCATTTCGGCAATCATCTGCTCCGGGGAAATCCCCAGCTGCTGCGCTTTCAGCATAATCGGCGTGCCGTGGGCATCGTCCGCACAGATGAAGTTAACCTCGTGGCCGCGCATTCGCTGGTAACGGACCCAGACATCAGCCTGGATATGCTCCAGCATGTGGCCGAGGTGGATTGAGCCGTTGGCGTACGGCAGGGCGCACGTTACCAGAATTTTTTTCGCGACTTGAGTCATAGTAGGCATTACTTCTTTTAACTGTGAAAAGGGTTTTCGATATTACCAAAAGGGGCATTATTAAGTAAGCACAAACCACGGCCTTTCAGGTAAACTTGTTTGTCTAAGGTCTTATTCACAAGAACAAAGGAGTCGGGATGAGTTCTCAATCCCAGGCCAAATCACCGGAAGCCTTACGAGCAATGGTCGCCGGGACGCTGGCTAACTTTCAGCATCCAACCCTGAAACATAACCTCACTACGCTGAAAGCGTTGCACCACGTCGCGTGGCTGGACGATACGCTGCACGTTGAAGTGCAGATGCCGTTCGTCTGGACCAGCGCCTTTGACGCGCTGAAAGAGCAGACCAGCGCCGAACTGCTGCGCATTACCGGTGCGAAAGCGATTGACTGGAAGCTGAGCCACAGCATTGCCACGCTGAAGCGTGTGAAAAATCAGCCGGGCGTCAACGGGGTGAAAAACATCATCGCCGTGAGTTCAGGTAAGGGTGGGGTGGGTAAATCCTCTACCGCCGTCAACCTCGCGCTCGCGCTGGCGGCGGAAGGGGCAAAGGTCGGTATTCTGGATGCCGATATCTACGGTCCGTCTATTCCAAACATGCTGGGTGCGGAAAATCAGCGTCCAACCTCGCCGGACGGCACGCATATGGCGCCGATCGTGGCGCACGGTCTGGCGACCAATTCCATCGGTTACCTGGTGACCGACGATAACGCCATGGTCTGGCGCGGCCCGATGGCCAGCAAAGCGCTGCTGCAGATGCTGCAGGAAACGATGTGGCCGGATCTGGATTATCTGGTGCTGGACATGCCGCCGGGCACCGGTGACATTCAGCTGACTCTGGCGCAGAACATCCCGGTAACGGGGGCCGTTGTGGTCACCACGCCGCAGGATATCGCGCTGATCGACGCCAAAAAAGGCATCGTGATGTTCGAGAAAGTGGAAGTGCCGGTGCTCGGCATCGTCGAGAACATGAGCATGCACATCTGCAGCAACTGCGGACACCATGAGCCTATCTTTGGTACGGGTGGGGCGGAAAAACTGGCTGCGCAGTATCACACCCAGCTGCTGGGGCAGATGCCGCTGCATATTTCCTTGCGTGAAGATCTGGACAGCGGGAAGCCGACGGTCGTCAGCCGTCCGGACAGCGAGTTCGCTGAGATGTATCGCCAGCTGGCGGGGCGTGTTGCGGCGCAGCTGTACTGGCAGGGTGAAGTGATCCCGGGTGAAATCGCCTTCCGCGCGGTGTAACCCCCCAGCGCTGGATTGCCGGGTGGCGGCTTCGCCTTACCCGGCCTACGAAATACGATTTTGTAGGTCAGGTAAGCGAAGCGCCACCTGACTTTACCCAAGCCGGTAATGCATAAGATAGTACTCTCCCTCAGGAGAATTCCCCGTCGCCTCAATGTGCCAGCCGTGCCGCTGGTAAAACGTAATAGCCCGCACATTTTTCACCAGACACTTGAGTGAGCCCGTGCTGGTAAACGTCTTCTGTACGTGCTCAAGCAACACATGTCCGACGCCCAGGCTCTGATACTGCGGGTCGACAAACAGGTTGTGCAGAAAATTATCGTTCGTCCAGACTGAGGCGAAGCCAAGTCGGTGCCCATCCTGCTCCGCCACCCAAATCTCTTCGTCCAGGGTTGCCGCGTCAAAATCTTCAAGCTGCCAAGCAGAACTGTCCAGCCACGGCCAGGCTTCACGCCGGGCGTGGAGGTAGAGCGTACGCAGGAAAGGGCGGTCGCTCTCCTGCCACGGACGGATTACGATCGTATCAGCGATGATAGAAAATATCTCCATTGTAGGCTTTGTAGATTTTGCCATCTGCATCGCCAATCAGGACGTAGTTTTCGCCCATGTAGGTCCAGTGGGTACCGGCATCCGGTGCCGGAAGGTTACGCAGCTGGTACTGTTTAATGGTGTACTCCGGCGTTTGATACTGCGCCGGTGCCGTATCGCCGATTTTAAACTTCGTGAAATCGGCGATGAACTCTTGTTCTTCATAGGCCTTGATGCCCGATGGCGCAGCGGCGGTTTGCGGGGCAGAGAACGCGGAGCCCGCCAGAGATAGTAATACACCCAGAAGCAGCAATTTACGCTTAGCCATTTTTTCTCCAGTGATATTGTTGCAGATACTTTCGTCTGCAGGGCACACAGCACAAGACAGACGGTCTATTTTAAGTATCAAAGCATGATGCGTTTGATAAAAAATGTAACAAAAGTGGAGGGGTTTGGGTAGTCGATAACGGTGATGCTCATCATTGCGGTGAATGTTGATTGTGCGGAATATTTGTTATTTTTATTATTTTATTAATCTATTCTGAAAATAAGTTTATACGTCAAAATAGCACCGTTAAGCGAATGCTTTCGTAAGGGATAACATTTAATATCGCGGCGCATAAAGTATTATTACTCTCCGTTTTCTTGCGCAATTGTGCGCTGTTTTTTAACTTTTTAAACGACAGCGAACGTGTGTTTTACAGTATCACGGTGAAATGATAAATAAATATATTTCAAGGGCTTGCTTGCTTTCTTTTGCGAGTTAACTACCCAGCGCAACGATAAATCAACATTTTATATAAATGAAAAATACAACTGCTCTTTTACTGTCCTTTCTGACGCTCAGCCAGCTAACAGGATGTGTATTTTCACCAGGCCAGAACTTAAGTCTTTCCGGGAAAAAAGTCACTACCGGTGAGGAAATTAACGATCCGCTGGACAAACGCGTGGAAGTTTTTCCTTTAACCCCTGTATTGATTGAAAAACTGCGCCCACCCGTTTCTAAATCTCAGGCAAATCCTACTCTGGATGAGCAGCTCAAAAACTGGGAATACCGCATTGGCTCAGGGGACATTTTGACGGTCACCGTCTGGGATCACCCTGAACTCACGACGCCCGCAGGGCAGTACCGTAGCGCGAGCGACGCGGGCAACTGGGTTAACGCCGATGGTACGCTTTTCTACCCCTACGTCGGCAAGCTGAAAGTAGCGGGCAAAACGGTTTCGCAGGTACGTGAGGAGATCACCGCGCGGCTGGATGAGGTCATTGAGAGCCCTCAGGTGGACGTCAGCGTTGCCTCCTTCCGTTCTCAAAAAGCCTATATCACCGGAGAGGTTGAGAAATCGGGCCAGCAGCCAATAACCAATATTCCATTGACGGTAATGGATGCGGTGAACGCTGCGGGCGGTCTCTCTGCGGATGCCGACTGGCGTAACGTCGTGCTCACGCATGATGGCCAGGACTCGCGCCTTTCACTCTATGCTCTGATGCAACATGGCGATTTAACCCAAAATAAACTGCTTTATCCTGGCGATATCCTGTTTGTTCCCCGGAACGACGCGCTGAAAGTGTTTGTGATGGGCGAGGTGGTTAAACAGAGCACCCTTAAGATGGATCGTAGCGGCATGACGCTGGCTGAAGCCCTGGGGAATGCAGGCGGGCTGAACCAGAATATGGCCGATGCAACCGGGATTTTTGTTATTCGCCCGGTTTCACGGAAAGGCGAGAAAGACAAAATCGCCAACATCTATCAACTCAATGCGGAAGATGCCTCAGCCATGGTGCTGAGCACAGAATTCGAGCTGGAACCGTACGACATTGTCTATGTCACGACGGCACCGCTTTCACGCTGGAATCGTGTGATCGCCCAGCTGGTACCCACCATCAGTGGCGTACATGACCTGACCGAAACCGTCCGTTACATCAGGTCGTGGCCGCAATAATGTTCAATTCAATTCTCGTGGTTTGCACCGGCAATATTTGCCGTTCACCGATTGGTGAGCGGCTGTTGCGCCAGCAGCTACCCGACGCGCAGGTGACCTCGGCAGGCATTTTCGGGCTTGAAGGACGCCCGGCGGATGCGACTGCAAAGGCAGTCGCCTTATGTCATGGCGTTTCGCTGGAAGGTCACGTGGCGCGTAAGGTCACACGTTTTCTGTTACAAAAATCCGATTTGATTCTGGTGATGGAGCCAGAGCATCTCCGTTTTATTGCCTCAGTGGCGCCGGAGAATCGGGGGAAATCGCTGTTGTTTGGTCAGTGGCTGGAAACAAAGGACATTCCCGACCCGTATCGCAAAAGCCGGGAAGCCTTCGAATATGTTTTCGAGCAGTTAGGAAAAGCCAGTCAGGAATGGGCTCGTCGTTTGCGTCAACAAGGAATGAAGCAGTAATGTCGTCTCATAAATCAGACAAATTTGGTGCTGCGACACCGCATGATAATGAAATTGATCTCATTCAGCTGTTGGCTGAGATGTTTGATCATCGGGTAATGATAGCGTGCATCACGCTCCTGTTCACCGTATGCGCCGGGATCTATGCGTATAGCGTCACACCGATCTATCAGGCTGATGCCCTTGTGCAGATAGAAGCGAAGCAGGACAACTCGTTGCTCAAAAGCTTAAGCCAGTTTGGTACCGATCTTTCACCTGATGTTGCGCCCGAACTCTTGCTGCTCAAGTCGCGGATGATTCTGGGAGAGACCGTTGACAAGCTGGGGCTAACGTACAGCGTCAAACGGCGCATGCTGCCCGTCATTGGGCCGCTGCTGGAACGAGGGCGTAAAGCCGGTGAACTGACAATTGGTGCGCTTACCCTTCCTCTTCTGGAAGACAAGCCACAGGAACTTTTACTGACCGTGCAGGAGCAGGGCCGGTATCACCTCGAAGGAAAAACGCTTGAGGCTGATGGCGTTGTTGGGAAAACGCTGGTTAAAGGCGGAGTAACGCTGCTTGTCACCTCGCTCAGTGCGGCACCAGGCACCCGGTTTGCCCTCAAAACCGTCACAAAGCTTGAAGCAATAAACGCCCTTCAGCGCCGACTCATTGTTTCTGAGTCGGCGAAGCAGAGCGGAATTATCAGCTTAACGCTGACGGGCGAGGACCCTGACAAGATCGCCGTGGTGCTCAACACCATTGCTGAAAATTATCTCAGCCAGAATATTGCGCGCCAGGAAGCTAAAGATACCCGCAGCCTGACGTTTTTACAGGACCAATTACCTAAAATCAGGCGCGAACTGGATGAAGCCGAAGCACGACTGAACGCCTACAGAGAGCAGCGCGATTCTGTCGATCTATCCCTTGAGGCGAAGACGGTTCTCGATCAGGTTGTTAATGTGGAAAATCAGCTTAACGAGCTGACGTTCCGCGAAGCAGAAGTTTCTCAGCTTTTCAAAAAGGATCACCCAACCTACCGCGCCTTACGTGATAAAAAACAGACCCTAAAGCAGGAACGTACGCGCCTGAATAACCGCGTCTCATCCATGCCTTCTACCCAGCAGGAAATTTTGCGTTTAAGCCGTGACGTTGAGTCCGGGCGCACCATCTACCTGCAGCTGCTGACGCGTCAGCAGGAGCTGAATATCTCGCGCTCCAGCGCCATCGGAAACGTGCGGATCATTGACCCTGCAGTAACGCAGCCTGGACCCGTCAAACCGCACAAAGTGATTATCATTGTGCTCGGTATGCTGGTGGGATTGATGCTCTCTGCAGGGACGGTGTTGGTGCGCTCTGCGTTTAAACGGGGCATCACCTCGTCTGAACAGCTGGAAGCGCAGGGAATGCCTCTTCTGGCTACGCTCCCGCGTTCAGTGTGGCTATGGAAAAAAACGCATTTGCGCAAGAGGACGCTGTTTGCTTCCCACTGGAAGCACAGGACGTCAAACGTACCTTTCCTGCCCGTTGACCGACCGGCGGATATATTTGTCGAGGCGGTGCGCGGGTTACGCACCAGTCTGCATTTTACCATGATGAATGCCGTTAATCGGATAGTGGTGATTTCTGGTCCTTCGCAGGACTGCGGAAAGACTTTGGTGAGCACCTCGCTGGCGTCGATTGCCGCTCAGGCAGGTCAACGGGTACTGTTTATTGATGCGGACATGCGCAAGGGATATGTTCACAATATTTTCAAACTGAACAACCAGCATGGGTTGTCCAGCGTGCTGGGGGGAAGCATAGAGTGGCAGGATGCGATTCAACGCTTCGAGAAAGGTGGCTTTGATGTCTTGACCTGTGGATCTCAGCCTTCACATCCTGTCGAGCTGCTTATGAATGAGCGCTTCCAGACGGTAATGTCGCGAATAGACAAAGAGTACGACATCGTGATTGTCGACACGCCACCGGTGCTGGCCGTGACTGATGCGCTACTCGTCGCCAGAGCCGCGGCAACCACGTTGCTGGTTGCCCGTTTCGGTAAAACCAGCGTCAAAGAGATCGAAAACTGCCGGAAGCGTCTGCAGCAGATGGGCGTCCAGGTTGAAGGCGCGATTCTCAATGATATTGTGAAATCCGCTGCGTTCTATTACCACTCGGGTTATAGCCATTACAACTACGGCTATACCCCGGAATAAAGTGACGCGACACTTCTTTACAGCATGACGCCGAATAGCCCGCTAAGATGACCTCCGTTAAATCGAGAGGTCATAATGGATAACCGTAAATTGAGTCGCCTGCGCCGCTGGGCGCGGGAAGGGATCATACTCATTCTGCTTACGCTGGCGGTCATGTGGGGCGTGGATCAATACCGAAAGCCGTCATTACCCGCCAGCTTTAGCGCAACGCCTATGCAGAGTATCGACGGTAACATTCACGATATCGCGGCGCTCAGCAAGGAGCGCCCCCTGCTGATTTACGTCTGGGCAACCTGGTGTAGCATCTGTCGTTATACGACACCTGCGGTCGATAAGCTGGCAAAAGAGGGCGGTAACGTCGTGAGCATTGCCATGCGCTCCGGTGACGATGCAAAGCTCGCTCGCTGGGCTGAAAAGAAAAACCTGAGTATGCCGGTGATTAACGATGCAAACGGCGCCGTGTCGCAACAGTGGCAGGTGAGCGTAACGCCGACGCTGGTGATTGTGTCAAAGGGGAAAGTAGTCAGTACCACAACGGGCTGGACGAGCTACTGGGGATTGAAAATCAGAATGTGGTGGGCAGGCGTATAAAGATAACCCCTCTTCCGACGGAAGAGGGGTTTTGTATTACTTCGCGAGAACTTCCTGCGCGGTGCGCTCAACCAGCGACAGCAGGATTTTGATATCTTCCAGCGTCACGGTTGGGTTCAGCAGAGTCAGCTTCAGGCAGGTGATGCCGTTATGCTCGGTCACACCGACGTTTGCACGGCCGGATTCCAGCAGCGCATCACCAATTTTCTGGTTCAGCAGGGCGATGCCCGCGTCGTCCATCTGCACCTGGCCACGGAAGCGGAACAGCACGCTTGCCAGCTGTGGCTGCATAACCAGTTCCAGAGCAGGCTGCTCTTTCACGTAGGCTGCAACCTGCTGCGCCAGCGTTACGCCGTGATCGATGATCGCCGCGTATTGCTCCTGACCCAGCGCTTCCAGGCTCATCCACAGCTTCAGCGCGTCGAAACGACGGGTGGTCTGCAGAGATTTGGACACCAGGTTAGGCACGCCCGCTTCTTCGTCGAACTCAGAGTTCAGGTAGGCCGCCTGATAGCGCATAAGCTCATAGTGACGCGCTTCTTTCAGCAGGAACGCGCCGCAGCTGATGGTCTGGAAGAACTGCTTGTGGAAGTCCAGGGTGACGGAATCCACCAGCTCGATGCCGTCCAGGTAGTGACGATACTGATCGGACATCAGCAGCGCGCCGCCCCAGGCCGCGTCAACGTGTACCCAGATGTTCTGCTTCGCCGCCAGTTCAGCAATGGCACGCAGCGGATCGATAGCACCGGCATCGGTAGTACCTGCCGTCGCGACGATGGCCAGAATCTGCTCCCCGTTCGCGTTGCACTGCTCGATTTTCGCCGCCAGATCGGTCAGATCCATGCGGGAGAACTCGTCGGTTTTCACCTGCACTACGGACTGATAGCCCAGGCCCATCAGCGCCATGTTTTTCTGCACGGAGAAGTGCGCGTTTTCGGAGCACAGCACGCGAATTTTGCGCAGATCGCCCACCAGACCGTCCTGCTGAACGGAGTGGCCCTGACGCGCGAAGAATGCGTCACGCGCCAGCATCAGACCCATCAGGTTGCTCTGGGTACCGCCGCTGGTGAAGACACCCGCGTCGCCAGCCTGATAACCCACGCGGGTACGCAGCCACTCGATCAGTTTGATCTCAATAATGGTTGCGGACGGGCTTTGATCCCAGGAGTCCATACTCTGGTTAGTGGCGTTGATCAGCACTTCCGCCGCCTGGCTTACCACCAGGCTTGGGCAGTGCAGGTGCGCCACACACTGCGGGTGATGAACGGACAAGCTGTCTTTCAGGAAGAATTCCACGGCGCGTTCAATCGCCGCTTCGTTGCCCAGCCCTTTCGGGGTGAAATCCAGCTTAATACGGTCGCGCAGCTCCGCGACCGTTTTGCCCTGGTACATCTCAGGCTGCTTCAGCCACTGCATCACAGCCTGAGTGCTTTGTTCAATCGCCTGCTGGTAAGCTTCAATGCTCTGCGCAGAGGAGAACAAAATTGGGTTTGAATCTGACATCGTAATCAACTACTCCGGTTACGCCGGGCGAACGCCCGCAGCAAGCAGTGCCTGCTCGAATTTATCCAGGAAGATTTTCAGCTCTTCGTCGCTGATCAGCAGGGAAGGCAGCAGGCGCAGAACGATACCGTTACGACCACCACGCTCCAGAATCAGACCGGCTTCAAAGCACTTCTTCTGAATCAGCGCAGACAGCTCGCCGTCGCCAGGGAAGCAGCCCATATGGTCAGCAGCTTCGTGTGGCTTAACGATCTCGATACCGATCATCATGCCCAGACCGCGCACGTGACCGATGACCGGATAACGTTTTGCCATCTCTTTCAGCTGGCCTTTCAGCCATTCGCCCTGTGCAGCCACTTTGCCCGCGATGTTCTGGTCTTTCAGGATCTTCAGCGTCGTCAGGCCGGTTGCCATTGCCAGCTGGTTGCCGCGGAAAGTACCGGTGTGGTGGCCTGGCGCCCATGCGTCGAACTGCTTTTTGATACCGAGCACGGCCAGCGGCAGACCGCCACCAACCGCTTTAGACATCACGATGATGTCTGGCTCGATGCCCGCGTGTTCGAAGGCGAAGAATTTACCGGTACGGGCAAAGCCAGCCTGAACTTCGTCGAGGATCAGCAGAATGCCGTGTTCCTGAGTCACTTTACGAATGCGCTGCAACCACTCAGCCGGAGCCGGGTTCACGCCGCCTTCGCCCTGAACGGCTTCCAGGATCACCGCGGCAGGCTTACGCACGCCGCTTTCAACGTCGTTGATCAGGTTGTCGAAGTAGTAAGTCAGCGCTTTCACGCCCGCTTCACCACCGATACCCAGCGGGCAGCGGTACTCGTGCGGGTAAGGCATGAACTGCACTTCTGGCATCATACCGTCAACCGCTTCTTTCGGAGACAGGTTGCCGGTCACGGACAGTGCGCCGTGGGTCATGCCGTGGTAACCGCCAGAGAAGCTGATGATACCGCTACGGCCGGTCACTTTTTTCGCCAGCTTCAGCGCCGCTTCAACGGCGTCGGCACCGGATGGACCGGTGAACTGCAGGCAGTACTCTTTGCCCTGACCAGGCAGCAGAGAGAGCAGATATTCAGAAAACGCGTCTTTCAGAGGCGTAGTCAGATCCAGAGTGTGTAACGGCAAGCCGCTGGTAATGACATTTTGGATGCTTTTCAGCACATCAGGATGGTTATGGCCAAGCGCAAGGGTCCCTGCGCCTGCTAAACAGTCAAGGTATTCTTTATTATCTGCATCGGTGATCCACACGCCTTCTGCTTTAGTAATCGCTAATGGCAGTTTGCGCGGATAACTCCTGACGTTAGATTCAAACTCGGCCTGACGGGCCAGATAGGTTTCGTTGCTTTTGTGGGCATCTACGGTGTCAATACGGACTTTATCCGTCATCATATCACTCCTACAACCGCCGCTTCGCTATGAGCCACGATTGAATAAAAAGTTAAAAAACAGATGGGGCCTGAAAAAAACGCCGCCAATATAGAGCCTTTTGTCACGGGGCTCAATGGTTAATTTGTTTACTGTTTTGTGACATGGAGCACAGGAGAGGCAATATCACCATTTTTAAAAAGAAAATTGCACTTTATTGTCAATAAAAACAATTGCTTATTCGGCATTTGTTTGGGTTGTTAAATGACAGAAAAGAGTGTGACAAATCGTGCCATTGGCTGACAAAAGAAGGGGGTATGCTGCCTTCATACCCCCTTATTTTTCCATCAACGACAAAAAGCGGTAGTCACATGGCGCGCGCAATGGAATCACGCATTAAAAATGGACTTTCAACGCGCGTCGTTTCCCGGTGTTGTTCACCGTTAATAATGTGCAGGGCGCTCAGGCGACCAATTTCGTAGTGGGGCAACTGAACCGTTGAAAGAGGCGGCAAAAACAGCTCGCCAATGCCCACCATATTGTCATAGCCGATAACCGCGACATCCTCAGGGATGCGAAGCCCTTGCGCCAGCAGCGTCTGGTAAACCATTAACGCGATCCGATCGTTACCGCAGATAACGGAATCAAACCGCGGGATGCCCTTCCGTATGCGCGCCAGCAATGCGGTCGGAATATCACAATAATGCTCATCCCCGTGCGCCATATACGCATGTTCCAGGCCGTCCGGGTCGATTCCAGCTTCACGGCAGGCGCGTTCAAGCCCCTGACGGCGCCGGGTTGTGGCCAGATGGCCCACAGGTAAATGCAGACACAGGGGCTGCCGATAGCCTTCTGCGAGTAATGCCCTGACGGCGGCGTATTGCCCCTGTTCATCATCCGGGATATAGCTGGCGACCTTTTCACCGACACTCTCGCAGTTGGCCAGCACGCAGGGGAGGGTGAGCAGCTTGGCAGGAAGAGGAACCTGACGTAACCCCATCGTGGTGTAGATAATTCCGTCAGGCCGGTGGGAGAGCAGAAGATCGACAATGGCATCCGGATTGTCGTCAGCAAACATATTCATGACGAAGCTATTCCAGCCGTGCATCCTGGCCGTCTCTTCAATGGACAGCGTAATCTCCACCGAAAAAGGTGTCGTGACCGTATCGAGCGCCAGCACGCCTATGGTTTTAGGCGAAGCATTCGCGCCGCGTATTTTCTTGGCGGACAGATCGGGAACGTAGCTGGTTTGCTCGATAGCCCACTGTACGCGCGCCAGCGTTTCCGGTTTAAGGCGCTCCGGGCTGTTAAGCGCGCGGGAAACCGTCATCAGCGATACGTTAGCCAGCTTTGCGACGTCCTTCAGGGAAGCCATTTTCTTACTCCGTTAATGCTCTGTGAGAGGGTATACAACTAAGTCGCTGATGTAAAAGGAAGGCTGATGACCAGGTTAAGTCATGCTTACCTCAGTTATGAATTTATGATCGCGATCTCACTTCTTTAATGTTAACGTTAACTTTCGTGATTAACATCTTAAATCTTAATCAGGCAGCATGAGAAAACATGGATGTTAACGTTACCATTGGGTCATTACTCCAACATGAGAATGCCATGATGAAAACGCATCACTCTCACAGCTATCCCTTACTGAGCGCATTACTGTTTTTCTTTTTTGTCACCTGGTCATCTTCCGGTTCGTTGCTCTCTATCTGGCTCCACCAGGAAGTGGGGTTAAAAGCGGGGGATACGGGCGTTATCTATGCCGTGCTTTCCGTCTCCGCGCTGTTTGCTCAAATCTGCTATGGATTTATTCAGGACAAACTCGGCCTGCGCAAAAACCTGCTCTGGTTTCTGACCAGTCTGCTTATTCTTTCCGGTCCGGCCTTTTTGCTGTTTGGCTATCTGCTGCAAATTAACGTGTTGCTGGGCAGTATTTTCGGCGGGATTTTTATTGGCCTGACGTTTAACGGTGGGATTGGGGTGCTGGAATCCTATACCGAACGCGTAGCCCGTCAGAGCCAGTTTGAGTTTGGCAAGGCGAGAATGTGGGGATCGCTTGGCTGGGCAGCGGCAACCTTTTTTGCGGGACTCCTGTTTAACATCAATCCGAAGCTGAATTTCGCTGTCGCGAGCTGCGCCGGGCTGGTGTTTTTTGTTTTGCTCGCACGCCTGCGGGTCTCTTCCGCACCGCACGCCATGCAGGAAGCGGTGTCCGGTGGCAAGGTGACGCTGGAAGACGCATTGCGCTTGCTGACGCTGCCGCGTTTCTGGGCGCTGGTGTTTTTCGTTATCGGCACCTGCATTTACGGCGTTTACGATCAGCAGTTCCCGGTCTATTTCTCATCACAGTTCCCGACGTTGCAGGAAGGGAACGCCATGTACGGCTATCTCAACTCCTTCCAGGTTTTCCTTGAGGCGGCGGGCATGTTTTGCGCCCCGTGGCTGGTGAACCGCCTCGGCGCGAAAAACGGGCTGATATTCGCGGGAATGGTGATGGCAATGCGTATGGTGGCATCTGGTCTGGTTGAGGGGCCGGTGCTCATCTCCATTACCAAGCTGCTGCACGCGGTAGAACTGCCCGTATTGCTGGTCTCGGTATTTAAATACAACAGCTTACATTTTGATAAGCGGCTCTCTTCCACGCTCTATCTGGTGGGCTTTGCCTGTACAAGCTCGGTGATTGCGTCTGTGCTGTCGCCGCTGGCGGGTTACAGCTATGAGAAATACGGCTTTGCCCAATCCTATCTCATTATGGGGCTGTTAGTTTTCAGCACCACGCTTATCTCCATCTTCCTGTTGCGCTCGGGTAAGTCTTCTTCTGACCCGCTCATGCCGCAACCCTCCACGATCTGACTGAAAAGAGTAAACAAATGATGTATTCCATTGCCAAAGCTGAACAATCATTACAGGCCAAACGCGGCGATCTTAACCTGCGCTGGTATCCGCGTTACCACCTCGCCGCGCGGGCCGGCTGGATGAACGACCCGAATGGTCTGGTGTGGTTTGACGGCTGGTATCACGCGTTTTACCAGCATCATCCGTACTCGACCCAGTGGGGGCCGATGCACTGGGGCCATGCGCGCAGCAAGGATTTAGTTCGCTGGGAACACCTCCCGGTGGCGCTGGCACCGGAAGGGCCAGAAGATAAGGACGGCTGTTTTTCCGGCTCGGCGGTGGTGGATGGCGATACGCTGGCGCTGATTTATACCGGCCACAAATTCCACGGCGATCCGGATGACGAGGCTAACCTTTACCAGGTGCAGTGCCTGGCAACCAGCCGTGATGGCGTCCATTTTACGCGGCAAGGAACGATCGTTGACACGCCGCCTGGGCTGCATCACTTTCGCGATCCGAAAGTGTGGCGGGAAGGGGAGCGCTGGTACATGGTTGTCGGCGCGCGGGATGGCGAGACGGGCCAGGTGCGCGTTTACCGTTCTGACGACCTGCGCGAATGGCAGGATATGGGCGTGCTTGCGGTGGCTGAAAAAGAGATGGGTTATATGTGGGAATGCCCGGACTTTTTCACCCTCAACGGCAAACGCGTGCTGATGTTTTCACCTCAGGGGCTGGCTGCGGAGGGATTCAAAAATCGCAATCTTTTCCAGAGCGGTTACCTGCTGGGGGAGTGGCAGCCTGGCCAACCTTTCGTGCGTGAAGGTGAGTTTGTGCAGATGGATAGCGGGCATGATTTCTATGCGCCACAAAGCTTCCTGACGCCTGACGGCCGCCGCATCGTTATCGGCTGGCTGGACATGTGGGAATCTCCCCTTCCGGAACAGCAGGACGGGTGGGCTGGCATGCTCTCTTTACCGCGCGAACTGACGCTAAGCGTGGATAACCGCCTGCAGATGCGGCCAGCCAGAGAAGTGGAAAGCTTGCGGGGAGCGTGGTTCCCCTGGCCGGTGAGCACGCTCAACAATCAGCAGATCGTTCAGGTGGAAAGCTGCGATGCGATGGAGGTCATTCTGCAGTGGGACTGTTCTAACAGCAGCGCGGAGCAGTACGGCATTCGTCTTGGCGACGGATTCCGTCTCTACGTTGATGCGCAGATGCAGCGCCTGGTGCTGGAGCGTTATTATCCGCAGTATGGCCTGTGCGGTACCCGAAGCGTCGCGCTGAATCTGAACGACACGCTAAGCCTGCGCCTGTTCGTTGACAGCTCGTCAGTGGAAGTGTTTGTCAATGAAGGGGAGGCGTGCCTGAGCAGCCGCATTTATCCTGATGAAGGGGCGCGCGGACTGGCAATGTTTGCCTGGACGGGAACCGCATCGCTTATTGATGCCGGGGCGTGGCAGCTAGAGTAATACGTTAAGGCCTGCGAATTAAAAAGGCGACAGGTGTCGCCTCTGTTTCTATTTAATCTTTGTTGCGTAGCCTTCGAACTTTCCTTCTTTACTCACCGCTAATTTGCCTTTAGCAGGATAGTAAATGAAGGTGTATAGCCCTTGTGAATAAACTTTTGCCTGAGGCTCATTTTCATCCAGCGCGCCCAATACGCCATCGACATCCAGGATCTCGCCTTTAATTGTGATCTTCATTCCTTCCCATTTAAAGGCGTGTACCGCTTTGGCCGCCTGAGCATGTTGTTTCGCGTCTTTTTTATCCCAGATACCCGTACCCGCTGCGGCATCACGCGCGTTCGCCCATGCTGCATTTTGTGCGGCTTCATTATAAGCATTCTGGCGATTTTGCTCAGCCAGGTAGCAGGTATCTTTGCTAATGCCCTGGCGCTCACATTCGGCCATGCGCTGAGCAGTTGAAGTACACGCAGTAAGCAGGATGGCAGCACCAGCTATTAATACCGCTAAAAGTGACTTTATCATTACGATGATACCTTTGGTGAAATATATTCTATAGAAGAAAGTTTAATAGCCGCAAATATAATAAGCCTGATACATAATACCTAACCATGCGCCAACGATAATAAGCATCAGGTACACTATTACAGAGATAACAATGTATTTTGTCATACTGGTTATTTATTAAAAGCCAATCCCTACGCCGACTGAAGCCCCCATATTATTTGCTGTGTCATCAGAGAAGCTCACTTTACCAACCATATGTTCGTTAAAGTTAACCGACGCCCCAACCGCTAACGCGCTTTCACCGTTGTAAGTCGCACCGCCAGCCGAGAACATCACGCGCTGATTTGTTTGCACCTGAGGTAAACCGGCCATCGCCATCGCGCCGCTGATACCTGCGTTTGCTTCTTTCTTGTTATTATCGACTTCCTCACGCAGCGATTTAAATTGCTGGTTAGTGTTGTTATTCAGAGCCTGTAATGTCTGTTTGGTCGCCTGCAGCTCCTGAGCCTCGGCCGTAACCGCCTGACTATTAGTAGCGACTTTAGCCTGTGTTGCCGTGTCTACCTGCGTGCGTGTCACGGTGGTCATCACGCCATTTTTTCCATCTTTGCCGTCTTTACCGTCTTTACCATTCGCTCCGTCACGTCCGTTAGTTCCGGCAACGCCCTGTGCGCCGGTATCGCCTTTCTCACCCTTAGCGCCGTCTTTTCCATCAACCCCGTTAGTTGGTTTCGGTGCATTCTCAAGAGCTAACAGGCGGCCATCTTGTATACCGTTAGTAGCTTCAACAGTTGCAAGGCGGCTATCCTGGACAGCGTTAACAGTTTCAATATTAGTAATTGCAGTTCCGTTAGTCAGCACGCCCTGTAACGCCGCATCACCTTTTTTATTAGCGGTGTCAGCAAGAGCGCCTGCTAATTTAGCTTCATGATCGACACCAGAGACAGAAGTCTGAAGAGAGGAAATATTATTGGCGTTAGTGCTGATATTACCATTACTTGCGTCAATCTCGTTTTGCATCCGCTCACGATCGCCTTGTAAGTTATAGATCTGCACGTCTTGTTTTACATTTTCAGCTTTCATATTATCCAGATTATAAGCGGTATTGTCAGTCCCCTGAACCTGAATAAAAGAACCTGAATTGAATACGTTATCGTTAAGGTTTACGTTTACATCAGCTGCTTGAGTTACGTTCATAGAGCCAGTGAAAATAACACCAAATACAAAAGCAGTAACGGCATTTTTAACAACTTTCATTTGTAAAACACTCATCATTTAAAAAGTAAAAAAGGGCAAGGCTGGCTATCCTGGCTTGTTTATGTAACGTCTGGTTACGCCTGATTAAAATAACTGAGTTACGTTAAATTTTGAATAAATCACTTAATTCGTAACGTGCAGTAACTATCAATTAATGCGAGCTTTTGGATATTGATCTAAATCATAAATGGCATGAATATCCAAAGTGAATTTTTAAGAGGTGAAGGGAAATATCTCAATGTTTACATTAACTTATAAGATGAGGGGCCAAACGCGAGTTTCGCGGTAACCCCTTGATTGAGAGGCTAAATGTTTAGCGGGGTTAAACAGTTTGTGGATTACTTTATATTTCATTCGAAATAAGTTTTAATGATTAATGAAACGTAAAAGAGATTGACTGAAAGCGGAAAAAATTATGTTGTTCGAGCTATTTCTTACACGCTGAAAAAGTGGATGTTTTTTGGACGTAATGGAAATGTTATAGCGAATGGTGTTGATTTAAAGAAGTGGCATATTGTTCTGTAATTATCGCTGCCAGCCCTTTCTTTCGCACCAACCCTGCGTGAAGATGCGATCCTCACAAGGTCGCTTGCGTCAGCCAGCAACTTCCCCTAATCTGGCAAAAGTAAGTCAATTCTTACCAAATGACTCGGGGTGCCCTTCTTCGTTGAAGGCTGAGAAATACCCGTATTACCTGATCTGGATAATGCCAGCGTAGGGAAGTCAGATGCCTTCCCGGTCATCGCTTCTTCACGCAAGGCAGGAGCGAACCCATGCAGCCTGACCTGCTCGATTTACACGTTTTACACCACTTCCGTACCCGTTCTCCGCTGACCCACTGCATGACCAATGACGTCGTACAGACCTTTACGGCCAACGTTTTGCTGGCCCTTGGCGCATCCCCCGCGATGGTGATTGAGGCCGAAGAGGCCGAACAGTTTGCCGCGATAGCCGATGCGCTGTTAATCAACGTCGGCACGCTGACCGCACCGCGCGCCCAGTCGATGCGTCGGGCGATTGAAAGCGCGGTTGCGGCAGGCAAACCCTGGACGCTGGACCCGGTTGCGGTGGGTGCCCTGACGTTCAGAACCCGTTTTTGCCATCAAATTTTGGCCCTGAACCCGACCACCATTCGCGGCAACGCCTCCGAAATCCTGGCTCTGGCCGGAATGAGCGCGGGCGGGCGCGGCGTTGATACCACCGACACCGCCGCCAGCGCGTTGCCTGCCGCTCAGGCGTTGGCCCGCCAGACCCATGCCATTGTGGTGGTCACCGGCGAGGTGGACTACATCACTGACGGAGAGCGGACCCGAACGGTATCGGGCGGAGACCCGTTAATGACGCGCGTAGTGGGCACCGGGTGCGCGCTTTCTGCCGTTGTGGCGGCGAACTGCTCGCTGCCGGGGGACAGGCTGGATAACGTTGCCGCCGCCTGCGGATTGATGAAGCGGGCCGGAACGGTCGCCGCTGCGCAGTCGCGTGGCCCGGGCAGTTTTGCCAGCGCCTTCCTGGATGCGCTCTATACGCTGGAGGAACAGGCATGAAGCGGATTAACGCCCTGACCATTGCCGGTACCGACCCCAGCGGCGGCGCGGGCATCCAGGCCGATCTGAAAACTTTCTCGGCCCTTGGCGCGTATGGCTGCTCGGTGATTACCGCGCTGGTGGCGCAAAACACGCGCGGCGTGCAGTCGGTCTACCGTATCGAGCCGGATTTTGTTGCCGCGCAGCTGGATTCGTTGTTCAGCGACGTGCGGATTGATACCACCAAGATCGGCATGCTGGCCGAAACGGACATTGTGGAGGCGGTGGCCGAGCGGCTTAAACGCTATCAGGTGCAAAACGTGGTGCTGGATACCGTCATGCTGGCAAAAAGCGGCGATCCGCTGCTCTCCGCCTCCGCCGTTGAGACGCTGCGCAAAAAGCTGCTGCCGCAGGTGGCGCTCATCACGCCCAATCTGCCGGAAGCCGCCGCGCTGTTAGGCACGTCGCACGCGCAAACTGAACGCGAAATGAAAGAGCAGGGGTATGCGCTGCTGGCGATGGGCTGCGGGGCGGTGCTGATGAAAGGCGGTCATCTGGATGACGCTGAAAGCCCGGACTGGCTCTTTACCCGCGACGGCGAGCAACGTTTTACGGCTCCGCGCGTACAGACCAAAAACACCCACGGCACGGGGTGCACTCTCTCCGCCGCGCTGGCGGCGCTGCGCCCGCGGCATGACGGCTGGGCTGATACGGTGCGAGAAGCGAAAATCTGGCTCTCGGCGGCGCTGGCAAAAGCCGATACTCTGGAAGTCGGTCACGGTATTGGGCCGGTTCATCATTTTCATGCGTGGTGGTAACCCAGTATACTGGCAGGAAACACCACGCCTGAGAAAACAGAGATGGAACAAGCGCATACCCGGTTAATCGCTCAACTGACTGAACGGATCGCCGCGCCTGACAACACGCCGCTGTACCTGAAATTTGCCGAAACGGTAAAAAACGCGGTGCGCAGCGGCGTGCTGGAGCACGGGAACATTTTGCCCGGCGAGCGCGATCTGAGCCAGTTAACCGGCGTGTCGCGGATCACCGTGCGCAAAGCGATGCAGGCGCTGGAAGCCGAGGGCGTTGTCACGCGTGCCCGGGGTTACGGCACGCAAATTAACAACATCTTTGAATACTCGCTCAAGGAAGCGCGCGGGTTCTCTCAGCAGGTGGTGCTACGCGGTAAAACGCCAAATACGCTGTGGGTCAATAAACGCGTGGTGAAATGCCCGGAAGAGGTGGCGGGCCACCTGTCGCTGGAGCCGAACAGCGACGTCTTTTTGCTGAAGCGTATTCGCTATGTGGATGACGATGCGGTGTCGATTGAAGAGTCCTGGGTGCCGGTTGGGCTCATTCCCGAACCGGATGCGATAGGGATTTCGCTGTACGACTACTTCCGCAGTCAGAATATCTTCCCGCAGCGCACCCGTTCACGGGTCAGCGCCCGCATGCCGGACAGCGAGTTTCAGGCGCACATTAAGATGGACGAAAAAATACCGGTGCTGGTGATCAAGCAGGTTGCGCTTGACCAGCAGCACCGGCCGATTGAGTACAGCATCAGCTACTGTCGCAGCGACCTATACGTCTTTGTGTGCGAGGAGTAATTCCTCACGAGTGGGCGCGCAGTCGCCGCCGCGATGGCTCACCACCCAGGACGCCACGGCATTCCCCAGCAGAACGGCGTCTGCCAGCGACCATCCCGCCGCCAGCCCGGCAAGCGTGCCGCCCGCGTGGCTGTCGCCAGCGCCAATGGTGTCCACTACCGTGGCGGGAAACGCCGGAACAACGCCCGATGCGTCGCCATCATACCAGGCAGCCCCGTCTTTATCATGCCGCACAATCAGCGCGGCGCCGAAGCGCAGCTGCCACTCCTCGCCCAGGTTTTCAGCCTCAACGCCCAGCCTTTCAGCAGCGAGCTCCGCTTCCTGACGATTAAGCGACACGATCGGCCTGCAGGCCATAATCCGCGCCATCAGCGCGTCGGGGATATCCGCGATGCGTGGGCCGAAATCGATAAGCGCCGTCACATCCTCCAGCCCTTCAAGCCAGCCCGTCAGCAGCTCGCCGCACGGCGAGGCCAACTGGTAGCCGGAGAGATAAACCAGGCTATTTTGCGGGACGTTTAGCTCGTCAAGCCAGCGCTGCTGCCACTGGTTCTCGACGCCGCTAAAGGACATAAAGGTGCGCTCGCCGTCAGGCTCCACCAGCGCCAGACACCAGCCGTTGTCGCCGGTTTCAGCCTCCACGGCGCTGTGCAGATCCTGCTTCGCCATTGCGTTACGGATAATATCCGCCCACACGCCGTGGCCGACGGGAAGGGCGTTTTGCGCCGCAATGCCGAGCCGTTTCAGGGCGATGGCGATATTCAGCGCGCAGCCGCCGATATTCACCCCCTGCTGTTTAAGCTCGATATCACACCCGCGCCAGGGCAGGGCGTAGGCGTCGGCGATGACGTCAATCACCGCCGCGCCCAGCACCGTCACCGGGCGCGTGGCGTGCAGGGTGTTGAGACGTTGGGCAAAAGAATTCATACGCCCTCCCTTTGCTCCCTGAAGTGCAGCAGTTTTTCACAGTAGTGCCCGAAATCGAGCTGATTAACGGCGTCGAGTTCGGCTTTGAGCGCCGGGTCAATGGCCTGCACGCCGTGGAGCGCGCCGCAGATGGCCGTCGCCATCGCGCCAATGGTGTCGGTATCGCCACCCAGATTGGCGCATAAAATGGCGCAGCGGTTCGGGTCGGTTCTCGCCAGCTCCACCATCGCGATGGCTGCCGGAACGGACTCAATGGTGCTGGTACCTGCGCCAGTGAGCTGATAAATCTGCTCGCTGGCGGAGTCGACGCCGTTGGCGTCCCGCACGGTCTTAAGCGCCAACTCAATGCGCGCCGCGAGCGACGCGCTGAAGGTGGTGGTTTTCGCCTCCTGCGCATAGCGGGCGATCCCCGGCAGGGCATCGACGATGTTCTGCCAGCGTTCCCCGTCGATGGCGCGGGAAACCGCCCAGGCAATCACCACCGCGCCGGCAATGGCGAGATCCGATTTATGCGTCGGGCTGGAGGCCTGCGCAACCTGGTCCACAAAGTGCTCCAGCCGCGTCGCCGGGAGCAGGCAGCCCAGCGGGGAGGCGCGCATCGCCGCCCCGTTAGTCACGCCGTTGTTGTCCAGCTCGCTGACCGGCTTCCCGTCACGAATCGCGTTAAGCGCGATTTTCGAGGTCGGGCCGAGCACGTTCTTGTTAAACGCGTCGAAGTCGAGCGCCCAGTTCAGGATGTGCTTGCCGATAACGTCCGCGTTAATCTCCCCGTCGCACTCGATGATCGCATCGGCCAGGCACAGCGCCATTGAGGTATCGTCGGTGAACTCTGCCTGCCCGAAATAGCAGGCCGCATTATTTTCTGCCGGGCCGGGTAAAAAGCGGTCGATCCAGCCAAAGTGCGCCTTGACGCGCTTTCTCGGCCACAGTTCCGACGGCATGCCCATCGCATCCCCTAACGCCTGCCCGTAAAGGGCACCGAGAATACGTTCTTGTTTCATTTAACTTCCCCTTGTGTCAGCGCGGCATCGCCATCAACCACCGCAATTGCAGCGATCTCTTTGTCCGATTCGCGGAAAAACAGCATAAACAGCACGGCAATCACGGCAATCATGATTGCGCCAAATGTCCACATTCCGGCCCAGTTGAAGGTCAGCCCATTCACCGGCTCTTTGTAGGCGAACATTTTTTCCATCATCACGCCGCCCAGGCGGTAACCCAGCAGGCTACCAAAGCCCTGACAGCAGAGCGTAATCAGGCCCTGCGCGGCGGTGCGCATATGCACCGGCGCTTTTTTATCCACGTAGATATACGCGGTGACGTAGTAGAAGTCGTAGCTCACGCCGTGCAGCAGAATGCCGAGGAACAGCAGGGCGTAGGTGAAGTACTGTTCCGCACCGCCGTAAACGAAGAACCCGTAGCGGATGGCGGCGGTAATCAGACCCAGCAGCAAGACCTTCTTAATACCAAAGCGTTTGGTAAAGAACGGCAGCGCCAGCATAAAGAAGATTTCAGAGAACTGGCCGAGCGTCATCCAGCCGGTGGCGTTTTTCATCCCCACTTCAGTGAGATAGCCGTTGGCGAAAATGTAGTAGAAGGCCAGCGGCATGGCGAACAGGAACGAGCAGAAGAAGAACACGAGGAAGTTTCTGTCGCGCAGCAGGATCAGCGCGTCCAGCCCCAGCATCACTTTGAAGTCCAGCTTGCCGGTACTTTTTGGCGGTGTGTTCGGCAGGAAGAGGGCAAACACGCCGAGCAGGGCGGAGCTGGCGGCGGTCATCAGCAGGGGAATATTGGTATCGGAGATATCGCTATAGCCCAGCATCTGCGGCAGGAAGCCGCACGCCAGCCCGGAGGCGATCCAGCCGAGGGTGCCCATCACGCGGATACGTGGGAAGTCGGCCTCGACGTCGTCCACGTTCGCGAAGGCAATGCTGTTGGTCAGCGCGATGGTGGGCATGTAGGTCAGGGAGTAAACCAGCAGCAGCGGGAAGAAGGTGCTGAACTGGGTTTGCTGTGCCGCGAAGTACATCAGAATCGCGCCGGCAAACATCAGCACCGCCAGCACTTTCTGTGCGGCGAAGAAGCGGTCCGTCAGCGATCCGACCAGAATTGGGGAGAGGATAGCGGCAATGGCGGTACAGGCATAAGACCAGCCAATTTCCCCGGCGGTAAAACCGCTTTTGCTCAGCCACAGCCACAGCGGCACAAACCACGCGCCCCAGATAAACCATTCAACAAACATCATGAATGACAGTTGGACTTTCGTTTTCATTTTTTAATCCTGCATGTCAGAGAGGGTACGCCTTTAACATACCAATTAATAATACCTTTTAAATACCTTTGTGGCGATTGTTTGATCAATGTAACAGTTTTGTTGTACACGAATCGAGCCAGCAGATTGTGCTGAAAAAAATTGCAAAGGGTGGAAAATCTGTTAAGTCGGTACCAGGCTTAGTCTGCCCATAAAAGATGGGACTGGATAAACGCACACCGACATGACGTCGAATTTACGGGAGTATCACATGACTGATATTGCGCAGTTGCTTGGCAAAGACGCCGACAGCCTTTTACAGCATCGTTGTATGACCATTCCAGCCGACCAGCTTTACCTGCCTGGTCATGACTACGTTGACCGCGTGATGGTCGATAACAACCGTCCGCCTGCCGTGCTAAGAAATATGCAGACGCTCTATAACACCGGGCGGCTCGGCGGCACCGGATATCTCTCTATTCTGCCGGTAGACCAGGGCGTTGAGCACTCGGCGGGCGCCTCCTTCGCGGCGAATCCGCTCTATTTCGATCCCAAGAACATTGTTGAGCTGGCGATTGAAGCGGGCTGTAACTGCGTGGCGTCCACCTACGGCGTGCTGGCCTCCGTCTCGCGTCGCTATGCCCACCGCATTCCGTTCCTCGTGAAGCTGAACCACAATGAAACCCTGAGCTACCCCACCGAATATGACCAGACGCTCTATGCCAGCGTCGAGCAGGCGTTCAATATGGGGGCGGTTGCCGTTGGGGCGACCATCTATTTCGGCTCAGAACAGTCTCGTCGTCAGATTGAAGAGATCTCTGCGGCGTTTGAGCGCGCGCACGAGCTGGGTATGGTGACCGTGCTGTGGGCGTACCTGCGCAACTCGGCGTTCAAAAAAGACGGCGTGGATTATCACGTGTCGGCCGATCTGACCGGGCAGGCGAACCACCTGGCGGCGACCATCGGCGCGGATATCGTGAAGCAGAAAATGGCCGAGAATAACGGCGGCTATAAGGCGGTGAACTTCGGTTATACCGATGACCGTGTCTACAGCAAACTGACCAGCGATAACCCGATCGACCTGGTGCGCTACCAGCTGGCGAACTGCTACATGGGCCGCGCAGGGCTGATTAACTCCGGTGGCGCGGCGGGCGGCGATACTGACCTGTCAGACGCGGTACGTACGGCGGTTATCAACAAACGCGCGGGCGGCATGGGGCTGATCCTTGGCCGTAAGGCGTTTAAGAAATCGATGGCTGACGGCGTGAAGCTGATCAATGCAGTACAGGACGTTTATCTGGACAGCAAAGTCACGATTGCCTGACCTGAGGGCGAAGCGTAGGCCGGGTAAGGCGTAGCCGCCACCCGGCAATACCATCAGCGCAAAAGCACACAGTCTGGCGGCAACCGACACTGCAGCGCGCCGGGCAACACCTCAATGCGGAACTGCGTCCCGCTGAGCGGTTCCCCGTCGAGGTTAAAGGTCATCCCGTGCGGGGCATTTACCTCAAACCATGCGGATTTCCCGTCAATGATATTCGGACTCTCTTCCGGCTGCGTCAGCGTGGTAAACAGCGCGGGCAGCAGGCCGTCGCCCGTGAAAATCCGCAGCTGTAGCTGACCGTCATTAATCAGCGCCTCCGGGCACAGCTGCTGCCCGCCGCCGGCCTGACGACCATTACCGATGCCAATCACCAGCGCGTCGCCCTGCCACTGGAAATCTTCGCCGCGAATTTCGCAGCGGTCAGGCTTGAGGGTATCCATGCGCATCAGACCGTGGATCAGATACGACACGCCGCCCAGCGCCGCCTTGAGTTTTTCCGGCGTTTCGCTGGTGATGCGCGTGCCGAACCCGCCGGTGGCCATATTGATAAAGCAGGTTTTGTCATTCACCTGCGCAATATCTACCGCGGTCGCTTTACCGAGGATCGCCAGCTGAAGCGCTTTCTCTAACGCCTCGGGGATCCCGGCGCTGGTGGCAAAATCATTGGCGGTGCCGAGCGGTAAAATGCCCATCACCGGGCGGTCTGCCGGGGGCAGGTCGATCAGCGCTGACGCGATCTCATTGATGGTGCCATCGCCGCCGCCGGAAATGATGGTCTCAACGCCAAGCCCGAGGGCTTCATTGATATAGCGTGCCGCGTCGCCTTTTTCCCATGTTACTCTTACGTGGATGCGCGCGCCGTCGTCACGCAAACCCTGAATGGCCTGACGCAGCAGATCGTTGCCTGCACTTTTGCCGTTGAGAATCAATAAACTGTCTGGATAGGTTGCCATCCGCGCTGCTCCCTTTTTTAGCGTTAGTAAGAGTGTATAGCAGAGAGGAAAAAAGCGGGTAAGAACAGGATGAAAGGGAAAAATAATCCCGCGTAAAAAGGGGCTCCTTTACAACGAAAGATGTGCCCCGTGTTGTTGACTCTTTAAACGGCTTTCGCTCAAAGGATTCTTACCGTCAGCGTTTGAGTCCTGCCGTTTGCTTTGCCTCTATTTTCAACTATTTACGCCACACCCGATTATGTAGTGTTAGCGCAATTGAACGGTAAAAGACCGATGTATTCATCCACACGATATTCAGGCAGAAAAATCCCAACCCTAATAATGAGGTTATTTGTGGTGTGTAATTTTCAACAGAGCCGAATAAAAGCGAAATCCACGTCCAGATAAAGTAAACGATGCTCATCAAGCCAGTCAGTGTAATAACGGAAATATGCAGTTTATATCCCGTAAAGGACCCTCGGGCAGTTAAAAACATTGTGCTCATCACAACCATGCAATACACCACTGCTGCAAGGAATACTCCCATCATTACCTTAAACTCAGGTAAGCCGAGCAGGCGAAATAGCAACATCCAGACAGAAACTTGTAGCATAGCGTAGCAAAAAATAGTGAGTAAGGTACTTATTGCTAAGGGAATACCTGTCATATGTACACCCACAGGAACACCGAACTGACCTTTTAAGCGATCTTTCAATGATTCAAGCCGTTGGCAATCGTCAGTCGCCATTTCACCTGTTATCACAGCACTTAATGCAAGGCTCTTTTTGATGTAATTTTGAATCGCCACGGATAATCTAGACACTTCCGAGCCGTTGATAATACTGGTTTTCATATTCTGTCGGTGACATCTGATTGCTCGAACCATGCCGATGCTTACTGTTATAAAACATTTCGATGTAATCAAAAATATCGCTGCGGGCTTCTTCCCGCGTTCCGTAGATCTTTTTCTTTATCCGTTCGCGTTTCAGCAACTGGAAAAAGCTTTCTGCAACCGCATTATCGTGGCAGTTACCGCGACGGCTCATGCTGCCCTCCAGGCCGTGTGATTTCAGGAACGACTGCCACTCATGGCTTGTGTACTGACTGCCCTGGTCCGAGTGAACCAGCACCTGTTTTTGGAGATTACGCCGTCATACAGCCATCAGCAGTGCATTCAGGACAATGTCCTTTGTCATCCGGGATTGCATTGACCAGCCGATAATTTTGCGTGAGAACAGATCAACAACCACAGCAAGATACAGCCAGCCTTCGTGGGTCCTGATATAGGTTATGTCGGTTACCCAACGCTCATTCGGAGCATCCGGATTGAACTGCCGCTGGAGCCTGTTGGGCGACACGATACTGGCCTCGCCTTTACGTGCCCGCGGGCTCCGGTATCCGACCTGAGCCTTTATCCCGACACGTTTCATCAGTCGCCAGACTCTGTTGACTCCGCACTGTTGCCCGCTGTCCCGCAGATCCAGATGGATCTTGCGATAACCATAGACGCATCCCGATTCCAGCCAGAACTGTTTAATCTGTCCTGTCAGTCTCAGGTCTGCCTGATGGCGTTGTGAATGCTGCTGCTGAAGCCAGGCGTAAAAGCCACTGGGATGAGCATCCAGCACCCGACAGAGCAGGCGAACAGGCCAGCAACGGGCGTTGTCACGGATAAAGGCGTACCTCAGTCGGACTGTTTTGCGAACTACGCCGCGGCTTTTTTTAATATGTCCCGTTCGTCAGTAACCCGCTTCAGCTCTTTCTGGAGCCGGCGGATCTCGGCCTGAGCATCTGACTGTTCTTTATTAGTGGAAGAATCCGGACCGTACTTTTTTATCCATGCATAAAGGCTGTGGGTGGTGATATCCAGACGTGTTGCAACGCTGGAAATAGAATGGCCACGATCAACAACCTGTTTGACTGCTTCGATTTTAAACTCTTCCGGATAACGCTTACCGCTCATGGGCACCTCTCTTTAAGTCATCTTAAATGACTCCAAGGTGTCTGTTAAACCCGTGGCGATTCAGACTGGTTTTGCTTTTGGATGCTGAAGCGCCCGAAGGTGCTGCTCTTTGGGCTTACGTTTCAGCTTCACCTTTTGCGTCTGTTTTTGAGGCTTAGGGTCTTTGGTATGCAACCATTTTGCGGTGACGCCGGTATAGGCTCCCCGGTCAGCAATCGCGAACTGGTGCCGGTCACCATCACTGCGCTGAATACTGAGTTGCGGGATCGCCTTACAGCGCCCCGCATCGAGGTCGGTCTCGATGATGACGCCAGTGCGGATCAGATTGCGCAGCAAGCGCAGAATGTCCTAGAGGGTGGATTGAGTTTTCATGCGGGAAAGGATGCCGCTAGGCAAATGAGGTGGCAACTTCACTGCGTTCTGGAGTTGATAGGTCAACTATCAATACCACTAATATTTTCTGAAAATTTCACCTTTAATGGATCAGGTGCTTACGCCGTAAATTGACTCGGCGAATCGTATCTCAGAAAAATCATTCATCCACAATCAAGTCTACGCTCAACAATGGCTATAGTTCTTGATGTCACCTACACAATGGCAGTGGTTTTGTTCGATCCAGAAAACGCGTCACAAAACTCCACCCACATTGATGACAAATGTTCTGTAAATATGCGAGTATAGACCCAGCCTAAACTTATCAGCACGCTTAATATAGAATATTAGTTATTAGAGTTAACCTTCACAACCTCAACAAATAAAAAACAAGGAGTCTAAATTGATACGCAGCCTTTCTGTTGATAATAAAAAATTAGAGCTAAGAGATGAATTGGATGACAGCTCAAATATTTTTGATGTTGACTCAATTTCTTTATTAATAGGGGAGAATGGTACAGGGAAAACATACTTCCTTAATCAAGTCATAAATGAATTTAAGTCATCCCATATAGGTGCATTTACTGGGGGGTGTGAAATAGACCTCTTTAATACACCAAGCTCCGATGTCAAAAATGAAACCAGATACTGGGGTGTTGTATATTTCTCTCCAATTCCTTTCAGAGAAAGACATGCATCCTCAAAAAACTTTATCGATGCATCACCTGTATTTGGACGAGGCATAAAACTTAGCAACATAAATGAATCCCGAGAAGTAATTGAGTACTTCAAAATCAATCCCACGTCTCAAATACAATACAGGATTAACGCAAGAACACTCATAAAATCAATCCTTGATGAGGTGTTTAAACTTAGCGAGCGTCGCATCAAGCACATAATGCAGAACCTTTCATTTGTTAATGAAATCATTAAATTAGATAAAAGCATTCGCGAACAAATTGGCGAGAATGATGATTCCGGCGAAATTACCCAAATCACAAATGAAAGAAAGCATATTTTCGACATGTTAGTTGACGAACTGAATTCATACTTAACGTCAAATAGAGATAGCATTGAAATAATATCTGCACTTATTACAATTAATGGCCTTAAGAAGAAAAATAGAATCAGCAACTCAACAGCTGTAAACATTCTCAACTACCTAATTAATGGACATGATACCCTTAAGCGGCATGAAGAAAAGTCACTTACGGGTTTCAATAAAGAACGCGTGAAAGTTGAATCATTTCTAAAATATATTAGCCCAGGCTTCTCCTTCGTTGAATATATGGCATTTCCTGTAGATGCTTATGAAGGAGAAAAATTGCTAAGTGATTTTGACGTTGAGGATTACTTTGACTTCAAACTAGTTGAAATGAGCTCCGGTCAGCTAGCTATAATACATCAAATGGGAATGATTTCCAAAGCAATTAAACAACTCAGAGAAAAAGGGATCGGCAAGATATTATTAATGATTGATGAAGGCGATGCTTATTTACATTTGGAGTGGCAAAGAAATTACATATTTAAACTCAACGATTTTTTAAGTGAAGTCAAATCAATAAATAACATTTCAATTCTACAAGTCATTCTGGCCACTCACTCTCCTTTGTTGGCGACAGACATACCAAGAAAATTCATATGTCCAATGGATAAACCAGAAGCCACTTCAGGATTTGCCTCACCAATTCATTTATTACTTAACGAATCTTTTGGAACTAAGACCATTGGTGAATTCGCTTCCAAAAAAATAAATATAACCGTGAAAAATATCAAGAAAAACAAAATTACAAAAAAGGATCACTTCGTTATAAAATCGATAGACAACGAAATCCTTGGGAGAGAAATCATGAAACTAATTCCTTTACACGGTGATGTGAAATGATAATTTCAATTAAAAAAAATTGGGCGTCGATTGAGTCAAAGCACAATGCGTTCATCATGAAAAAAATACAAAAGCATTTAGATAATGCTAAAAAATATCACGGACCAAAATCCTTAGCAACATATTTCGTTGATAAAACCAAAGATCTCATTACCTCAAATAACCTCAAGGACTTAGCTTTAGCTGCAAGATACTACGATTTCATCATAAGCCGAAACCGAAACAACAAAGCTCTTATTAAAGTATTCAAAAAAAATTTAGCAGATATATTCGATTATCATAATTTCATTACCAAAACCGTCGGCTACGATGCCTATGATTTATGTAGTGCATCTAAAACCAGAAGCTGCCCTTATTGCAATCAATCATACGCATTCACAATCAGGGCACAAAAAAAAGAATTTAGGCCAACATTAGACCATTTCTTCCCGAAAGAAAGTTATCCCCATCTGGCATTAAGTTTATATAATCTCGTACCATCTTGTTCTATTTGCAACTCTAGCTTAAAAGGTCGAATTAATTTCTCAAAAACACCTCACCTACATCCATTGTTTGACAACGAAAGCATTGAGTTCTCACTTGAAACAACAAAATCCCGAAAAGAAATTGTTGGATTGGTGGACATCAACACCAAGGACTTCAAAATTAAAATTGCACACAACAACGATGCCAAATCAATTAATTCCGTAAATACCTTCATAATAGCAAGGCGTTATGAAAGCTTTATTTTCGAAGCAGTAAACTTTGCACGATGCAAAATTTACTATGATGAACTGAAAGGTAATAACCAAATAGACATAGTTAATGATATTGATGAAAGTTCGGCATTGATGTTTAATCATCACGCCTATCAAAACCAACTTCTTGGTAAGCTACTTCAAGGTATTTACAAACAATATTCACAGCAACCTTCGTCAATTGCCTCCAGAGCTTAAAACCATTAAAATCAGCCTCCAAAATAACATGGAGGCTGACTTTCACATTCAGCCATCAATTTCATGCCACGACCACAAACATCTTGTGCAACTATTAAAATAATATTTACACCTGCACTAGATACTCAGCAATTAATCCTTCAATTAGCAGCTCATTCTTTCTATTAATGCCAAGTAACTGACGTTTAGGATATTGAATATCCTCACTATGCGGATTTGGCCTGTCCTTAAGCCCAATCTGATGCACCTGACCTGCTCCCCGTGCGTTAACACATAGCAACGTTAGTAACGCTTCATGCGCGGTAATAACAATTGCGAGCTTCCGTTCCTCGCTCTGAGCAGACGCTCTAAGCATGACCAATGTGAGAAGCAAGACTAATCGTCCGTAACATAACCAAAACTAAAAGCCCCGCATGTGCGGGGCTTCTCGTATCGATGTGGTCAATGTGTGGACGCGACCTGAAACAAATCCTTTTATTTCAGTTCTTTACAGGAAAAAATAAGCCCGCGTAAGGGAGATTACGCAGGCTAAGGAGGTGGTTCCTGGTACAGCTAGCATTTATGGGTTATGTTTTTCAGCGGGGGGATAATACCCGTATTGAACGAAGCGGTATGTGATCCGATTCTAAGAATTATCCCAGCGCGAAAAAATTTCCCTGATTGACTATTTGCCGTGTGGATTACGTGTGCTTTCACCGTTGAAGTTACGCATCAGCAGCGCGAACTTCAGCTCCACTTCTTCCGGAACCGGCAGCCAGACGGTATGCCCGTCGCCCGGCGCAACCTCAATCGCTTCGCCTTTGCCGTTTTCCAGATGCTCCAGCGTGAAGTTCATGTTGCCCTGCGGGGTCATCAGCTCCAGGCTGTCGCCTTTGGTGAACTTGTTTTTCACCGCCACGGCCGCCAGCGCGCCTTTGCGCTCGCCGGTGAAGTCGCCGACAAACTGCTGGCGCTCGGAAACGGAGTAGCCGTGCTCGTAGTTCTGGTAGTCGTCGTGGGTATGGCGGCGCAGGAAGCCTTCGGTATAGCCGCGGTGCGCCAGGCCTTCCAGCGTTTCCAGCAGGCTGGTATCGAACGGTTTACCGGCCGCCGCATCGTCGATGGCTTTGCGGTACACCTGTGCGGTACGCGCGCAATAGTAATAGGATTTGGTGCGGCCTTCGATCTTCAGGGAGTGCACGCCCATCTGCGTCAGGCGCTCAACGTGGGCGATGGCGCGCAGATCTTTCGAGTTCATGATGTAGGTGCCGTGCTCGTCTTCAAAGGCGGTCATGTACTCGCCCGGACGTTTGGCTTCTTCAATCATAAACACGCTGTCGGTTGGCGCGCCGATGCCCAGCGTTGGCTCAACGTTCGTCACCGGGATCGGCTCATGCTTGTGGACGATGTTGCCGATATCGTCCTCTTTGCCTTCCTGGACGTTATATTCCCAGCGGCAGGCGTTGGTGCAGGTGCCCTGGTTCGGGTCGCGCTTGTTGATATAGCCAGAGAGCAGGCAGCGGCCGGAGTAGGCCATGCACAGCGCGCCGTGAACGAAGATTTCAATTTCCATGTCCGGCACCTGAGTGCGGATTTCTTCAATCTCTTCCAGCGAAAGCTCGCGGGACAGAATGACGCGGGTCAGCCCCATCTGCTTCCAGAATTTTACCGTCGCCCAGTTGACGGCGTTAGCCTGTACGGAGAGGTGAATATCCATTTCCGGGAAGTTCTCCCGAACCAGCATGATTAAACCCGGGTCTGACATGATCAGCGCGTCCGGCCCCATATCCACCACCGGCTTCAGGTCACGGATGAACGTTTTCAGCTTGGCGTTGTGCGGCGCGATGTTGACCACCACGTAGAATTTTTTACCCAGAGCATGCGCCTCGTTGATGCCGAGCTGCAGGTTCTCGTGGTTGAATTCGTTGTTACGCACGCGCAGCGAGTAGCGCGGCTGGCCCGCATACACGGCGTCAGCGCCATAGGCGAAAGCGTAACGCATATTTTGCAGCGTTCCCGCCGGGGAAAGGAGTTCCGGTTTAAACATGTTTGTTCTCGTTCTGATGACAGGTCAGATCCGCATGCACCAGGTGCAGCGGTAAGGGGAGATCCCCCACTTTAAGGGCGGGCATTGTAGCGCTGCCGGGCAGGGAGGTAAAGTTATTGTGCCGGGTGACGGCTTCGCCTTACCCGGCCTGGATTAACCAGCGGCTAGCTAGGCAATCCTGCACGCATCCGCTTCCCAGCGATACCCCACGCCGTACACCGCGCGAATAAACGACTGCTCGGCGTCCAGCGCCTCCAGCTTGCGGCGCAGGTTTTTGATGTGGCTGTCAATTGTGCGGTCGGTCACCACGCGGTAATCGTCGTACAGGTGGTTCAGCAGCTGTTCGCGTGAGAAGACTTTTCCCGGCTCTTGGGAGAGGGTTTTCAGCAGGCGGAACTCCGCAGGGGTGAGGTCCAGCAGCTTGCTGCGCCAGCTCGCCTGGAAGCGGCTCTCATCCACAATCAGCGGGCTTTCGGCGTCCAGCATCTGAAGCTCGCGCTTCGGCCTGCAGCGGCGCAGAATGGTTTTCACGCGGGCCACCACCTCACGCGGGCTGTAGGGCTTGCAGATGTAGTCGTCCGCGCCGATTTCGAGCCCCAGCAGGCGGTCAATCTCTTCAATTTTGGCGGTGACCATGACAATAGGCACGTCGGAGAAGCGACGAATTTCCCGGCACAGGGTCAGGCCATCAACGCCAGGCAGCATTAAATCCAGCAGGATAAGATCAGGCGGAGTCTGGCGTACGTACGGCAGCACCTGGTCGCCGTGGCTGATCAGTGACGGGGCATAGCTGGCCGCGCGTAAATAGTCGATCAGCAGCTGTCCCAGCTTGGGTTCGTCTTCGACGATCAAAATGCGCGGCGTGTTTTCGTCAATCGGTAACTCGGTCATACTTCTCTCGATAAATCCCGTTCCAGAGGTAACTCTACTGTAATGCTAACCCCGCCAAAAGGCGAATGGGCGGCGCGAATGGTGCCATTATGCGCCTCGACGATGTTAACGCAAATCGCCAGCCCCAGGCCGGAACCGCCGCTGGCGCGGTTGCGGGAGCCTTCGGTGCGGTAAAAGCGCTCGAACAATTTTTCCAGCTGCGCGTCCTGCACGCCGGGGGCGGAATCCGCGAAGGTGAGGGCGAAGCGTCCGTTTTCCTGTTTGCCGGAGATATGCAGCCCGCCGCCGCTGTCGGTGTAGCGCAGGCTGTTCTCCAGCAGGTTGTTGAACAGCTGCATTAGCCGGTCTTTGTCGCCAAACACCACCGCGCTGTCCGGCAGGGAGAGGTCGATTTTCAGGTTGCGGCTGGCAAAGCGTTCGCGGAAGGCGCCGCTCGCCACCTCCAGTACGTTAATGACATCAACGGGCGCCTTCTGGTAGGCCAGTGCGCCTTCGTCGGACATGGAGAGTTGGTGGAGGTCATCCACCAGCTTGGTGAGCGTGCCCACCTCCGCCTGCAGAGAGGCCACCGATTCGGGCGTAAACTGGCGTACGCCGTCCTGAATCGCCTCCAGCTCGCCGCGCAGCACTGCCAGCGGGGTGCGCAGCTCGTGGGAAATATCGGCCATAAAGTCGCGGCGCATCTGCTGGTTTTTCTCCAGCGTGCTGGCGAGCTGGTTAAAGTCCTGCGCCAGCTTGCCCAGTTCGTCCTGGCTGCGGGTGTCGACGCGGGTGGTGAAATCCCCGGCGGCCAGCTTGTGCGTGCCTTCCACCAGCCGTTTCACCGGCGCGAGCAGACCGCGCGCCAGCGGGAAGGTGGCGAGCGCGGCGAGCAGGGTGGAGAGAGCGACGATCAGCCAGCTGGTCCGGCGCTGCTGGCGGTCAAAATTGATATCGGTGTTGCGCGTCAGGCGCTCCACCGGTGAGGCGATAACCCAGCCGACGGTCGCGTTATTCACCTTAATCGCCCGGCGGGTGCCGTCCGGCGGTATCGGCGCGCGCGGCCCAACCAGCGTGCGCATATCCTGATCGATTACCCAGAACTGGGTGCGCCAGCCGTGCGGCGGCATGCCCGGCCCCGGGCGATCGTCACCGGTGTCGTGCTCCAGCGAGCGCAGGATCTGGAAAATAAAGCGGTCGTTATTGCGCAGAAAACGCCAGTTGCCGTGCTGGGCGTACTGTTCACTCAGCGCATCGCTTAAGCCCTGCAGGCGCTGCTCGTTGCCATGCTTGATGTAATCAATAAAACCGCGCTCAAAGCTGATCCGCACCGCCCAGTGCATGGTGATCAGCAGGACAATACAGGTGGCAAAAATCGCCACGAAGAGCTTGCCGGTAATACCCGGACGCCAGAATTTCATGAGCCACTCCTTTTGCCGCGCCTAATCACGACGTTCTTGCTGGTATCATCCGGCACTCTGACGAAGATGAAAGCGGGCAGGGCGATAATGACCGCCATGCTGAGATAGGTATATAAAAAGACCTGATGCGCCACCGGCGTGTCGACGCTGAGGTGGTGCTGGCCGTACATGCCGAGCAGTAAACCCGCGATGGTCACGCCCACGCTCATGGAGAGCTGCATCACCATCGACAGCAGGCTGTTGCCGCTGCTCGCCAGATCGTCCGGCAGGTCTTTCAGCGTCAGGGTATTCATCGACGAGAAGCGCATGGAGTTGACCATCCCCTGGCAGAACAGCACCAGCGGCAGGACGTAGTACCAGCCCATCAGCGCCACGGTCATAAACAGCAGGCTGACCAGCGACAGCCCCAGCGTGGCGGCCACCAGCACGTGACGGTAGCCAAAGCGGTTCACCACCTGCACCACGATGCGCTTCATCCCCATGCTGCCGAGCACCATCGGGATCATCATCAGGCCCGCGTGAAACGGCGAAAACCCCATGCCAATTTGCAGAAACACGGGCGTCATAAACGGCAGCATGCCGCTGCCGATACGTCCGGCGAAGCTGCCGAACAGGCCAAGACGGTAGGTGGGATTTTTAAATAAGTTCAGGCTGAACAGCGCCTGGTCATTCCCGCGAGCGTGCCACAGATACCACAGAATGGCGGTGATGCCGATAACCACCAGCACCCCGAGCGTCAGGGACGAAATGCCCAGCCCCTTTTGCCCGTCGAGCGCCAGGGTGAGCGTAGCCATGCCCGCCGCCAGCAGAATAAAGCCGAAGACATCAAAGCGTCGGGTCTGCATTTTGTAGTTCGGCATCAGCGTCAGGGTGGCGATAGCGCCAATGATGCCAACAGGAAGATTGATTAAGAAAATCCAGTGCCAGGAGGCGTACTCCACCAGCATCCCGCCCAGCGCCGGGCCCAGCAGCGGCCCCACCTGACCGGGCAGGGTGACGAAGGTCATCGCCGCCATGTACTGCTCGCGTGGCACAATCTTCATCACCGTTAACCGCCCGACGGGCACCATCATCGCGCCACCGACGCCCTGCAGCACGCGCGCCGCCACCAGTTGGTCTAGTGTGCTGGCCTGGGCGCAAAACAGCGAGCCAGCGGTAAACAGCACGATGGCGGTAAAAAAGATATTTCGCACGCCCACTTTGTCCGCCAGCCAGCCGCTGGCAGGCAGCATCACGGCCACCGTCAGCACGTAGGAGACAATCACCATGTGCATATGCAGCGGGCTCTCCCCCAGGCTTTTCGCCATGGAGGGGAGGGCGGTGTTGACGATGGTCGTATCCAGCGACTGCATAAAGAAGCCGAAGGCGACTATCCACAATTGCCAGCGAACGTTGCTGGGAAGCTCAGTCATTTACCCGTTTACCGTTTCTCTGTTTTTACGCGAAAAGCGCAGCCGCAGGCGGTCGAAGAACAGATAGACCACCGGCGTGGTGTACAGCGTCAGCAGTTGGCTCATCACCAGGCCGCCGACGATGGTGATCCCCAGCGGCTGGCGCAGCTCTGAGCCATCGCCGCCCGAGATAACCAGCGGCAGCGCGCCAAACAGCGCCGCCAGGGTGGTCATCATGATCGGACGGAAGCGCAGCAGGCAGGCCTGGAAGATCGCCTCTTCCGGCGAGAGGTTGCCGTTGCGCTGGGCGTCCAGCGCGAAGTCCACCATCATGATGGCGTTTTTCTTTACGATGCCGATTAACAGCATAATTCCGATAAGCGCGATCAGGCTGAACGGCGCGCCAAACAGCTCCAGCGCCAGCAACGCCCCCACGCCCGCCGACGGCAGCGTCGAGAGGATGGTCAGCGGGTGAACGTAGCTCTCATACAGGACGCCCAGCACAATATAGACCGTGGCGATGGCGGCCAGAATCAAAATCACCTGCGAGTTCATCGTCTCCTGGAATACCTGCGCGGTCCCGGCAAAGCTGCCGCGCACGGTGGACGGCACGCCGAGCTGCGTCATCGCGCGGTTGATCGCGTCGCTGGCCTCGGAAAGCGACGAACCGGCGGGCAGGTTAAAGGAGATGGTCGACGCCGCCGACAGCCCCTGATGGTTCACCGACAGCGGCGCGTTGGCTGGTCGCCAGCTGGCAAAGTAGGAGAGCGGTATCGCCTTGCCGTCGCTGTTAATCACAAACATTTTATCCAGCGCGCTGATGTCCTGGGTGTAGCGCGGATCGACCTCCATCACCACCTTATACTGGTTCATCGGCTGGTAGATGGTGGAGATCTCCCGCTGGCCGAAGGCGTTATTTAGCAGGCTGTTGGCGGCTTCAACGTTGATGCCCAGCCGCGACATGGTTTCGCGGTCGTAGGTGAGCGCCATCTCCGCGCCGTTGTCCTGCTGATCGGAGTTCACGTCCGCCAGCTCCGGCAGGGCGGCCAGCGCCTTACGGATCTTCGGCTCCCACTCGCGCAGGGCGGCTAAATCATCCGAGAGCAACGTGTACTGGTAGCTGGCGTTCGCCTGCCGCCCGCCGACGCGGATATCCTGAACGGCCATCAAAAACAGGTTTGCGCCCGGCTCTTTGGCGAGCTTCACCCGCAGGCGGTCAATCACCTGCTGCGCCGTTTCGTTGCGCTCGCCGCGCGGCTTAAGGGTAATGAACATCATCCCGCTGTTAACGCGCGAGCCGCCGGTAAAGCCAGTGACGTTGTCTACAGCCGGATCCTCACGAATGATCTTCATAAAGTCCTGCAGCTTGCCGCGCATCGCCTGGAATGAAATGCTCTGGTCCGCCTGAATGCCGCCCATCAGCACGCCGGTGTCCTGCTCCGGGAAGAAGGTTTTCGGGATGGTGATGTACATCCAGACGTTGAGCCCAATGGTGGCGATCAGCACCAGGCCGACCAGCCGCGTATGGTTCAGCACCCACTTCAGCGATTTGCCGTAGCCTTCCTGCATCGCCATCAGAAAACGACCAAAGCCTTTGCGGCGCGGCTGCGAGTGAGGCTTGCTGCGCTTGAGCATCCAGCCGCACATCATCGGCGTCAGCGTCAGGGAAATCACCAGCGAAATCCCGATGGCGACCGAGAGCGTGACGGCAAACTCCCGCAGCAGCCTGCCCGGCAGCCCGCCCATCAGCAGCAGCGGCAGGAAGACCGCCACCAGCGACAGGCTCATGGAAAGTACCGTAAAGCCCACCTCGCGCGTGCCCTGCAGCGCGGCCTGCAGCGGTTTCACGCCCGCTTCAAGGTGGCGGGAAATGTTCTCCAGCACCACGATGGCGTCATCCACTACGAAGCCCGTCGCAATCGTCAGGGCCATCAGCGACAGGTTGTTAAGGCTAAAGCCGCACAGGTACATTGCGGCAAAGGTCCCAATCAGCGACACCGGCACGGCCACCGCCGGGATCAGCGTCGCGCGGCCGGAGCGCAGGAACAGGAACACCACCAGGATCACCAGCGCGACGGAGATAATCAGCGTTTGCTCCACCTCTTCAAGCGAAGCGCGGATGGTCGGGGAGCGATCCTGGGCAATCTGCAGATCGATTGCTGCCGGGATGGTCTCCTGTAGCTCCGGGAGGCGGGCGCGAATGCTGTTCACCGTCTCAATAATGTTCGCCTCCGGCAGCTTGCGGATCATCAGCAGGATCGCCGGTTTAGCGTTGGTCATCCCGGCGTTGCGCACGTCCTGCACCGAGTCGGTGACGCTGGCGACGTCGCTCAGGCGTACCGCCGCGCCGTTGTTGTAGTGAATAATCAGCGGCTGATACTCGGCGGCGGTTTTTAGCTCGTCGTTGGTCTGGATCTGCCAGCGGTGGCTGCCGTCCTCAATCGCCCCCTGCGGTTTACGCACGTTGGCGCTGCTGATGGCGGAGCGCACGTCGTCCAGCGACACGCCCTGGTTGAACAGCGCCTGCGGGTTCAGGCCCACGCGCACGGCGGGCAGAGAACTGCCGCCAACGCTCACGTCACCCACGCCGTTGATTTGTGAGATCGTCTGCGCCAGCTGGGTCGACGCAAAGTCGTAGAGCTGCCCCTGTGAATAGGTGTCCGAGGTCAGCGTCAGGATCATGATTGGCGCGTCGGACGGATTGGCCTTGCGGTAGGTCGGACGGCTCGGCATCCCGCTCGGCAGAAGGCTTTGCGCGGCGTTGATGGCCGCCTGCACGTCACGGGCGGCACCGTTAATATCCCGGTCGAAGCTGAATTCCAGAATGATGCGTGTGCTGCCCAGCGAGCTGCTGGAGGTCATCTCGTTGACCCCCGCAATCCGCCCAAGAGAACGCTCCAGCGGCGTGGCAACGGACGAGGCCATGGTCTCCGGTGACGCACCCGGCAGCGAGGCGCTGACCATGATCACCGGGAAATCCACCTGCGGCAGGGGGGCAACTGGCAGCAGCCGGAAGCCCAGCACGCCGCACAGGGTAATGGCGACGGAGAGTAAAATCGTCGCCACCGGACGGTAAATGAAGAGGGCGAAAAACTTCACTTACGCCTCCTCTTCACGTTTCGGGAAACGGCTTTTGGTCCACAGCGCCAGGCGGTCAAACAGCAGATAGATCACCGGCGTGGTGAAGAGCGTCAGCACCTGACTCACCAGCAGGCCCCCGACCATACCGATACCCAGCGGGCGGCGCAGCTCCGCGCCGACGCCGGTGCTGAGCATCAGCGGCAGCGCCCCCAACAGGGCGGCCAGCGTGGTCATCAGGATCGGGCGGAAACGCAGCAGGCAGGCCTGGAAGATGGCATCGCGCGGCGACATGCTCTGCTCGCGCTCGGCGGCCAGCGCAAAGTCGATCATCATGATGGCGTTTTTCTTCACGATCCCGATAAGCAGGATGATGCCGATGATGGCAATAACGTCCAGCTCGCTGCCCGCCAGCATCAATGCCAGCAGCGCCCCCACGCCCGCCGTTGGCAGGGTAGAGAGGATGGTGATCGGGTGGATAAAACTTTCGTACAGCACGCCAAGCACGATGTACATCGCCACGACCGCCGCGACGATCAGCCAGACGGTGTTGCCCAGCGCGGCCTGGAACGCCAGCGTGCTGCCCTGGAACTGGGTCTGAATGTCGGACGGGAAGCTGAGCGCTTTTTCAGCAGCCTGGATGGCTTCCACCGCCTCGCCCAGCGAGTAACCGTCCGGCACGTTGAAGGAAATGGTGGTGGACGGGAACTGATCCAGGTGGTTAATCGACAGCGGGGTATAGCGCTCCTCCACCGTGGCGATGGCGCTCAGCGGCACAATGCCGCCGTCTTTGCTGGTCAGGCGCACCGAGTCCAGCGCGGCCAGGCCGGGGGTGTGCTCGGTGTTGTGCTCCAGCACCACGCGGTACTGGTTCGCCTGGGTGTAGATGGTGGAGATCAGGCGCTGACCGAAGGCATTATACAGGGCGTTGTCCACGTCCGACATGGTGATGCCCAGACGGCTGGCGGTGTCGCGGTTAACGTTGACGTACGCCGCCAGCCCCTTGTCCTGCCAGTCGCTGCTGACGTCGGCGAGCTGCGGCAGGGTGTTAAGTTTTTCAACCAGCTGCGGCACCCAGGTGCTGAGGGCGTCAAGCGACGTAGCCTGGAGCGTGAACTGATACTGCGTGCGGCTGACCTGGGTATCAATGGTCAAATCCTGAATCGGCTGCAGGTAAAGCTCAACGCCCGGCACGCGGGCCACGGCGCTTTGCAGGCGCTCGATGACGGCGTTCACGCGGTCGTCGCGCTCATCCAGTGGCTTGAGGTTGATCTGCAGACGCGCGCTGTTGAGCGACGGATTGGTGCCATCCACCCCCACGTAGGACGTCAGGCTCTCCACCGCCGGGTCTTTCATGATGATCTCAGACACCTGCTGCTGGCGCTGCGCCATGTTCGCGAAGGAGACCGACTGCGGAGCCTGAAGCGTGCCCTGAATAATGCCGTTATCCTGGATGGGGAAGAAACCTTTCGGAATAAAAATCCACAGCATTACGCTGAGCGCCAGCGTGCCCAGCGCCACGCCAAGCGTTGCCCACGGATGGTTCAGCACTTTCGCCAGTACGCGACCGTAGGCGGCAATAATTTGCTCGAACATCCGCTCGGAGGCGCGGGAGAAGCGGTTTTGCTTGCGCAGGGATTCGTGGCTCAGCATGCGGGCACACATCATCGGCGTCAGGGTCAGCGACACCACGGCAGAGAGCAGAATGGCGACCGCCAGCGTCACGGCAAACTCGCGGAACAGCCGCCCGACGATGTCGCCCATAAACAGTAGTGGGATCAGCACCGCAATCAGCGAGAAGGTCAGCGAGATAATGGTAAAGCCGATTTCCCCTGCGCCCTTCAGCGCGGCGGCCAGCGGCTTTTCACCTTTCTCGATATAGCGCGAGATGTTCTCGATAACGACGATGGCGTCATCCACCACGAACCCGGTAGCGATGGTGAGCGCCATCAGCGTCAGGTTGTTAATCGAAAAGTCGAGGAACACCATCACCGCAAAGGTCCCGACCAGCGAGAGCGGCACGGCGACGGCGGGGATAATGGTTGCCGGAACGTTGCGCAGGAACAGGTAAATGATCATTACTACCAGCGCAATCGCCAGCATCAGCTCGAACTGGGTATCGGTGACCGACGCGCGAATGTTGGTGGTGCGGTCGGAAAGGACTTTTACGCTGACCGATTTCGGCAGGCTTTCAATCAGCTGCGGCAGCATGGTGCGGATGCTATCGGCGGTTTCGATGATGTTGGCGCCCGGCTGGCGCTGCACGTTCATCACGATCGCCTGCTGCTTGTTCGCCCACGCGCCGAGCCAGCTGTTTTCCGCGCCTTGTTCCACGGTGGCGACGTCGCCCAGGCGGATAGGCGCGCCGTTCTGGTAGGCCACAATCAGCTGACGGTATTCGTCGGCGGACTGCATCTGGTCGTTTGCCGAGAGGGTGACCGCACGGGTCGGGCCGTCCAGCGAGCCTTTCGCCGAGTTGACGTTGGCACTGCTGATGGCGGTGCGGATGGTTTCGCTGGTCAGCCCCAGCGCGGCAATCGCCTGTGCGTTAAGCTTCACGCGCACGGCCGGGCGCTGGCCGCCCGCCAGCGTGACGAGGCCGACGCCGGAGACCTGAGAAATCTTCTGCGCCACGCGGGTTTCGACCATGTCTTCGACCTGGGTCATCGGCATGGCGGAGGAGGTGACGGCAAGCGTCATGATCGGCGGATCCGCCGGGTTCACCTTGCTGTAGACCGGCGGGTTAGGCAGGTCCGACGGCAGCAGGTTGGTGGCGGCGTTGATGGCGGCCTGCACTTCCTGCTCGGCGACGTCCAGTGACAGCGTTAGCTGGAACTGCAGCGTCACGACGGATGCCCCGCCGGAACTCTGGGAGGACATCTGTTTTAACCCGGACATCTGGCCAAACTGGCGCTCCAGCGGGGCGGTTATGGCGGATGTCACCACGTCCGGGCTGGCGCCAGGATAGAGTGTGACAACCTGAATCGTTGGATAATCCACCTCCGGCAGCGCCGACACGGGCAGGAAGCGGTAGCCAATGATCCCGGCCAGCAGGATCGCCACCATCAACAGCGTGGTGGCGACAGGGCGGAGGATAAACAGGCGTGACGGCCCACCTGTAGAGCTCGGGGGCATAACCTGCATCAGGAGGTCGCTCCCTGTTTTGCAGGTTCAACCACCTCAACTTTCGCGCCTTCGGTGAGACGGTCGATGCCGTCGGTGACCACGCGGTCGCCGGCGGAAAGCCCGGCGCTGATGACCACCGTCTGGCTGTCCTGAATCCCGGTTTTCACCAGATGCTTGCTCACTTTATTGTCGCTGTTCAGCACCCAGACAAAGCTTCCTTCGTTACCCATCTGCAGCGCTGCGGTGGGGATCACTACCGCGTTCTCTTCGGTAGCGACCAGCATTCGCGCGTTGACGAACTGGTTCGGGAAGAGAGCATCGTCCTGGTTGTTAAAGCGCGCCTTCAGCTTGATGGTGCCGGTGGTGGTATCGATCTGGTTGTCCAGACTAAGCAGGGAACCCTCGCTCAGCTTCTGCTTGTTGGTGCGGTCCCAGGCTTCCACCACCAGGCCTTTACCGGCTTTTTGCGCCTGCATGACGGTTGCGATATCGCTTTCCGGCAGGGTAAAGACTAAATCAATCGGGTGGGTCTGGGTGATCACCACGATGCCCGTGGTGTCGCCGCTGGAGATCTGGTTACCGATATCGACCTGCTTCAGGCCCACGCGTCCGTCAATCGGCGCGGTGATGCGGCTCCAGTCCAGCTGCAGCTGCGCGCTGGCGACGGCGGCCTCGTCGGCTTTGATGGTGCCCTGCGTTTCGCTGACCAGCGACTGCTGGGTGTCCAGCTCCTGACGAGAAACGAGGTTGGTTTTCACCAGCTGCTGGTAGCGCGCCAGATCGCGACGGGCGTTGGCGAGGGTGGCTTTGTCTTTCGCGAGCTGCCCCTGCGCCTGAGCGAGGGCGACTTTAAACTGGCTCGGGTCGATTTCCGCCAGCAGATCGCCCGCTTTGACCTGCTGACCTTCCTGGAAGTGGATCGCGATGAGCTGACCGTCAACGCGGCTGCGCACCGTGGCGGTGTTGGCGGCGGTAATGGTTCCGAGCCCCGTCAGATAACGCGGAACGGCTTTGCTCACCGCCGTTGCCGCCTGAACCGGTGCCAGCGCGCCGCCGCGCATGCCGTGACGGCCGCCGCCAGCCGGGCGCTGGGCCTGGCTGCTGGCGCCAGCGGGAGCGGTGGAGTTCGCAGATTGACTGTGCCAGTACCAGGCGGCGGCAAGGACCACCACAATGATGCCAGCGGCGATTGCCCAGCGGGATTTGTTACTGCCTTTCATCGTTATACGTTCTCATCCTGAATACTTCGGGGAATGATACTAGTTTAGTCAGCTAACACAGCGGAAAAATGGAGGAAATATGGAAGACTGTCAGGAATGGTCTGAGTGTGGCGATCGTTTTAGCCGGGTAAGGCGAAGCCGCCACCCGGCACAACCGCATTAGCTAAACATCACCTGCGCCCAGCGCGCCAGCCCTGCGGTAACGGAGCCAAAGTCATCCCCACCGGCAATCGGAATGCCCGGCAGCTGTTCCGCCAGCGCTTTCTTGATCAGCGGTGAACGGGCGCTACCGCCGGTCAGGTAGATCACATCCGGCTTCTCTTTGCCGTTCTCAAGCGCCAGCTGGACTTGTTCCAGAATGCGCTGCAGCGGCTGAGCAAGCGCCGTTTCCAGCCCCTCCTGTGAAATCGCCGTGGCCAGATCCTCGCTGATAAACGGCAAGGAGACCGCATGTTCAGGACGGTCGGAAAGGGCGATTTTGCTCTCTTCGGCGGTGCGCACCACGCGGTAGCTCAGGCGCTGACGCCACACTTTATAGAGCAGGGCGACCTTCTCGGCATCCTGCGCGTCGCGCACCAGATCGTTGAGGAAGCGCCCGTTCGCGGTGCTGTAAAAATCACTCTGCGCCGGAACGTCGTTGATGGCAATCGCGTTCCACCACGGCAGGATCGGCAGGGCAATGCCTTTTTCCGTTTGCCCGCCCATGCCCAGCAGCGGCATCAGGCTCTTAAAGGCCAGGGCGATATCCAGATCGTTACCGCCTACGCGGCAGCCGCTGTGCCCGAGCAGGCTGTTTTCGCGGTAACGACGGTGATGCCACTGCGGCCCCATCAGCAGCAGCGAGCAGTCCGTTGTACCGCCCCCGATGTCGACGACCAGCACGCGCTTCTCTTCCGTCAGCGTGGCTTCAAAATCCAGCCCCGCCGCAACCGGCTCGTACTGAAACACCACGTCGTGGAATCCCGCCCGGTGCGCCGCACGCTCAAGTATTCCCTGCGCCTGCTGGTTGGCTTCGTCACCGCCCAGCCCCTGGAAGTTGATCGGGCGGCCAATCACCGCCTGGGTGATAGTATCCGGCACCTGCGACTGCGCCTGATTGCGGATATGCAGCATCATGGCGCACACCAGATCTTCAAACATCGCCACCTGCTGCGGCTTCAGGCCGCTCGCGCCGAGGAAGGACTTTGGCGATTTAACGAAGTAGACCTCTTCCGGGTCTTCAATGTAATGCCCGAGCGAGGAAAGGCCAAACTGCACGCTGGAAGGGGTAACGTCGATGTCTTCCTCGCGGTTAAAGCTGACCGCCCGACGCAGCAACGCCTGGGTTTCCGCCGCGGTAGCCGGAACCTGATGGTGGCGGAACAGCCACTCGCTCACCGCTTCGCGCGTTGGCGCGCAGAGCATTGACGGCAGCAGCGTGCTCTCTTTTTCCATTTTCAGAAGCTGCGGTTGGCCGTTTTGCATGATCGCAACCGAGCAGTTTGCCGTACCGTAGTCAAATCCAATAAACACGATTAATCCCCATGCCGGTGAGAAGGGGCGAGACTTTAACGAAATGTCTGCATCGCGACAACAGGAATATGAAAGCAAGGCAAAACAAGGTCTTTCCGTTTATGCTGATAAAAATAAAAAAGGAGCAGCGATGTATACCCTGACGTGGCAACCCCCTTACGACTGGCAGTGGATGTTGGGCTTTCTCGGCGCGCGTGCGGTGACGGGCATTGAAACCGTCACGAGCGACTACTACGAGCGCAGCTTTGCCTGCGACGGCCATCAGGGGATATTTCGCGTGACGCCGGATATCGCTACCCATACGCTGACCGTGACGCTCAGCCCGGGGTTGGTTCCGGTTGCGCAGACGTGTCTTGAACGCATCGCGCGCCTGTTCGATCTCGCCTGTAACCCGCAGCACATCGCGGATACGCTGGGGGATCTCGGCGCTGCCCGCCCCGGCTTGCGTCTGCCGGGGGCGATGGATGCGTACGAGCAGGGCGTACGGGCCATTCTCGGGCAGTTGGTCAGCGTGGCGATGGCGGCGAAACTGGCTTCCCGCGTTGTCGCCCTGTGCGGTGAGCCGGTGAAGGATGCACCGGGTTATGTCTGCTTTCCCTCCCCGCAAGCGCTGGCCGCTGCCGATCCGCTGGCGCTCAAGGCGCTCGGGATGCCGGTAAAACGCGCGGAGGCGCTGATTCATCTGGCGCAGTCGGTTGTTGACGGGACGTTTCCGTTGACGCCGCCTGAGGACGTTGAGGCGGGCATGAAGGCGCTACAGCAGCGGCCGGGCATCGGGCGCTGGACGGCAAATTACCTGGCCCTGAGAGGCTGGCAGGCGAAAGATGTGTTCCTGCCGGATGATTATCTGATTAAGCAACGCTTCGCCGGGATGACCCCCGCGCAGATCCGTCGTTACGCCGAGCGCTGGCAGCCGTGGCGCTCCTACGCGCTGCTGCACATCTGGTATACCGACGGCTGGACGCCGTCAGTTGATGGCGAAATAACTGGTGTTGAGCAGTAGATCCAGCGGCTGCGGCTCGGCGATGGTGTCGCCATAGATAAAATCAATGCCGATGCCGGAAAGCGTATCCATCATGATGGGCTGGTTGCAGGGGCCCGCGATGGTTTTCATCCCCAGACGCTGGGCGTGGCCCTGAACGATGGTCACCATCATCTCATCCATCAGATTACCATACACGTTGCTCACCACCTCGGCGTCCAGCATCAGATAATCGGCCATGTTCGGGCTCAGGTGGCTGAAGACGTTCATGTCGCGCCCTATCTGGCTGAAGATCACCCGGCAGCCCGCCTGGCGAAGCTTTTGCAGCCCTCGCTGCAGATTCTCATCCGGATTACACACCACGTCGCTCGCGATAACCAGATGCAGCAGACGGCCCGGCATGGGGCTGTTATCGAGCAGGTCGAGGAGTTCATCGACTAGCGTTACGCTGGCTAAACCGGCGGCAGAAAGCGGCAGTGCTACCCCCATCCCTTTACGGGCGACCTGTGCGGCAGAGGTACGGAAAAACTCACCAAAGATACGTCTGTCGAGGGCGTGCAGCAGTTCGGGCTCCGCCAGACCAGAACGGAAGGCGTGCTCCTCCTGGACTTCACCCTGGCTGGTCCACAGGCGTAGCGAAATCAGCCAGAAGTTACAGCTTTCTGGTATGCGCGGGGAGGCGACGCTGCGGGCTATCATCATCAGATGATTGTCTTTGATCATATGCCACTGTTCGTCCAGCGACATCATGCTGCGCGCGCTCCGATCCCGCTCCTGCTGCGGTTCGTACACCGTCACGATGCCGCGGCCGCTGTTTTTCGAGGCATAACAGGCAATATCCGCCTGCGACATCACTTCTGACGCCTGGTTATTATGCTCATCAATCAGCGTGATCCCAGCGCTGGCGCCAATCCGGTGCAGGCGACCTTCCCACATAAAGTGATAGTCATTGATGGTATGGATCAAACGACCGGTGATATAGCGCGCGCTCTCAATATTGCAGTCCGGCAGCAGCAGCCCAAACTCGTCGCCGCCCAGGCGCGCCAGCACGTCGCTGGAGCGAAGCATGGTTAGCATCATGGAAGAGAGTTCCCGCAGCAGGGCATCTCCCGCCGCATGGCCTGCGCTATCATTGACGGCTTTGAAGCGGTCCAGATCGATAAAGACCAGCGCATGACGCTGACGCGTCTCGCGAACGGTTTGCAGAAGCCGTTTGAGATGGTTTTCGAAGCTGACCCGATTTGCCAGGTGGGTGAGGGCATCGTGCGACGCGCTGTAGCTTAGCTGACGCAGCATTTTGCGCGACTCGGTGACGTCCTGAATAACGATCACCGAGCCAATACTGTGCCCATCAAGGGTACTGAGTGGCGTAATGCTGTAGTGAATATCAAACGATCCGCCGGTGCGGCAGTTCAGCACTACATCCTGGTCGATATCGGAGCGTGACATATCGCCGCTGTGGATATTCTCCATCAGCGGGCCCCGTTCCCCAAAGGTGATGTGTAACACCTTCAGGATAGGCTGGCCGATGGCCTCGGTCTGCAGCCAGCCGCTCATCTTCTCGGCGACCGGGTTCATAAAGGTGACGTTCATGTCGATATCGGTACAGAGCACCGCTTCGCCGATGGAGTCGAGCGTGATGTGCAGACGCTCTTTTTCCTGAAACAGCGCTTCGTTAAGCTCCTTCACCTCGGTCATGTCCATATTGATGCCGAGCAAACGTTCGACTTCACCCTCTTTATTCAGCACCCGGTTGGCCAGGGAGCGTATATGGCGCACGCCTTCCTTCACGCGGATACGGAATTCAAGCTTAAACGGCAGACGAGAAACCAGTGAATCCCGCAGCACCTGCTCCGCATGGGCGCGATCCTCCGGCAATATTCTTTCGTGCCAGAGCTGCCAGGTGGGCTTGATGTGCGGCGGAATTTCATACAGCTCAAACATCCGCTTATCCCAACTGATGATGTCTGGCTCCAGATCCCACTCCCAGATGCCGATGCCGCCCGCTTCGTTGGCCAGCGTAATGCGCTCCATCAGCCGTTTATTGACCCACTCGGTCTGCTTCAGGTCGTTAATGTCTTCAATCTGGGCGATAAAATAGAGCGGCGAGCCATCGGCATGGCGCACGACGGAGACGGCCAAAAGTGCCCAGACGACCTCTCCGTTGCGCGTGTAATAGCGCTTTTCAAGGGTGTAGGTGTTGATCTCGCCGTTGACCAGCTGCTCCAGCTGTTCCAGGTCGGTATGCAAATCTTCCGGCCAGGTGAGCTGCTGGAAGGTGAGCGACTGTAGCTCGGTCTGGCTGTAACCGAGGAAATTGCACAGCGCCTTGTTGGCCTGAAGCCACTGGCCCTCCATGCTGACTAACGCCATACCGATGGCGGAATACTCCATTGCATTACGAAAGCGCTCTTCGCTCTCGGTGATGTGTTTGCGTTCGGCACGGAAGGCATACATCACCATGGTCATCACGTTAGCGGGGAGGAGGAGCATCAGGAACGGCAGCCACGGCGCGTTCATCATCGGCCCGGCATGTTGGGTGGTCAGCGCCGAAGGGTTATGGGCAATCATCAGTGAAACGACCATCACGGTAACCAGAAACACCATGAACGCTTCCAGCCGCGGCAAGCGCACGGCGCTCCACATCAGCAGGACAATCACGCAGGTAAAGGGCCACGGCAGCCAGGTGATGGATGCCCAGCTGAGGGCCAGCGTTACGGCCATGGTAACCAGGGTTTCCAGCAGCAATCTCGGGTCACGGTGGCGGAGCAGGTAATGGGATTTAAACAGCAGCCCCAGCGGCACCAGCGCCAGCGCGCCAATGGATTCAGATAGCACCCAGACGATGAAATTACGCAGCGGCTCAGGGCCGGGGATCAGAAGCGTCATCAGAATACCGCCCACCAGCGGCGGCACCAGCGCGCTGCCTATTGCCAGGCGGATCCAGTCGTTTAAATTTTGCAGCGGGTTGTACCACGGAAGCAGCTTGCGCAGTAACACGGCACCGATGATGGCCTCAATAACGTTTATTGCGGTGTAGGTGGGGTTTATCGACGCCCAGGAGAACAGCATCCACGAGGCCAGAATATTGCCAAATGAACAGGCCAGGGCTATCCCGGGCCACATTTTTCCTGCATGGCGGTAAAACGCCACCATCATAATGGCGGTAGGAAACCAGAGTGGCGCCAGCAGGGTACCGAAGCGGGTAAGCTCCAGCGAAAATAAGGTAAAGATAAAGGTGACCAGGCCCAGACAGACAAGTCGTAATAAAGGATGTGGGGTGGTAACCAAAACCCGCTGGTATTGTTTATTCATTACCGCTTTATCCAGAGACGCCATGCCGTCAGGAGAGAAGTGCGCACGAGTGAATTTGATAATTTGGTTTATGCTAGTACAAACAATTTACAATTCATATGGCGACTGCTCATAATTTGACATCATAGACTTATTAAATAGTTACTCGCTAAAAAATTCCTGTTAAACGCTGAAAAAACGGTCATTAAAATTTCTCTCAGGGATCAATGCGCCACTTTTCAGCCTGTCTCGCAGAACCTGCGCATTCGACTGGTATCACGCCCGCGAAATCCCTATAATTGCCGCGTTTGACGCTCCGGCGTCGTCCTTCCTTAACATCCAGGTTATTCAGGTCGCTAAATTTATGACTGATAAGTCTCATCAGTGCGTCATTATAGGCATCGCCGGCGCATCGGCTTCAGGTAAAAGTCTAATTGCCAGTACGCTTTATCGCGAACTGCGTGAACAGGTAGGTGATGAGCATATCGGCGTCATTCCCGAAGACAGCTACTACAAAGATCAATCCCATCTGTCGATGGAAGAACGTGTAAAAACCAACTACGACCACCCGAATGCGATGGATCACAGTTTACTGTTCCAGCATTTAGAAGCGCTTAAGAGCGGCCAGGCGATCGAACTGCCCGTTTACAGTTACGTAGAACACACCCGTACCCAGGAAACGATCCGCATCGAGCCGAAGAAGGTCATTATCCTTGAAGGCATCCTGCTCCTGACCGATGCCCGCCTGCGTGAATCCATGAACTTCTCCATCTTTGTCGATACCCCGCTGGATATCTGCCTGATGCGCCGCATCAAGCGTGACGTTAACGAGCGCGGCCGTTCGATGGACTCCGTCATGGCGCAATACCAGAAAACGGTCCGTCCGATGTTCCTGCAGTTTATTGAACCATCCAAACAATACGCCGATATCATCGTGCCTCGCGGGGGCAAAAACCGCATTGCTATTGATATCTTAAAAGCGAAAATCAGCCAGTTTTTTGAATAAGCCGCGCGAATTGTGTACCGTTCAGAGATAACCTGGTTTTACCCTGAGCGTTCAACGGCTCAGGGTACGATGCATGAAAGGAGAAAGAACCATGCGTCTTTGCGATCGTGATATTGAAGCCTGGCTGGATGAAGGCCGCTTGTCTATTACCCCACGTCCCCCCGTGGAGCGCATCAATGGGGTGACCGTTGATGTACGGTTGGGGAATAAATTCCGCACCTTTAGCGGCCATACTGCGCCGTTCATCGACCTCAGCGGGCCGAAGGATGAAGTGAGCGCCGCGCTCGATCGCGTCATGAGTGATGAAATCATCATTGACGAAGGTGAAGCTTTTTATCTGCACCCGGGTGAACTGGCGCTGGCGGTGACGTATGAATCCGTGACCCTGCCTGCGGATCTCGTCGGCTGGCTTGATGGCCGTTCTTCTCTGGCCCGCCTGGGGTTGATGGTTCACGTGACCGCGCACCGTATCGACCCAGGCTGGTCCGGCCGTATCGTGCTGGAGTTCTTCAACGCCGGTAAACTGCCGCTGGCGCTGCGCCCCGGAATGATGATCGGTGCGTTAAGCTTTGAACCTCTCACAGGCCCGGCAGACAGGCCTTATAACCGCCGCCAGGACGCAAAATACCGCGACCAGCAGGGTGCGGTTGCCAGCCGTATTGATAAAGACTGATCGTTAGTCCATTGAGGATGCCATGAGAAGAGTTCTGACAACGCTGATGATTTTGCTGGTAGTGCTGGTTGCTGGCCTTTCGGCGTTGGTTCTGCTGGTTAACCCGAATGATTTCCGCGCTTACATGGTGCGGCAGGTCGAGGCACGCAGTGGTTACCAACTGAAGCTTGACGGGCCGCTGCGCTGGCATGTCTGGCCGCAGCTCAGCATTCTCTCTGGCCGCATGTCGTTAACCGCGCCGGGCGCGGCACAGCCGCTGGTCTCTGCGGACAACATGCGTCTCGATGTGGCGCTGATCCCGCTCATCTCCCATCAGCTGCAGGTTAATCAGGTGATGCTGAAGGGCGCGGTCATTCAGCTTACCCCGCAGACCGAAGCCGTGCGCGACGCGAATGCGCCGGTTGCGCCGCGCGAGAATACCTTACCGGATGAACCGTCCGATACGGGCTGGTCCTTTGATATAGGCAAACTGAAAGTGGCCGATAGCGTGCTGGTGTTCCAGCATGAGGATCAGGAGCAGGTCACCGTTCGCAACATCAACCTGCAGATGGAACAGGATGAACACCATCTTGCGTCGCTGGAATTTAGCGGACGGGTAAACCGCGACCAGCGCGATCTGTCCCTCTCGTTGAATGCAAACGTGAATGCGTCGGACTATCCGCATCAGCTGACGGCCGACATCCAGCAGCTTAGCTGGCAGCTGACGGGAGCGGATCTCCCGACCCAGGGGATCGCCGGGCAGGGGACGCTGCAGGCCGTATGGCGCGAAGAGCAAAAACAGCTGGCGCTGGATAACCTTAACCTGCAGGCCAACGACAGCAGCCTGAAAGGGCAGGCGAGCGTCACGCTCGACGATAAGCCGAAGTGGGTGCTGAACCTGCAGTTTGACAAGCTCAACCTGGAGAACATCCTGCCACCGGTGCCAGCAAGCGCAACGGACAGCGATGCCGTGCAGACGGGGCAAAGCCAGTCACCGGTGTCGCGTCCGGTTATCTCATCCAACCTTGAACAGCCTGACTATAACGTGCTGCGCGGCTTCACGGCGGATATTCTGCTGAAAGCCAACAGCGTGCGCTGGCGCGGTATTGATTTTACCGACGTGAGCGGCCAGATGTTCAACCACAACGGGTTGCTGGTAATTTCAGAACTGAGCGGCAAAATGGGGGTGGGTCACCTGTCACTTCCGGGTACGCTGGACGTGCGTAAGGACGTTGCCAGCGCTGAATTCCAGCCGCGTCTCGACAACGTTGAGATTGGCAGCATCCTCAAAGCCTTTAACTATCCGATATCCCTGACGGGTCAGCTGACGCTGGCGGGCGATTTCTCAGGCACCAAAATTGATGCCAACGCCTTCCGCCGTGAGTGGCAGGGCGAGGCGCATGTTGACCTGAAAGATTCGCGAATGGAAGGGCTCAACTTCCAGCAGCTGGTTCAGCAGGCGGTGGAGCGCAGCAGCGATGTTAAAGCCCAGGAAAACTACGACAGCGCAACTCGCCTCGACAGCTTCACCACTGACCTGACGCTGGATAACGGGGTGCTGACGCTGGCCGGGATGCAGGGAACTTCATCTATGCTGTCGTTAACCGGAGAAGGCTCGCTGGATCTCGTCAAAGAGACGGCGGACACGCGCTTTAACGTCCGGGTGCTTTCCGGCTGGCAGGGCGAAAGCAAGCTGATTGACTTCCTCAAAGAGACGCCGGTTCCGCTTAGCGTATACGGCAAATGGCAGGCGCTGAACTACAGCCTTCAGGTAGATCAGATCCTGCGTAAGCATCTGCAGGATGAAGCGAAGCGTCGGCTCAACAGCTGGGCGGATCGTAATAAAGATTCCCAGAACGGCAAGGATGTGAAGAAGCTGCTGGATAAGCTTTGACGGCGGTGCGGCCTGATGCCCTCACCCGGACCCTCTCCCACGGGAGAGGGAGCAAACACTAAAACGGCAACGGGGTTGCCGTTTTGGTTTACCTAAACCTCAAAATCCAGCTCTTCCTCATCCCGCAGTGGAATTAGCTGCACTTTCTGCACGCGATGGTTTTCAATCTGCAGGGTTTTAAGCAGATAGTCGCCCACCTGAACCTCTTCTCCCGGCTGCGGGATGCGCTGCAAATACTCCATCAGCAGACCGGCAATGGTGTGGTATTCCCGTTTTTCATCCAGCGGTAGCGGCACGAACTGCACAAGGTCTTCCAGCGGCATGTGGCCGTTGGCCGTCCACGAGCCGTCAGCGTTTTTCTGAATGTCGTGGCGGGCATCAATCTCATCCACCTCGTTTGGCAGATTACCGGCGATGGTTTCCATTACGTCGCTGAGCGTGACCAGCCCTTCCACCGAACCAAATTCATCCACCACAAACGCGAAGTGGGTGCGCGCGTTGCGGAACTGCTCCAGCGCGGAGAGCAGCGGAAGCGCTTCCGGGAAGACCAGCGGCTGGCGTACCAGCGCGCGCAGATTGAGCGGCTCGCCGTGCAGCTGCTGCTGGAGCAGGTCAATCACGTGTACCACCCCCAGCAGCTCCTCTTCCTCTTCACCGCCGGTGACCACCACGCGGGTGTGCTGGTTTTTATCCAGCAGGGCGCGGATCTGCTCTTCCGGTGCCGTGAGGTCAATATGCTCAATGTCATGCCGGGAGGTCATGATGCTGCTGACCGTGCGCTGATTCAGGTTAAGCACGCGCTCGATCATCAGCCGCTCCTGCGGGTTAAAGATCTGCCCGTCGCTGTGATCGGCCAGCAGGGCAGAGGATTCGGCGTCCAGCTCGGCATCCTCTTTCCTGCCGCTCAACAGGCGCATCACGGTGTCGGCCGTGCGCTGGCGCAGGGTCTGATTCGCGGAGAGAAACCGGCGGCGGTTAAATATCGCCAGCTGGTTGAGCGCTTCAATCATGACGGAGAAGCCAATGGCGGCGTACAGGTAGCCTTTCGGAATGTGGAAGCCGAAACCGTCGGCGACCAGGCTAAAGCCAATCATCAGCAGGAAGCTGAGACAGAGGATCACGATTGTCGGGTGGCTGTTCACAAAGCGGGTCAGTGCTTTGCTCGCCATCACCATCAGCGTGATGGCGATAATTACCGCGGCCATCATGACGGCGAGATGGTCCACCATCCCGACGGCGGTAATCACCGAATCCAGGGAGAAGACCGCATCGAGCACCACAATTTGCGCCACCACCGGCCAGAATCTCGCCCCGCGTCGCTGGGTCGGGTTCTCGCTGTCCTTGCCTTCGAGCCGCTCGTTAAGCTCCACCGTGGCTTTGAACAGCAGGAACAGCCCGCCGAAGAGCATGATCAGGTCGCGCGCGCTAAAGCTCAGGCCGCGAACGGAGAACAGAGGCTGAGTGAGTGTGACCATCCAGGAGATAGAGGCCAGCAGCAGTAAACGCATCACCATCGCCAGCAGCAGACCCGTCACGCGCGCGCGGTCGCGCTGGGAAGGGGGCAGTTTTTCAGCGAGGATGGCGATAAACACCAGATTATCGATACCGAGCACTAATTCGATGACGACCAGCGTCACCAGCCCGGCCCAGATTGATGGATCGGCAATCCATTCCATAGTAATAGCAATACCTTCTGTTATATGACGAATGTCACACTTCGATCATGGATAAAGCTGGGGGAAAATGCAATGTCGGGCTGAGATTTCTCTTAATACGATGCGTAAAAAAGAGAGCAGTCTCAGATGAGTGTAAATAAGCAAAATACGTATATTTTATTATTTTGAGTGCTTTTTAGGATATATCGCAGATAATGGTTTTTACTCTCTTTTTGTCAATATAAAGAAAATCCTAAAAGGTCAAAACTTTGCTCTTAATATTAATCTTAAAAACAGATATTAGGACAGTTGTCTCCTTGCCTGCTATTAGGTTAGCTGCAACAATTCTCCCAGCATCAAATGTTAAATCTTGTTGTTGCTATTATTGTTTTGGTCTTCGGAATGGTCATTCATTATCCGTTGTGTATTTCAAGCGGCTGATATATTTCCAGAAGACCTTACTCAAGAGGGTGTCTATCCATAACACATTGTTTAGTCAGTGGATTGGTAACTGAAAGCCAAGGGCGGTAGCGTGCCTGAAAGCGTGTGAATCAGCCTCGATTATTCTGTCAATAGCCAATGGATGAATAAGCTTTTTTTAGGACTGATGCCAGTTATATTTCTATTTGATTAACTGCATGCTGAAACCCAATACGTCTCAGGCTTATTTAAATTGCACAGGATAATTACTCTGCCAAAGTGATAAATAATCAATGATGAAATCCAAAATGAAATTGATGCCATTATTGGTGTCTGTGACCTTGATGAGTGGTTGCACGGTCTTTCCCGGCAGCAATATGTCAACAATGGGTAAGGATGTGATCAAGCAACAGGATGCCGATTTTGATCTCGACAAAATGGTGAATGTTTACCCACTTACGCCACGTCTGGTCGAACAATTACGTCCACGTCCGAATGTTGCCCAGCCGAATATGTCTCTGGACCAGGAAATTGCCTCCTATCAGTATCGCGTGGGGCCGGGCGACGTGATCAACGTGACCGTCTGGGACCACCCTGAACTGACCACGCCAGCGGGCCAGTACCGTAGCTCAAGCGACACCGGGAACTGGGTACAGTCAGATGGCACCATGTTCTATCCGTACATTGGTAAAGTACATGTCGCCGGGAAAACGCTTGCCGAGATCCGTAGTGATATTACCGGCCGCTTAGCGCAGTACATCGCCGACCCGCAGGTGGACGTTAATATCGCCGCATTCCGCTCGCAAAAAGCCTATATCTCCGGTCAGGTGAATAAATCCGGCCAGCAGGCCATCACCAACGTACCGCTCACCGTTCTGGACGCCATTAACGCCGCGGGCGGTTTAACCGACGGCGCCGACTGGCGCAACGTGGTGCTGACCCACAACGGCAAAGAGCAGCGCATTTCGCTGCAGGCGCTGATGCAAAACGGCGACCTGACCCAGAACCGCCTGCTCTATCCGGGCGATATTCTCTACGTACCGCGCAACGACGATCTGAAAGTCTTCGTGATGGGTGAAGTGAAGAAACAGAGCACCCTCAAAATGGACTTCAGCGGCATGACCCTGACCGAAGCGCTGGGCAATGCTGAAGGTATCGATCTGACCACCTCTAACGCGACCGGTATCTTCGTCATCCGTCCGCTGAAGGGTGAAGGCAGCGCGAAGGGCAAGATTGCCAACATCTACCAGCTGGATATGTCCGATGCGACGTCTCTGGTGATGGCGACGGAGTTCCGTCTCCAGCCATACGATGTGGTTTACGTCACCACCGCGCCGGTTGCCCGCTGGAACCGTCTGATCAACCAGTTGCTGCCAACCATCAGTGGCGTTCGCTACATGACGGATACGGCGCGCGACATTCATACCTGGTAATCCGCGATGTTTAACAAAATTCTGGTGGTATGCGTGGGGAACATTTGCCGTTCCCCCACGGCTGAACGGCTGTTGAAACAGTACCAGCCCGAGTTAACGGTCGAGTCCGCAGGGCTGGGCGCGCTGGTGGGCAAAGGTGCCGACGAGCGCGCCGCGAGCGTGGCCCGCGATCACAACCTCTCTCTTGACGGGCATATCGCCCGCCAGGTCACCGGCCGCATGTGCCGGGAGTATGACCTGATTCTGGCAATGGAAAAACGCCATATTCATGCGCTGTGCGATATCGCTCCGGAGATGCGCGGCAAGGTGATGCTGTTTGGTCACTGGGACAACGAACGCGAAATCCCCGATCCGTATCGCAAGAGCCATGAAGCCTTCGAGGCGGTTTACACCTTACTTGACCAGTCTGCCCAACAGTGGGCGCAGGCACTGAAAGCTCAGCAGGGATAACAATGACAGAAAAAACAAGACCTTCTGCCGCCCCGACTTCGGGCAGTGATGAAATTGATATTGGTCGCCTGGTCGGCACGGTTATCGAGGCAAAGTGGTGGGTGCTTGGCATTACTGCCGTGTTTGCCGCAGCGGCCGTCGTGTATACGCTGTTCGCCACACCTATCTACAGCGCCGACGCGCTGGTGCAGATCGAGCAGAATACCGGCAACTCGCTGGTGCAGGATATCGGCTCCGCGCTGGCGAACAAACCGCCAGCATCCGACGCTGAAATTCAGCTGATCCAGTCGCGTCTGGTGCTGGGTAAAACGGTTCACGACCTCGGACTCGACATCTCCGTCACCAAAAATACGTTCCCGATCTTCGGTGCCGGCTGGGACCGTCTGATGGGGCGCAGCAATGACACCGTAAAGGTCACTGACTTTGTGCTGCCGAAAGGGGCGGGGGATCAAACCTTTACCCTGACGGTGCTGGGCCCGAAACAGTATCAGCTGACCAGCGATGCGGGCTTTAGCGCACGCGGCGAAGTGGGGCAGATGCTGAACAAAGACGGCGTTAGCATGATGGTTAGCGCGATCCACGCCCAGGAGGGCGGTGAATTCACCGTCACCAAATTCTCCACGCTGGGGATGATCAACAATCTGCAGAACAACCTGACCGTCACCGAAAACGGTAAGGACACCGGCGTGCTGAGCATGACCTTTACCGGTGAAGATAAGGATCAAATTCGCGACATCCTGAACAGCATTACCCGCAACTACCTTGAGCAGAACGTCGAGCGCAAGTCGGCGGAAGCGGCGAAAAGCCTGGCGTTCCTCGCTAAACAGCTCCCGGAAGTGCGTGCCCGTCTGGATGATGCCGAGAACAAGCTGAATGCCTACCGTCAGGATAAAGACTCCGTCGACCTGCCGCTGGAGGCGAAATCGGTTCTCGACTCGATGGTAAATATTGATGCGCAACTCAACGAGCTGACCTTCAAAGAGGCAGAGATTTCCAAGCTATACACCAAACGCCACCCGGCCTACCGCACGCTGCTGGAGAAGCGCCGCACTCTCGAAGAAGAGAAGGCGAAGCTGAACGACCGCGTGACCGCGATGCCGAAAACGCAGCAGGAGATTGTGCGCCTGACCCGCGACGTGGAGTCCGGACAGCAGGTTTACATGCAGCTGCTGAACAAACAGCAGGAGCTGAAAATCACCGAGGCCAGCACAGTGGGCGACGTGCGCATCGTCGACCCGGCCATTACCCAGCCTGGCGTGCTGAAGCCGAAGAAAGCGCTGATTATTCTCGGCAGCATCATTCTTGGCCTGATGCTCTCTATCGTTGGCGTCCTGCTGCGCTCGTTGTTCAACCGCGGTATCGAAAGCCCGCAGGCGCTGGAAGAGAGTGGTATCAACGTCTATGCCAGCATTCCGCTGTCTGAGTGGCAAAAATCCCGTGACAGCGTCAAGACCATCAAGGGCGTTAAGCGTTACAAACAGAGCCAGCTGCTGGCCGTGGGTAACCCAACCGACCTGGCGATTGAAGCGATCCGCAGCCTGCGTACCAGTCTGCACTTCGCCATGATGCAGGCTAAAAACAACGTCCTGATGTTAACCGGCGTCAGCCCGTCAATCGGTAAGACCTTTGTCTGTGCCAACCTGGCGGCCGTGGTGAGCCAGACCAACAAGCGCGTGCTGCTGATCGACTGCGATATGCGTAAGGGTTATACCCACGAACTGCTGGGCACCAACAACGTGAACGGTCTGTCGGAAATCCTGCTGGGTCAGGGAGAGATTAGCCAGAGCGCCAAGCCGACCTCGATTCCGAGATTCGACCTGATCCCGCGTGGTCAGGTGCCGCCGAACCCGTCTGAACTGCTGATGAGCGAACGCTTCACCCAGCTGATTGAGTGGGCGAGCAAAAACTATGACCTGGTGCTGATCGATACGCCGCCAATTCTGGCCGTGACCGATGCCGCCGTGGTTGGCCGTCATGCGGGTACCACGCTGATGGTGGCGCGCTATGCGGTGAATACCCTGAAGGAAGTGGAAACCAGCCTGAGCCGCTTCGAGCAGAACGGCATTGAGGTGAAAGGGGTCATCCTGAACTCCATCTTCCGTCGTGCGACCGGGTACCAGGATTACGGTTATTACGAGTACGAATACAAGTCTGACAGCAAATAACAAAACACCCCCCCTCACCCTAACCCTCTCCCCAGAGGGGAGAGGGAACTGTCCGGTGCCGCCTTTCACCCTCTCCCCTCAGGGGAGAGGGCCGGGGTGAGGGGTAGGAGGAAAAGATGACCACACAACGCCCTTTAGTTTCTATCTATATGCCGACATGGAACCGTCAGCAGCTGGCGATCCGCGCTATTAAGTCGGTCTTACGTCAGGATTACGATAACTGGGAACTGATCATCGTGGATGACTGTTCTTCCTCGTATGAACAGCTGCAAAAATTTGTCACCGAACTCAACGATCCGCGCGTGATGTATACCCATAACCCGATTAACTCCGGGGCGTGCGCGGTGCGTAATCAGGCGATTATGCAGGCCAAAGGGCAGTATCTGACCGGCATCGACGATGACGACGAATGGACGCCGAACCGCCTGTCCGTCTTCCTTTCGCATAAAGAGCAGCTGGTCACGCACGCTTTTCTGTATGCCAACGACTATGTCTGCCAGGGCGAGGTTTACTCGCAGCCCGCGAGCCTGCCGCTGTACCCGAAATCACCGTACTCTCGTCGCCTGTTCTACAAGCGCAACATTATCGGTAATCAGGTCTTTACCTGGGCCTGGCGCTTTAAGGAGTGCCTGTTCGATACCGAACTGAAGGCCGCGCAGGATTACGACATCTTCTTGCGGATGGTGGTGGAGTACGGCGAGCCGTGGAAAGTGGAAGAGGCCACGCAGATCCTGCACATCAACCACGGGGAGATGCAGATCACCTCCTCACCGAAGAAGTTTTCAGGCTATTTCCATTTTTACCGCAAGCACAAGGACAAGTTTGACCGTGCCAGCCGCAAGTATCAGCTCTTTACCCTGTATCAGATCCGCAATAAGCGCATGAACTGGCGCACGCTGCTGACGCTGCTGTCGGTGCGTAACGGCAAGCGCCTGGCTGACGGGCTTCGGGGGAAATAATGTTTCTGGAAGATTGCCGCGCAAACAGCTGGAGCCTGCGCCCGTGCTGCATGGTTCTGGCGTACCGCATCGCGCACTTTTGCTCGGTGTGGCGCAAGAAAAACGTTCTGAACAATATCTGGGCGGCACCGATTCTGGTGCTGTACCGCATCATCACCGAATGCTTTTTTGGCTATGAAATCCAGGCCGCTGCCACCATTGGCCGCCGCTTTACCATCCACCACGGCTATGCGGTGGTGATCAACAAGTTCGTGGTTGCGGGCGATGATTTCACCATTCGCCACGGGGTGACGATCGGCAACCGCGGGCCGGACAGCCTGGCCTGCCCGGTGATCGGCAATAACGTCGAGCTGGGGGCGAACGTGGTGATGATTGGCGACATTACGATTGGTAACAACGTGACGATCGGGGCGGGCAGCGTGGTGCTGGACAGCATTCCGGATAACGCGCTGGTGGTGGGAGAGAAAGCCCGCGTGAAGGTGATTAAATGAACATTCTGCAATTTAACGTACGCCTCGCAGAAGGCGGAGCGGCAGGCGTGGCGCTGGATCTGCACCAGCGTGCCCTGCAAAAAGGACTTCAGTCCCGGTTTATTTACGGCTACGGCAAAGGCGGCAAGAAAAGCGTCAGCCATGATAACTTCCCGCAGGTGCACAAGCACACGCCGCGTCTGACCTCTGTTGCCAACATTGCGCTGTTCCGCCTGTTTAACCGCGATCTGTTTGGCAACCTGAACAGTCTTTATCGCACCGTGACCCGCACTACCGGCCCGGTTGTGCTGCATTTTCACGTGCTGCACAGCTACTGGCTGAATCTGGAAGAGGTGGTGGCGTTTTGTCAGAAGGTGCAGGCCCACAAGCTCGACACCCGCTTCGTCTGGACACTGCACGATCACTGGAGCGTAACCGGACGCTGCGCGTTTACCGACGGCTGCGAAGGCTGGAAAGATAGCTGCCAGAAATGCCCGACGTTGAGCAACTATCCGCCGGTGAAGGTGGATCGCGCGCATCAGCTGGTAGACGGAAAGCGTCAGTTGTTCCGCGACATGCTTTCGCTCGGCTGCACGTTTATCTCCCCGAGCCAGCACGTGGCCGACGCCTTCAACAGCCTGTATGGGGCAGGGCGCTGTCAGATTATCAACAACGGTATCGACGTGGCGACGGAAGCCATCCTGGCCGAGCTGACGCCGGTGGCGGAAACCGCGGGCAAACCGAAAATTGCCATCGTTGCGCACGATCTGCGCTACGACGGCAAAACCAACCAGCAGCTGGTGCGCGACATGATGGCGCTCGGCGACAAAATTGAACTGCATACCTTTGGCAAATTCTCGCCGTTCGAAGGCGCTAACGTGGTGAATCACGGGTTTGAAACCGACAAGCGCAAGCTGATGAGCGCCCTGAATGGTATGGACGCGCTGGTGTTCAGCTCCCGCGTGGATAACTACCCGCTGATCCTCTGCGAGGCGCTCTCCATCGGCGTGCCGGTGATTGCCACCCACAGCGATGCAGCGCGCGAAGTGCTGGAAAAATCCGGCGGAAAAACCTTCGCCGGGCACGAGGTCCTGCCTCTGGTGCAGCTGCCGAAGGCGCAGATCGCCGAGGCCGTTTTTGGCACTGACCTGGAATCGTTCCGCAACCGCAGCCGCAAGGCCTACAGTGGACAACAGATGCTGGAGGAGTATGTCTCGTTCTATCAGAATCTGTAGTTATCTGCTGCTGCCGCTGATCTACCTGCTGGTTAACGTTAAAATTGCCCAGCTCGGCGAAAGCTTCCCGATAACCATCGTAACTTTTTTGCCCGTTCTGCTTCTGCTGTATGTCGATAAAATCAACCTGAAGAAGCTGATGATTGCCCTGGGGCTGGGCACGGGCCTGACGCTGTTTAACTACATCTTTGGCCAGTCGCTGGATGCCAGTAAATACGTCACTTCAACCATGCTGTTTGTTTATATCGTTATTATTATTGGCATGGTCTGGAGTATTCGCTTCAAAACTATTTCACCGCACAATTATCGGAAAATCCTCAGGTTCTTTTATATTGCCGTTGCGTTAATTGTTGTGCTTGCGGCAATGGAGATGGCGCAAATTATTCTCACGGGCGGCAGCAGCCTGATGGAGATAATTTCGAAATATCTCATTTACAGTAACAGCTATGTACTGAACTTCATTAAGTTTGGAGGGAAGCGTACAACGGCGCTCTATTTTGAACCGGCGTTTTTCGCTCTGGCGTTAATCTCAATTTGGCTCAGCATCAAACAGTTTGGTATCAAAACGCCTAAGACCGATGCTATGATTCTTGCAGGAATCGTTCTGTCTGGATCGTTCTCAGGGGTAATGACATTTATCCTGTTTTACCTGCTGGAGTGGGCGTTCCAGTACCTGAACAAAGATGCGATTAAGAAAAAACTGCCGCTGGCGATAATCTCTCTGACGGTATTTTTAGTGGGCGTCATATTCGCGTTTCCGTACATTTCAGAACGTCTGGGTGATTTGGGAACGGAAGGGTCATCGTCCTATTATCGCATCATTGGTCCGCTGGTGATGGTGGGTTATTCCTTAACCCATATCGATGGTGTAGTAAGATTCGGCTCACTTTACGAATATGTTGCATCATTCGGAATCTTTAACGGTGCGGATGTCGGTAAAACCATAGACAATGGTCTGTATCTGTTAATTATTTATTTTTCGTGGTTCGCCGTACTGTTGACGCTGTGGTATCTGTTTAAAGTTTTCAAAATGATGATCAACGCGTTTGGTGATAACCAGAACTTTCGCGTGCAGCTTTATCTTTTTACGCCGGTGTCGCTGTTTTTTACCGGGTCAATATTTAGCCCGGAATATGCTTTCTTGATTGTCTGTCCGTTTATTTTGCGTAAGGCGCTTAATATTACGAACGTATGACGAAATGAGGTGATTTATGTTTCTTAGCGTCATTACTGTCGCTTTTCGTAATTACGAAGGGGTGGTAAAAACCTGGCGCTCGCTGCGCAACCTGGCGCGCGATCCAAGCCTCACCTTTGAGTGGATCGTGGTCGACGGCGGCTCGAACGATGGCACGGCGGAGTTTCTGGAAAAACTCAACGGTGAGTTCAACTTACGCTACATCAGCGAGAAAGATAAAGGCATCTACGATGCGATGAACAAGGGCATTGATATGGCCCAGGGCCGTTATGCCATCTTCCTCAACTCCGGCGATATTTTCCACGACGATGTGGCGCTGTTTGCCCGTCAGCTGGCGCGCCAGAAAGAGGATGCCATGTATATTGGCGATGCGCTGCTCGATTTTGGCGACGGGCATAAAGTCTGCCGCAGCGCCAAGCCAGGCTGGTATATCTACCATAGCCTGCCGGCCAGCCATCAGGCCATTTTCTTCCCGGTAAACGGTCTGAAAAAACAGCCTTACGATTTGCAGTACAAGGTGTCATCCGATTATGCGCTGGCCGCCAGCCTGTATAAATCAGGTTACCCGTTCCGTCGAATTAAAGGGCTGGTGTCTGAATTTTCGATGGGCGGCGTGTCAACGTCTAATAATCTTGAATTATGCCAGGATGCAAAAAAGGTGCAGCGTCAAATATTACGCGTGCCGGGATTCTGGGCGGAATTGTCTTATTTATTACGCCTGCGTACGACAGGTAAAACGAAAACCTTATATAACAAAGCCTGAATATAAGGAAACGCAATGCAGGATTTAAAAGGTTTCTCCGTACCGAAAGGTTTTCGGGGCGGGAACGGTATTAAGGTACAGCTGTGGTGGGCGGTTCAGGCAACCTTATTTGCCTGGTCGCCGCAAATACTGTACCGCTGGCGAGCCTTTTTATTGCGCCTGTTTGGCGCAAAAATCGGAAAAAACGTAGTTATTCGACCTTCGGTAAAGATTACCTACCCCTGGAAATTAACCCTCGGGGATTACGCCTGGGTAGGGGATGACGCGGTGTTATATACCCTGGGCGAGATTACGATTGGCGCAAATTCGGTGGTTTCACAGAAGTGTTATTTGTGCACCGGCAGCCACGACTTTATGAGCCCGCATTTTGATATTACCGCTTCGCCTATTGTGATCGGTGAGAAGTGCTGGCTGGCAACGGATGTTTTTGTTGCACCAGGTATTTCTGTTGGCGATGGCACGGTAGTCGGTGCCCGCAGCAGCGTTTTTAAATCGCTACCGGCAAATAAAGTTTGCCGTGGCAACCCCGCAGTGGTGATACGCGAACGCGTTGAAACTGATTAAATTCATAAGTAGAGGAATATAAACATGTCTAAAGTCGCTCTCATCACCGGCGTTACCGGGCAGGATGGTTCTTACCTGGCAGAACTGCTGCTGGAGAAAGGGTATGAAGTGCACGGTATTAAACGTCGTGCGTCTTCTTTCAACACCGAACGTGTGGATCACATCTATCAGGATCCTCACGCGGCGAACCCGAAATTCCACCTGCACTACGGCGACCTGACCGATACCTCCAACCTGACTCGTATCCTGCAGGAAGTACAGCCGGATGAAGTGTACAACCTGGGGGCGATGAGCCACGTAGCGGTCTCCTTCGAGTCCCCGGAATACACCGCTGACGTTGACGCCATGGGTACCCTGCGTCTGCTGGAGGCGATTCGCTTCCTCGGTCTTGAGAAGAAAACTCGCTTCTACCAGGCATCTACCTCCGAGCTGTACGGCCTGGTGCAGGAAATTCCACAGAAAGAGACCACGCCGTTCTACCCGCGCTCTCCGTATGCGGTAGCAAAACTGTACGCCTACTGGATCACCGTGAACTACCGTGAATCCTACGGCATGTACGCCTGTAACGGCATTCTGTTCAACCACGAATCCCCGCGCCGCGGCGAAACCTTCGTGACCCGTAAAATCACCCGCGCGATCGCCAACATTGCTCAGGGTCTGGAATCTTGCCTGCACCTCGGCAACATGGACTCCCTGCGTGACTGGGGCCATGCCAAAGACTACGTGAAAATGCAGTGGATGATGCTGCAGCAGGAACAGCCAGAAGACTTCGTGATCGCGACCGGCGTGCAGTACTCCGTGCGTCAGTTCGTTGAGATGGCTGCGGCGCAGCTGGGCATCAAACTGCGCTTCGAAGGCACGGGCGTGGAAGAGAAGGGTATCGTTGTGTCCGTGACCGGCCACGACGCGCCAGGCGTGAAGCCAGGCGACGTAATTGTGCAGGTTGACCCGCGTTACTTCCGTCCTGCTGAAGTAGAAACCCTGCTGGGCGACCCAACCAAAGCGCACGAGAAGCTGGGCTGGAAACCAGAAACCACTCTGCAGGAGATGGTATCCGAGATGGTGGCCAAAGATCTTGAAGCAGCGAAAAAACATTCCCTGCTCAAGTCTCATGGCTACGAGGTTGCCATCGCGCTGGAGTCCTGAGAATGACAAAACAACGTATTTTTGTCGCCGGTCATCGCGGAATGGTGGGTTCCGCGATTGTCCGCCAGCTGGAACAGCGCGGTGACGTAGAGGTGATTGTCCGCACCCGTGACGAGCTGAACCTGCTCGACAGCCGTGCGGTACAGGACTTCTTTGCCAACGAACGCATTGACCAGGTGTATCTGGCGGCGGCGAAGGTGGGCGGCATTGTCGCTAATAACACCTACCCGGCGGATTTCATCTACGAGAACATGATGATCGAGAGCAACATCATTCACGCGGCGCATCTGCACAACGTGAACAAGCTGCTGTTCCTCGGTTCATCCTGTATCTACCCGAAGATGGCGAAGCAGCCGATTGCCGAAAGCGAGCTGCTGCAGGGCACGCTTGAAGCCACTAACGAGCCGTATGCGATTGCCAAAATTGCCGGGATCAAGCTGTGTGAATCCTACAACCGTCAGTATAACCGCGACTATCGCTCGGTGATGCCGACCAACCTGTATGGACCGCACGATAACTTCCACCCGAGCAATTCCCACGTGATCCCGGCGCTGCTGCGCCGCTTCCACGAGGCGACTGCCGAAAACGCCCCGGACGTGGTGGTGTGGGGCAGCGGGACGCCAATGCGCGAGTTCCTGCACGTGGACGACATGGCGGCAGCCAGCATTCACGTGATGGAGCTGGATCGCGAGGTGTGGCAGGAAAACACCGAGCCGATGCTGTCGCACATTAACGTGGGTACCGGCGTGGACTGCACCATCCGCGAGCTGGCGCAGACCATCGCGCAGGTGGTGGGCTACAAGGGCCGCGTGGTGTTTGACGCGACCAAACCGGACGGCACGCCGCGCAAGCTGCTGGACGTGACCCGTCTGCATCAGCTGGGCTGGTATCACGAGGTCTCACTGGAGCAGGGGCTGGCCAGCACCTACCAGTGGTTCCTGGAAAACCAGCACCGCTTCCGGGGGTAATGATGTTTTTAAGTCAGGAAGATTTTGCCACGGTAGTGCGTTCCACTCCGCTCATCTCGATTGATTTGATCGTGGAGAACGAACGCGGCGAGTTCTTGCTGGGGAAACGAACCAATCGTCCTGCACAGGGCTTCTGGTTCGTGCCCGGCGGGCGCGTGCAGAAGGATGAGACGCTGGTTGATGCGTTTGAGCGTCTCACTCTGGCGGAGCTGGGCCTGCAGCTGCCGATGGCAGCGGGCCAGTTTTACGGGGTCTGGCAGCACTTCTATGACGATAACTTTTCGGGTACCGGGTTCTCCACGCACTACATCGTGCTGGGGTTCCGCCTGAAGGTGAGTGAGGCAGACCTGCGTCTGCCTGATTCTCAGCATGACGATTACCGCTGGCTAACGCCAGAGGCGCTGCTGGCAAGCGACAACGTCCATGACAACAGTCGGGCGTACTTCCTCGCGGAACGTCAGGCCGAGGTGCCAGGACTATGAAAATCCTCGTCTACGGAATTAACTACTCGCCTGAATTAACCGGTATCGGGAAATACACCGGCGAGATGGTGGAGTGGATGGCGAGCCAGGGACATGACGTGCGGGTGATTACTGCCCCGCCGTACTACCCGGAGTGGAAGGTAGGCGAACGCTATTCCAGCTGGCGCTATCGCCGCGAAGAGGGGGCCGCGACCGTCTGGCGCTGCCCGCTCTACGTGCCGAAACAGCCCTCGACGCTGAAACGTTTAATTCATCTGGGCAGCTTTGCCCTCAGCAGTTTCTTCCCGCTGATGGCGCAGCGTCGCTGGAAGCCGGATCGCATTATCGGCGTGGTGCCGACGCTGTTCTGCACGCCGGGCATGCGCCTGCTGGGAAAACTCTCCGGCGCGCGCACCCTGCTGCACATTCAGGATTATGAAGTGGACGCCATGCTCGGTCTGGGTATGGCCGGGAAAGGCAAGGGCGGCAAGGTGGCGAAGCTCGCCAGCGCCTTTGAGCGCAGTGGCTTACACAACGTGGACTACGTCTCAACGATCTCGCGCTCGATGATGAACAAAGCGCAGGAGAAGGGCGTCCCGGCGGAGAAGGTGATCTTCTTCCCGAACTGGTCCGAAGTGGCGCGTTTTCGCGACGTGACGGAGCAAGAGGCTCAGGCGCTGCGCGCCCGGCTCGGTTTGCCTGATGACCAAAAAATCATTCTTTACTCAGGCAACATCGGCGAAAAGCAGGGGCTGGAGAGCGTTATTGAAGCGGCCCAGCTGCTGATCGAACAGCCGTGGACGTTTGTGATTGTCGGACAGGGCGGGGGAAAAGCGCGGCTGGAAAAGATGGCCAGTGAACGCGGCCTGACCAACGTGAAGTTTTTCCCGCTGCAATCGTACGACGCGCTGCCTGCGCTGCTGAAAATGGCGGATTGCCATCTGGTCGTGCAAAAACGCGGCGCGGCGGATGCGGTGCTGCCGTCCAAGCTGACCAACATTCTGGCAGTGGGCGGTAACGCGGTGATTACGGCGGAAGCCGAAACAGAATTAGGCCAGCTGTGTGGCAGCTATCCGGGGATTGCCGTGTGCGTGGAGCCGGAATCGGTCCCGGCGCTGGTCACCGGCATTGAACAGGCACTCGCCATGCCAAAAGTGAACACGGTGGCACGTGAATATGCCGAACGCACGCTCGAGAAAGAGAACGTGCTGAGCCAATTTATTGCAGATATACGGGGATAAATCATGAGTCAAACCACTTTGTATCCGGTTGTGATGGCTGGTGGCTCTGGTAGCCGGTTGTGGCCGCTGTCCCGCGTGCTCTATCCAAAACAGTTCCTCTGCCTGAAAGGGGATCTCACCATGCTGCAGACGACGGTAAACCGTCTGCACGGCGTGGAGTGTGAAAGCCCGGTGGTGATTTGTAACGAACAGCACCGCTTTATCGTTGCCGAGCAGCTGCGTCAGCTGAACAAGCTCACGGAAAACATCATCCTGGAGCCTGCCGGACGTAATACCGCGCCCGCGATCGCCCTGGCGGCGCTGGCGGCAAAACGCAGCAGTCCTGACTGTGACCCGCTGATGCTGGTCCTGGCGGCAGATCACGTTATCCAGCAGGAAGACGCATTCCGCGACGCGGTGCGTGCCGCGATCCCTTACGCCGAGAGCGGCAAACTGGTGACCTTCGGCATTGTGCCGGATCTGCCGGAAACCGGCTACGGTTACATCCGTCGCGGCAGCGTAACGCCGGGTGAGGGCGATAGCGTGGCGTTTGACGTGGCGCAGTTTGTCGAAAAACCGAATCTCGAAACCGCGCAGGCCTATGTCGCCAGCGGTGAATATTACTGGAACAGCGGGATGTTCCTGTTCCGCGCCGGACGCTATCTCGAAGAGCTGCGCAAATACCGCCCGGATATTCTGAACGCCTGCGAAAAAGCGATGGCGGTGGTGGACCCGGATCTCGACTTTATCCGCGTGGATGAAGAGGCGTTCCTCGCCTGCCCGGAAGAGTCTATCGACTACGCCGTGATGGAACGCACGGCTGACGCGGTGGTGGTACCGATGGATGCAGGCTGGAGCGACGTTGGCTCCTGGTCCTCCCTGTGGGAGATCAGCGCCCATACCCCGGAGGGTAACGTCCATCACGGCGATGTGATTAGCCACAAAACCGAAAACAGCTACGTTTACGCCGAGTCTGGCCTCGTCACCACCGTCGGGGTGAAGGATCTGGTGGTTGTCCAGACCAAAGACGCGGTGCTGATTGCCGACCGTAACGCCGTGCAGGACGTTAAAAAAGTGGTTGAGAAGATCAAGGCCGATGGCCGTCACGAACACCACATTCACCGTGAAGTGTACCGTCCGTGGGGCAAATATGACTCCATCGACGCGGGCGACCGCTATCAGGTGAAGCGCATCACCGTGAAGCCGGGCGAGGGGCTGTCGGTGCAGATGCACCATCACCGCGCTGAACATTGGGTGGTGGTGGCGGGTACGGCCAAAGTGACCATCGACGGCGAAGTGAAGCTGCTGGGTGAAAACGAGTCCATTTATATTCCGCTGGGCGCCACGCACTGTCTGGAAAACCCGGGAAAAATTCCTCTCGACTTAATTGAGGTGCGCTCCGGCTCGTATCTGGAAGAGGACGATATTGTGCGCTTCCAGGATCGCTACGGCCGCGTGTAGCACGCCGCATCATGCCCGGCGGCGCTGCGCCTGCCGGGCCTACGAATGACAAAAATAAATTTGGCCATTAAGTGGTCAGGGCCAACTGTTGCCTGAAAAAGGGGTCATCATGGAAAAATTAACCTGTTTTAAAGCCTACGATATTCGCGGCAAGCTGGGCGAAGAGCTGAATGAAGACATCGCGTGGCGCATCGGCCGCGCGTACGGCGAATATTTAAAACCTAAGACCATCGTGCTGGGCGGCGACGTGCGTCTGACCAGTGAATCCCTGAAGCTGGCGCTGGCAAAAGGGCTGCAGGACGCGGGCGTGGACGTGCTGGACATCGGCCTGTCCGGTACCGAAGAGATCTATTTTGCCACCTTCCACCTCGGCGTGGACGGCGGTATCGAAGTGACGGCCAGCCACAACCCGATGGACTACAACGGCATGAAGCTGGTGCGCAAGGGCGCGCGCCCGATTAGCGGCGACACCGGTCTGCGCGACGTGCAGCGCCTCGCGGAAGCCAACGACTTCCCGCCGGTGAACGACGCGAAGCGCGGCAGCTACAAGCAGATTAACCTGCAGAAAGAGTACATCGACCACCTGCTGGGCTACATCAACGTGGCGAACCTCAAGCCGCTGAAGCTGGTCATCAACTCTGGTAACGGCGCGGCAGGCCCGGTTGTCGATGCGCTGGAAGCCCGCTTTAAGGCGCTGAACGTGCCGGTGACCTTCGTCAAGGTACACAACACGCCGGACGGTAACTTCCCGAACGGTATTCCTAACCCGCTGCTGCCGGAGTGCCGCGACGACACCCGTAACGCGGTGATTGAGCACGGTGCCGATATGGGCATCGCCTTCGACGGCGACTTCGACCGCTGCTTCCTGTTCGACGAGAAAGGGCAGTTTATCGAAGGCTACTACATCGTTGGCCTGCTGGCGGAAGCGTTCCTCGAGAAAAACCCGGGCGCGAAGATCATTCACGATCCGCGTCTTTCCTGGAACACCGTGGATGTGGTGAAGGCCGCAGGCGGCGAGCCGGTGATGTCTAAAACCGGCCATGCCTTCATCAAAGAGCGCATGCGCGAAGAAGACGCCATCTACGGCGGCGAGATGAGCGCCCACCACTATTTCCGTGATTTTGCCTACTGCGACAGCGGGATGATCCCGTGGCTGCTGGTGACTGAGCTGCTGTGCCTGAAGGGGCAGAGCCTGGGCGAGCTGGTGCGCGACCGTATGGCGGCCTTCCCGGCGAGCGGGGAGATCAACAGCAAGCTGGCGCAGCCGGCCGAGGCGATTGCCCGCGTTGAACAGCACTTTGCCATTCACGCGCTGGAGATTGACCGTACGGACGGCATCAGCATGGCGTTCCCGCAGTGGCGCTTTAACCTGCGTTCGTCCAACACCGAGCCGGTGGTGCGTCTGAACGTGGAATCCCGCGCTGATACGGCGCTGATGGAAGCCCGAACGAAGGACATTCTGGCGCTGTTGAATCAGTAACAATTGCCCCTCCCGGCGGGAGGGGGAACCGAATACAGGAACAACGATGACGAATCTAAAAAAACGCGAACGAGCGAGAACGAATGCATCGTTAATCTCTATGGTGCAGCGTTTTTCTGATATCACCATCATGGTCGGTGGATTGTGGGCGGTGTGTCGGATCAGCGGGCTGCCGTTCTTATATATGCATCTTCTGATGGCCCTGATTGCGCTGGTTGTGTTTCAGATGATCGGCGGAATGACCGATTTCTACCGCTCGTGGCGCGGCGTGAAAATGACCACCGAACTGATGCTGCTGCTGCAGAACTGGACTCTGAGCCTGATCTTCAGCGCCGGTCTGGTGGCGTTCAGCCATGATTTTGACAACCGCTTTGTGACCTATCTCTGCTGGTACCTGTTAACCAGCGTCGGCATGGTCGTGTGCCGTTCCCTGATCCGCTTTGGCGCGGGCTGGCTGCGTAACCGCGGCTATAACCGTCGTTTCGTGGCGGTGGCAGGCGATCTGCCGGTGGGGAGGGTGTTGCTCGACAGCTTCCGCAAAGAGCCGTGGTTAGGCTTTGAAGTGGTGGGGATTTATCACGACGCGAAGCCGGGTGGCGTGCCGTCTGACTGGGCGGGCAATTACGACCAGCTGATTGAAGACGCGAAAGCGGGCAAAATTCACAACGTTTATATTGCCATGCAGATGAAAGACGAAACCCGCATCAAGCAGCTGATGCGCGAGCTGGCGGACACGACCTGCTCGGTGATCCTGATCCCGGACGTGTTTACCTTCAACATTCTGCATTCCCGCATTGAAGAGGTGAACGGCGTGCCGGTGGTACCGCTGTACGACACGCCGCTGTCGGGGATTAACCGCGTGCTCAAGCGCGTGGAAGATATCGTACTCTCTTCCCTGATTTTACTGCTCATTTCCCCGGTGCTGTGCTGCATCGCCCTGGCGGTGAAGCTGAGCTCTCCCGGCCCGGTCATCTTCCGTCAGACCCGCTACGGCATGGACGGTAAGCCAATCATGGTGTGGAAATTCCGCTCCATGAAGGTCATGGAAAACGACAAGGTGGTGACCCAGGCGACGCAGAACGATCCGCGCGTCACCCGCGTGGGGAACTTCCTGCGCCGCACTTCGCTTGACGAGCTGCCGCAGTTCATCAACGTCTTTACCGGCGGCATGTCGATTGTTGGCCCGCGTCCGCACGCGGTGGCGCATAACGAGCAGTACCGTTCGCTGATTGAAGGCTACATGCTGCGCCATAAGGTGAAGCCGGGCATCACCGGCTGGGCGCAGATCAATGGCTGGCGCGGTGAGACCGACACGCTGGAAAAAATGGAAAAACGCATCGAGTTCGATCTGGAGTACATCCGCGAGTGGAGCCTCTGGTTCGATATCAAGATTGTTTTTCTGACCATCTTCAAAGGTTTCGTGAACAAAGCGGCGTACTAAGATGAGCTTACGTGAAAAAACCATCAGCGGCGCCAAGTGGTCAGCGATGGCGACCATCGTCATCATTGGCCTCGGCCTGGTGCAGATGACGGTGCTGGCGCGCATTATCGATAACCACCAGTTCGGCCTGCTGACCGTCTCGCTGGTGATTATCGCGCTGGCCGACACGCTGTCTGACTTCGGTATCGCCAACTCCATTATCCAGCGTAAAGAGATCAGCCATCTCGAGCTGACCACGCTCTACTGGCTGAACGTGGGGCTGGGAATTTTCGTGTTTGTGCTGGTGTTCCTGCTGAGCGACACCATCGCCAGCGTGCTGCACAACCCGGATCTCGCCCCGCTGATGCGCACGCTGTCGTTTGCCTTTGTGGTGATCCCGCACGGGCAGCAGTTCCGTGCGCTGATGCAGAAAGAGCTGGAGTTCAACAAAATCGGCATGATTGAAACCAGCGCGGTGCTGGCGGGCTTTACCTTTACCGTGGTGAGCGCCCATTTCTGGCCGCTGGCGATGACCGCCATCCTCGGTTACCTGGTTAACTCTGCCGTGCGTACGCTGCTGTTCGGCTACTTTGGCCGCAAGATTTATCGTCCGGGGCTGCGCTTCTCTCTCGCGTCCGTCTCGTCCAACCTGCGCTTTGGTGCGTGGCTGACGGCGGACAGCATTATTAACTATGTGAACACCAACCTCTCGACGCTGGTGCTGGCGCGCATCCTGGGCGCGAGCGTGGCGGGGGGCTACAACCTGGCCTATAACGTTGCGGTTGTTCCTCCTATGAAGCTGAACCCCATTATCACTCGCGTGCTATTCCCGGCGTTCGCCAAGATTCAGGACGACACCGAGAAGCTGCGCGTCAACTTCTACAAGCTGCTTTCCGTGGTGGGGATTATCAACTTCCCGGTGCTGCTGGGGCTGATGGTGGTTTCCAGCAACTTCGTGCCGCTGGTGTTTGGCGAGAAGTGGAACGGCATTATCCCGATCCTGCAGCTGCTGTGCGTGGTGGGGCTGCTGCGCTCCGTGGGCAATCCGATTGGTTCTCTGCTGATGGCGAAGGCGCGCGTGGATATCAGCTTTAAGTTCAACGTGTTCAAAACTTTCCTGTTTATTCCGGCGATTATCGTCGGCGGGCATATGGCGGGCGCCATCGGCGTCACGCTGGGCTTCCTGCTGGTGCAGATCGTCAATACCGTTCTGAGCTACTTCATCATGATCAAACCGGTGCTGGGCTCCAGCTACCGTCAGTACATCCTGAGCCTGTGGCTGCCGTTCTATCTCTCATTGCCGACCCTGGCGGTGAGCTACGGTCTGGGCATTATCCTCAGCGGGCATCTGCCGCTGGCCGCGCTGCTGGCGGTGCAGGTTGCCGCGGGCGCGCTGGCGTTTGGCGTGATGATTGTGCTGTCGCGCAACGCGCTGGTGGTAGAGCTGAAGCGCCAGTTTTGCCGTAACGAAAAAATGAAAACGCTGCTTCGCGCAGGCTAGTTCTTTAAGAGGCCATTATGAAATTATTAATTCTTGGCAACCATACCTGCGGCAACCGTGGCGACAGCGCCATCCTGCGCGGTTTACTGGATGCAATTAACACCCTTAAGCCTGAGACTGAAGTGGATGTGATGAGCCGTTATCCGGTCAGCTCATCCTGGTTACTGAACCGCCCGGTGATGGGCGACCCGCTCTACAGCCAGATGAAACAGCACAACAACGCCGCGGGCGTGATGGGGCGCGTGAAGAAAGTGCTGCGCCGTCGCTACCAGCATCAGGTGCTGCTTTCCCGCGTCACCGACACCGGCAGGCTGCGCAACATCGCGATCGCGCAGGGCTTTACCGATTTCGTGCGCCTGCTTTCCGGCTATGACGCCATTATTCAGGTCGGCGGCTCGTTCTTCGTCGATCTCTACGGCGTGCCGCAGTTTGAGCATGCGCTGTGCACGTTCATGGCGAAAAAGCCGCTGTTTATGATCGGCCACAGCGTCGGGCCGTTCCAGGATCCGCAGTTTAACCAGCTCGCAAATTATGTGTTTGGCCACTGCGACGCGCTGATCCTGCGCGAATCGGTCAGCCTCGACATGATGAAGCGTAGCGAAATTGACACCTCTAAAGTAGAACACGGCGTGGATACCGCCTGGCTGGTGGATCACCAGGACAATGACTTCCAGCCGAGCTATGCGGTGCAGCACTGGCTCGACGTGACGGCGAAACAGAAAACCGTTGCGATTACCCTGCGTGAACTCGCCCCGTTCGATAAGCGTCTTGGCACCACCCAGGCAGCCTATGAGAAAGCGTTCGCCGACGTGGTGAATCGCGTGCTGGACAGCGGTTATCAGGTGCTGGCGCTCTCAACCTGTACCGGCATCGACAGCTACAACAAAGATGACCGCATGGTGGCGCTGAACCTGCGCAACCTGGTGAACGACCCGTCCCGCTACCACGTGGTGATGGACGAGCTGAACGACCTGGAGATGGGCAAACTGCTCGCAGCCTGCGACCTGACCGTGGGTACCCGTCTGCACTCGGCAATTATCTCCATGAACTTTGGCACGCCGGCCATCGCCATTAACTATGAGCACAAGTCCGCCGGGATTATGCAGCAGCTTGGCATGCCGGAGATGGCCGTGGATATTCGTCATCTGCTGGACGGATCGCTCGGTGCAATGGTGGGGGACACCCTGGGTCAACTGCCCGCGATCAATGAACGCCTGGCGGTGGCGGTGAAAGCCGAGCGCGAGAAGGGCATTGGGATGGTGAAATCGGTACTTGAACGCGTGCGGGAGGGGAAATGAAGGTTGGTTTCTTCTTACTGAAATTTCCGCTGTCGTCTGAGACCTTTGTACTGAACCAAATTACCGCGTTTATCGATATGGGATATGACGTGGAGATCGTCGCCCTGCAAAAGGGCGACACCAAAAATACCCATGCGGCGTATGCCCAGTATGGGCTGGAGGCCAAGACCCGCTGGCTGCAGGACGAACCGGCCGGGAAGCTGAGCAAGCTGCGCTACCGGGCCAGCCAGACGTTACGCGGGATCCACCGCGCGTCGACGTGGCGCGCGCTGAACGTTTCCCGCTATGGATCGGAATCTCGCAATTTAATTCTGTCGGCCATCTGCGGGCAAACGGCGCAGCCGTATCGTGCCGACGTGTTTATCGCCCACTTTGGCCCGGCGGGGGTCACCGCCGCGAAACTGCGTGAGCTTGGCGTAATTGACGGCAAAATTGCGACCATCTTCCACGGTATCGACATTTCCAGCCGCGAGGTGCTGAACCACTACACGCCGGAGTATCAGGCGCTTTTCCGCCGCGGCGACATGATGCTGCCCATCAGCGACCTGTGGGCCGGACGACTGAAAAGCATGGGCTGTCCGGGGGAGAAAATTGCCGTGTCGCGTATGGGCGTGGATTTAACGCGCTTCACTCGCCGCCCGGTTAAGGTGCCGGGAAAACCGCTGCAGATCATCTCCGTAGCCCGTCTGACCGAGAAGAAAGGTCTGCACGTGGCCATCGAAGCCTGCCGACAGCTGAAGGCGCGCGGGGTGGCGTTCCACTATCGCATTCTCGGCATTGGCCCGTGGGAACGTCGTCTGCGCACGCTTATCGAACAGTATCAGCTGGACGATGTCGTCGAGATGCCGGGCTTCAAGCCGAGCCATGAGGTTAAAGCCATGCTCGATGAGGCGGACGTGTTCCTGCTGCCTTCGGTAACTGGCGCCGATGGCGATATGGAAGGCATTCCGGTGGCGCTGATGGAGGCGATGGCCGTTGGGATCCCGGTGGTATCGACGCTGCACAGCGGGATCCCGGAGCTGATCAAATCTGATCATTCCGGCTGGCTGGTGCCGGAGAATAACGCGATGGCTCTTGCGGATCGATTGGCTGCCTTCAGCGACATCGACCAGCAGGCGCTGGAGCCTGTGCTCCAGAATGCCCGACAAAAAGTTGAAACCGATTTTAACCAGCAGGTAATCAATCGCCAGTTAGCGAGCCTGCTGCAAACGCTGTAACGCCGAGGTTGTATGCTGAAAAAGATTACCCGACGCACCTTTGTCTCTTCTCTGTCTGTTCTGGCGGCCTCGCCGCTGCTGTCGTCCCGCATGGCGCGGGCGGCAAGCGGAAAGACGGTCTCCATTAATCAGTACAATAACAACGACTGGATCGCCGCTTTTAAGCAGGCGTTTAAGGACGGTGACACCGTCGTTGTCCCGGCCGGACTTACCTGCGAAAACATCAATACGGGCATTTTCATTCCCGACGGTAAAACGCTGCTGATCCGCGGAGCGTTGACCGGCAACGGACGTGGGCGTTTTGTGCTGCAGGAAGGCTGCAAAGTGATCGGTGAAGGCAGCGGGCGCACGGAGAACATCACGCTCGACATTCGCGGCTCGGACTGCGCGATCAAAGGGCTGGCGATGAGCGGGTTTGGTCCGGTGACGCAGATCTACATTGGCGGCAAGAAACCTCGCGTGATGCGCAATCTGGTGATTGATAACATCAGCGTGAGCCAGGCCAACTACGCCATCCTGCGCCAGGGCTTTCACAATCAGGTTGATGGCGCCCGGATCACCAACAGCAAATTCAGCCATCTGCAGGGCGATGCGATCGAGTGGAACGTGGCCATCAATGACCGCAATATTCTGATCTCCGATCATGTGATCGATAACATCAACTGCACCAACGGCAAGATCAACTGGGGCATCGGCATCGGCCTCGCCGGCAGCACCTACGATAACGACTACCCGGAAAAGCAAACCGTGAAGAACTTCGTGGTGGCAAATATCACCGGCAGCAACTGTCGCCAGCTGGTGCACGTTGAGAACGGGAAACACTTTGTTATCCGCAATATAAAGGCCAAAAATATTACCCCCGATTTCAGTAAAAAGGCGGGTATAGACAACGCAACTGTCGCCATTTATGGCTGTGATAATTTCATTATTGATAATGTCGACATGGTCAATAGTGCCGGAATGTTAATCGGCTATGGCGTTATTAAAGGCGATTATTTGTCCATCCCGCAGAACTTCAAGCTTAACAATATCCACCTGGATAATCGCCAGCTAGCGTATAAGCTGCGCGGAATTCAAATTTCATCCGGTAATGCGACCTCCTTTGTAGCGGTCACCAACGTGGAGATGAAGCGGGCAACGCTTGAGCTGCACAATAAGCCGCAGCATCTTTTCTTACGTAATATCAATGTGATGCAGGAGGCAGCTATTGGCCCCGCGCTGAAGATCAACTTCGATCTGCGTAAAGATGTGCGGGGTAAATTTATGGCCAAAGACGAAACCTTGCTGTCGCTGGCGAACATTAAAGCGGTGAATGAGAAGGGGCAGAGTTCGGTGGATATTGACCGGGTGGATCAGCAGGTAGTGAATGTGGAAAGGCTGAATTTTGCGCTTCCGCACAGATAATCGACAACTTTCTTTTTTGAGACTATTCCTGGCACAGAAGTGTGATCTATTCAGATTACAACTACAGAAATTTGTGGGGCTAAGGCGTAACATTGTCAGAGGATTACGGCAAATCATGCTGGCGAAAACAGGTTTAAGAGCTATAATTCGTCAACCATTTTAAGGTGGAAGAAATAATGATTAATTTGAAAGCAGTCATTCCGGTAGCAGGCCTGGGCATGCATATGCTGCCAGCCACTAAAGCCATCCCTAAAGAGATGCTGCCGATCGTCGACAAACCGATGATTCAATACATCGTCGACGAGATTGTTGCTGCAGGGATCAAAGAAATCGTCCTGGTTACCCATTCGTCCAAGAATGCGGTTGAGAACCACTTCGACACCTCTTACGAACTCGAAGCGCTGCTTGAGCAGCGCGTCAAACGCCAGCTGCTGGCAGAAGTGCAGTCTATCTGTCCGCCAGGCGTAACCATTATGAACGTGCGTCAGGCTCAGCCGCTGGGTCTGGGTCACTCGATTTTGTGTGCCCGTCCGGTAGTGGGTGATAACCCATTCATCGTTGTTCTTCCGGACATCATCATCGATACCGCTTCAGCCGATCCGCTGCGTTACAACCTGGCGGCAATGGTGGCTCGTTTCAAAGAAACGGGCCGTAGTCAGGTGCTGGCGAAACGCATGAAGGGCGATCTCTCCGAGTACTCCGTTATCCAGACAAAAGAAGCGCTGGAGACGGAAGGGCAGGTGAGCCGCATCGTTGAGTTCATCGAAAAACCCGATCAGCCGCAGACGCTGGATTCGGATCTGATGGCTGTTGGCCGTTATGTTCTGAATGCCGATATCTGGGCGGAACTGGAAAAAACTGAGCCAGGCGCCTGGGATCGTATCCAGTTGACCGATGCAATTGCAGCACTGGCGAAAAAACAGTCCGTTGACGCAATGCTGATGACAGGTGACAGCTACGACTGCGGTAAGAAGCTGGGATACATGCAGGCGTTTGTGAACTATGGGCTGCGCAATCTGAAGGAAGGGGCGAAGTTCAGAAACCGGATTGAGAAGCTGTTGGCTAAAGACTGATATTCATTCCGCGTCCAGAACAAACGGCAGTTATCATTTTTGGTGTTGAGACATAACCAAAATGATAACTGCCGTTTTTTGTTATTAATTTTAATGATTACATAGGGTTATCTGATTCAAATCTCAGCAGCTTTGTAGCGATTTGTGCTTGTTTCTCTGGTCGTTTAGGACGACAATTAACGCCAGTTTTTGTCTGTAACCAGACAAGCAAAATCATTAATCAAACATCGCTCAGTGCACTGGTAGCTGTTAAGCCAGGGGCGGTAGCGTGCCTGGCATTTACAATTGAATTTTAAACGAACAGTTGTGAACGAGACAGTCTCACGCAAATCTGCACTACGTGCGGGCGTAAATATCAGATTGAGCGGATAGGGGATGTCAATGAAAGTAATGGTGACGGGCGGGACCGGGTTTCTTGGAACTGCTTTAGTCCAGGCGTTGAAGTCATCAGGACACGAGGTGATATTAACAACGCGCAAGCAGGAGAACCCTGAACAGGGCATTTACAACCTGGGTGATATCTCAGCAAATACCAACTGGTTAAATCTCCTGCAAGGATGCGACACTGTCATTCATACCGCAGGAAGGGCGCATATCCTTAATGATGATGCTCAGGACGCTTTAGCGGAATTTCGCCGTGTCAATCACGACGCAACGATGAAATTAGCGAGCGATGCTGCGACCAGCGGAGTTAAACATTTTATCTTTGTAAGCTCAATCGGCGTTAACGGTAATGCCACCTCAGGGATCCCATTTACTGAGGCCTCGGAACCACAACCCACTTCTGATTACGCTATTTCCAAGCGAGAAGCCGAGCAGAGCCTGCTTAATCAATTTGCAGAAAGCGATATGGCGATCACCATTGTTCGCCCGGCGTTGATTTGTGGTGAAAATGCACCGGGTAATATACAGCGCCTTTTAAAACTGGTTTCTAAAAACCTACCGTTGCCCTTTAAAAATGTCAGGAACAAGCGAGCGCTGGTGTCTCTGGATAATGTCGTCAGTTTCATCAGCGAATGCGTGGTAAATGAGAAATCTAAAAATCAACTCTATTTACTGGCCGATGCAGAACGTCCTTCAACCGAAGATATGATTAATGCCTTTGCCTCAGGAATGGGCATTAAAGCGAAACTGGTCTCATTTCCAACGGGTATCTTCAGGTTATTGCTTTCTTCAGTTGGTAAACGAGGTATTTACGATCAGCTGTTTGGCGATCTGGAAGTCGATGCCTCTAAATCCCGGGAACATTTAAACTGGACGCCCCCGATAACGCTTTTTGAAACAATGAAAAAAACGGCGAAATATTATATCGAAGGTAATAAATAATGATGAGTTTTGGGATTTTGATATTCGCTTTTTTAGTATCATGCGCGCTGACCTGGGGGCTACGCGGTTATGCCATTAAGCATAACGTTATTGACCGTCCAAACCAGCGAAGTTCGCATTCGGTACCAACCCCACGAGGGGGGGGGGTGGCTATCGTTCTGACGCTCCTGGCGGCGTTAGTCTGGTTTTATTTCAGCCGCGCGCTGACGCTGGATAGCTTCCTGGGGTTATTTATTCCAGGATTGATTGTTGCCATCATCGGTTTCCTTGACGATCACGGCCATATCGCGGCACGCTGGCGTCTGTTGATGCATTTCCTGGCGGCAGCAATCGGCATCTACTTCTTAGGTTCTTTCCCTGTCATTACGCTGTTTGGTTATGACGTTTCCTTATCCTGGGTGGGTATGATTCTGGGCTGCGTTTATCTGGTCTGGATGCTTAACTTATATAATTTTATGGATGGGATTAATGGCTTAGCGAGCTCGCAGGCCATCACTTTTGCCGCATGTAGTGCGGTATTGATCGTTATCAACCAATATTCAGACGCACCAGGCAATCTTTATCCTCTCACGCTTGCCCTTATTGGTGCCGGAGCCGGCTTTCTTGTCTGGAACTTCCCGGTCGCGAAAATCTTCATGGGTGATGCCGGAAGTGGTTTTCTTGGGATAACAATCGGACTGATGATCCTGCATATTGCGAAAGTAGACTCGCACTTCTTTATTGCAGAATTATGCCTGCTGGGCGTTTTTATCGTCGATGCCACGACAACGTTATTGAGGAGGCTCGTAGCAGGTAAAAAGGTCTATGAAGCACATGCCAGCCATGGCTACCAAATCCTCGCAAGAAAATATGGCAGCCACGTCCCGGTGACATCATTGGCAATTGCCGTCAATCTGCTGTGGCTTTTCCCCTTCGCCTTTTTTATTGCCTCAGGCAAAATTGATGGTGTTGTGGGGCTGCTCATCGCCTGGTTCCCGCTTCTCGTTGTTGCGCTGAAATGTGGTGCAGGCGTTAAAGACAAAGAGAGCAACGTCAATGCATGACTTATTGATTTTGGGCGCAGGTGGTCATGGTCGTACGCTGTACGAGACAGCGAGACTGCTGGGATATAAGGATATCGTTTTCCTCGACGATAATACCTCTGCTTGCCAGGAAATTAACCAGCTGATTATCGGAAAAATTTCCGAACTACAGTTACATATCGGTAAGGTCAGTCATGTCGCTATTGGCATCGGAAACAATAAAGTCAGAGGGCAGCTCTATCAGCAACTGCTCGACTTAGGTATTCATCCTGTAACGCTTATACATCCCTTTGCATTTGTCAGTCCATCGGCGACCCTTGCTGAGGGAACTGTTGTGTTAGCGGGAGCTGTAGTGGGTGCCAACGCAAAATTAGGTTTGGCGACGATTGTGAATAGCCACTCGACCATAGATCACGATTCCATTCTTGGTGATTTCGCTCATTTAGGTGTCGGTGTCCATCTTGCGGGCAGCGCTGTGATTGGGAAATCAGCGTTTCTCCAGGCGGGGACAGTGGGCGGTTATAATACTAAAGTAGACGATTACTCAGTGTGTCCTGCTGGTACTATTTTATAAACTGAATGCAAGCTTTAGTGAGGCGACCAGTTTTTAGTATGCTAAATTATTTAATATCTTTACCCAGACCAATTAAGCGAATTATTACTCTCTTTATAGATGTTATACTGCTCTTATGCGCTTTTTGGTTTGCATTTTGGGTGCGTATTGATTCAATGACTCCGATATATAGCACGGAACATTGGCTTTTTATTTTCTCAATAATTTCAGTTACTCTGGCAATATTTGTTAAGTTAGGGCTGTATCGGGCCGTAATCCGTTATATTACTGCCAAGATATTATTGGTCGTAACGATGGGGATGGTCATATCGTCCATTTTGCTTATTATCGCAGCGTTCTATACCAACCTCTATTTGCCGAGAACGATTCCGTTTATCTATTTCTCATTCGGCCTGCTGCTTGTTGCCGGATCACGGCTTGGAATGAGGATGTTGGTGAATCGTGGGTTGAATCTGGGCACCCGGGTAGTTATTTATGGTGCAGGTGCATCGGGTCGTCAATTACTGCCTGCGCTGAGCCAAATGGACGAATATTACCCCGTTGCTTTTGTCGACGATAATCGCGCCCTGCAAGGTCAGGTGATTCACGGGGTAAGCGTCTTCGCACCAGAAAAACTGCCCTGGCTGGTTGAGAAATACGAAGCGAAGAAAATTCTGCTGGCCATGCCAAGCGCAAGCCGGGCCAGAAAAAACGAAGTCATTAAAACCCTGGAAGGTCTGCCGTGTGAAGTGCTCTCCATCCCGGGAATGGTCGATCTGGTGGAGGGGAAGGCAAGTATTGATTCCTTGCGCAAAGTCGTTATTACAGACCTGCTGGGCCGCGATCCTGTCTCACCCATTCCGGAACTGATATCCCGTAATATCAACGGGAAAACAGTGATGGTTACCGGGGCAGGGGGGTCTATAGGGTCTGAACTTTGCCGACAGATAATTAAAAATAAGCCAAACCAGCTTATTCTGTTCGAATTGTCTGAGTTCTCCCTCTATTCCATTGATTCTGAACTGCGTAACCTGAATCTGGGTCAGGATTTTAAGGTTAAAATCTATCCAATCCTCGGAAACGTTCAGGATAAAGAGCATCTCGAAAGGTTAATCAGAGCATTCAACGTCGACACAATTTATCATGCTGCGGCGTACAAGCATGTACCGCTTGTCGAGTTCAACGTACTTGATGGCGTGCGCAATAATATCTTTGGTACGTTGAGCTGCGCTCAGGCTGCGGCAAGTTGCGGTGTTGAAAACTTTGTCTTGATTTCGACTGATAAAGCCGTTCGCCCTACCAACACCATGGGGGCGACCAAGCGCATGGCGGAGCTGGTGCTGCAAGCGCTGGCGAAGGAATCCAGTAAAACCTGCTTCAGTATGGTTCGTTTCGGCAACGTGTTAGGCTCATCAGGCTCAGTTGTGCCGTTATTTGAAAAACAGATTGCTGCAGGTGGACCGGTGACGCTGACTCACGAAGATATCACGCGTTACTTTATGACTATTCCTGAAGCGGCTCAATTGGTTATCCAGGCGGGAGCCATGGGCACGGGCGGCGATGTTTTTGTTCTGGATATGGGGGAACCAGTCAAGATCATCGATCTTGCGCACCGCATGATTACGTTGCAAGGGCTTACCGTTCGCGATGATAAAAACCCTTATGGCGATATTGCGATAAAAACAACAGGTCTGCGGCCTGGTGAGAAACTGTATGAAGAGTTGCTTATCGGCGACAATGTATCCGTTACGCAGCACCCGCGTATCAGGACTGCTAACGAGGTGATGTTGCCGTGGAGTGAGATGAGCATTATTCTCCGTGACCTCGACAACGCCTGCTGTCAGTTCGACTACGAGCGCGTGCGAGAGATACTTTTACAGGCACCTGCAGCATTTAATCCAACCGACGGTATCTGCGATTTACTTTGGAATGTAAAGGTAAGTTAAAATAGCAGATTGTCAGTTTCTCCGCCCTGGAAGCTTATCAATAGTTACCTGGGCGACAGCAACTAATTAATTGTTTCTGATAACATTAAGAGCGAAATAAACGTGAAAATTCTGGTCACTGGTGGAGCAGGCTTTATTGGGTCTGCGGTGGTACGACACATTATTAATGATACGCAAGATTCTGTTATTAACGTCGATAAACTGACTTATGCAGGGAATCTTGAATCGCTGGCCGAAGTCTCGCACAGCGAACGCTATCATTTTGAACATGCCGATATCTGCGACAGCAATGCCATGGCGCGTATTTTTGCAGAGCACCAGCCGGATGCGGTGATGCACCTGGCGGCCGAAAGCCACGTTGATCGCTCGATCACCGGCCCGGCAGCCTTTATTGAGACTAACATTGTTGGTACCTATGTACTGCTGGAAGCAAGCCGCCAATACTGGTCAGCGTTAGATGCTGATAAAAAAGCGTCTTTCCGTTTCCACCATATCTCAACAGATGAAGTCTATGGCGATCTTCCGCATCCGGATGAAATGGCCAAGGGAGCTGAACTGCCGCTGTTTACTGAAAAAACGGCCTATGCCCCAAGCAGTCCCTATTCTGCTTCTAAAGCATCCAGCGATCATTTGGTCCGTGCCTGGCTGCGTACCTATGGTTTCCCTACCATTGTGACTAACTGTTCTAACAATTACGGTCCATATCACTTCCCGGAAAAACTTATCCCGCTGGTCATTCTCAATGCGTTGGAGGGTAAAGCCCTACCTGTTTACGGTAAAGGAGACCAAATCCGCGACTGGCTGTACGTAGAAGATCACGCCCGTGCGTTATACACCGTGGTAACCCAGGGCAAGATTGGCGAAACCTATAACATCGGCGGCCACAATGAGAAGCAGAATCTTGATGTGGTAAATACCATCTGCTCATTGCTGGATGAAATCGTGCCGAAGGAAGGTTCCTATCGTGACCAGATAACGTATGTGGCTGACCGCCCGGGTCACGATCGCCGCTACGCGATTGATGCAGAGAAAATTGGTCAGGAGTTGGGCTGGAAGCCTCAGGAAACTTTCGAAAGTGGCATTCGTAAAACCGTAGAATGGTACCTGGCGAACCCAAAATGGGTAGAGAACGTGAAAAGCGGCAGCTACAAGTCCTGGATTGAAGAAAACTATGGAGATCGCGCCTGATGAATATTCTTCTGTTCGGTAAAACCGGTCAGGTGGGTTGGGAGCTACAGCGTGCTCTGGCACCGCTGGGCAATTTGATTGCGGTTGACGTCCATTCGCAGGAGTATTGCGGTGATTTCAGCAACCCTGAAGGCATTGCAGAAACGGTGCGCCGCATTAAGCCTGATGTCATCGTCAACGCGGCTGCGCATACCGCCGTCGATAAGGCCGAGTCAGAACCTGAATTTGCTCAGCTGCTGAATGCCACGAGTGTCGAGGCGATTGCCAAAGAGGCCCAAATATTGGGGGCCTGGGTTGTTCACTACTCTACTGATTACGTATTCCCGGGTAATGGCGATACGCCGTGGCTTGAGACGGACGCCACAGCGCCGCTTAATGTGTATGGCGAGACCAAACTTGCTGGTGAAAAAGCGTTAAGTGAAAATTGTTCACGCCATTTGATCTTCCGGACTAGCTGGGTTTATGCCGGTAAAGGGAATAATTTTGCGCGTACCATGCTGCGACTGGCAAAAGAGCGTTCTGAGCTGTCTGTTATTAACGACCAATTCGGGGCCCCTACGGGTGCTGAATTATTAGCAGACTGTACGGCTCATGCTATTCGGGTTGCCCTGAATAAACCTGAAGTGGCAGGGACTTATCATCTGGTTGCCAGTGGTACAACAACCTGGTACGACTATGCCTCTCTGGTATTTGATGAAGCGCGCAAAGCAGGAATTGAACTGGCATTAAAGCAACTTCATGGCGTGCCGACCAGTGCGTACCCTACGCCTGCAAAACGTCCGGCAAACTCGCGCCTCAATACGTTAAAGTTCCAGCAGAATTTCAACCTCGCACTGCCTCAGTGGGACGTGGGGGTTAAGCGTATGCTGACTGAGTGGTTTACAGCGACAGCGATTTAATAATGATCGGGATGCCTGGGAGTGGGCATCTTATGACTATAGAGATGATGAAATGAAAACGCGTAAAGGTATTATTCTGGCGGGTGGCTCTGGTACTCGTCTGTATCCAGTGACAATGGCTGTTAGTAAACAATTATTGCCTATTTATGATAAGCCGATGATTTACTATCCGCTTTCAACGCTAATGCTGGCTGGTATTCGAGATATTTTAATTATTAGTACTCCGCAGGATACACCGCGTTTTGAACAACTTCTGGGTGATGGAAGCCAGTGGGGGCTGAATCTGCAATATAAAATCCAGCCAAGCCCGGATGGTCTGGCGCAGGCTTTCATTATTGGCGAAGAATTCATTGGTAACGATGATTGCGCCCTGGTGTTGGGGGATAACATTTTCTATGGTCACGACCTTCCTAAATTGATGGATGCAGCGGTTAATAAAGAAAATGGTGCAACGGTTTTTGCCTATCACGTGAACGATCCTGAGCGTTACGGTGTTGTCGAGTTTGATAAAAATGGTACCGCCATCAGCCTCGAAGAAAAACCGCTGGAACCGAAGAGTAATTATGCAGTGACGGGACTCTATTTCTACGATAACAGTGTCGTTGAGATGGCGAAGAATTTAAAACCGTCAGCACGTGGTGAACTGGAAATCACGGATATTAACCGTATTTACATGGAGCAAGGAAAGCTTTCCGTGGCTATGATGGGCCGTGGCTTTGCCTGGCTTGATACAGGGACTCACCAGAGCCTGATTGAAGCGAGTAACTTCATTGCAACTATTGAAGAGCGTCAGGGGCTGAAAGTGGCTTGTCCTGAAGAAATTGCTTACCGCAAAGGATTTATTGATGATGAGCAGGTTAAAAAACTCGCTGCTCCGTTGTCAAAAAACCAATACGGACAATATTTACTGAAAATGATCAAAGGTTATTAATTAATGAATATCATTAAAACAGAAATACCCGATGTGCTAATTTTTGAGCCGAAAGTTTTTGGTGATGATCGTGGTTTCTTTATGGAAAGTTTCAATCAGCGAATTTTCAACGAAGCCGTTGGTAAAGAAGTGAATTTTATTCAGGATAATCACTCTAAATCCAGCAAAAATGTACTTCGTGGTTTGCACTACCAACTACAGCCCTATGCTCAAGGTAAATTAGTCCGTTGTGTCGTCGGTGAAGTTTTCGATGTCGCTGTCGATATTCGTAAAGACTCACCCTATTATGGGAAATGGGTTGGCGTACATTTATCTGCAGAAAATAAAAAACAATTATGGATCCCTGAGGGATTTGCTCATGGATTTTATGTTCTGAGCGATACAGCAGAATTTGTGTATAAAACAACTAATTATTATTCTCCTGAACATGAGCGTTCAATCTTATGGTCAGACAGCGAACTGAACATTGCATGGCCTGTCAGCCACGATTGTTCACCGAGTTTGTCTTCGAAAGATCTTGTTGGTAAAGCTTTTAAAGATTCAGACTATTAATTTCTACTCAGGCCTGTAAATAGCATACAGGCTTTTTTCACATTACTGAGTGTATCATACCAGTGAAAAAAAACATTATACTGCTATTTTTTGTTCAGGCTTCAAACTATTTATTCCCTTTGTTAACCCTCCCATATTTAATGCGAGTGTTAGGAGCCGAAAATTTTGGAATTGTAGCTATGGTCCAGGCGTGGCTACAATACATTATAATTTTTGTTGATTATGGCTTTAACTTTAGTGCGACGTTACTGGTTTCAGTTAATAAGAATAATCAATCCAAAATTGATTCTATTTATACAGCAGTAACTGCTGCTAAGTTAGCGTTATTACTGATAGTTTCATGTATTTTTGCTTTATATGTAATTATTAATGGTACGAGTATATACTCTTATCTGATCCTGTTAGGGATGATATCCGTAATAGGTACAGTTTTATTCCCTGTATGGTTATTTCAAGGGATTGAAAAAATGCAGGGTATTGCAATATGTACAACCATTGCAAAATTCGTCTCCCTTATTCTGATTTTCCTTTTAGTAAAAACGCCTGAAGATATGAATATGGCCGTTATAAGCCAATCATCAGGGATGTTTATCTCAGGTATTTTGGCTTGTTTCTTTATAAAAAAACAAAAATTGGCCAAATTTACAAGAGTTTCAATAAAAGAAATCTATTCGGTTTTATCTAAGGGATTTGACCTTTTTGTATCTAATATAACTATAAGTTTTTATACGACTTTAAATATATTAATTATAGGATATTTTGGTGGCCCGACGCTGGCAGGTTATTTCTCAGCAGCAGATAAAATCCGAACTGCAGCGCAAGGTTTGATGAGTCCTGTTCAGCAAGCGATGTTCCCAAGAGTCAGTTCATTGATTAGTGAAGGAAAAACACTCAATGAAATCTGGCACTTGTATGGTAAGAAGTTTATTGCGTTCGGATTGTTAATATCGGTCGCAATGGCTGTCATAGGATACCCTGTATCACTTTATTATTACAGTGAAGAATATCGAATATCGTCGATGATATTGTTGATGATGTCTCCTTTGCCATTTATCGTTTCAGTGGGCGTTGTATATGGACAATGGTGGTTAATACCTAATCATTTCACAAAAGTTGTCAGGAAAACATATCTTGCTGTGAGTTTTATGCATATTATAGTTTCTATACTATTAATGCATCTGACTCCAACATATGGCGTGACAATTAGCGTGATTATTACAGAAATAATTGTTTCGGCTATTTTTGTCCTTGTGAGTTTTAATAGCGAAAAGAATTCAAGATGATTAAACGAAGACCTAGAAATCCATCTTTTTATTTATGCCTGTATGTTGTCTTTGCATTAGTATTATGGGTTTCACAAAGTAGCCTCTACATCACATTTGATTCTGGTTTGATGATCCTAATTGTTTCTTATTTATATTTTTTCTTAGGATGCTATATAGGTAATAAAACAACAAGATTTCATCAGCAAGATAATCTAATAAATAATCAATCGCTCTTTAATATTTCCTTGCAGGTAAAAATTTCACTTGCAATCAACTTCTTCATATTGATTTATCTGGCGTTCCTGTTCAAAAATATAGTGACGAGTGGTATTTCGTTCGCAGAATACAGAGAAAGTTTATTTAAAGATCAATCAATAAAAGAATACTATGGAGCATTTGCAGCTTATTTATTTGTATTTGCAACCCTGGTGCCGCTTTTTGGCATTAGTTATGGTTTGTATTTGAAGATTAATAAAAATAAATCTGCAATCTTATTTTTCTCATTTTTAATGTTGGTAGGAAAAGAAAGTATCTTGATTTCAAGATACTATGTTTTCGCTCCGGTGTTGGCAGCAATTTTAATATTATATTGCTATGATAGAAAAATGACTTTGAAGAAGGTTATTTTTTCTCTGGGTGTATTTTTGATTTTGTTATTAGCCATATTCACTTTTAGAGGTGATAGCGACTTAAGTCAAAGTCTTATTAATACTCGCAATTATGCGATTGCAGGTTACTCACTTTTTACTCATGCAATTGATAGCGGTGATACTGATATCTTGTATGAGCTTTCTAGTCCATTTTCATTCTTAGGTATACTAGGCGCTAAGTTTTACGACCAAAGCGCTTTCTTCACAAAAGTACAAGATTTCGTTCTGTTAGGCAGTGCTGGTTATTTTAATGCCTTTTATACATCCTTGTTATTACCCTTCCTGTATTTCGGTAGTATAGGGTTAGCTGTACTCAGTATGTTGTTTGGATATATTGTATCGAGAAATCACAATTGCTTTATCAATAAGAACTCATTCCTTAACTTCAATTCCCTGTTTGCTTTGATTGTTATTTTCTTTTCTCATCAGTTTTTGCCGGTGCAGTTATCCTTCTTTTGGGATTATTTCCTGATTTCGTTATCAGTTCATTTGTTTGTAGTTTGTTATAGAAATATAAGGAGCAATTTTTGAAAACGTTAGCATTTTATCTTCCGCAATTTCATGAGATTGAAGAAAATAATAAATGGTGGGGAGAGGGTTTTACCGAATGGGTCAATGTTAAAAAGGCTACGCCTCTTTTTAAAAATCATAACCAGCCCAGAGAACCTCTGAACGATTATTATTATAATTTGCTCGATGTAGAAACATTAAAATGGCAATCGGAACTTGCAAAAAAGCATAATATTGATGGTTTTTGTTTTTATCATTACTGGTTTAATGGTAAGCGTTTACTGGACAAACCAGCTGAACTTTTACTGGAGAACAAAGATATACATCTCCCGTTCCTTTTTTCATGGGCTAACGAACCATGGACGCGTAGTTGGGATGGTAGTCATCGAGATGTTATCATGCCCCAAAGTTATGGTGACGAATCAGACTGGCTAAATCACTTTAACTATCTCAAGCCATTTTTCGAAGACGAAAGATACATTAAACATAATGGTAAGCCTGTATTTCTGTTATATCGTTCTGCTAGCTTTGAAAAGTGTAATGAATGGATTCAGTATTGGCGGAAACTGGCAAAAGAAACTTCTTTCGGTGATATACATTTTGTGTCAACACTTACCTCATTCGCTCAAGATTATCGTAATCTAGATTTTGATGCCGAGTTAAATTTTGAACCAATGTGTACTTTTGAACACAATATGGGGAAACTTAAACCGATATTGCGAAAAGTGATCGGAAGAATAAAACGTATTTCTAATGAAAAATTAAAAACAAATTACGTTGAGCAGATATTATCTTATCAATCAATTTGGGATAAAATCCTTGAAAAGGATTTTAGTGAAACACATTATTCAGGCGCATTCGTTGATTGGGATAATACGCCAAGGAAAAAAACTAAATCACTCGTGATGAAAGGAAGTAATCCTCAGGTATTTAAGAATAATTTCGATCAACTTTATAAAAAATCTATTTCTGCTAATGTTCCATTCTTATTCATAAATGCATGGAATGAATGGGCTGAGGGTACGTATCTTGAGCCGGACAAAAAAAATGGATATGGTTATTTGAATGCAGTAAAAGATACTGTTGAAAAATACAAAAAAAATTAATAGGTGATAGGTCGTGATTAGTTCTGTAACTGTAACATTTAACCCTGATATACTTTGCTTAGAAAAGCAATTTCTTTCTTTGCAAGGCCAAATAGACAGTGCTGTTATAATAGATAACGGCTCTCGAAATTACGAAGAGATAAAAGATTTAGCAGAAAAATTTAATTTCGTCATGATCAGTTTGCCCGAGAATATGGGTCTTTCGCATGCGCAAAACATTGGTATCGAAAATGCTATATCTCGCGGTGCCGAATATTTATTACTTCTTGATCAAGACAGTGTATTAGGTGCTAATTTCATCAGTGCCATGAACAAGATGTACACCCAGAATAACGTTGGTATCCTGGGCCCTTCTTTTTATGATCCGCACACAAACGAATTTTATTGGGGCACTAATTACATCGGTCCATTTATTAAACGAACGCCAATAGAAGAAATAACAGATGTCACCTACGTTATTGCATCTGGCTCTTTCTTTTCTTCTGAAGTTTACGAGAAAGTTGGTAAAATGGAAGAAGCATTGTTCGTGGATTATATTGATGTGGAGTGGGCTCTGCGTGCTAAAAAATTAGGGTATCGCGTTGCAATGACTAATCAGGCGTCAATGGCTCACACGATTGGTGATTCAAGGCTGAATCTGTTAGGACGTAAAATATCTGTTCATAGCCCAATGCGACGTTACTTTTTAGTCAGAAATAGCTTCTTTATGATCAGAAAGTCATATATTCCAGTGGGTTATAAAGTTCGTGAGGTTTTCCTGAATTTTGCTCGTGCTGCAATATCTTTAATTCTTAATAAAGAAAAAAAGAAAACGTTGATGATGATCTTTTACGGTATTTCTGATGGTCTTTCTGGAAGATTTGGACCATTCAAAAGACATTAATACCAGGTGTACCTGTCTCGTTGCAAGTTAATGAGCGTTAGTAACGATATACTTATCGGACTGTTTCAAAAACTATGAAAATTCTTTATATAATTACACGCGCGAATGAAATCGGTGGGGCTCAGACTCATTTGCGTGATATGACATCTGGTTTAGTAAAGGATGGTCATCAAGTTGAGTTAATCGTTGGAGAGCAAGGCGCTCTGGTTGATGATGTTCGCGCATTAAATGTGAAAGTTCACATTATCCCTGAGCTGGTAAGGGAAATATCGCCTTATAAAGATATTAAATGCGCTTTAATTATACGCAAGATTATAAAAGAATTTTCTCCGGATGTTATTGCACTTCATTCTTCTAAAGCTGGAATTGTAGGGAGGTTGGCAGCTCTTTTCCTGAAAATTCCTGTTGTTTTCACCGTACACGGTTGGTCATTCGCAAATGGTGTTCATGATAAGAAACGTCGCTTGTACATTGTTATTGAACGATTATTCAGTAAAATTACTGATGAAATAATCACAGTCTCTGCTCAAGATAAACAACTTGCAATCGAACATAACGTTGCGTCTGCCAGTCAGCAAACGGTGATCCATAATGGCGTGCCGTTAAAAAGTGCTGCTCCTCATGTTTACCATACTCATGACGTAGTGAAGTTGATTTCGGTAGCTCGTTTTTCAGAACAAAAAGATCATGAAAGCCTATTGAAAGCGTTGAGTCGATTAGAAACAAGAAACTGGGCGTTGACGCTGGTAGGAAAAGGCCCCAGGTTAGATGAGATGAAACAGCTTTCACAGGATCTTGGAATTAGCGAAAATGTACTGTTTACAGGCGAACGTTTAGACGTTGATGCCTTGCTGGCAGACAGTGATATTTTCCTGTTAATTTCTAACTGGGAAGGTTTCCCTATCAGTATTCTCGAGGCTATGCGTGCAGGCTTGCCTGTTTTAGCATCAGACGTTGGTGGCGTTTCTGAATCTGTCATTGATGGCAAAACGGGATATCTCGTTCCTCGTGCAGATATTGATGCTATCAAAAACAGACTCGCTGACTTAATTAATGATAGTGCTTTACGTGTTGAATTAGGCAAGTCAGGGAATGAATTTTTCCTTGAAAACTTCTCATTCAACGCAATGTATAATAAAACGGTTGAACTTTATCAAAAAGCAATTAATAAAAAACATAATACGTAATAGAGTTTATTATATATTGTGACTTAGTTCATTTATAAATAAAATATACCTACATGCTTTATAGGGATTTAATATCTCCCGTTTTGTGTCGTCTTGCGTGATCAAGGCCACAAATGCCTACCTCTGTCCCTGATTTATGAGTTAAGATTCTTGCAAATTATATCTGTCGGGGTTACCCGACAGTGACCACACCTGACAGGAGTATGTAATGTCCAAGCAACAGATCGGCGTTGTCGGTATGGCAGTGATGGGGCGCAACCTGGCGCTCAACATCGAAAGCCGTGGTTATACCGTCTCCGTTTTCAACCGCTCCCGTGATAAGACTGAAGAAGTGATTGCCGAAAACCCAGGCAAGAAACTCGTTCCTTTCTATACGGTAAAAGAATTTGTTGAGTCTCTGGAAACGCCTCGTCGAATCCTGCTAATGGTGAAAGCGGGCGCAGGTACCGATGCAGCTATCGACTCCCTGAAGCCTTACCTCGAAAAAGGCGACATCATCATTGATGGCGGTAACACCTTCTTCCAGGACACCATTCGTCGTAACCGTGAATTGTCCGCTGAAGGCTTCAACTTCATCGGTACCGGTGTTTCCGGTGGTGAAGAGGGCGCGCTGAAAGGTCCATCTATTATGCCTGGCGGCCAGAAAGAAGCGTACGAGCTGGTTGCGCCAATTCTGACTAAAATTGCAGCCGTAGCTGAAGATGGCGAGCCTTGTGTGACCTATATCGGTCCGGACGGTGCGGGTCACTATGTCAAAATGGTGCACAACGGCATCGAATACGGCGATATGCAGCTGATTGCAGAAGCATACTCCCTGCTGAAAGGCGGCCTGAATCTCTCTAACGAAGAGCTGGCTGAAACCTTTACCGAGTGGAACAAAGGCGAGCTGAACAGCTACCTGATCGATATCACCAAAGATATCTTCACGAAGAAAGATGAAGAAGGTAAATACCTGGTTGATGTGATTCTGGATGAAGCAGCGAACAAAGGTACCGGTAAATGGACCAGCCAGAGCTCTCTGGATCTGGGTGAGCCGCTGTCTCTGATCACCGAATCCGTCTTTGCGCGTTATATCTCTTCTCTGAAAGAGCAGCGCGTTGCGGCTTCTAAAGTGCTGTCAGGCCCACAGGCTAAACCAGCCGGTGACAAAGCTGAGTTCGTCGAGAAAGTTCGTCGCGCCCTGTACCTGGGTAAAATCGTCTCCTACGCGCAGGGCTTCTCACAGCTGCGTGCGGCGTCTGACGAGAATAACTGGGACCTGAACTACGGCGAGATCGCGAAGATCTTCCGCGCGGGTTGCATCATTCGTGCGCAGTTCCTGCAGAAAATCACCGATGCCTATGCTGAAAACGCAGGCATCGCTAACCTTCTGCTGGCACCGTACTTTAAGAAGATTGCAGACGAGTACCAGCAGGCGCTGCGTGACGTGGTTGCTTACGCTGTACAGAACGGTATCCCGGTTCCAACCTTCTCCGCTGCGGTGGCGTATTACGATAGCTACCGCGCTGCCGTTCTGCCTGCCAACCTGATTCAGGCACAGCGTGACTATTTCGGCGCGCATACTTACAAGCGCACGGATAAAGAAGGCGTGTTCCACACCGAATGGATGGAATAAGTTAACTTACTCGCTATCATCAAACCCGGAGCCTGTCTCCGGGTTTTTTTATGCAAAAAATGCCGCGCATTATTCGAAGTAGTCTGAATCTCATCCCCCTCGTTGTGATTACTCCTGGTTTGCCTTGACAGTGCTGTTTGCCAGGAGGTACAAAGCCCAACAGTTATGTTTATCGCGATGGTCTGCCGGCCATCAATACAGTTAACTAAAAGAAGTCATTAGCGAATGAAAATAACAATTTCCGGAACAGGGTATGTCGGTCTTTCTAACGGCATTCTGATTGCTCAGAACCATGAAGTGGTTGCGCTGGATATCGTGCAGGCCAAAGTGGCTATGCTCAATCAGAAGAAATCGCCGATTGTCGACAAAGAAATCCAGGACTATCTCAGCAACAAACCGCTGAATTTCCGCGCCACGACAGATAAAGAAGATGCATACCGCGATGCGGATTACGTCATCATTGCGACGCCTACTGACTACGATCCAAAAACCAACTATTTCAACACCTCAACCGTAGAAGCGGTTATCAAAGATGTTATTGCGATTAATCCTGATGCGGTGATGGTTATTAAATCGACCATTCCTGTCGGCTTTACCAAATCCATCAAAGAAAAGTTTGGTATTGATAATATCTTCTTCTCGCCAGAGTTCCTACGTGAGGGGAGAGCGCTTTACGATAACCTGCATCCTTCCCGTATCGTTATTGGCGAATGTTCTGAGCGCGCTGAACGCTTTGCCGCACTGCTGCAGGAAGGCGCAGTGAAGAAAGATATTCCGGTGCTGTTTACGGACTCCACCGAAGCGGAGGCGATTAAGCTTTTCGCAAACACCTATCTGGCAATGCGAGTCGCGTACTTCAATGAGCTCGACAGCTACGCAGAAAGTCTTGGGCTGAACACCCGCCAGATTATTGAAGGGGTTTGCCTTGACCCGCGTATTGGCAACCACTACAACAACCCCTCATTTGGCTACGGCGGCTATTGCCTGCCAAAAGACACCAAGCAGCTGCTGGCAAACTACCAGGCTGTACCGAATAATCTCATTTCTGCGATTGTTGACGCTAACCGTACGCGTAAAGATTTCATCTCCGATTCTATTCTTGCGCGCCAGCCGAAAGTGGTCGGGGTGTATCGTCTGATCATGAAGAGCGGTTCCGATAACTTCCGCGCCTCTTCCATTCAGGGGATCATGAAGCGCATCAAGGCGAAAGGCGTTGAGGTTATTATTTATGAACCGGCCATGCAGGAAGATCAGTTCTTCAATTCCCGCGTGATCCGCGATCTGGATGCTTTTAAGAAGGAAGCGGATGTCATCATCTCGAACCGCATGGCCGAAGAGCTGGCTGACGTCGCTGACAAAGTCTATACCCGCGATCTGTTCGGTAGCGACTAATTCTATTACGTTAAAATAAAAAACCCGGCTGATTTGCCGGGTTTTTTATTTTCAGACCTTATAAAACTCGCGGTACCAGTCAACGAAGTTCTTCACGCCGTCTTTAACCGAGGTTTGCGGTTTGAAACCGATCACGTCATAGAGCGCTTTCGTGTCGGCGCTGGTTTCCAGGACGTCGCCCGGCTGGAGTGGCAACATATTTTTCTCGGCTTTCTTACCCAGCGCCTCTTCCAGCGCGGTGATATAGTCCATCAGTTCTACTGGCGAACTGTTACCGATGTTGTAAACGCGGTAAGGTGCTGAACTGGTTGCCGGTGAGCCGGTCTCGACGGTCCAGTTTGCGTCAGGATGGGGAATAACATCCTGCAGGCGGATAATTGCTTCAGCGATATCATCGATGTAGGTGAAATCGCGCTTCATCTTGCCGTAGTTATAGACATCGATGCTTTTGCCTTCAATCATCGCCTTAGTAAACTTAAACAGCGCCATGTCCGGGCGTCCCCACGGACCGTATACGGTAAAGAAGCGCAGTCCGGTGGTCGGCAGGTTGTAGAGATGCGAATAGGTGTGCGACATCAGCTCATTGGCTTTTTTGGTCGCGGCATAGAGTGAAACCGGGTGATCTACGGAATCGTCAGTGGAGAAGGGCATCTTACGGTTGAGGCCATATACGGAGCTGGATGAGGCATACAGCAAATGCTGAACGTGGTTATGGCGGCAGCCTTCCAGCACGTTGAGGTGGCCAATAAGGTTGGCATCGGCGTACGCATGCGGGTTTTCCAGGGAGTAGCGTACGCCTGCCTGTGCGGCCAGGTGAATAACGCGATCGAACTTCTCGTCAGCGAAAAGCGCAGCCATACCTTCCCGGTCAGCTAATTCCATCTTGTGGAAGGTGAATCGCTCAGATTGTAGCCGTTCCAGACGTGCCAGCTTTAAATTAACATCGTAATAGTCGTTCAGGTTATCAATACCGACAACCTCATGACCGCCCTCAATGAGGCGTTTGCTGACATTCGAACCGATAAAACCCGCTGCACCCGTTACCAGAAATTTCATATCTTTCCTCAAATACCCAACGCTTACAGATGCGATAACGCATCACATGGTGACTATGATAGCGCGAAGGGGGCGAGTTACATAACGCATCTTTCCGATATAACTCATCGGATTCTTATAGAAAAATCCCCAGCAATAGATAAACTATGAAAACACAATTATGTTTGCCCTTTTTCATCTGTTAGGGAATGTATGACGCACAACAACAATAGCCAGGTCATCCGAAGCAATGACCCTGAGCAAATTGATTTACTTGATTTAGTGCTGCAGCTGTGGCGTGGGAAGTGGATGATAGCAACGTTTGTTGTTGTTTTTATTGCACTTGCTGTCGGTTATCTTACTTTCGCGAAAGAAAAGTGGACCTCAAGCGCAATTATTGCGCAACCTGATGTCGCTCAAATTGCAACATATTCTAATGCGTTGAATATCCTCTACGGTAGCGCTGCACCCTCAATGCTTGATGTTCAAACACGCGCCATTGGTCGTTTCAATTCTTCCTTCTCTGCATTGGCACAGGCACTGGAAAATCAGGACGAACCTGAAAAACTGACAATCGAGCCTGCTGTTAAAGGGGAATCGCTCCCGTTGAGTGTTTCCTATACCAGTACTTCCGCAGAAGCGGCGCAGAAGCAGCTTGCGCAATATATCCAGCAGGTTGATGAGCAAACTTCCAAAGAGCTCACGGTTGACCTGCAAAACAGCATCAAAGAGCAGATTAAAACCCTGAACGATTCTCTGGTAAACCAGGAGAAGGTCGCTCAGGAGCAGAAAGACCTGCGTATTAAACAAATTACCGAAGCGCTGAAAAACGCTGAGGCGGCGAAAATCTCCTCGCCACAGATTCAACAAACTCAGGATGTGACCCAGGAAACAATGTTCCTCCTGGGAAGCGTAGGGCTGAAATCGATGATTGAAAACGAAGCCTCTCGTCCCCTGGTCTTTTCTGCTGCATACTATCAGACCAGGCAAAACCTGCTGGACATCCAAAACCTGAACGTTAAGCCTGACACAATACACGTCTACCGTTACGTCATGAAGCCGGATCTGCCCGTTCGTCGCGATAGCCCGAAAAAAGCCATTGTGCTGATTCTTGCCGTGCTGCTGGGCGGAATGATTGGTTCAGGTGTGGTATTAGGACGTAACGCATTACGCAACTACAAACCAAAAGCCTGATTTGCAGATTAAAAAAAACCGGGGAAAATCCCCGGTTTTTTTATTTATGACGCTTTCGTAGATTCTCAATCACCGCCGTCAAATCCAGTTCCTGATCCTGCAGCAGCACCAGCAGGTGATACATCAAATCCGACGCTTCATTCGTCAACTCTTCCCGGTCATGTACGGTCGCGGCCAGCGCCGTCTCAACGCCTTCTTCACCCACCTTCTGCGCAATACGCTTAGTCCCGCTGGCATACAGCTTCGCGGTATAGGAGCTCTCAGGATCCGCGGATTTACGCTCCGCCAGGAGTTGCTCAAGCTGATACAGGAACAGCCACTGGTGGCTCGCCTCGCCGAAGCAGCTGCTGGTGCCTTTATGGCAGGTTGGGCCGATTGGGTTCACCAGCACCAGCAGGGTGTCGTTATCGCAGTCTGGCGTCATGCTGACCACGTTCAGGAAGTGACCCGAAGTTTCCCCCTTGGTCCACAGGCGCTGTTTCGTGCGCGAGAAAAACGTCACTTTGCCGCTGTCGATCGTTTTTGCCAGCGCGTCCTGGTTCATATACCCCAGCATCAGCACTTCGCCTGAGACGGCATGCTGTACAACCACCGGCAGTAATCCGTCAGTTTTTTCCCAGTCCAGCTGCGCCTGTTGTTGCTCTGTTAACATACCCTGATCTCCACGCCCTGGTCGGCCAGGTACGTTTTTAACTCGCCAATATTGATAATCTGTTTGTGGAACACGGACGCGGCCAGCGCGCCGTCCACGTTCGCATCGCGGAAGGCTTCCAGAAAGTGTTCCATGGTGCCCGCGCCGCCGGAGGCAATCAGCGGAACGTGGCACACCGCGCGAACTTTCTTCAGCTGCTCGAGATCGTAACCGTTACGCACGCCGTCCTGGTTCATCATGTTCAGCACAATCTCACCTGCGCCGCGCTTCTGCACTTCCTGCACCCAGTCGAGCGTTTCCCACTGCGTCACGCGCGTCCGGCTTTCATCGCCGGTATATTGGTTAACGTGATATTTGCCGGTCGCGGCGTCGAACCAGGTATCAATCCCAACCACTATGCACTGTACGCCAAAGCGATCGGCCAGGCGGGTAATCAGTTCCGGCTCGGCCAGAGCAGGGGAGTTGATGGAAATCTTGTCGGCGCCAAAAGAGAGAATTTTGGCGGCGTCATCAGCAGACTTAATCCCGCCCGCCACGCAGAACGGAATATCAATCACTTCCGCCACGCGCGCGACCCAGCTTTTATCGACCACGCGGCCATCGCTGGAGGCGGTGATATCATAGAAGACCAGTTCGTCAGCGCCTTCATCGGCATAGCGTTTTGCCAGCGGGACGATATCGCCAATGATCTCGTGGTTGCGGAACTGCACGCCTTTCACAACCTGACCATCGCGCACGTCAAGACAAGGAATTATCCGTTTTGCCAGCATTGAATCGCCTCCGTCACCGTAAATTTACCTTCCAGCAGGGCCCGGCCCACAATCACGCCCTGTACCCCCGTTCCGCGCAGCGCGGCGATATCGGCTAAGTCACCGATGCCGCCAGATGACTGGAATGCCACCTGCGGATAACGGGCGCAAACTTCTTCATATAAAGAAACGTTGGAACCCGCCAGCGTGCCGTCGCGCGAGATGTCCGTGCACAGCACGTGCTTCAGGCCCACAGGGAGATACGTCTCGACCAGCGCTTCCAGCGTTACGCCGGAATTTTCCTGCCAGCCGCTGACCGCCACCTGTTTATTACCCTGTTCGTCAATGCGCACGTCCAGCGCCAGTACCAGCGCGTCGGCGCCAAAGCGGCGGAACCAGCCCTTCACCGTCTCAGGCTCTTTCACGGCGGTTGAACCGACCACCACGCGCGCCACGCCCGCATCCAGAAGAGCCGCCACGTCGTCCTCGGTGCGTACGCCGCCGCCAACCTGTACGGGCACGTCAACACCAGCAACCAGTTTTTTCAGCAGCGGGATCTGGCGCTTCGCCGGATCTTTCGCGCCCGTTAAATCCACCAGATGCAGCACCTGTGCACCCTGGGCGGCATAATCCTGCAGGCGCGGTAGCGGGTCCTTTCCGTAGTCGCGCTGTTGACCGTAATCGCCCTGATGAAGACGGACAACCGTGCCGTCGATTAAATCTAAAGCGGGAATAATCATCACATCTCCAGGAAGTTTTTCAGCAGCTGCGCGCCAGCGGCGCCAGAGCGTTCCGGGTGAAACTGCACGCCGAAGAAATTGTCTTTCTGCACCGCCGCGGTAAACGCCTCGCCGTAAGTGCACTGGGCGATGGTATTGACGTTCACCGGCATGGCGTAACTGTGCACGAAGTAAAAGTACGCGCCGTCTTCGATGCCGCGAAACAGCCGGTCACCCGCTTTGGCGTACACGCGGTTCCAGCCCATATGCGGCAGAGGCAGGCCGTGGTCGGTCATTTTCGGTACGTCTTCGTCGATAATGCCCAGCAGGTCAACGCCGTTGCTCTCTTCGCTGCGGCGGCCAAGAAGCTGCATGCCCAGGCAAATCCCCAGCACCGGCTGGGTACAGGCTTTGATCAAATCGACCAGATCGCGTTCGCGAATCTGGTCCATCGCCGCCTGTGCGGTGCCAACGCCCGGCAGGAAAAGCTTGTCAGCGCGCAATACAATGTCCGGATCGCGGCTCACCACCGGCTCATAGCCGTGGCGCGCGATGGCCGATTTCACGGAGTTGAGGTTGGCGCATCCGGTATCCAGAATCACCACGTTCATTACAACACTCCTTTCGACGAGGGCAGGGCATCGCCTTCCACGCGGATCGCCTGGCGAAGCGTACGGCCAAAGGCTTTAAACAGGCTCTCCACGCGGTGGTGATCGTTTTTGCCTTTGGTTTTCAGGTGCAGCGTCAGTCCCATGGTGTAGGACAGGGAACGGAAGAAGTGCTCCACCATTTCGGTGCTGAGATCGCCGACGCGCTGGTAGGTGAAATCAGCTTTGTATTCCAGGTGCGGACGACCCGAGATGTCCATGGCGCAGCGCGCCAGGCACTCGTCCATCGGCAGGACGAAGCCGAAACGGTTGATGCCGCGCTTGTCGCCGAGCGCCAGCTTCAGGGCTTCACCCAGCGCCAGGCCGGTATCTTCCACGGTGTGGTGATCGTCAATATAAAGGTCGCCTTTTACCGCGATCTCCATGCGGAAACCGCCGTGGGTGGCAATCTGGTCCAGCATGTGGTCAAAGAAACCGACGCCGGTGTGGATCTTGCTGCCGCCTTCACGGTCCAGCCAGACTTTTACATCAATCTGCGTCTCTTTGGTGTTACGCTCAACGTGGGAATAGCGGTCGCGTTTTGTCAGTTGCTCGCCAATCTTTGCCCAGTTAAGGTCGTTACGATCGTAGCGCAGCCCCGCGATGCCCATGTTTTCCGCCAGCGTAATATCGGTGATGCGATCGCCGATGACGTAGCTGTTGGTTTTATCCAGCATATCTTCGGCCAGATAGCGCTCAACCAGCTTCACCTTTGGCTTACGGCAGTCGCACTCGTCGGCTGGCATGTGCGGGCAAATCAGCACTTCATCAAATACCACGCCCTGAGAGGTTAGCACCTGCATCATCAGGTTATGCGGGCCGTCAAAGTCCGCCTGCGGGAAACTGTCCGTACCCAGACCGTCCTGGTTGGTGATCATTACCAGCTTATAGCCCGCTTTCTGAAGCTTAAGCAGCACCGGGATCACGTCCGGTTCAAAAGCCAGCTTGTCGAAACGATCGACCTGGAAATCGGCTGGTGGCTCCGAAATAAGGGTGCCGTCACGATCGATGAAAAGGATCTTCTGGGTCATACTTTCTCCGCTTTCAGGGCGTCAATGACGCGCTGGCTCTCTGCGCGGGTGCCTACGGTGATACGTAAACAGCCACTCAGGGAAGGTTGTTTATTCTGGTCTCGTAAGATAATGCCCTGATCCCATAAAGATTTAAATACGGCACTGGAGGCGGTGAAGCGCGCCAGGATGTAGTTGGTTTCCGAGTCGAACACCTGCTCGACGCAAGGGATGTCTTTCAGCGCGGTGACAAGGTACTGACGTTCCTCCAGGATCTGCGCCACGCGTTCGCGCATCGCGTTGATACCCTGAGGCGTCAGCGCCTGTGCCGCAATATCGGCAACCGGCGTTGAAAGCGGGTACGGGGCGATCACTTTCAGCAGCAGGTCGATAACCTCTTTATTCGCCAGCGTAAACCCGCAGCGCAGGCCCGCGAGGGCGAAGGCTTTTGACAACGTGCGCAGCACAACGAGATGCGGATACTCTTCCAGCCAGCCCGTCAGCGTCGCCTGCGGGCAGAACTCGATGTAGGCTTCGTCGGCCACCACCAGCGCTTTACCACGGGTCATCTCCAGGAGGGTGCGGATATCCTGCGGGTTAATAATCTGCCCGGTTGGGTTATTTGGGCTGCAGACGAAGACGACCTTCACGCCGTCGAGATTGTCGGCAATGCCCTGTAAATCGAGCTGCCAGTTCTCCAGCGCCTGGACGTTGCGGCACGCCACGCCGAAGGTTTCGGCGCTGACGCTGTACATTCCGTACGTGGGCTGGCAGTACATCACCGCGTCTTTGCCCGGCTCGCAGAACGCGCGGATCAGCAGCTCAATGCCCTCATCCGCGCCGCGGCTGACCAGTACCTGCTCCGGCTTCACACCCGCGTACTGGGCGTAGTTTTCAATCACCGCTTTTGGCTGACACTCCGGATAGCGGTTCAGCGTTTGCTGCGACAGCTCAAACTGCACCGCAGTCGGGAATTCGTTGGCGTTCAGCCAGACGTCCCCGTTTCCGCCCAGACGACGCGCAGACTGGTAAGGCGTCAGGCGGCGGACATTTTCGCGGGCTAATTCTTCAATGTTCATGCTTGCTCCTTCAGGGCGGCAACGCGCAGCGTCACGGCGTTTTTGTGGGCGGTCAGACGCTCGGCGGCGGCCAGGGTTTCAATAGTAGAAGCCAGTGAAGCAAACCCCTCGCGGGACAGCTCCTGCACGGTCATGCGTTTCTGGAAATCCGCCAGGCCGAGGCTGGAACAGGTAGAGGTGTAGCCATACGTCGGCAGCACGTGGTTGGTGCCGGAGGCGTAATCCCCCGCGGACTCCGGTGACCAGTCGCCGAGGAACACCGAGCCCGCGCTGGTGATGCTGTCGACCAGATCGCGCGCGTTGCGGGTCTGAATGATCAGGTGCTCCGGGCCGTACTGGTTGGAGATGGAGATGCACTGATCCAGGTCGCGCGCTACAATCAGGCGGCTGGCAGACAGCGCCTGACGCGCTGTTTCCGCGCGCGGCAATTCGGCCAGCTGACGCTCAACGGCTTCGCCCACGCGTTTCGCCATATCGGCATCCGGCGTCAGCAGGATGACCTGCGAGTCCGGGCCGTGTTCTGCCTGTGAAAGCAGGTCGGAGGCCACGAAGTCCGGCGTTGCGCCGCTGTCGGCAATGACCAGCACTTCAGACGGACCGGCAGGCATATCGATGGCCGCGCCGTCGAGACGCTGGCTGACCTGGCGCTTGGCTTCGGTCACATACGCATTGCCCGGGCCAAAGATTTTGTCGACTTTAGGAATGGACTCTGTGCCGAACGCCAGGGCCGAAATCGCCTGCGCGCCGCCCACTTTATAGACCGCCTGTACGCCGCAGAGTTTTGCCGCGTAGAGGATCTCATCGGCGATCGGTGGCGGAGAGCACAGCACTATTTTCTGGCATCCGGCGATACGCGCCGGCGTGGCGAGCATTAATACGGTCGAAAACAGCGGCGCTGAACCACCAGGGATATAAAGTCCCACTGACGCAACCGGGCGCGTCACCTGCTGGCAGCGCACGCCGGGCAAGGTTTCGACATCCACGGTCTGCAGCTTCTGCGCGGTGTGGAAGGTATCAATGTTTTTCACCGCGACGGCCATCGCCTGCTTGATATCGTCACCGAGACGATTACTGGCATCAATGATTTCCTTCTCGGTAACCTGCAATGCGCCGACTTCCGTCTTATCAAACTTCACGCTGTATTCACGCAGGGCGTCATCGCCACGGGCTTTGACGTTATCCAGGATCTCCGCCACGGTGCGGGAGATGCTTTCAGAGGCGGAAATTGCCGGGCGCATCAGCATCTCGCGCTGTTGCTCGTCGCTACAGGTATTCCAGTCGATGATTGTGTTAAAGCTCATGGCCATTACTCCATCATCTTCTCAATTGGCAGCACCAGGATGGAGCTTGCGCCCAGTGCCTTCAGTTTTTCCATGGTTTCCCAGAACAGGGTTTCGCTGCTCACCATGTGCATCGCCACGCGCTGCTGATCGCCCGCCAGCGGCAGGATGGTTGGTCGCTCAGCGCCCGGCAGCAGGGCAATCACTTCATCCAGACGCTCGGTTGGGGCGTGCATCATGATGTATTTGGACTCACGCGCCTGAATCACGCCCTGAATACGGGTCAGCAGTTTGTCGATCAGCTGCTGTTTGGCGTCGGCCATCTCGCCGTCGCGCTGAATCAGGCACGCTTTAGAGCGGTAGATGACTTCCACTTCGCGCAGACCGTTCGCTTCCAGCGTCGCGCCGGTCGAGACGAGGTCACAGATGGCGTCCGCCAGACCCGCACGCGGTGCCACTTCAACGGAGCCGTTCAGCAGGCAGGATTTAAACTGCACGCCTTTCTGGTCGAGATAGCGCTTCAACAGGTGAGGGTAAGAGGTGGCGATACGTTTGCCGTTCAGCGCGGCCGGGCCGTCCCACGCTTCATCAACCGGCGTTGCCAGCGACAGGCGGCAGCCGCCGAAGTCCAGACGACGCAGGGTGAAGTAACGCGGGTCTTCACCCTGCGCGCGGCGGGTCAGCAGCTCTTCTTCCAGCACGTTTTCACCGATGATGCCGAGGTCAACGACGCCGTCCATCACAAGGCCGGGAATATCGTCATCACGCACGCGCAGAATGTCGATCGGCATGTTTTCAGCCAGAGCAATCAGGCGCTGGGTGTGCAGGTTGATTTTGATCCCGCAGCGGGCCAGCAGTTCGCGTGAATCGTCACTCAAACGGCCTGATTTTTGAATAGCTATGCGTAAACGTGAGTTATCTAACATTCTTTATTCCTCGTTAACCTGTTTTAACCTGTCTGAATTTGGTCCAAAAAAAAGCCCCCGGAAGAAGATCTTCCGGGGGCTTTTTCATGCGTTCATGCACCACTGGAAGATCCAAACGTCTTCCAGCACACATCGCCTGAAAGACTAGTCAGGATGATGGTGATGATGGTGGTGTTTAAATTGAACGCGTGTCATATAAATTCTCGATGAATGCTTATTCATTTGATGTCTTTTAACCTAAACCAGTTGTACGACATATTGCAAGGGCTTTTTTTGATCATTAATTCATTTCATATTGATGCTATGAATTGTGTGTTCTGCCGGGCTGGCGTAGCCTTATGAAAGACGAGTGAGAGTCAGGAGAATTCGCATGAAAAAGGTCGCGATTGTCGGTTTAGGATGGCTGGGAATGCCGCTGGCGATGTCATTAGCCGCGAAAGGCTGGCAGGTGACCGGGAGCAAGACCACCCGGGATGGGGTCGAAGCGGCGCGCATGTGCGGTATTGATGGCGTTGAACTGCGTCTGGAGCCTGAGCTGGTGTGTGATGCGGACGATCTGGACACGCTGATGAACGTAGATGCGCTGGTGATTACGCTACCCGCACGGCGCAGTGGCCCGGGCGAATCATTCTACCTGCAGGCGATGCAGGAGATTGTCGACAGCGCGCTGGCGCATCACGTCCCGCGCATAATTTTTACCAGCTCGACGTCGGTTTATGGCGATGCTGAGGGCGTGGTGAAAGAGAGTTCCGAGCGCCGTCCCGTAACCGCGAGCGGTCAGGTCCTGAAAGAGCTGGAAGACTGGCTGCATAACCTTCCCGGCACGCAGGTCGATATCGTTCGTCTGGCGGGGCTGGTTGGCCCGGGGCGTCATCCGGGGCGCTTCTTTGCCGGTAAGACGGCACCAGACGGTCAGCATGGCGTGAATCTTGTGCATCTTGAAGATGTTATTGGCGCGATTGAACTACTCTTACAGGCTCCAAAAGGCGGACACATCTATAATATATGTGCACCGTCTCATCCGGCGCGCAGCACGTTTTACCCGCTCATGGCACGCCAGCTTGGGTTGGCTCCGCCGGTTTTTGGTGAGGCAAAGAACGAAAGTAAAGGCAAAATTGTTGATGGCAATCGTATTTGCCATGAGCTGGGGTTTGAGTATCAGTATCCCGATCCGCTGGTGATGCCCATGGAATAAGCCCCGCAGCGGAGACAATCGCACACCGGAAGGGGGCGAGCATGAAACCGCTGCTGGATGTTCTTATTATTCTGGATGCACTGGAAAAAGAGGGGAGCTTTGCGGCTGCCTCGGCAAAGCTTTACAAAACCCCTTCGGCCCTGAGCTATACCGTTCAAAAACTGGAAAGCGACCTCAATATTCAGATCCTCGATCGCACCGGGCACCGCGCGCGGTTTACCCGCACCGGGCAGATGCTGCTGGAAAAAGGTCGTGACGTTCTTCATACCGTTCGCGAGCTGGAAAAGCAGGCCGTCAAGCTCCATCAGGGATGGGAGAATGAGCTGGTGATTGGCGTGGATGATACCTTTCCGTTTTCTCTGCTGACGCCGCTCATTGAAGCGTTTTACCAGCATCACAGCGTCACCCGGCTGATCTTCATCAACGGGGTGCTGGGCGGCTCCTGGGATGCCTTAACCCAGGGGAGGGCGGACATCTTTGTCGGTGCCCTGCACGAGCCTCCCCAGTTGAGTGACTTTGGTTTTGCCCGCCTGGGCGTTCTGGAGCAGGTATTTGCCGTGGCGCCCCATCATCCGCTGGCTCAGGAGCCTGAGCCTCTTAACCGCCGCGTTATTAAGGGGTACCGCGCAATAGTAGTCGGGGACAGTTCACGCCCCGAATGTGCGGTTTCCTCGCAGCTGCTGGATGAGCAGGAGGCCATTACCGTTTTTGACTTTAAAACCAAGCTGGAGCTGCAAATTAGCGGTCTGGGCTGCGGCTATTTGCCGCGCTATCTGGCGCAGCGCTTTATTGATAGCGGTGCGCTTGTTGAAAAACAGGTGCTTGCACAAAGCAGTAACGAATCGGTGTGGGTCGGCTGGAATGAACAAACCGCCGGGCTGGCCAGCGCCTGGTGGCGGGACGAAATTTTAGCAAATAGTGCTATCGCTGCAGTTTACTCTCAGGGGAGCGCCGAGAAATCAGCCAGTTAGAAAAAAGAAAATGACCCGGTGCGTTGCAAAGTATTGCCTTTTGTATCCGATGTGGGGCAAAATGCCGCCGCTGCAACCAAATGAATAATCGACGATATAAAAGGCGTCGGTTATTTTTTTTTGCATGTACGAAACGAAACTAAAAACCAAGAGGCCGGGCTTCGTACCGGATAGATATTTACTAAAATCCGACAGTTGTTGTCGCTGAGGAAGAAAGAAATGGGGCAATTTTTCGCTTACGTGGCGGTTATCACCGTAAAGGAGAATAACTATGTCGCATAACGCAACTCCAAACACCTCTCGCGTGGAATTACGTAAAACGCTTACGTTGATTCCGGTTGTTATGATGGGCCTTGCCTATATGCAACCGATGACGCTGTTCGATACATTCGGTATCGTATCGGGCCTCACTGACGGTCATGTGCCGACGGCTTACGGCTTTGCGCTGATTGCGATCCTCTTTACCGCGCTGAGCTACGGTAAACTGGTGCGTCGCTATCCGTCTGCAGGTTCCGCCTACACCTATGCCCAGAAATCCATCAGCCCGACGGTTGGCTTTATGGTGGGCTGGTCTTCGCTGCTCGACTACCTGTTCGCGCCGATGATCAACATTCTGCTGGCAAAAATCTATTTTGAAGCGCTGGTGCCATCGATTCCCTCGTGGATCTTCGTCGTGGCGCTGGTAGCCTTTATGACGGCCTTTAACCTGCGCAGCATCAAGTCCGTTGCCAACTTTAACTCCGTTATCGTTGTGCTTCAGGTTGTCCTGATTGCCGTGATTCTTGGCATGGTGATCTATGGCGTATTCCACGGCGAAGGCGCGGGCACCCTGGCGAGCAGCAAACCGTTCTGGTCTGGTGATGCGCATGTGATCCCGATGATTACCGGGGCGACGATTCTGTGCTTCTCCTTTACCGGTTTCGACGGGATTAGCAACCTGTCTGAGGAAACGAAGGATGCAGAGCGCGTGATCCCGCGTGCCATCTTCCTGACGGCGCTGATTGGCGGTCTGATCTTTATTTTCTCGACCTATTTCCTGCAGCTGTACTTCCCGGATATCTCGCGCTTCAAGGATCCGGATGCGTCTCAGCCGGAAATCATGCTCTATGTGGCGGGTAAAGCGTTCCAGGTCGGCGCGCTGATCTTCTCCACCATCACCGTACTGGCGTCCGGTATGGCCGCGCATGCAGGCGTTGCGCGTCTGATGTACGTAATGGGTCGTGATGGCGTATTCCCGAAAAGCTTCTTCGGCTACGTGCATCCAACCTGGCGTACCCCGGCGATGAACATTATCCTGGTCGGTGCGATCGCGCTTCTGGCGATTAACTTTGACCTGGTGATGGCAACGGCGCTGATTAACTTCGGTGCGCTGGTGGCGTTCACCTTTGTTAACCTGTCGGTTATCTCTCAGTTCTGGATCCGTGAAAAGCGTAACAAGACGCTGAAAGATCACTTCCAGTATCTGTTCCTGCCGATGTGCGGTGCCCTGACCGTGGGCGCGCTGTGGGTTAACCTGGAAGAGAGCTCGATGGTGCTTGGCCTGATTTGGGCAGGTATCGGTCTGGTGTACCTGGCCTGCGTTACGAAGAGCTTCCGTAACCCGGTTCCGCAGTACGAAGACGTTGCTTAAGTCTTAACGTATCAAAAAAAAACCGGAGACCTTGTCTCCGGTTTTTTTATATCTCACTTCAGACTATCTCTTGCGCGTACTGGAACAGGGCTTTTAACAGGATCTGTTTTTCTGCGTTGCCTTCATATTGGTTGTATAACGACTCAAGCTCCTGCGCGTAATGCTGCAGATACTCTGGCGTAAACACGTTTCGACGGTGCTGCAGCCAGCGCGCCTGTTCTGCTTCATCCAGCGTGCCGGGATAATTGCGCGCCCGGTAGTTAAACATCAGCTTTTCGATGCGCTTATCTGCGAAGGTGATGTCCAGCGCAGGTAAGTTACGCGGCTCGGTTTGCAGAACAATATTCATGGCTGCGCGGTCGGCATCGCTGAAGAAGCCGTTGTAGAGCTGGGCATCCACGTTTTCGGACGGCACGAACGGCTCCGCCTCGGCGAAGATGGCGACCACTTTCTCGCGCACTTGCGGGTTATCGCGAAGCACTTTCAGGTTATCCAGGCAGTGCTGACGGTTAATGCCCAGCCTGTCGGCATCTTCCGGACGCAGCGTGTTCGCCTGCGCCAGCACCGGACATTTATTGATGTGCACCAGCTTAACCGGCACCGCAGGCAGATCCCCGAGTTCATTTTTCGGGGTGTAAAGCCGTTCGCGCAGGGTATCGCTGTCAAGCTCCAGCAGCGGCGAAATATCGCCCGCCAGGTCCACCATGATAACCGCATTACGGTTATCCGGGTGCCACGCCAGCGGCGCAACCCAGCTGGTATTGCCGCGCCAGGCGCCAAACATGCCGGAGATATGCACCAGGGGCTTCATCTGCGGTACGTCGATAAGGGTCATGAGCTTCTGCTTGCTTCGGTGGCTCAGCAGATATTCAAACAGCCGGGGCTGTGCGGTTTTCACCAGCTTCGCCATGGCAATGGTGGCATAAACGTCTGCCATCGCATCGTGGGCATTGCTGTGCTCGATGCCGTTGGCACGCGTCAGGTGTTCCAGCCGGAAGCTGGTCAGCCCTTCCTCATTTTCCGGCCAGTTAATGCCTTCAGGGCGCAGGGCATAACAGGCGCGCATGATGTCGAGCAGATCCCAGCGTGAATTGCGGTTCTGCCAGCTCCAGGCGTATGGATCGTAGAAGTTGCGATAGAAGATGTTGCGCGTCACTTCATCGTCAAAACGGATGTTGTTGTAACCGACCACGCAGGTATTGGGAACGGTAAACAGATCGTGGATGCGGCGGGCGAACTCTGCTTCGTTAACGCCTTTTTCCCGCGCTTCATGCGGTGTGATCCCGGTGACCATGACCGCGCCGGGCTGCGGCAGGTAGTCATCAGCCGGTTTACAGTAAAAAACCTCGGGTTCGCCAATGATGTTGAATTCGTCATCGGTGCGGATGGCGGCAAACTGCGCCGGTCGGTCCAGCGCCGGATGCGTGCCAAAGGTTTCGTAGTCGTGGAATAAAAAAGTCGGGCGTGCGGCAGAGTCAGACACCAGTAATACCATCCTGTTAAAAAATGACGTCACTATGGTAAACGATCGTGCGGGTCAGACCGAATAAAAAGCGCCGCCGCGGCGCAAATTTGCGAGACCGCTTCCGCGTAAAACCTGCGTTCTGTCACATTTTTTTGCAATTAAGCCAGGTAACGACATCAGAAGTCCCGTAAAAAGGTCATCGATTTTTAATGACCTGAGGATATACCGTTGAAACGCCGTCTGTTTATTGCTGTTTCTTTACTCGCATCGAGTGTCTCATCTGCTTTTGCGGCCGAACCACTGGATTTTTCGCCGCAGCCTCCGGCCATCCAGGCTGGCTCCTGGGTGCTGATGGATTACACGACTGGTCAAATTTTAACGGCGGGCAACGAACATCAGCAACGTAACCCGGCGAGCCTCACCAAGCTGATGACGGGCTATGTGGTCGACCGGGCCATTGACAGCCATCGCATTACGCCGGATGACATTGTCACCGTAGGGCGTGACGCGTGGGCAAAGGGCAACCCGGTTTTTGACGGTTCGTCGCTGATGTTCCTGAAAGAGGGCGATCGCGTCACCGTGCGTGATTTAAGCCGCGGTCTGATTGTCGATTCCGGCAACGATGCTTGCGTGGCGCTGGCCGATCACGTGGCGGGCGGGCAGCCGCAGTTTGTGAAGATGATGAACGACTACGTGCAGAAGCTGAACCTGCGTGATACGCACTTTGAAACCGTCCACGGGCTGGACGCGCCGGGCCAGCACAGCTCGGCCTATGACCTGGCCGTGCTCTCCCGGGCCATCATTCACGGTGAGCCAGAGTTTTATCATATGTACAGCGAAAAGAGTCTCACCTGGAACGGCATCACCCAGCAAAACCGTAACGGCCTGCTGTGGGATAAAACCATGAACGTGGACGGCCTGAAAACGGGGCATACCTCAGGAGCAGGCTTTAACCTTATTGCCTCCGCGGTGGACGGTCAGCGTCGTTTGATTGCGGTGGTGATGGGCGCGGACAGCCCGAAAGGGCGCGAGGACCAGGCGCGTAAGCTACTGCACTGGGGACAACAGAACTTCGATACGGTGCAGATCCTGCATAACGGTAAAAAAGTCGGAACAGAGCGTATCTGGTACGGCGATAAAGAACAGGTGAAACTGGGCACCGACCAGGACTTCTGGCTGGCCCTGCCGAAAGCGGAAGTACCGAACATCAAAGCCAAATACGTGCTGGATAAAAAAGAGCTGGAAGCACCGATTGCCGCGCATCAGCGGGTCGGGGAGATCCAGCTCTATGACCGCGACAAGGTCGTGGCGCACTGGCCTCTGGTCACTCTGGAAGCCGTTGATAAGGGAGGCGTATTCTCACGCCTGAGCGATTATCTTCACCACACGCTTTAACCGCTGATGGGCAGACTGGCAGGGTTGCGAGTCTGCTCACATAATAAACACTCCTCGTTTGCCGATAATAGAAATCCTGCTTTATAGTGTATAAATATACAGTGCTAATCGGAGGCAGCATGGACTACAGCATCAAGCAGCAACAGAAACGTAAGATTGCGGGTTTTCATCTTGTTGGGCCGTGGGAAAAAACGGTCAAGCAGGGCTTTGAACAGCTGGTCATGTGGGTAGACGGGCGTCACATTGAGCCGCTGGAGTGGGTGGCGGTCTATTACGATAACCCCGATGAGGTTCCGGCAGAAAAACTGCGCTGCGATACGGCCGTTACCGTACCGGATGATTTCGTCATCCCGGAAAACAGCGAAGGGGTGATGATGACGGAAATCGCGGCCGGTGATTATGCCGTGGCGACGGCGCGCGTGGAAAACTACGACTTTGCAACCCCGTGGTATCAGTTTTTTAATTCCCTGCTGCAGGATAATAAATATCAGATGGCGCTTAAGCCCTGCTTTGAGCGCTATCTCAATGATGGCAACGCGGACGGCTGCTGGGATATTGAAATGTTTATCGCGGTTGAGCACAAAACGGTTTAAGCCTGCTTAATGAAGGGTTTTTCAGCCGGGAGCGATCCGCCCGGCTGAAAACACAGTACAATTGTGATTTGCCGTGTTGCTGGAGAGCGGGTGTGCGTCCCGACAAATCATTAACCCCTTTTGAAATTCGCTTATATAAACATTACCGCGTGGTGCACGGGTGTCGCATCGCGCTGGCGTTCGTGTTGACCTTTGTACTGGTCAGGTTGCTGGATATACCGGAAGGAACGTGGCCGCTGATCACGCTGGTGGTGGTGATGGGGCCAATCTCATTTTGGGGAAACGTTGTCCCGCGCGCCTTCGAGCGGATAGGTGGTACCGTGCTTGGCTCTGCCCTGGGGCTGATTGCCCTGAAGCTTGAGCTCATCTCATTTCCAGTGATGCTGGCATGGTGCGGTGCCGCCATGTTCCTGTGCGGCTGGCTGGCGCTGGGCAAACGTCCTTATCAGGCGCTGCTGATTGGTATCACTCTCGCGGTCGTGGTCGGCGCGCCAGCAGGGGATATGACCACGGCAATGTGGCGAAGCGGGGATGTTATTCTGGGCTCGCTGCTCGCCATGCTGTTTACCGGCATCTGGCCGCAGCGGGCTTTTCTGCACTGGCGTATCCAGATGGCTAACTACGTCACGGCGTTTAACCGCGTCTACCAGGCGGGGTTTTCACCGAATCTGGTTGAACGTCCCCGGCTGGAAAAGCATCTGCAAACCATCCTCAACGACGTGGTCAAAATGCGCGGCCTGATAGTACCAGCCAGTAAAGAGACCCATATTCAGAAAGCGATTTTCGAAGCTATCCAGACGGTCAGCCGCAATCTGGTGTGCATGCTTGAACTGCAAATCAACGCGCACTGGGCCACGCGTCCCAGCCATCTGTTGATGCTTAACGCCCAGACCCTCAAAGAGACGCAGATGATGACGCAGCAGACCCTGCTGACCATCGCCCATGCGCTCTATGAAGGTAATCCGCAGCCCGTGCTGGCGAACAGCGAGCGTCTCAATGAAATCGTGGCGGAACTGAAGCAGTTAATCAACGAGCGGCAGGGCGATAACGTGGCGGAAACGCCCATTCACGGCTATGTCTGGCTGAGCCTGGAGCTGGCGCGACAGCTTGAGCTGCTATCGCACCTGATTTGTCGGGCGCTGCGCAAATAAAACGCGGATGTGACGCCTGCTGCTTCGATTCAGCAGCAATTGGGGTTATGATAGCTTTAAACGATATAGCCATTGTCATTCGCAGCCGCTGTCAGTAAGGTTATTGTTACAACGGTTGCTTTAACGAATCCGAATCTCACATTATCAGGGGTGTAAAAATGGAAACTATCAAGCCTTCGTTCCAGGATGTTCTGGAATTCGTCCGCCTGTTCCGCCGCAAAAACAAACTGCAGCGTGAAATCCAGGACGTTGAGAAGAAGATCCGTGACAACCAGAAACGTGTTCTGCTGCTCGACAACCTGAGCGACTACATCAAGCCGGGCATGAGCGTTGAAGCTATTCAGGGCATCATCGCCAGCATGAAGAGCGACTATGAAGACCGCGTTGATGATTACATCATCAAAAATGCCGAGCTGTCCAAAGAGCGTCGCGACATCTCCAAAAAGCTGAAAGTGATGGGCGAAATCAAAAACGCCGAAGCTAAAAGCGAATAATCGCAGCGAATTGTGAAAAAGGCTCTCTGGTGACAGGGGGCCTTTTTTATTTGACGATCAACGGTCCGCTGATTTGTAGGTCGGGTCAGGCGCAGCCGCCAGCTGACAATTCTACCCGACGCAGAAAAGCAAAAAGCCTGCTTCAAAAGCAGGCTTTTCAAATTTGGCTCCTCTGACTGGACTCGAACCAGTGACATACGGATTAACAGTCCGCCGTTCTACCGACTGAACTACAGAGGAATCGTTGTGGAGGCTTATCTTAGCGGCGAAAAAACTTTTGTCAAACCTGATCTTAGGGAAAATCGACTGATTGCCGATTCTGTCGTCAGTTTGTTGTAAATACACACATCTTTTTCAGGAAAATACTTTGCAGGATTAGCATTTCTCCCCCATCATTTGAAATGGAGTTTCAACTATTCTCGCTAAGGTCCATTTTGAACGTCACTGCCCCTCTGCGCCAGGCGATCGTGCGCACGCCATGGTACGCAAAACGTAAAAGCTATCGTGTTCTGTTCTGGCGTGAAATCACCCCTCTTGCCGTGCCTATTTTCCTGGAAAATACCTGCGTTCTGCTGATGGGAGTGCTGAGCACCTTCCTGGTAAGCTGGCTGGGGAAAGAGGCGATGGCGGGGGTCGGGCTGGCAGACAGCTTTAACATGGTGGTGATGTCATTCTTTGCCGCCATCGATCTCGGGACGACGGTTGTGGTGGCCTTTAGTCTCGGCAAGCTGGATCCCAAACGCGCGCGCGAGGCTGCACGTCAGTCGCTGATGATCATGACCCTCTTTTCGATTGTTCTGGCGGCGGTGATCCACTATTTCGGTAAAGAGATTATCGATTTTGTCGCCGGGGAAGCCACGAACGAGGTGAAGGAACTGGCGCTGACCTATCTCGAAATGACCGTCTTAAGCTATCCGGCGGCGGCCATCGCGTTGATTGGCAGCGGCGCGCTGCGCGGGGCAGGTAACACCAAAATCCCGCTGCTGATCAACGGTGGGATGAATATCCTGAATATCATCATCAGCAGCGTGCTGATCTACGGCGCGTTCTCGTGGGATGGTCTGGGGTTCGTCGGTGCCGGGCTGGGATTAACCATATCACGCTATATCGGTGCGGCGGCCATCATCGGGGTGCTGATGACGGGGATTACCCCCTCGCTGCGTCTTACGCTTAAGAGCTATTTCCGGCCCTTTAATTTCGCCATTATCTGGGAAGTGATGGGGATTGGTATTCCCGCGAGCATTGAATCCGTGTTGTTCAACGGCGGGAAGCTGCTCACGCAGATGTTTGTCGCCGGAATGGGCACCGACGTTATCGCCGGTAACTTTATCGCCTTCTCCATCGCCTCGCTGATTAACCTGCCGGGTAACGCCCTTGGGTCGGCATCAACCATCATCACGGGGAAACGTCTCGGGAAAGGGCAGATAGGCCAGGCGGAGCGGCAGCTGCGCCATGTGTTCTGGCTGTCGACGATTGGGCTGACGCTGATCGCCTGGGGCACCGCGCCGTTTGCCGGGCTGATGGCCGCGTTCTATACCCACGAAGATGACGTGAAAGAGGTGGTGAAGATCCTTATCTGGCTCAACGCCGCCTTTATGCCCATCTGGGCGGCATCCTGGGTGTTGCCTGCCGGGCTGAAAGGAGCGCGCGATGCCCGTTTTGCCATGTGGGTGTCCATGCTTGGCATGTGGGGGTGTCGCGTTGTGGCGGGCTATACGCTGGGCGTGGTGCTGGGCTGGGGCGTGGTGGGCGTCTGGCTGGGGATGTTCCTTGACTGGGCCGTACGCGGGGCGCTGTTCTACTGGCGCATGGTCAGCGGGCGCTGGCTGTGGAAATATCCGCGACAAAATGCCTGACAATTGCGCGAAATGGAGAATAATTCGGCAAACGATCGGAAATATGCATTCTGCCTTTGACATCATCGGGGAGCATCGATAATATGCGCCCCGTTCACACGATTCCTCTGTAGTTCAGTCGGTAGAACGGCGGACTGTTAATCCGTATGTCACTGGTTCGAGTCCAGTCAGAGGAGCCAAATTTGAAAAGCCTGCTTTTAAAGCAGGCTTTTTGCTTTTCTGCGCAAGGTAAATGCAAAACGGCAACCTTGTTGCCGTTTTTAGTGTTTTCACCCTCTCCCGTGGGAGAGGGATGGGGTGAGGGCATCAGACCGCACGAAATTACACACGAACCGGCGCCGTCGCCGCCTCCAGCCACGAACGCGCCTCGCTATTCACCAGCGGTGACAGCGCCTCACGTACCTGCTGATGATACTCATCCAGCCACTGCTTTTCCTGCTCGCTCAACAGATCCAGCTCGACCTGGCTTAAATCAATCGGGATCAGCGTCAGCGAGGCAAACTTGCAGAACCCCGGTCGGCTCTCCACAATTTCTACCTGGTTTTCAATACGGATACCGTGGCTATCGCCCAGATAGTATCCCGGCTCAATGGTCATGATGTTCCCTGCCACCAGCGGCCACGGGTTCACCTTTTTGGCGATGCGATGCGGGTTTTCGTGGATCAGAAGCTGGTGGCCCACGCCGTGCCCGGTACCGTGATCGTAATCCAGCCCCATCTCCCACAGCGGACGACGCGCGAAAGCATCCAGCTGGTGCCCCTGCGTACCGGAAGGGAACTGCAGGGTAATCAGCGACAGGAAGCCTCTCAGCACGGCGGTGTAGTGCAGACGCTGCTGCGAGGGGACATTACCCCACGCCAGCGTGCGCGTGGCATCGGTGGTGCCGTTAGCGTACTGACCGCCCGAATCGTTCAGGTAAAAATGGTTATGGCCGATGGGCTTGTTGCTGGCCTCGCTTGAATGATAGTGGCACATCGCCGCATTGCTCGAAGAGGCGGAAATGGTCGCGAAACTCTGCTCGATAAAACCGGGCTGCTGTTTGCGAAATGCCAGTTGCTGCGCCTGCACTTCCAGCTCCGTTAGCGGTTGTCCCGCCGCCGCACGCAGCGGCACTTCGCGGCTCAGCCAGGCCAGGAAGTTGACCCACGCGGCGCCGTCCTGGAGATGGCACTCGCGATACCCTGCCAGCTCGACCGGGTTTTTGGTAGCCTTAATGAGGGTAATGGGATCGGTTCGCCAGACAATTTCACCGCGCGGTTCAATGGCAAAGCGCAGGGCCACCGGCGCGGAATCGGCATCTACCATCACCCGCTTCCCTTCAGCAAGTTGCTGACAGCGTTCAATAAAAGTGTTCTGTGGCGCAATCGTGAAGGCGTTCAGAACTGCATCAGAGAGTTCTGCGAGCTTATTGTCGTTAACAAACCACTCAACGCGGCCGTCGCGACCGAGCAGGGCAAATGAGAGCGGTACCGGACTGGTGGGGATATCTGAGCCGCGCATGTTGAGCAGCCACGCAATGTTATCCGGCAGCGTAACGGCCAGGTAGTCAGCGTTGTTCGCGGCCAGCACGGCGGCAACGCGCTGACGTTTGTCTTCGCTGCTTTCACCGCTTATCGCAACCGGCATCTCACGGATAAGCCCCGCCGGTGCGGCAGGGCGATCGGTCCATAAGGCGTCAAACGGTGACGCGTTCAGCGGCACGAGCGTGCACGGTGTGGCAGACAGCTGCGTAAACTCGGTATTCGTCATCAGCATTGGGTCAAAACCAATACGCGTGCCCGCCGCGACGTTGGTCGTCAGCCAGTCTGCCAGCGGCTCGTTGTGCAGATGGTGGATCTCAACCTCATCCATATTCACCTGAACGCGGGCCTGCACCTGATAGCGCCCGTCGACGAACAGCAGCGCTTTATCCCTCAGTACCAGCGCGACGCCAGCAGAGCCGTTAAAGCCTGTCAGCCAGGCCAGCTTTTCGTCGTTCGACGCGCAATTCTCGCTTTGCCAGGCATCGGTGAGCGGAACGATCATCCCGTCGAGGCTGTTTTCCTGAAGCCACTGACGCAGGGCAGAGAGCGGAGTAGGGGTGTGCATGGTTTTTCCTTATTGTTATTAGCGGAACGGCGGCTCGTTGAAGGTGCGCAGCTTACGCGAATGCAGTCGGTCGCCTTCCGCCCGCAGCAGGTCGATGGCGCGAATGCCGATCTGCAAATGTTCGGAAATCGCCCCTTCATAGAAACGGTTGGCCTGACCCGGCAGCTTAATTTCGCCGTGCAGCGGCTTATCGGACACGCACAGCAGCGTGCCGTAAGGAACGCGGAAGCGATACCCTTGGGCGGCGATGGTGGCGCTCTCCATATCAATCGCCACCGCTCGGCTCAGGTTGAAGCGCAGCGCGGAGGCGGAGTAACGCAGCTCCCAGTTGCGATCGTCGGTTGTGACGACTGTGCCTGTACGCAGGCGCTGCTTCACCTCTTCACCCGGCATGCCGCTCACCTCTTTGGTGGCGTCATACAGCGCGCGCTGTACTTCGGCGATGCTCGGGATTGGGATATCCGGCGGCAGTACCGCATCCAGCACGTGGTCGTCGCGCAGATAAGCGTGGGCCAGCACGTAATCGCCAATCAGCTGGCTTTCGCGCAGGCCGCCGCAGTGGCCAATCATCAGCCATACGTCGGGGCGCAGCACCGCCAGATGGTCACAGATGGTTTTGGCGTTCGACGGGCCGACGCCGATGTTGATCAGGGTGATCCCCTGACCGTCGGCGGTGATCAGGTGCCAGGCGGGCATCTGGTGTTTTTTCCACGCCAGATCGGAGATGGCCTGCTCGGGCGCTTCGGTCTCGGCGGTGATCCAGATCCCGCCCGCGCAGGAGAGGGCGATATATGGACTGTCCGGATCCAGGATCTGGCTACAGCCCCAGCGAACGAACTCGTCCACGTAGCGGGTGTAGTTGGTAAACAGCACAAACGGCTGGAAATGCTCGGCGGGCGTGCCGGTGTAGTGGCGCAGGCGCGCCAGGGAGAAATCCACCCGACGGGCGTCAAAGTGCGACAGGGGGGAAAACTCTGCCGGGTGATAAATCCCGTCAGCCGTCTCATCGCCAATCTGTGACAGCTCGGTCGTTGGGAAGTGGCGGGTCAGTCCCGCGCTCATGGAGCGGTCAAGAGTTAGCGCCGAACCGTCAATCACGTACGGGTACGGGATCTCATGCTGCGAAGGCTCCACGGCAATATGCGCGCCGTAATCCTGATACAACAGCGTTAGCTGCTCTTCCAGATAGGGGCGGAACAGTGCAGGGCGGGTGACGGTGGTGCTGTAGCAGCCGGAGTGGGTAAAACGGGCGTAGGCGCGGGTTTTCGGCGTCGTGCTTGCGCTGCCGTCCCAGGTCACAGAGAGCGATGGATAAACAAAAAGGCCTTCGTTTCTGGCCTTTTGATCGGGAAGTTTCCCCGTTTCGATGTATTCGCTGATGGCGCTGCGCAGCGCGTTGACGGACTGTTCATACAGCGCGTCGAGTTTTTCCAGCGCCTGAGCCGGGGTCAGGCTGGAGCCCTTATTATTCATCTCTGTCTCCTTGTTCCACAGGTGTGCGACTCTATCCGATAGTATGTCACACGCCTGTGAAACAAAAGGGAGATCAGCGGTGGCTCGTCTCTTTCATCAGAAGCGCCGTCGCTGCCGACAGCAGGCAGCCGGCCAGCAGATAAATCGCCACGCTGTGCCAGTTACCGCCGGAGAAGGTCACCAGCGCGGCGGCAATAAACGGCGTAAACCCGCCGCCGACCACGCTTGCCACCTGGTAGCCCACGCCCGCGCCGCTGTAGCGGTAGCTGGCGCCGAACAGTTCGGTAAACATCGGCTGCTGCACGCAGACCACCATATCGTGAGCGATGTTCGCGAGCATAATGGCGAAGAAGACAATCCAGAACACAGACTGCGCCTCCAGCGCCATAAAGAACGGCCAGGCGCTGAGGCTGCCAATCAGCGCGCCGGTGATGTAGACGCGGCGGCGGCCAAACCGGTCCGCCAGCCAGGCGAAGCAGGGGATGGTCAGGCAGCTGATCCCGCCGACCAGCAGGCCAATATTCAGGAACAGTTCGCGCGGCAGGCCGAGATTCTGCGTCGAGTAGTTCAGCGCAAAGGCGGTAACGATATACATCGTCAGCAGCTCGCACAGGCGCAGGGCGATGATTTTCAGAAAAGCGCCAGGGTGCCGAATCAGGGCTTCCATCACCGGCAGCCGCTTTTTGACGGACGGCTCCTCACGCTGCTGCTGTTCGAACTCTGCCGACTCATCCATCCCGTTGCGGATCCACAGGGCGGCAATGACCAGCACGATGCTGAAGATAAAAGGGATGCGCCAGCCCCAGCTCAGAAACTGCGCGTCGGTGGTGAGCTGGCTGATTAACGATACCAGCCCGGTGGAAAGCAACAGCCCGACGCCGTACCCGACCTGCACGCCGCTGCTGTAAAACGCTTTCTTGTTTTTTGGCGCGCTCTCAACGGATAACAGCGCCGCGCCGCCCCATTCGCCGCCCACGGCGAAGCCCTGAATGGCGCGTAATGTCACCAGCAACACCGGCGCCCACCAGCCGATGGCGGAAAACGACGGGAGAATGCCAATCAGCGCGGTGGCGATCCCCATCATCCAGACGGTAAGCATCAGCATGCGCTTGCGGCCAAGCCGGTCGCCGAAGTGGCCGAAAATCACCCCGCCCAGCGGGCGAAACAGAAAGCCGACGCCGAAGGTGGCAAACGCGGCGAGCGTGCCCATCGCAGGGCTGACCTGGGGAAAAAACTCGCGGTTAAACACCAGCGCGGCGGTAATGCCGTAAAGCAGAAAATCATACCAGTCGACGACGGCACCTGCGAAGCTGCCGAGTGCAGCGCGGCGGGCGCGATTGAGCGAAGGTGTCTCCTCGTTGGGACGATCGGAGATGAGGGTGGAGTCCATAGTTATCCTGTCCGTACTGTTTTTTATTATTGGTATAAGAAAAGGTCACTCACATAGCTGCCGTCATATAAACGGAACCTATGAGACTACCGCGACAAAACGCCTGAGAAAACGTTTTTATCTTTCCGGAAGGCGCTGAATAAATAAATTTCATTTTCCCCTGCCTCGAGATAAATCAGTCTGTTTGGCTCCGGTTCGTGCTGAATGGATTACAGTAATAGATACCGCTGCGTGACTAAAGCTGAGGGAAAAACGATGCAACGTAACTTTTCGGCATTCTGGATGGTCCTGTTTTTATTCGCCGCACCGCTTCATGCCGAGCCGAAAGTCTATGGCGAACAGCGTATTAGCGGCTGGTGGAATGCGCTGACGGATGATATCTCCCAGACCTGGGAAGAGCCGCAACGTTACGATCTGTACCTGCCGTTTCTGAGCTGGCACGCCCGCTTTATGTACGATAAAGAAAAAACCGACAATTACAACGAAATGCCGTGGGGCGGCGGCCTGGGCGTGTCCCGCTATAACGAAGAGGGCAACTGGAGCGCGCTTTTCGCAATGATGTTCAAGGACTCGCACAACGAATGGCAGCCCGCGATGGGCTATGGCTGGGAGAAGGGCTGGTATCTGGATAATGCCAAAGATTTCCGCCTTGGGCTCGGTGCCGCCGCGGGCATCACGGCGCGAGATGATTTTGCGAACTATGTGCCTCTGCCGTTCATCTTCCCGCTGTTTTCTGCCGGCTATAAGCGCGTTACCGTCCAGTTCACCTATATTCCCGGAACGTATAACAACGGCAACGTGCTCTTTGCCTGGCTGCGCTTAGGCTTTTAAAGGGTGATCACCTTTTTTGCCACGGCGTTAGACAATACCAGCATGGAGAAGAGAACAGAGGTGACGAACGTAAGCACAATCAGCGCCAGCTTCATGCCGAGAGAGGTCACCGGTATCAGCGCCGTCAGCAGATGAAACACCGAGTAGTGCACAATATATACGCCGGTCATCGTTTTGCTGATGGCGGCCAGAATGGACTCCTTTAATTCAGCATTGCGGCGAAAGCGAACGCCGTTCGCCGCAATCACCAGGGCAATAATCAGGATGTAGATCTGCGAGCCGGTGAGAATAAAGGCGTTTCTGTCGGCCTTAAACAGGGCAAAAAAGAAGTGGCGCTCGTAAAACCAGGTGAAGAGATAGATAAACGGGATGGCGACAACCGCCGCCCGAACCACGTTTTTGCGGCTTATCCACTCGGCGACTTTTGGGTCGCAGAAGAGCTGCCCGGTCAGATAAAACAGCAGCCATGTCCACAGCCGATACTGCGGCGAAAGCGAAAGGACGTGTGTTTCAGGATAAAGCGCCGATAACAGATCGTATCCGTAGGAAAAGCACAGCAGAGCAGCAATCGCGCCGCAGAACAGCGATCTCCGCTGGCTAAGCCACTCCACCGCCGGGTGGAAGGTGTAAATCACGACAAATGCGAACACGAACCAGGGCTGAATTAAATACCCGCGCTGATAAGGCTCCCAGAGGTAGTAGATCGTTATCCAGAACAGAAAAACAATCACCAGACTTTTTATTTTACCCAGCTGCCAGCGTGTGCCGTGCCGTGATTGCCCGTCGAGATAGCCCGACACCACAAAAAACAGCGGCGTGGCGATGGTCGAGATAAAGGTTAAAAAGCCCAGGATCCAGTGATAGTCATAGTCATAATGATCCCAGGTATTGTAGATGGTGAAGAAGGTGACCGCCGTCATACAGCCCAGCGTCTTGATAATGTTCAGCCCTGTCGCATTCATTGTTGTTTGGCTTCGTCCTTACGATGGAAACACGCATAGATCACGGGGAGTACCAGTAGCGTCAGGATTGTAGCAAACCCCAGTCCAAACATAATCACAACGGCCATGCTCTGGAAGAAAACATCCAGCAGCAGCGGTGCCAGGCCAAGTACGGTCGTGAACGCGGTGAGCAGGATAGGGCGCAGGCGCGAGGTGGCGGCATAAACGATCGCGCTGTGCTGATCCTTGTGCGTTTTCTGCTGTTCAATCTCTTCCACCAGCACGATGCCGTTGCGGATGAGCATTCCGCTCAGGCTCAGCAGACCAATCAGCGCCATAAAGCCAAAGGGAATGCCGGTAATTAAAAATCCTGGCGTGACGCCAATCAACGCCAGCGGTACGGTCAGCCAGATCGCGACGGCATTTTTTACCGAGCTGAACATCAGCACCGTAATAACAAACATCACCAGATACCCGAGAGGTAGCGTAGTGAACAGCCCTTGCTGCGCTTCGCTGGAGTTTTCCGCGTCGCCCCCCCACTCGATGCTGTAGCCGTGTGGCAGGGGAAGGGCATCCACCTGCGGCTTCACGCGGGCGAGAATATCACCGGAGGTTTGCTGGCTCAGCGGATCCGGATCCGTCTGAACCGTCAGTACCCGCGAGCGGTCGCGTCGAAGGATGAGCGGATCTTCCCACTCCAGCGTGAAGCTGCTAACGACGTTACTCAGCGGGATATACTGCTGCCGCGCCTGGCTCCACACCAGCACGTTGTTCAGGTGGCTGGCGTCCAGCCTTTCGCTTTCCGGAGGCCTCACCACCACAGGCAGCAGGTCACTGCCTTCCCGATACAACCCCGCCCGGCTGCCGGAGAAATTCATCTCCAGCGCGTTGTCGACGTCCTGCTTATCCACGCCAAGCTCGCGTCCCAGCGCGGCGACGTACTGCGGACGGATCACTTTGCTGCGGTTTTGCCAGTCGTTTCGGACGCTCCCCGTGGCCGGGTCGCGCGCCAGGATATCGTCCACCTGGCTGGCAATCAGACGCAGCCTGTCAGGATCCGGGCCTTTAATGCGCACTTCAATGGCGCTGTCGCCGGAGGGCCCAAACATCACCCGTTTCGTGCTGGCGTTGACCTGCGGGTAGTTACGCGCGATGTACTCATCCACGTAGCGCGTCAGCGCGGAGATGCTGCGCTGGTCATCCATACGCACCATGATCTGCGCGTAGTTGCTGTACTGCCGCTGTCCGCTGTAGGTCAGAATAAAGCGCATGCTCCCCTGACCGATGGTCGAGACGGTGGTTTCCACGCCGGGCCGTCCCTTGATGGTTTTCTCAATATCGCCAGTCATTTTCTCGGTCCATTTGATATCGGTCCCGTAGGGTAACCAGAGGTCGACAAAGAAAATCGGGGTATTGGACGACGGGAAAAAGTTTTGCCGCACCGCGCCAAACCCCCAGACAGACGCGGTCAGCAGGGCGGCCATCACTACCAGCGTAGGCGCTTTATGGTGCAGCAGTGCGTTCAGCAGGTGCTGGTAGAGGCGGTAGAGACGTTTGTCGTAAGGATCTGACTCATCAGTGGCGTCCGGCGCGCTGTCGTTTTTAAACAACCACCACTTAATCAGCACCGGGGTGAGGGTGAGCGCCGAGAACCAGCTCAGCATCAGGGAAATCAGCAGCACCTGGAACAGAGATTTACAGTATTCCCCGGTGGAATCCTGCGATAGCCCGATAGGGGCAAACGCAAGGATGGCGATCACCGTCGCCCCCAGCAGCGGCAGGGCGGAGCGGCGGATGATGTTGTTAACGGCGGTTAACAGCGGGGAGCCCTGCTGCCGGGCAATCAACACCCCTTCGACAATCACGATGGCGTTATCCACCAGCATGCTGAGGGCGATAATCAGCGCCCCGAGCGAGATGCGCTGTAGCTCAATGCCACACAGATACATAATCAGCAGCGTGCCCAGCACGTTAAGGGCGAGAGAAACCGCGATGATGATCCCGCTGCGTACGCCCATAAAGATCAGCAGCACGCCGATGACAATCGCCAGCGCCATCAGGAAGTTAATAATAAAACCGTTAACAGAATGGCCCACTTCGGCTGCCTGATCGTAAAACAGATCTATCTGTATGCCTGCCGGTTTTTCCGCCGACATCTGGTTTAGCTTCGCCTCCAGCGCGTGGCCCACGTCGATCACGTTCACGCCGGGAATAAACGAGACGCCCATGGTGACGGCTTTTTTGCCGTTGGCATGGTAGATACTGGCGGGCGATTCGTTCAGCCCGCGCGACAGCGTGGCGATATCCCGCAGGCGCGTCGCCGCCCCGGTGCCGGAAGGCGTGATGATGAGATCCGCCAGTTCATCGAGATTCTCGAACTCACCAGTGGGGTGCAGACGAATGGATTCGCTGCCCGAGGTGATTTCTCCGGCGCTGGAAACGACGTTGAGCCTGCTGAGCAGGGCGGAAAGCTGGTTCAGCGTAATGCCGCGCGCGGCCATTTTGGTCAGGGAAATATCGATGTTGACCTGTTGGCTAATGGCCCCGCCGATGGCGACCTTCGCGACGCCGGGAACCAGAATCAACGCGCGGCGCAGCTGCTCTGCATATCTCACCAGTTCAGGATTACTGAATTCATCCCCGGAAATGGCGAAGAAGAAGCCGAACACGTCGCCGAAATCGTCATTCACAAAGGGCGTGACGACGCCGGGCGGGAACTGACGCGAGGCATCGCCCACGCGGCGGCGCAGCTCATCCCAAATCTGCGGCAGTTCGTTCGAGTGATAGCGTGAAGCGATATTGACGGTGATTTGCGACAGCCCGTTTGAAGAGATGGAGCTTACGTTGTCCAGATAAGGCAGCTGCTGAAGGGCATTCTCCAGCGGCAGCGTCACCTCTTCTTCAACCTGCTGAGCGGATGCGCCGGGGTAGTGGGTGACCACCACTGCGGTTTTGATGGTAAAGGCGGGATCTTCCAGCCTGCCGATATTCAACAGGGCGAAAATCCCCCCAATGCCCAGCAGCAGAATCGTTAGCCAGACGCGAACCGGGTTATTAATAAATTGACGAGTGATATCCATTACAGTCCCCGCTCACGCGTCCAGATACGCACCGGCTGGTTAGCATGGAGCTCTCCCACGCCTGCGGCCACCACGCGCTCGCCCGCCTTAAGCCCGCTGGTGATCGTCACGCCTTCGGTTATCACTTGCCCCACGCTGACCTTGCGGTCTTCAAGATGGAGCGTGTCGCCTTCTCCCGCCACAACCCAGACGTGCGGCTCATTGCGTGGGCTGTTGTCCGGGTTAAAGACGGCCTCAACCGGTACAACCAGCGCCTGAGCGCCCGCGCCAGCCGGGAGGTTGGTTAAATTGATGGTAACCGTACCGCTTACGCCACCGACGGCGGGAAAATCATCTGGTCGCGGCATGGTCAGTATCACCTGCCAGGTCAGGGTATTACTGTCGCTGCTGCCCGAGTGCTCTTTGTAGACGGCGGTAAATTCCCGATCCGGAATGGCGTTAATTCTCACGACCGGACGATACTGCGCGTTGCGGATATCAAAGGTCTTAAACAGGTTTTCAGGGATGCTGAACACCACGTCAAGCAGATCGGTGCGGGTTAACGTCGCGATGGGCTGACCGGCAGACACCACCTGATGGTTTCGGACATGTACGCTGGCCGCCGTCCCGCTGAAGGGGGCGACGAGCGTCATCTGATTCAACTCTTCTCGGGCAATCTGCAGCGCCGCATTCGCCGAATCGCGGTTCGCACGCTGCACGTCCATTTCGGCTTTCGAAATCGCCTGGCGGCCCGCCAGCGTCTGGAAGCGATCGAACTGCCTCTGGGCCAGCGTCGCCGCCGTCTGCCTGTCGTTAACCCGCTGCTGGGCTTCACGGGCGTTCAATCTTGCAAGCTGTTGGCCCTGCTTGATGGCTGCGCCCTGACGCACATCGAGCGCTTCAATTTGACCCGCGCGCTTGAAGGAAAGGTCTGTGGCATCGCCCGATTCAATGCGGGCGGGAAAAACGCGCTGCTGGGCATGACCGGGAACCGTCACCTCCGCCACTTTAACCATTCTGGGCAGGGGGGAGGCTTGTTCAGGTTTAGGATCGCACGCCGTGAGCGTTAACAAAACGAACGGTAAAAGAGAGAGGTAGCGGTTCACTGTATTCCCCTAATAAATAACTGTTTTATTTATTCCATAACCTGGACAGGGGTGACACTATTCTGCCAGAACAGTGACGACCATATAGGTAAATAAACCAATCGCCGTGCTGGCGATAATGGCAAGCGCAATAAACATACCCAGTCGGATCAGGCTTATGCCATACATACATTCCTCCATGAGCCGGAAGCGGTAACTCACTATGAGCATAGTCGGCGAAAAGATAAATGTTAAATAACCATTAGCAGTGGGGACGCGCTAAACCTGAAATTCCTGTGCTACGTTTAATATTATTCATCTCTTTTACCGTAACTGGCATTAAGGGCAACCCCCTGCATTTAATGCGTTTTTTTGCTTCATTCACTCTCATGTTGGTTATAAAAAGGATGCTCGATATGTATAAAAATATTCTCGTTCCGGTGGATGTCTATGAGACAAGCCTGGCGGATAAAGCGTTGCAGCATGCACATTTTCTGGCGCAAAGCGCATTGGGTGACATTCATTTGCTGCACGTCATGCCAAAATTTTCAGCCGAGCTGACGCGCGGTTTTATTTCAGATGCGCGAAAGATGGATGAATATATGATTAATAATTCAAAAGAAAAACTGTCTGACCTGGTCAAAAAATTGAATTTGCCAGAAGAGCGCGTTCACCTCCATGTTCGCAGCGGAAATGTTCGTGATGAGGTTATTAAGCTGGCGGATGAACTTGCTGCTGGCGCGATTATCGTCGGCTCCCGCAATCCAAATATTCAAACCCATTTGTTAGGATCGGAGGCGGCAAGTATTGTCCGTTACGCCCATGTTCCTGTTTTCGTTATTCGTTAATTTCATGAAAGCAAGGTGATTTCTGAATAGAACCTGAGGAAGTAACAATGAAAACAGGAAAACCTGAACGTCCGTATTATCAACAAACCGTTGATGAAACCCTGTCGAATATCCACTCCACTCTGGAAGGACTTAGCGGCACTGAGGCATCAGCCCGACTTCAGCAGCATGGTGAGAATGCGTTACCTCAAAAAAAGGGCAAACCCGCCTGGCTGCGCTTCCTGGCGCATTTTAACGATGTACTGATTTACGTTCTGCTGGTGGCCGCGTTGCTTAAGCTCTTTATGGGCCACTGGGTAGACATGTTTGTGATCCTCGGGGTTGCCATCATTAACGCGCTGATCGGCCATATCCAGGAGAGCAATGCTGAGAAATCGTTGCAGAGTATTCGCAATATGCTCTCCAGCGAAGCCGTGGTGGTACGACAGGGGAATCATGAAACGATCCCCACTACGGCGCTGGTCCCGGGCGATATCGTGGTGATCCGCGCCGGGGATCGTATCCCTGCGGACCTGCGCGTGATTGAGGCGCATAACCTTCGCGTGGAGGAGGCCATCCTGACTGGCGAATCCACCGTTGTTGAGAAAAACAGCGATGCGTTAAGCGGGGAACTGCCCTTAGGCGATCGCTATAATCTGCTCTACTCAGGCACCACCGTCAGCTCCGGCGGCGGTAAAGGCGTGGTGGTGGCAACCGGGGGCGAGACCGAGCTTGGCCACATCAATCAGATGATGTCCGACATTGAAAAGCACCGCACGCCGCTGATGGTGCAGATGGACAAGCTCGGTAAGACCATCTTCATCACTATCCTTGTGATGATGGTAGCGCTGTTCGTCTTTAGCCTCCTGTTCCGGGATATGCCGGTTTCTGAACTGGTGCTGTCGCTTATCAGCCTCGCCGTTGCCGCCGTGCCGGAAGGCCTGCCGGCCATCATTTCCATCATCCTTTCGCTTGGCGTACAGGCCATGGCGCGTCGCAAGGCCATTATTCGCAAGTTGCCCACGGTGGAAACCCTGGGCGCAATGACGGTCATCTGCTCGGATAAAACCGGCACCCTGACGATGAATGAAATGACGGTCAAAGCGGTGATTACCGCTGACACGACCTATCGCGTGGAGGGCGACAGCTACGAACCGGTGGGGAATATTCACACCGTAGATGACCCGACGCCCGTCAGCGTGACGCAGGGTTCCCTGCTGGAACGCTACCTGCGCACCATTGACCTCTGCAATGACAGCCAGCTGATCAAAGACGAGCAGGGGCTGTGGAAAATCACCGGAGGACCAACCGAGGGCGCCCTGAAGGTGCTGGCGGCGAAAATCCCGCTCCCACCGCTTGATACAGAAATGCGCAGTAAAATCCCGTTTGATTCGCAGTATAAATACATGTCCACGCTCTACCGACTGGGTGAAGAAGAGGCGATTTTAATCACCGGCGCGCCGGACGTCCTGTTCCGGCTCTGCCAGTACCAGCAGACGAATGACGGACTGCAGCCGTTCGATCAACCTTACTGGGAAGGGAAGATTGAAGAGTATGCCCGGGAAGGGCTGCGCATGGTGGCGGCGGCCTGGAAACCTGCCCGCGAAGGACAGCGCGATCTGGATCACCCGGACCTCCATGATGGCGTGATCCTGCTGGGTATTGCAGGAATGATGGATCCGCCGCGTCCGGAGGCCATTACCGCGATTGCCGACTGTCTGCAGGCCGGGATTCGCGTGAAAATGATCACCGGCGACCACCCGCAAACGGCCATGAGCATCGGGCAAATGCTGGGGATTGGTAACGCCGCAAGCGCGATCACCGGACGCGAGCTGGAGGCGATGGATGACCGTCAGCTGAGCGACGCCGCGCAGCAGTACGATATTTTCGCCCGAACCAGCCCGGAGGATAAATTCCGCCTCGTGCAGGCCCTGCAAAGTAAACAGGAAGTGGTGGGCATGACCGGGGATGGCGTAAACGATGCCCCGGCGCTCAAGCGGGCGGATGTGGGTATCGCCATGGGGATTAAGGGGACTGAGGTCACCAAGGAAGCCGCCGACATGGTGTTAACGGATGACAACTTTGCCACCATTGCCAGTGCGGTCCACGAGGGACGGCGGGTTTACGATAACCTGAAAAAAACGATTCTGTTCGTTATCCCGAGCAACATCGCGCAGGCCCTGTTGATCATCATCGCGCTGCTGGCGGGGAACCTGATTCCGCTGACGCCGGTCCTGATCCTGTGGATGAACATGGCGACATCAGCAACCCTGTCGTTTGGCCTGGCGTTTGAAGCGGGTGAGAAGGACATCATGAATCGGCCACCGCGCAAGGCGAATCTGCATGTGATGGACGGCTACGCTATCTGGCGCGTGGTGTTTGTCGGTCTGATGATTGCCATTAGCGCCTTCGTGCTGGAAGCCTGGCTACAGCCGCGCGGCTACTCGGCGGAATTCATTCGCACCGTGCTGCTGCAAACCCTGGTGACCGCGCAGTGGTTCTACATGCTCAACTGTCGCGTTAATGACGGCTTCTCGCTGAGCAAAGGTCTGCTGGCGAATAAAGGGATTTGGATCGTGAGCGGCGTACTGCTGGCGCTACAGCTTCTTATCATTTACGCCCCGTTCATGCAGATGCTGTTTGGCACCGAAGCGCTGCCGTTCCGCTACTGGGTCATTACCTTCCTGATTGGTTTTGTGATGTTCCTTATTGTCGAGGCGGAAAAAGTGCTGACGCGCAGATGGCGTAAAATCGAAGCGTAATAGCGTAAACTGAGAAAGCCTGCCTGAGTCCAGGCTTTCTCTTTTGTGAGCACAGGAAATTATGATGCGACTTACCTGGTTCGTCCTTACGCTGTGTGCCGCTGTTCCCAGTGCGTTTGCCGTAACCTATACCCTACCGCCGGAAGGCAGTCGGCTGGTGGGAACCCCGATTACCATCACCGTTCCCGAGCGCAATACGTTACCGCTTGAGGCCTTTGCTGCACAGCACGGGCTGGGGCTCAGCAATATGCTGGAAGCGAACCCGGGCGTGGATCCGTTTTTGCCCAAATCCGGCACCCGGCTGGTCATTCCTCAGCAGCTGATTTTACCCGACACCGTGCGCGAGGGGATTGTCGTTAACGTGGCGGAAATGCGTCTTTACTATTACCCGCCGGGCAGCAATACCGTTGAAGTACTGCCCATCGGCATCGGTCAGGCCGGTCGCGAAACCCCGCGTAACTGGGTCACGGCGGTTGAGCGCAAGCAGGAGGGCCCCACCTGGTCACCTACGCCGAACACGCGTCGTGCCTATGCGGCAGAGGGGAAAACGCTGCCCGCCTTCGTGCCCGCCGGGCCGGATAACCCGATGGGGCTGTATGCGATATATATCGGCAGGCTATATGCCATACACGGCACAAACTCCAATTTCGGCATTGGGCTACGGGTGAGCCAGGGCTGTATTCGTCTGCGTAACAACGACATTAAATATCTTTTCGATAATGTCCCCGTGGGCACCCGCGTGCAGCTTATCGATCGGCCCGTTAAGGTGACCACGGAGCCGGACGGCAGCCGCTGGGTGGAGGTTCACGAACCGCTGTCGCGTAATCGGGCGGAATTTGAATCGAGCCGGAAAGTGCCTCTGCCCATCTCCGCCGCACAGCAGACACAGTTGATAAACGAGGGGGCGGGCGCTGAACTGGAACGGCGGTCGGGGATGCCGGTTAAAATCGGCATGTGAAGGCATAGTGCGGGCTGGTGCCCTCACCCCAACCCTCTCCCACGGGAGAGGGGGAACACACTAAAAACGGCAACCCAGTTGCCGTTTTGCATTTACCTTGCGCAGAAAAGCAAAAAGCCTGCTTTAAAAGCAGGCTTTTCAAATTTGGCTCCTCTGACTGGACTCGAACCAGTGACATACGGATTAACAGTCCGCCGTTCTACCGACTGAACTACAGAGGAATCGTGTGAACGGGGCGCATATTATCGACCTGCGTTCGCCTTGTCAAAGGGTGGATCAACGCCTTTTGATCGTTTGCTGACAAAATCGACAAAATGATGTTTTTGACAGCGGAATGCACCGTAATGGTGCGGATATACCTCTAATGGGGCAGATCGTAAACTGCTGTTTCAGTAATAAATCACCCCTCCATAATTAGGTTTCCTTATTTTCAGGCGGTTAGCGAACAATTCAGACCGCACGGTAAAAGTGGCATTCATATTGCAAAACCTGTTCAACAACGACAGCCGGTTCCGGCAATGCATTTCGAACAGGGGGCAAAATGAACTTAAGACGACTGAAATACTTCGTAAAAATCGTCGATATCGGCAGCCTGACTCAAGCGGCAGAAGTGCTGCACATCGCGCAGCCTGCGCTGAGCCAGCAGGTGGCTACTCTGGAAGGCGAGATGGATCAGCAGTTACTGATCCGCACCAAACGCGGCGTCACGCCAACGGAAGCAGGCAAGATCCTGTATACCCATGCCCGCACTATCCTGCGTCAGTGTGAACAGGCGCAGCTGGCGGTGAACAACGTGGGCCAGACCCTGAGCGGGCACGTTTCTATCGGGCTGGCGCCGGGAACGGCGGCGTCCTCTATCACCATGCCGCTTCTGCAGGCCGTGCGCGCTGAGCTTCCGGAAGTGCTGGTCTATCTGCATGAAAACAGTGGTTCTGTACTGAATGACAAGCTGCTCAACGGCCAGCTGGACATGGCGGTCCTTTACGATCGCTCCCCGGTTGCCGGGATCACCAGCCAGCCGCTGCTCAAGGAAGATCTCTACCTCGTGGGCACCCGCGACTGTCCGGGCCAGAGCGTAGATCTTACCGCCGTGGCAGAGATGAACCTCTATCTGCCGCGCGACTACAGCGCCGTGCGCGTGCGTGTGGACGAAGCGTTCTCCCTGCGCCGCCTGACGGCCAAAATCATCGGCGAAATCGACTCAATCTCCACGCTTACCGCGGCCATTGCCAGCGGAATGGGTGTCACCGTACTGCCGGAATCCGCCGCGCGCTCGCTGTGCGGTGCGGCAAACGGCTGGATGGCGCGGATCACCACGCCTTCGATGAGCCTGCCGCTGTCGCTGAACATGTCCGCTCGCGGCTCGCTTTCGCCTCAGGCGCAGGCGGTAAAAGAGATTTTGATGTCGCTGGTCAGCAAGCCATCGCTTGAGAACCGTGAACTCCAGCTCGTGAGCTGATATTCCATAAAAGCATAAGATGCTGGTTTTTATTATTTGTTCTGCAGCTCGGCTGACTCTAACAATAGAGCTATGTCAGATGCGCCGGAGTGAATCGTGAATTTCCAGCAACTTAAAATTATCCGTGAGGCGGCCAGGCGGGACTACAACCTGACCGAGGTCGCCAATATGCTTTATACCTCTCAGTCCGGCGTCAGCCGCCATATCCGCGAGCTGGAAGAGGAGCTGGGCATAGAGATCTTTATCCGCCGCGGCAAGCGGCTGCTCGGCATGACGGAGCCGGGTAAAGCATTGCTCACCATCGCTGAGCGGATCCTCAACGAAGCCAGCAACGTGCGCCGTCTGGCGGATCTCTTCACCAACGATGCCTCGGGCGTGCTCACCATCGCCACCACCCACACCCAGGCGCGCTACAGCCTGCCGCCGGTGATTAAAGCCTTCCGCGAACTTTTCCCTGACGTCCGTCTGGAGCTTATCCAGGGCACGCCGCAGGAAATTGAAGTGCTGCTGCAAAACGGTGGGGCAGATATCGGCATTGCCAGCGAGCGGTTGAGCAACGACCCGCTACTGGTGGCCTTCCCCTGGTTCCGCTGGTACCACAGCCTGTTGCTCCCGCTCGATCATCCGTTGAATCAGGTTTCACCGCTGACGCTGGAAGCGATCGCGAAATGGCCGCTGATTACGTATCGCCAGGGCATAACCGGACGCTCGCGCATAGACGAGGCCTTCAACCGTAAAGGATTAACGCCGGACATCGTGCTGAGCGCGCAGGACTCTGACGTGATCAAAACCTACGTCGAGCTGGGTCTGGGCATTGGCCTGGTGGCGGAACAGTCCAGCGGAGAACGCGAAGACGGGAACCTGGTGCGCCTGGATACGCGGCATCTGTTTGACGCCAATACAGTGTGGCTGGGCCTGAAGCGCGGGCAGCTGCAGCGCAACTATGTGTGGCGCTTTATCGAGCTGTGCAATGCCGGGCTGTCGGTGGATGAGATCAAACGCCAGGTAATGGAGCCGGAAGAAGTGGCGATTGATTATCAGATTTAATAATCCAATTTAGACAAGCAGTCTGTTATCGTTTATGCCCGGTGCGTTAGTATCGCGGCATAAATTTTATGAAGTATGCATGCAGGAATAAATACTGAATATTGATAGCAAAAGCTTAGGCGTGTTAAAAATGGAGGCTAGGTCGATGCCGGGAGGGCACAATGGCAAATGTTATTCATGATTTTATTTATGATATCTGCCACTCAGGAAATCTTGAGGCAGCTGTTCAACAATATGCACTCTATTACCACTATCTTGACGATTATACCTTCATTTTTGCAGCGGAGAAAGGTGCGACTCCGGGCTTATCGGTTAACAGGAACTTCAGCAGTGGTTCTGCCGTGCGTAGCTTATTCAAAACGCCGCATGTGTTTATTCTTACACCAGACATATTCAGAGAAATGTTTATCTCTGGTAACCGCGTTACATTTCCCATCGACTATTCTATCTCGCTCGATACGCAGGTATTAAGTTATCTTAAGCCTTTCTTTGAAGGGCAAAGATCGCGACTTCCTGATGATTTTGAAGAAATTTTTGACTTCATCGCCAGAGAGGAAGTCAATGTTGATCCTTTGCTGTATGAACTCGAAAATCTTTGTAATTTTAGCGATCTCAATAAACAGGAAAAAATCTTCGAACGCATTCGAGCTTATGAGATGTTACGCAACCTGGATGTTGCGGCTTGGCAGCAGCATAGGCAGTTAAAATTTAATGTGTCTGAACAGGAAATTATAGTTAAAACGCAGCAATATATGGCACGTAAAAATTATGAGTTTATAAATAAGTCGCTAATGGAAGAGCTGGCTCGTGACTATAATCGCTTATATGTATATGTGTTAAAAATGTGCGCGATTCACCTGCGGAACCCAAAAACAAGTGCTAAGCAGGTGCAGGAAAAATTACTCGAACTGCTAGAATTTACTCACAATGAAGCCCATTTCTTTGGCATTAGAGAGATTTTGCTCGCTAAGCGTTTTTTTGAAAATGGTTCTAAGGAAGCCTTTTTTCACAAAGTGAACCGTAATACGGCGGGATTTTGGGAGTACGTTAGAGGTATGGCCTGGGATCTTCGCCATCAGCGCTTTCTCGAATTTGTTATTACCTTAAATATTGATAAAAACGCGGCATTCTTTTTTCCCGCAATCTTAACCTGTGATAAAAAATTCATTGAAGTTCTGGATGCTCATAGCGTCAAAGTCATCGTTTTTAATAACAAAACTAAAGAAATTCTTCCATTTTATGATATTGATTTTATTGAAGAGATAGCGTCATGCGGTGAGCGAGTCAAAGAACGATTAACTTTGCTCTCTACCGAAGAATACCAGTTACAACGTCGCCAGTATCAGGAAGGGCCAGACTATCTTCAATCGTTGGTTAAAACACTCGAAGCCGAACTTGAGGGCATTTGCGGTATTGCCTGTGAAAAGAATCCGCTTGGTAACTATTAGTGGATCACAGATGCAAAAAGCCGGCTTCAAAAGAAGGCTTTTCAAAAATGGCTCCTCTGAATGGGTTCGACTTTGCCAGTAACAGACAAATAAATATTTCCCTTTCTGTCAAAACCGCCTGAATGACCACCAATCGGCGGTGATGAGCGAATAGATATAGTCACTTAATGGTAGAAGTAGGGACATGCTGCTGCATCAACTCAACGATCCAGTCAATAAAAACGCGCAGTTTAGCGTTGACGTGGCGGTTAGGCGGGAATGCCAGGTACAGGGGCATTGGAGCGATACGCCAGCGTTCAAATAGCGGAATCAAGGCACCGCGAGCCTGATGTGCTGCCGCCATATAGACCGGCAGCGCAATCACGCCCAATCCCGCTAGCCCAGCTTCGAGGTAAGCATTGCCATCATCCACTGCAAGCACATAGCTGCCCGTAATTTCAATACGTTCACTCTCACCATGCAGCACCAGAGGATCAATCTTACCGGTGCGTGAGGACAAGAATCCCACGATGCGATGGTCCGTGTTTTCCAGCTCTCGCGGATGCGCGGGGGCGCCGAGGCGTTCCACATAACTCGGTGCGACGTAAACACCGATTTGCAAATCGCCAACATGGCGCGCGATCAGTGACTGGTCATTGATTTCGCCACCCCGCAGGACGCAATCCACGTTGTCGCCGATCAGATTCACCACCCGGTCACTTACGCCCATGTCGAATTGGATATCAGGGTAGCGCGCGTGAAAAGCCGGTAGCGCGGGCACCAGCACAAGGCGGGCGAGAGGAGTGGGCACATCCACCCTTAGGCGTCCCCTGGGCGTCATCGCCGCACTGGACAGGCTGTTTTCAGCATCCTCCATGTCCGCCAGCAGGCGGATAACGCGCTCGTAGTAGACCGCGCCATCGGGAGTGACGCCGAGCCTGCGGGTGGTGCGATGGAGCAGCTTGACGCGCAGGCGCGCTTCCAACTGCTGAATAAGCTGCGTCACCGTGGTTTTGCTCATATGGAGCGTTTGGGCAGCCTTTGTGAAGCTGCCTGCCTCCACCACGCGAGCAAAGGCGCGCATCGCATCGAAACGATCCATCCCATGTCCTCTCTTTTCACCGATTGTTTGGATACTACAAACAATGATGGACAAAGTCGCTTGTTTATCCGCCCGATCTGGCGCCTGTAAAGTGTCTGTATGTTCAACGGGCAGAGTTCGCCCCATTACAAAGGTACACATATGACAATACGCGAAGCCGTTTTTCCCTTCGGGCGCCGGGCGCTCTATGAGCGCAATCGCTATTCACCCGCCATCAAATCTGATGGCTTCTTGTTTGTTTCGGGGCAGGTGGGTAGCCGGGAAGATGGTTCGCCTGAAGAGGATATAAAAGCGCAGATCCGTCTGGCGTTTGATAACCTTAATGCTGTTCTCACGGCTGCGGACTGCACGTTCGATGACGTGGTTGACGTTACCCTTTTTGTTGTCGATCCCGAGTCAAACCTCGACGCTATCTGGAGTGTCCTGCCAGAATACTGGGGGGAAGCACCTTACCCAACCTTGACCGGGATCGGCGTGACGTGGCTGTACGGATTCCAGTTTGAGATAAAGGTGATTGCCAGGCTACCCTGAGCGTTACGGATCTTTCTGACGGTCAAAAGACGAGACAGAGGAAAATTTATGAAGGCAGCGGTTTATGACGTGGAAGGCGCTCCCGGCGTCCTGCAATATGTCGATGTTCCGGATCCGGTCGCAGGGGCTGACGATGTGCTGATTTCAGTCGAGGCTATCTCAATTGAAGGGGGAGATCTGATCAACCGACGTTCAACTCCGCCACCTTTTCCTTCATGGATTGTTGGCTACGCGGCCGCGGGGACGGTGGTTGCCGTCGGGTCGCAAGTCCGTAGCCGCAAGGTTGGAGACAGAGTGACTGCTTTTAGCATGCAGGGATCGCATGCGGAACGTTGGGCTGTGCCTGCGGAACGAACGTGGCTTATAGCAGACGGAGTGGATGCAGCAGAAGCGGCGGTGGTACCGATCTCCTTTGGAACAGCATATCACTGCCTCTTCACACGAGGCATGCTCCGGCACGGAGAAACCGTTCTGATTCAGGCAGCAGCGGGTGGCGTGGGGCTCGCGGCCGTTCAGCTTGCCTCACAAGCTGGCGCGACGGTCATCGCCGTGGCAAGCGGAACGCAGCGAAAAAACCGGTTGCTGGAACTGGGGGCCGATCATGTTGTGGATCGTGTAGAGAATAACGTCGTGGAGAGTGTCCGACAGGTCACTCGTGGCACCGGTGTTAACCTCGTCATCGATCCGGTAGGGACGACGTTGCCTGCGTCGCTTTCTGCACTCGCGCCGGAAGGGCGTCTCGTTTTCGTCGGTAATGCGGGCGGTGGCAGCCTGACAGCCGACTTATGGCCGGCAATGCAGTCTAACCAGACGCTCATGGGGGTATTCATGGGCCCCCTTTTTGAAAGGCCTGAGGTTCGGGCAAGCGTGGACGAGATGTTGCAGGCTGTAGCGGCAGGGCGCATCAGGGTTGTCATTGACCGCATCTTCCCCCTGGCTGACGCCGCCGCGGCCCATGAATACGCGGAGACAGCGAAACCGCTTGGCCGTATTGTTATGAAGCCATGATGGGGGTTGACCTTAGCCTGGCCCCCACAATGCTCCCGATGCGGAAGCCGCCTCGCATTTCGTTTATCCGAACCGCCATAATTCTTTTAACAGTAAAAACAGTTTTTTATTATCAGCCTTCTTAGTGACGCAATTCGTTCCCACCAGCGCTGCCCTTCGATGGATAACGGCTCTCTGCCCACTTAATTACGAAAAGGAAATCACCATGAATCTGATGAATAACTGCGCATCTCCTGGCATAAATGTTATATTAAAATATAATATTAGGAGGTGCGCTATGTATAAAACTCGCCTGAAAAAGGTCGGCGGATCCATCATGTTGGCGGTTCCTCCCGCCGTGTTGAAAACGCTGGAGCTGTCGACGGACAGCGAAGTCGGCATGACCATTAACAATGGCTGTCTGATCATTGAACCCCAAAAACGGCCTCATTATTCGCTTGAGGAGCTGCTGGCGCAGTGCGATCCGCACGCTGAAATGAGTTAAGAGGATCGAGAATGGATTGATGCGCCTGCGGTGGGAGAGGAGATTCTGTAAATGGACAGAGGGGAAATAAAAAGTTTTCACAGAAGAAACTTTGGTTTCCACAGAAGAAACTTAAATTTCCGTACAGAAAACTTTCTTCGTGAAATATCTTTTAAATATAAAAGATTATGCCTCCTTAATACTATAATATGTTTAATAATCTTAACGGGGAGTGTGCCGGTGAAATGGCACCGTCTATTTTTCTGCTTTGTTTTTACTTGATGTTATGGACAGCAAGTGATTGTTTTATACAATCACGAAGCGCTGCTGATTTTTTAGTAAATATACAATTGTTTTTCCTCTACGTTATAGCGGCTACGCCGCAATCCTTTATGGATAAATCCATCATTAACAGGGATGAACCCTGTTTCAGCAATGTGATTGTTTTGGACAATCACGAAGTGCTGCTGCGGATATTTTTTTTCTGTAAACTTAAGAGTAAATGTTATATATCGAAAAAGGAACTGATCTTCAGTAAAAGGATTCTTTCCATATGCAATTAAATAATGGAAAATATGTTAGCCATTAAATCCCATTGGATATCAGCGTCAGGGCGTAGCCGTGCGGCAGCACATGAGCGTTAGCTCATAAGATAAATATCTTTTCAAAAAGTGAGTAATAAACAGGCAGTAAACCTGTTCTGAAGGGTAAGTTAAATTGGATTTTCTTCAACAGGAAATGGTATTTTTTATATAAGATAAGGAGGAGCATACAATGAAAGCTATAAAAATAATAAACATCTTTAAAGCGAAAGAAAACTTTCCCTTTATGACCTGTTTGATCACCAGCATGGAGGAAAATGAAAAAGGAATAAACCTCACGCTGGAAAGTGGTGAAAGCATCTGCATTAAAGATTACGGTTATTACTTACTGCCAGAAGCTGACGGTGATTTGTACAGAGAACAAATGATAAACAGCTACAGAAGGCTATTTTCTGAACTCTGCGAGATAAGTAAAGGGACCGTAATTCATTAATGCCCTGATCTGAATACGTCATCATTGTTGGTTTTATCGTTGGTTTTTTATAACCTCATGACAAACATCGCTTTTAAGTCAAATTTCAAATCGGTTAGTATTGCATCAACTTAACCACAAATATGACAGGGAAAATGGAATGGAGCGTCAATACGACAATGAACTGACCCCGGAACTGCTGGCAAGACTGAATCACTCCTCGTTTACAGCGGAAGAGCTGGCAGAGTTGGATGATGAAGTCCGTGCGCTGGTTGCAGAGCAGGAAGCATCCCGTCGCCAGCATCCGATTATTGCCATTTACCGACCGGCTGTAGCAGGATGTCTGACCCGGAACGGTGGAACGGGTGATGAGTTTAATCCTGATTCAGAGAAAGGACGCAAAATCCGTCTGAAAAATGGAGTCTGGGCGAGTGTTCTGACTGAAAGCTGTACGGTTTCTTATCCTGACGGTAGCCACGCCCGCATTGTCAGCAGTGCGGGAAATCGTAACAGACTGAATGGGCAAGGTGTGGCTGTGGTTGGCAGCATACTAGATAATGGTGATGAAATTATCAGCACTCCACAGGGAAGTAATATAATGATCGTCCGGGAAGGTGCGATGCTGCCGGACGATTTTTTGGTTACCCCTGGAGTGTAACCAATGGGATATCGCACAGAAAATTATGGACGCGGGCAGGCTTTTGAAAATGATAAAACGACGACCGGGGCAAGATGTATTGCCTCCATTAATGACAGCGAGTTTGATCGCCGGATAGTCCGGGTGGGAGATATGACCACGCCCTGTCCAAAATGTGGAGAACCGGGACGGATTATTAATGGCGAATCGCGGGTTGAATTCTTCGGAAAAGCTGTTGCAATGGACGGCTCTGAAGTCAGTTGTGGCTGTCCTCGTGGCACAAATCGTGTAATAGCCCCGGCGGGCCAATGGATGGGGAGGGGCAGAGATCCCGTTGATATCGCAAGGGAAGAACACGCAGCCAGAGTAGTTGCAGAGAGACAAGCAGAAGAAAAGCGACTGGCTGAAGAACGTGACCGCAATCGGGTATTCGCTAAATCCTGCCTTCGGGGTGAAGGTTGTAATGATGCCGGAGTAGATCAGGAGCCTCATACCAATTTCGCTGCGATGGCATTTTATCAGGCTGTACCACCTGCCGACCCTGCATCAGATAATGATGTTGTCCAGCACGCCCAGACTGCCAAGAAGAAGAAGCCTGCTGAAGATATTCCAGAGCCAAAGAAACGAAGCGCCCTGTATAAATGGTGGTTCGGTAATCATGAGGAAGTCGAATACCAGAGGGCAATAGCCGCAGCTACGAGTGCTGCCAATGTTCAAACGGCTGTTGAAGGTGCCAGTGTCCTTGGGTTGGTAGGTGGAAGTGCTATTACGTCAGGAACATGGGCTGTTCGTGGTGCAACGGCGGTAGGTGAAATAGCGGCAGCAGGTCACGGAGCGCCATTAGCTGCATTACTGGTAGGAATGTATCCCGGTAAGCTCAATGAGGGTGAGCAGGATTTTATTGATCGCATGAGACTTGAGCAAATGCGTGAAGCACCAAGCCGTGTGCGTTACACATGGGAACAGGATGATAAAGGTAATCCTGTTCCTCATGGCTGGCACACTCCACCCGGTAAAGATATGGTGCGTGTGCGCAAAATGGAGTGGGACAGCAGTCGAAAAGTGTATACGTTCACCACAGAGGAAGATCCGCGTATCACCATTATCTGGACGCCCGACAGTTCAGGTGTCAATGTTCCTTCAAATACAGGCAACCAGAACCCAGTAAGGATACCAAATCCGGTAGTTGTCGATCCGCTGCCAGAAAATACCAGTATTGAGGCAACGACCACTCCGACCCCGGAAGAGAAGAATTTTGCGGATTATATTCTTGTTCTGCCACTGCCTAATATTCCACCAATTTATATTTATCTGAATGCTGATCATAAATATCATGTGGCTCCAAAGGGAAATCCTCCATTACCTGCCTTCCCAGAAGCTAAAACGGCTAAAAAAAGAACCCCGGTTAAGGGCGGGGGATCATTGCGTTCAAGATGGAAAGATTCTAAAGGGCGTATCTATGAATGGGATTCACAACACGGTACGGTCGAAATTTATGATCGTTCAGGGCGCAATCATTTAGGCGAGTTTGACCCAATAACAGGTGAGCAAACTAAACCAGCAGATCCGACAAGAAAGGTAGAAAAATGACAATTGTTTATACTATTGATGCTTTCGAACGTGTAGATGAACTACTCGTCTTCGAAATCGATATACCAAAAGAAAAACTCCCGGAAATAGCTAAAGTCATGGTTTGGACGGATGAAGACTATAGTGACTTTACTGCAGGGATCGGTGGATGGGATCTTACCAGCCAACAGGTCAAGGCAATTGAGAAAATCTTGGATAAAAACTTTTTCCAAGAAGATTTAGATTTTCAAATATCAGGTGGGGAACTCTGAAATAGAGTTATCCTCGCTTTAAAGCGCGTTTTCAATTACCTATCCAACATAAGCAGCACAACACACCTTGTGTGCTGCTTCGTCTTTAAGCTCCTTAACCTAGGCCTGTTTCTTTGCATTAGGGTCATTGCCCTGAGCAAGAAGCCTTTTGGCCTCATCGCGTCGCTGTCTTGCGTCAGAAAGAGAAACAGCAGGGTAAGACACCTATAGAGAAGAGTTTTTCTTCCCTTCGAAACGATAGGCCATTTGCCAGTATTTCGAACCTTTAGGGGTAACACGAATGAACATACCAAAGCCATCAGTTAGCTTGTATTCCTTCTCAAGGGGTTTTGCATTTTTTGCTTTAATATCAGTCAGTGACATGAAAACGCCCCTCGCTTGTTGGTAAAAGGGAAATTGAACCAGCATTACCAGCATTTTTACCATCAAAATGATATGGCTTCGAGTGGTTTTTAGTGAACGAGGGCGAACGACTGAGAGGGGATAACCAATTGATAGAAATGCAGAAAGCAGACGTTAGTGAACGTCTGCTTCCCTTAAATTGGCTCCTCTGACTGGACTCGAACCAGTGACATACGGATTAACAGTCCGCCGTTCTACCGACTGAACTACAGAGGAATCGTGTGAACGAGGCGCATATTATCGACCTCGGTACGCCTTGTCAAAGGGTGAAAACGCGCTTTTTGTTCGTTTGCCGACTATTTCAGCAAATCGCTGATTTTATAGCAAATTCGCGTTGAAATTACACAACGAAATGCGCCGCCCGCAGGCGGCGCGAAGGATCAGAACAGCACGGAGTAGTTCAGACCAAACGTACGACCGCGGCCTTTATAGGTGTACAGGCCTGGTGCACCGTAGGTTGGGCTATACAGCCCCGGCGCGCGCTGGCCCCAGGCGGTGGTGTAGTCTTTGTCCAGCAGGTTTTCCACGCTGAAGCTGACTTTCCCCACCGGCAGGGCGTAGCTACCCAAGAAATCGACCGTGTTATAGCCATCGATCTTCTTGCCGTCAGCGTCAGACACGTCAAAGGTCTGCGTGCTCTGCACGCGCAGGGTCCAGTCGCCCGGCGCCCAGTTCACCCATGCGCTGGCTTTCGACGGGCTGGCGCTGTCGACCGTCAGCTTCTCCCACTTCCCGTTTTCGCGGGTTTCAGACTTGATGGCGTTAAAGTTCGCGCCGGTGCTCCAGTCGCTGTCGGTGAAGAAATAGTCCACCTGGCCTTCAATCCCGTAGATACGACGCTTATCGTCTTCCAGGTTGATGGTCATATCTGTCTTGTTGATGGTGATGGTTTTATCCGAGAGCGAGTAATACGCCGCGACCTGCGTGCGCAGGTTGTCACCGGTGAAGCGCCAGCCCAGCTCGTAGGCGTTGACCTTGATGCCGTCCAGCGTTGAGTCGTTGACGTTCACGCTGTTCAGCAGGCGATAGTGGCCGTTGCTGAGTTGGTAGGTGCCGGAGCCGTAGTACTTCGCCAGATCCGGAATTTCGAAGCCCTGGGAGAAGTTAAACCACAGCTGCTGCTGTTCGGTCAGACGACCGAGGATCCCGGCGTTAAACAGGAAGTTGTTGTAATCGGTTTTCCCGCCCGGCACCGCGTCGGCGGAGGTGGCTTTCCCGGTGGCGATGGCCTGCTGCTGAGCGTAGCCAACAAAATCATCCACCTTGTTTTCGGTGTACTGGTAGCGCACGCCGCCGCTCAGGGTGATGGCGTCAATGTCATAGCTCGCCTGCAGGAACGGAGCGAGGTTGGTGATGCTGTAGCCCGGATAACGGCCCACGTTGTAGGCGTTGTCCAGCTCCATGCCGCCGGTCGCCGCCGCTTTGCTCAGGTCAAAGAACTGCTGGTTGGCATCGAACGTTTCGTGGTCGGCATCAACACCCCAGGTCAGCGTCAAATCGTCCACTGGCTTGCTGTTCAGCGTCAGCTTGCCGCCGTAAAAATCGGTTTTCTGCTGCGACGCGCCGATGCTGCTCACCACGCCTTTGGTCAGGGTCGGGAACGGGTAGTAGGTCAGGCTCTCGTCACGGTAGTAAATCTGCGCGACCAGATCCTGGCCCCAGAAATCAGTATTAGAGTACTGCAGGTTAATCAGATGGCGCTCGGTGCCCGGCACGCGGTCAGAGTCGAGATTATCCTTGTTGTACGCGGTGGCATCGCCCGTTACCGCCGAGAAGTTCTTCCCGAGATACAGCCCATGCTTGCCGTCGGACTCGCTCTTGTAGTACTGGGTAGTGAGCTGCAACTGCTGGTGATCGTCGATGTTGAGGGTGCCTGTTCCCATCACATCAATACGGTCGGAATACTGTAGGCCGGTCTGGGTGTTATCGATGATCACCTCGTCGCCGTTGCCGTCATACCAGCCGCCGTAGCGCTGATACGACACCGACAGACGGCCGGAGGCGTTGTCGTTGCCGCCGCTGACCGCAGCCGACACGTTCTCATCGTGGTCATTGTGGCTGTTAAACCCGCTTTTTGCTCCGGTCTGGAACTCAACTTCGGTCTCCGGCTGGCCCTTTTTGGTGACGATGTTCACCAGGCCGCCGGTGCTGCCGCCGCCGTACAGTGACGTGGCGCCGGAGATGACTTCGATGCGGTCAATGTTGAACGGGTCGATGGAGTCGAGCTGGCGGCTGTCGCTGCGGGACGAGTTCAGGCGTACGCCGTCCACCATCACCATCATGGAGCGGCCGCGCAGGTTCATGCCGTAATTGGTACGCCCCTGGCTGCTGACGTCCATACCCGGGATCAGCTGCGCCAGCACCTCTTTAATCTCTTTCCCGCCCTGAACCTGCTGCTCGATCTCAGATCGTTCAATGACCCAGGTGGTCTGCGCCATCTCGGCCACGCTGCGGTGCGCGCGGCTGGCAGAGACCACGATATTTTCTTCCTTTTGTTCTTCCGCCCACGCAGAGGTAGAAAGCATTGCAAGCAAGCAAGGATTTAAAACCCAAAGATGAGAACGTTTCATTGTTATGTTGATCCTGATTGTGTGTGTCAGTACTCAGTGGTTTTTGCTAACGATTTAAAAACCTGGCTGCTCTCCGGGCTGGTGGTGCTCCGCCAGTGGATAACGCCAGGGGTGGTGGCCAGTTCAAACGGCTCGTCGGCATGTGCGCGATTCAGAATTCGCGCCGCGCGCCAGGCCATCAGGCTGAGCTGGGGTTCGGCAATGCCGAGACGATGCATCCCGGCGTTCACGGCGAACAGGCGGTTGCTCTGCGGACCGTCCCATTCGAGGGTGAAATCGTTGTTAATGCAGAACGCTTCGTCCGCATCCAGATGCAGGCGGTGAGACAGCGGTGCGAGGAACGCGGGCTGCACGGCGCGGTAGCCGGTGGCGAAAATCACCACGTCGCTCTCCAGCTGCTCGTGGCCGCCGTCGAGGTGATGCTGTATGCTCAGGCGCTGACCGTTTTCCTGGCGCGTCAGGGCCGTCACCGAGCGGGACGGCATCAGGTGCGCCCAGGGTTTTTCACGCAGCACTTCGAAGCGGTGATACATGGCGCGGTAAATCGCCAGCAGTGACTCGGTGGTGATACCGTCGGAGGTCATCTTCTGCTCGTGCAGCATCTGACGACGCGCCTCTTCACCGAGCGTGGAGAAGCTGTCCACGTACTCCGGCGTGAAATACTCGTTAGCAAAGGCGGCTTCATCCAGCGCATTGTAGTTGTTGCGGCGCGAGACCCAGTTCAGGCTCAGCGGCTGGCCCCATTCGCCACGGAAAATATTCAGGAACAGGTCGGCGCCGCTCTGGCCGCCGCCGACAACGGTGACGCGCTTGCCGGCGAGATCCGGCGTGCGCAGCATCATCTCGCTGGCGTGGAAGCAGGTATCGTCCTGCGCCGTGACGCAGTCAGGCAGGTTGATCTGTTTGCCAATCCCCACACAGACGTGGCGCGCCAGGAAGCGGTCGCGCTGGGTCACCACCTCAAACAGGCCGTTTTTCTCATCAAAGCTCACCTGCTGCACCTGCTGGCTGAAGGCGAGGTTGGTGAGGTTGTCCGCCGCCCAGCACAGGTAGTCCGCAAATTCTTCGCGGGAAACCGTGCGCTGCTCGGTGGTCAGGAAGCGGTAGAACTTTTTGCGCTGTACCAGGTAGTTCAGAAAGCTGTGGCGGTTGGTCGGCTCCACGGCGCTGACCAGATCCTTCAGGAAGCTGGTCTGCATGTGGCAGTCCGGCACCATCATGCCCGGGTGCCATGAGAAGTGCGGTTTACGCTCAAGGAACAGCGAGCTAAAGCCGTCCAGACCTTCTGCGAGGGCGGCGACGCTGAGGTTAAACGGGCCAATACCAATGCCGATGAAATCATAGGTTTTCATTGCGCGGACTCCCGGGAGGCCAGAAAAAGAGGGTTATCAAGATCGGTAACGTAGTTCGGCAGCATGCGGCTGCCGCCGTCGTGTTCGGAGAAGGTCAGTTTGACCGGGTTGAGGATCACGCGAATAATCTGCGGCTTAAACAGATCGAATTTCGCAAAGCGCTCCGCAAGCTCCGGGTGCGCGGCCATATAGCGGTGCAGCACCCCGGCGAGGATCTGATAGAAACGCGTTTCGCTGACGCCGCTTTGCAGCGTGAGGCGTGAAATAAAGCGCAGCACCGTCACAAAGTTGCCGGTTTGCAGGTCGTGGATGATGTAATCCGCGCTCAGGCGCGCCGTCACCGCTTTTACCTGCTCCGGCAGGCTCTGCGCCTGTGGGAAATCCTCGTCCACCAGGCGCATATCGCCCTGGAAATCCTTCAGCAGGATCCGCTGCGGGACGTAGTCCTTCATCACCAGCGTCACGTTCTGGCCGTGGGCAATCAGCGCCACGCCGTAGCGGCAGAGCAGGTGGTAGAACGGGATCACCGTTGCCTCGAACAGCTTTTCCAGCCACGCGTCGGCGGTTAACCCCGAGCGCGTGATCCACGCGTCGATCAGCGGACGCCCGGCGTTGTCGGTTTCCATTAGCGCCGCCATCAGCACCGCCTGCTCGCCGTCCTGCAGATAGCAGGATGGGTTCTCGCGCCAGATCACGCCCAGCATCTCCTGATAGCGGTAGGGCGCTTTCGGCAGCGCCGCGTAGCCCGGATGCGACAGATACCCGGCGGCGGGTTCGCCCAGCACCTGCGCGCCGGAGCGGATCAGCGTGGCGTCAGCGGCGAACTGCTGCTGCAGCCAGCGCGAGGCCAGAGGACCGGCGGCAATGTACTTGCCCGGAATGCCGCGATAGCAGGAGGTGTTGTAGATGGTCAGCGGCAGCTTGATGTCATACGGCGCGCGACGGCTGGCGTTGGTGAGCGTGCGCAGGGACTGCTGGGCCAGGTACTCATCGCCAAACTCGCCCAGCTCAACCATTTCACCGCGTGCCAGCTGCGCAAGAAAATGAATGGCAATTTTTTGCTGCCACTGCCACGGGTGCAGCGGCACGGGCAGACAGCCGTCGTCGAGACCCAGCGCCTGCCAGCGAGCGTCAAACCGGGCGCGCTCGGCATCATCCATGGTGCTGGCCAGCAGAGCGTGAATGTCGCAATCGGCGTCGCTGCTCCAGACCAGATGTTCACGCTGGACGGCGACCCAGTGCAGGCGGAAGCGCCCGCGGTATTCCGGCGCGTACTGGCGCAGCGCGTCCAGACCCCAGCCGCGGCGGCCTTTGTTGAAAATAAACTTCGGGTGGCCGCTCATCAGACACTGTAATTCGTCCGGGTCGAGGTGGATCAGCGCGTCCGCGTCCAGCGCTTCACGCGCCTGCAGCAGCTGCATGTCGCCGCGCAGCGTGGCGTAGAGATCTTCCATGTGCTCCGCCGTTTGCGCGTCGCTCATCTCCAGCACCGTCGCCAGCTGCAGCAGCGCGCTCTCCGCTTCCACGGCGGCGCCGCTGGCGGTGGTCAGGCTGTCCGGATCGATATGCAGCCAGCCCCAGATCCCGCGCGCGGCGCGAAACTGCCAGGACTCGTTGCCCATGGCGATGCGCCAGCCGTCCGATGAAACCGGCTCAGCGCGCAGGGTGCGTTCGTATTCCAGCTCCGCGAGGATCTTCGCCACCATCTCGCGGTTCACTTTCTGCCAGAGCGCGTTCACAGGCCCACCTCGCTGAAGAAGCGGTGACGCTGGCTCATGATGAGGCGCGAGCGCTTGTGCGGGAAGTCGAACTCTTTTACCGTGTCGAAACCGGCGGAGGCCAGATGGCGGAACAGGCGCTGGTTGTCGAAGCGCGGCTCGGCCACGATGCGCGCGGTGCGCGGTTCATCGAGATACAGATAGTGGCTCAGGCCGCGCAGCCAGCTGCGGATATACTGCGCGCCGCGCCAGTTTTCTTCGCCCACCAGCATGTGCAGCCCGCGGTCAAACGGCTGCCAGCGGTAGTGACGGCCAATGCGGTCTTCTGCCGCCCAGTAGAGTTCAAAATAGCCAAACGGCTGGTCGTCGAAGCAGCCGATAACCGGGTAGCAGTAGGTCGAGTCAAGCTGGCGGCGCAGGTAGTTTTCCTGCTCGGCCTGCGGGCCCGCCATCTCCCAGAAGGCGTTCACGCGCGGGTTATTCATCCATTGAGTGAAACGCTCGCCGTCCAGCGCCACGTCCGCCACGCGGAAGCTCAAAGTGCGCTTGATTTGCGGATCGTAACGGCGATACACCTCGCCCTGCGGGCGACGAGGACGCAGCGGGAAGTACAGCTGGCGGCTCTCATCAAACTGCATCCCACCGCTTGCCTGCGGACGTTCGCCTTGCAGCCACAGCGGCAGCTGCCAGAAGGTTGCACGCGCCAGATAATCCCCGTGGGCCTGGCTAAACAGCGCCTGCGCCTGGGGTTCATCCTGCCAGTCCGCCCACGGCAGGGTAATGCCGGTCAGGGCGGGCGCGGCAACAAACAGCTGATCGAGGGCTTCCACCAGCCAGCCGGCCGGGATCCCGGTCAGACGCTCCAGCACCGCGCTGCCGTCAAGACCCAGCGTCAGCGGCAGATTTTGTTCCGTTGCGGTGCAGCGAAAGCCGTAGCCGGAATGGACGATATTCGCGATGGCCATCACGCCTTCTCCTTGTAAAACGGGTTGCTAAAGTCGAAATAGATCACCGCCGGATCGACGATGGTGTTCTCATTGCGATCGTGCAGGTAGCAGAAGAAGTTGCCTTTGCAGTTCCAGGTCGGGCTGTCGAGCACGTAGTCGAGGCAGCGGGTCTGCTTCGCCGTCGTGCGCAGCCCGGCCAGCGCGTCACGCACGCGGGACATCAGGTGCTCTTCGCTGTCGAAACCGGCGGCGGCGAGAGCGGCGGTGACCGCAAGGGTGGAGTTCAGCAGCAGGTAATAAGGGAAGTAGCGCAGCAGCTGGCTTTCACCGAAGCGGTTTTCCACGTCGGTTTCGCCCGCCTCTTTCAGCCACGCGTCGGCCCCTTCGGTCCAGGCGCTGCCCTGGCAGTCGCGGTAGATCAGCCCGACGGGGAAATCCTGCTGCATCTCAACGAGGATATTTTGCTGGTGCGCCAGCAGCACCAGACCGTAGTCCGCCTCGGCGCTGAACAGCGGAAGCAACACGCGGTCGCAGTAGGCGTCCAGCCAGCAGCGGGCGGCCTGGGCGAGCGGTAAATCCAGACGCTGGCTAAGACGGCGTACCGCTGCGGCCAGCAGACTGTCGCCGCCGTCAGGCGCGGCCTGCGTCAGGCTGACCAGCACGTTGGTCTGGGTGTCTGGCGTGTCAAACAGCAGGTTAACGCGCAGGGCCATAAGGCTCTCTTCCTGAACGACGCCGTTTTCATCACGCAGTCCCGCCCAGCCGTCTTCCTGCATCACGCGCATGGTCGGGTAGCGGGCCTGTAAATCTTGCCAGCGTTCTGTTTTCGCCAGCCGCGCCAGGCGCATACCGCGCTTAACCTCTTTGACCGACAGCGTGCGCACGGAGTTGGTCAGGCGCACGCTGAGGGAGAATTTAATCATGTCGCTGTTGGTTTCGCTGTACAACGAGCGTGAGGAGCTGGTGGGCAGCCACTGTGCGCCCGCTTCACCCAGGTCCTGTAATGAACCGTTTGCCGCCAGACGCTGACACCAGTCCTGCTCCAGCAGATAGTCGGCCTGCCACGGATGCATCGGCAGCAGCCAGCGGGTGTCGGTGAAGTGGCCGAGCAGTTCGGGCGCGCTCTGGGCGGCGAAGCGCAGCAGACGCTCGCGCAGGGAGACGTTCAGGCTGTCGCCGGCAACGAGCGTGCTCTCAACGGCAAACCAGCGCAGCGGGAAGCGGGAGCCGAAATCCGGCAGATACCGGCGCGCCTCGGTTTCGTTGAATGGCTCGTGGGATTTTGGCGCAGGGTGAAACGCGTGGCCCACCAGCAGCGCCTGTTCCGCTTCGGCAAACGTCAGCGGCTTGTCGCGCAGCGTTGCCCAGCCGTGGCGCAAATCAATCGCCTGCCAGGTATGGGTATGGCTTTCCAGCGCGCGCAGTTTAAAACGCGTCAGCGTATCGGCATCCAGTGAGCCTTTTACTGAGGGTTTTTCAAGAATTAAATCAATCAGTTGAGTGAAAGTGACGGCGTCACCACTGTCGCTATCGCTCTGAATAAGCGTTGCCGGGAAACGGTACTGATGGTGCTGGGTTGGTGAGAAATAGCGTACCGGAACCCGAAGGGCCTGGGAGGAAGAGAGTGGAATATGAATGTGCGCTAACTCATCCGCTGCGGCTGCGGGGAGATAGCGCCAGTCCTTCGTTTCGCGTAACAGGGCGTTTAAAAAACACTGGGCTGCAACGTCTGTACCGGCAGAGCGGGGCAGAGCACGCATAGATGTACCTCATTCCATGACTGATAATAATTCTCGTTATGATATTCATTCTGTTTACAGTGGCAACTATTTTTGCAATATTTGTTTTCATTAACTTCATAATTTCCACACATTTATTGACACTATGTTCACATTCTCATGCACGTTGATTCTGAAACGTTGACCGAAAACATCACCACCAAAGCCAACTGGCCCCTGGCGCTCTGCGCGGGCCTGCTGGGCATTGGGCAAAACGGTTTGCTGGTCATGCTTCCGCAGCTGGTGACCCTGACCGGACTTTCACTCTCGGTCTGGGCCGGGCTGCTGATGTTCGGCTCCATGCTTTTTTTACCCGCGTCCCCCTGGTGGGGACGCCAGAGCGAGCGCCGCGGCTGTAAGGTCGTTATGGTGGCCTCCCTCAGCGGCTATCTCGCCAGCTTTGGCGTCATGGCGCTGGTGGTCTGGGCGATGGCGGCAGGGAGGCTGGAAAGCACCTGGGGGCTGGCGGGGCTGATCCTCTCGCGTCTGCTGTATGGCCTGACGGTGTCGGGCATGGTGCCTGCCGCGCAGACGTGGGCCATTCAGCGTGCGGGCCTGGATAAACGCATGGCGGCGCTGGCAACCATCAGTTCCGGCCTCAGCTGTGGCCGCCTGCTGGGGCCTCCGCTGGCGGCGCTGATGCTCAGCGTTAACCCGGTCGCGCCGCTCTGGCTGATGGCGATCGCGCCGTTAATCGCTCTGCTACTGGTGCTGCGCGAAGTGGCGGATCCGCCGCTGCCGCCGGTGGCACACCAGGCGACCCGTCTGCAGATGACCATGCTGCCGTTCCTGCTGCTGGCGATGCTGCTGGCGGCGCTGGTGAGTTTGATGCAGCTCGGCCTGTCACCGCACCTCAGCCCCTTGCTGGACGGCAACGCCCGGGATATCAGCCATCATGTTGCGCTCCTGCTGAGCCTGGCCGCACTGGCTACGCTCGCGGCGCAGTTCCTGGTGGTTCGTCCGCAGCATTTCAGCCCGCTGACCCTGCTTTGCATGGCGGCGGTGCTGATGGTGGCTGGGCTGGCGCTAATGTGTATCGCCGAACTGGCGCTGTTCTATGTGGGGATTGCTATCACTTCGCTCGGCGCGGCAATGGCAACGCCGGGCTATCAGCTGCTGCTGAACGATCGCCTGACCACGGGGAAGGGGGCGGGCGCTATTGCGACCAGCCACACGCTGGGCTATGGCGTAAGCGCGCTGCTGGTGCCCGTTGTGACGCGCTTTTTCGGCGAACACTATTTAACGACGGCGGCCTTTGGCGTGGCGGCGCTGTTTTTAGCGCTGAGCATCGGGGTACGGTTAACCGAGCGTACCCCTGTCGAAAAAAATTAATGGACGTGGTGGGATGAAGGGCCGCCTGCGCCCTCATTTTGCCGCAGGCGCTGGAGCGGATCCTGCTGATAAAACTGGCTGAAACGCTGCCACAGCGCCGGGAAACGGGGCGCGAAGAGTTCGGGGGCGCTGAAGAAGTACTCCGAGAGCACCGCAAAGCACTCGGCGGGGTCAGTTGCCGCATAGGCATCAATGCTGGCCGCGCTTTCGCCCACCAGGTCTATCTCATCCTGGATGTTATCCATTGCCGCATGCAGGTCGTGCTCCCATCCTGCGACTTCACGTAGCGGAATAAAAGGCACGCCGCTGGCGCGATCGCCGTTGCGGGTATCAAGCTTATGCGCCACCTCGTGAATAATCAGATTAAAGCCTGAGGCGTCGAACGAGTCCTGAATGTCGAGCCAGTTGAGGATAATTGGCCCCTGCTGCCAGCTTTGCCCGGACTGCACCACCCGCTGGTTGTGTACCAGCCCGATATCATCCTCCCACTCGTCATCGACGACGAACGGTGCAGGATAAATCAGCACTTCATGAAAACCGTCCAGCCACTCAATGCCGAGCTCCAGCACCGGCAGGCAGAAAAGCAGGGCGATGCGGGCGTTTTTCAGCGGATCAAGCTCGAACCCCTGCAGCGGCACCAGGCGTTTTTGCTGCAAAAAACGATCCGCCATCTGAACCAGCTTCGATTGTTCATCCGGCTTAAGATTCGCCAGAACAGGGATCGCCAGCGCGTCATCCCACGGCAGCGCCATATCCCGGCCAGCCTCATTCGTTTTCCAGGGCCACTTAATCATCGCTTTGCTCGCAAACTCGTCACTTGAATACAAAGGGGAACGTTATCATTGCAACACTTACAGCCCGAATAAACTATCATTTCGTACGTAGCGGTGGGTAGCGCTTTGCAGGCATCACCTTCATTTTGTGACGTCTGTCGTAGCCTTTATCCGCAGGTGGGGTGAATAAATCAGTACGGTATTGAAAAGATGAGCGATTTCAAAGGCAACAAGCAGGACCTGCCCAGTCGGCTGTGTGTGCACTGCCAGCGGCCCATGACGTGGCGCAAAAAATGGGCAAAATGCTGGGATGAGGTCAAATACTGTTCCGAGCGTTGCCGCAGGAGCCACCGTTGACCGAGCTGCGCCTGATCCTGGGCGATCAGCTTAATCCGCATCACAGCTGGTTTGATACCCGCAACCCAAACGTCATTTACGTGATGCTGGAACTGCGGGCGGAAACCGCATACGTGCTGCATCATGCCCAGAAAGTTATCGCTATCTTCGCCGCCATGCGGGCGTTTGCCTCAGCGTTGAAAGAGAAGGGGCATCGGGTAAGGTATGTCCGGCTCTCTGACGGTTCAAACCGCGGCGCGCTGGAAGACAATCTCAACGCGCTTGTTACGCATTACAGCGCCGGAAGGGTGTTGTGGCAGGAGCCCGACGAATGGCGTCTTGATGCGCAGCTGCAGGCGTGGGCGAAAACAGCGTCCGTCGAAACAGCCTGCGTTAGCAGCGAGCATTTTTTCACCCCCCGGGACGCGGTAAGCGCGTTTTTTGCGTCGCGTAAAAGCTGGCGAATGGAATACTTTTATCGGGAAATGCGCCGTCGGCACGGGATTCTCTTGACCTCTGAAGGCGAGCCGGAAGGGGGGAAATGGAATTATGATGCTGAAAACCGCAGGCGCTGGTCCGGCGAGCCGCCCGCACCGGGTGACTCGCGCCCCCGCCAGGATCGTTCAGCCTTGTGGGCAGAGATCCAACGCTGCGGCGTAAAGACCTTCGGCGAACCGCAGGCCGACAATTTTCGCTGGCCGCTCAACCGTTCGGAAGCCAAAGCCAGTCTGGATGCGTTTATTTCTCACGTGCTCCCGCAGTTTGGAAACTGGCAGGATGCGATGCACGCGGAAGAACCTTTTCTTTTTCATTCGTTAATTTCTTTTGCGCTGAATACCAAAATGCTTAATCCCCGGGAAGTTGTGGCCGCCGCCCAGCAGGCATGGCGTTCTGGCCACGCGCCGCTGCCTGCCGTTGAAGGGTTTATCCGACAAATCCTCGGCTGGCGGGAGTACGTGCGCGGGATCTACTGGTCGCAAATGCCGGGCTATCGCGAGCTGAATGCCCTGGAGCAGCACGCCCCGCTGCCGGACTGGTTCTGGACGGGCAAAACGCAGATGCGCTGCCTGGCGCATGCCGTTGGGCAATCGCTCACCGAGGCTTACGCCCACCATATCCAGCGCCTGATGGTGATCGGGAACTTTAGTCTGCTCAGCGGTCTGTCGCCGCAGGCGGTCCATGAGTGGTATCTGGGGGTCTATATTGATGCGTTTGAATGGGTGGAGCTGCCCAATACTCTCGGCATGAGCCAGTTTGGCGATGGCGGGTTACTGGCCAGTAAGCCCTATGTCTCAAGCGCATCCTACATTCATAAGATGAGTAATTACTGTCAGGGGTGTCGGTATCAGCACAACCAGCGCACCGGAGAGCTGGCGTGCCCGTTCAATGCCCTCTACTGGGATTTCTTTGCGCGCAACCGGGCGCGCCTCGGTAACAATCCCCGCCTGGGCATTGTCTATAAACAGCTTGCGGATATGAAGGAAGAGGAACGGCAGGCGATTGCTGACCAGGCCGGGCGCATTCGCCTCATTCTCAACGACCTCTGACCTATTTCAACACCGCGCCGGTTGCGGAAGGTCAATAAGACGCTATTATTTTTGACTTTGTTGCTTTCCCTGACAGGACATCCAGACGCTATGCCCGTGAATTTCGACCTTAACGATCTCTATGCCTTCAGGGCGTTAGTGGAATACGGTAACTTCCGTGTCGCCGCTGAATCAATCTGCATATCCCAGTCGGCGCTGAGCCGCAGGATCGAAAAGCTGGAAGCCGCGCTGGGAACCAGGCTGTTTGACCGAACCACCCGCCGCGTCGCCCTGACGTTATACGGGCAAAACTTTGCTGAACGCTCAGCACAGCTGCTCGACAACGTAGAATCAATGCTGGCGGATGTCGATAAGGCCAGTGAAGAGCGGACGGGGCTGATTACGGTCGCCGCGGTACCTTCCGCCGCCTGTTACTTTATGCCTGATGTGATCCGTCGCTTTCAGTCCCGCTTTCCGCGCGTTCGCATTAAGCTCATCGACAGCAGCGCGGGGAATGTGATTGACGCCGTGGCCCGAAGCCAGGCGGATTTTGGCATCTGCTTTGCGGGAAACCTGCCGTCTGAAATTGAATTTTTCCCGCTGGTGGAGGATGTCTACGTTGTGGCGTGCAGAAAGGACCACCCGCTGGCGCAGAAGAGCCACCTGACCTGGCAGGCGTTTTACCAGCAGGACTATATCTCCCTCGATAAAACGTCGGGGAACCGCAACCTGCTGGATCGGATGCTGGGGGATATCATTCCCGAGCGCCCCAGCGTCTGCGAAACGCGCCACGTCACCACGATGCTCGGTATGGTTGAGGCGGGGATCGGCATTGCCGCCGTTCCCGCCATGTCGATGCCGACGTCAGAGTACACGCCGCTGACGCATCTGCCACTGGTGGCGCCGGAAGTGAAACGCACCGTGGGGCTTATCCGGCGCCGGGGGCGCATCCAGTCTTATATCGCGGCTGAACTGGAAAAAGAGATCACCGAGCGGTATCGCCGGACGTAACGGGGATCATCCCCGTCTTCTCGATGACGGCACGCGAGGGCGGTGAGGCGAGATAGGTCAGCAGCGCTTTCCCCTCGTCAGGATGTTCAGCGTGACGGGTGACCGCGCCTGCGAAGCGCGTGATGTACTGCAGATTATCCGGGATTTTACCGATAAAAGTGACGCCCTGAACCGGCAGCAGCTCGCTCACCTGCTGGAAGCCCACGGCGTATTTCCCTTTTGCCACTTCCGAAGCAACCGGAATGCGTTCGATCATCGTTGCTTTAGCCGCCGCCTCCTTTTCAATCCCCAGCTTTTTAAACAACGTCTGGCTGACATACCTGCCGCTGGCGCTGTCTGAGTAGGCGATGGAGCTGGCCTGAAGCAGCGCGTTACGTAGCGTCGCCTCGCTGCTGATATCAGGGACATCCGCCCCTTTTTTCACCACCATTCCGACGGGGGAGTCCGCAAGTTCCGTTCGCGAACCCGGCTGGGTCTGGCTGGTTTTTTCGAGCTTCGCCAGCGCATCGCCCACCATAATCACCACGTCGGCTTTCTCGCCGCGCGCGAGCCGGTTTGGGATCGCCTGCGGCGTAGCGCCCATTGACGGACCGGGAATAATCACGATGGTATCGCCGGTCTGGCGTTCATATTCCGGTGCCAGCTTTTCAAGGGCGGCTTTGAAACCGCCTGAAATCATCACTTTCACCTCCTGAGCGCAGGCATTGGCGCTCAGGAACGTCAGCATCAGCGCGGTAACGGTATAACGAGAAGTGCGAGTCATGCGGCCTCCTGCGACTTAACGGTGTTTTGCACCGAAACCGCGCGACGACGGTAAAGGTAGAGGGTTGCCAGCAGGGCACACACCGCGGCGAAGCTCATCCAGTAGCCCGGCGAGGCTTTGTCACCAGTGTATTCAATCAGCGCGGTGGACATCACCGGGGTAAAGCCGCCGAAGATCGCCGTTGCGAGGCTGTAAGCCAGAGAGAACCCTGCCACGCGGACTTCAGCGGGCATAATTTCCGTCAGCGCCGGGATCATCGCCCCGTTATACAGCCCGTACAGGAAGGAGAGCCACAGCAGGACGCACAGCATCATGGAGAAGCTTGGCGCGTCAGCCAGCAGCGTCAGGGCCGGGTAGCTGGTGGCCAGCGCCAGCAGGGTCATGGCAATCAGCACCGGTTTACGCCCGAAGCGGTCCGACAGCGCGCCGCCCACCGGCAACCAGATGAAGTTAGAGATCGCTACCAGCAGCGTGACCAGCAGGCTGTCCGAGGCGCTCAGCATCAGCACTTTTTTGCCGAAAGTTGGCGCGTAGATGGTGATCAGGTAGAACGCGGTGGTGGTCATCGCCACCATCAGCATGCCCGCGACCACCACCTGCCAGTTGCCAAGCAGCGTTTTAAAGACCTGACGCATCTCCAGATGATGGCGGCGCGCGCTGAACTCTTCCGTCTCCTCCAGCTTGCGGCGCAGGAAAAAGATAAACGGCACGATTAAACAGCCGAACAGGAACGGGATGCGCCAGCCCCATTCACGAATGGCGCTCTCTTCCATCAGCGCGTTCAGGGCAAAGCCCATCGCCGCGGCGACCATAATGGCAACCTGCTGACTGCCGGACTGCCAGCTGGTATAGAACCCTTTGCGGCCCGGCGTGGCGATTTCAGCGAGATAGACCGAGACGCCTCCAAGCTCCGCACCGGCGGAAAAGCCCTGCAGCAGACGGCCCGTCAGTACCAGCAACGGTGCCCAAAGCCCGATGCTTTGATAGGACGGGATCAGCACGATCAGGAAGGTGCCTGCCGCCATGATGGAAAGCGTCACGATCAGCCCTTTGCGGCGACCGACCTTGTCAATATAAGCCCCCAGCACAATGGCCCCGACTGGACGCATCAAAAAGCCCGCGCCGAAGACCGCGAAGGTCATCATCAGCGACGCAAATTCACTGCTCGCCGGGAAGAACGTGTGGGCGATGTAGGTGGCGTAGAAGCCGAAAAGAAAGAAATCGAATTGTTCAAGAAAGTTGCCGGACGTCACGCGAAGTATCGCGCCCGCCTTAGAGCGTACGGTTGCAGGTGAGGTTGAGGAAAACATGGTTATCTCCAGTTTATTGTTGACGTTTTACGCGTCTGTTTCTGAAAACTGGATCAGTGAGGGAAAATTAATAAGCGCAAATTACACATAAGCTGATGCGTGACATGCATCAATCCTTCATGGTGTAGCTGGATGACTATAATTTACAATAAGTTAACATCTATTTAATTATATGGTTACGATAGGAGGGCGGCATTTTGCTATTACGGTTATGTGACATTGCGCATTTGTCTCTGGAGGGTTTGAACCGACGGGGCCTGCACCGCATGGATTTTTTTCTCCGGCCAGTAAAATCCCTGCGCCAGATCGGCCCCCGCCAGCGATGCCGCTCTGACGTCTCTCTGACTCTCAACCCCTTCCGCAAGGACGAACGTTCCGAAACGTCGTGCTTCAGCGATCAGGTGCGCTAAACCCGCGCTATCGTTGCGATACTGCTGGAACGCAGCGCAGTCGAGTTTCACCCCATCGAATTCCAGCCCGCTATCGGCAAGCGTACTGCCATAGTCGCTGAGATAATCATCGAGCCAGACCTCCATACCGGCATGCCGAAGACGCCGGAGATTTTTATCCAGTAATGCGAGCCTGGTCGCGTCAAGACGGGCGATTGCCATTGGGTCCTGAAGCTCAACGACCCCCGGTAAAGGGCCTTGCAGAAGCGCCGCGGTCCCCTCTTCGCTGGCGAGAATGGCTGTGGTGAGGTTAACAAAGAGCTTTACGGTGATTTTTTGACTTTCAAGCATCCTGAGCTGCCACGTTCTCAACTGCAGGAGTTGGGCGGATGAGCACTGTTCAAACCACTCTGCAATATTGAGCTCAGTGGGAGGCTCAGACAGCACTTCATATCCACAGAGTTGCCTCGTAGTGAGTGACATTATGGGCTGCAGTCGAATAGTAAAACGTTTCATGACGACGTGAGTGTGCGATTTTATAGGTGATAAATTCTATATCCCTTCCTTTATTTAATGGTGTTAATCTTTGTGAACAGTGTAAAAATAGTTTTTTATACTGGTCTGGATGCCTTTTATCGGCCCGTTTAATGTTTTTCTGCGTCTGTTTATCCCTTGTTCATCATTTGTTGTTTTTGAGTTAAGTTAGTCAGTCTGCTCAGTAGTGTAATTAAAAAAGTCAGAAAGAATTGTAAATATTTAACCGGCCATCAAAGTACAATTGCGCTATTTTTAATCGCCTTAATCACAGGAGCCAAAACGTAAGAACGGAAGGTAATATTGTGGGTATACAGGCGATCTTTTCTTATATCCGGCTGATTTTTCGACAGGTTTGTTGAGGCGAATGAGCGATGTGAGGTCTGAGCTGTATTTGTGAACTGATTTTTAAGGATAAATCTCACCTAAATTTGATTTAGATCAATTTTAAACTGTATTTTCAGTTTTTTCTCAACTTAAAGATGATTCTTGCGATGTATCAAAATAACCACTGCAATGTTTAACTTGTTGAATATTAATGAATTTTACTTTCAGGGTTATAGTGTTGAGTACACGTTCAGCGTTCAGATATGCCCCTTTCTTAATTTAATAATTCTGATTATTCCTGAATATTCCTGATTGCTGAAATAGAGTCGGGTAAGGCGATTAAAATTTATTAATATTTTTCAAGATTAAAATATTAAATTTTTGTTGTTTTTAGTAAATGATGCGATAACTTGTCTATGATACAGTACAAAATTCTGACTATGGGGCCTGCACTGTGTAATGTATCCTGGACTTCGCAAAAAAAATAAACTTAACAAGATGAAAATATTAAAAATGATCTGCGTCACGTGCCCAAGCGAGGTAACGCGTCAGGAGCCATTTCGCGCATGCCCGGAGGAAAACTTACTTAATAAGAGTTTATGCATATGAAATTTATAATGAATAAGCAGATAATATTTGACTCAGATATGAGTACACTGGGCCTCGAAGGTTCTCAGGATGAGTTGATTCAAATCTCAAACCCTACGAAGAGACTTTTATTGTTGCTTATTGCCCATAAGGGAGAGGCAATAAAAAGGGAAGTAATATTTAAGAAAGTCTGGGACGACTATGGCATGGTTTCCAGCAACAATAATCTTAACCAGTGCGTAAGCAAGTTACGTAAGATTATGAAGAATCTTGGCATGGATGAGGAGGTGATTGTCACCGTACCCAAAATAGGCTTTATGCTGCATCAGCACGTTGACATCGAAAAATGCTCAGAGCCGGTTGACGTCATCATGGGGGCCCCTTCAGAAACCGAAACCGCTTATATTGCCAACGGACGTTTACTAAAAGGCAAAACTGCCGAAAGCAGCGCGGGCGAAGTATCACGCTGGCGTACGATGAAAACAGGAATAGTAAATCAGCTGGTGCTTTTTTTCGCTGTTGTGGCGCTGGGCGGGGCTGCAGGATTCTGGGTTGCCAGTAAGCCCGTTGAACGTAATGAGATTTACATGGGAAATGCTGGCTCCTGTAAGGTCATGATGTCTGAACAGGCGCTGGACAGTATAACCAATCCTGACGTAAAGAAGGTTGTGATGGATTTAGCGGTAAAGCTTAACCCCGTCTGTAAGAGTAATGAGTATGTCCTGATCATCAAAAGCAGTACGTTCAAAACGTATTCTTCCAATCTCTCGCGTCTCTATTTTATGCGTTGCGGCATGTTGAGTGACGGCAAAGAAGAGATATGCTGGGGGTTATTGCCACCACGTTGAGTGCATTATCCTTTATTTTCCCGGTATTCGCCGGGAATTTAATCTTCCCTCCCGATCACCGGTTTAATTCTCCCAGAGAATCAACATCCTTTTCTCATTGAAAATCTTGAGAAAAGCATAATTTCTTTTTTTTCTCCCTCGCTGGCGCATAAGTAATCACTGCAATTATGACGCGACTGGCATAAAAAACTTAATCGCACATTAAATTACCTCATCTGTAGAGTTATAATCTTAAGATTTGCGATTTAATGGTTAATTATTTTTGTGATAGGGATTTTCGTATAGATTTGTTCCTGCAGCTCATCGGGCAGGGTTTACGCGTTCGCCTTTATTTGGCGTTCAATTTCATATGACCGGTTTGTCTGTAAAAAAGGAAGTTTTCATTATCGGTTCAATTGATAAAACAGGAATAAGCGTTATGAACAAGAAAAATATTATTGCGTTAGTTCTGGGGGCGTCACTGGTCTCTGGTGGGGCTTTTGCTGCGTCTGACAACACCATCACCTTCCAGGGGGAGGTGACGGATGAAACCTGTTCAGTTGCCGTAAACGGTAACAGCGCCTCTCCGGTGGTTTTATTGCCAACGGTCAGCGCCTCCGATCTTGCCGCCAGCGGTGATACCGTGGGATCGGTCACGTTTGATATCGGGGTAAGCGGCTGCACGGGCAACGCCAGTGGGGAAACGAAAATCTCGACGGTGTTTGTCGGTAATCAGGTGACGTCTAACGGCAACCTCGGCAACACCGGCACTGCGAAGAACGTTGAAGTCCAGATCCTGGATACCGCCAATGCCGTTGTGAACCTGAGCAATGGCTTTACCGGTAATGGCGACCTCAAGCTGGCCGCGAACCAGACGGACGCCTCCGCTACCTATACCGCGCAGTATTACGCCAACGCAGCGGCGACGGCGGGTACGGTAGAAGCCACGCTGCAATATGCCGTTTCCTACCAGTAACAGGCCGCACTGGAACTAACGTGTGCACGTTTTGCAGGATGCAAACGTGCACATTCCACTCAGCGCATTGCAGTCAGGGTCTCGCCACACCAGGTTCATTCGACCCGGGAGTTGTTAATAATGATAAGCGCACATCTTCAGCGTATCGCTCAGTACCTGACTTATTTGATATGTGTACTGATGCTGGCAAACACCGCATCCGCAAGCGTCACGATACTGGGCAGCCGGATTATTTATCCTGCCGGGGCCTCGTCCGTTGACGTGCAGCTCAAGAATAATGATGACATTCCTTACGTGATTCAAACCTGGTTTGACGAAGGTAATGTTAACGCGACTCCGGCTGAGGGCGCGAAAATCCCTTTTCTGACGACCCCTCCCGTGTTTCGAATCCAGGCGAAAGCGGGACAAGTTATCCGCGTGACCCATACCGGCGCGCGCGATTTACCGCAGGATCGGGAATCCCTGTACTGGTTCAATGCGCTCCAGGTCCCTCCCTCGAATCTCGAGAGTGAAAAAGGGCAGAACAGAATGCTGGTCATGCTACGTACCCGGGTAAAAGTGATTTACCGGCCAGCCGGCATTGGCTCCCCAAAAAATCAGCTGAACGGGCTGCGGGTCAACACCACTTTCGATGCGCAAAAGGGGTATGGGATTTCCATAGAGAACCCGCAGCCGTGGTATGCGTCATTAACCCTCATTGAGGCTGAGGCGGGGGGGAAAAAGCATACCCTCACTGCTGATACGGTAGCGCCTTTCGATCGTCAAACGTTTTGGTTTAACAACTGGAAAACCAAAACCGTGGGAAACGGTACGGTCAGGGTATGGCTTGTTAACGATCAGGGAGCACGGATCAATGGGCAATACCCTGTCTCGTACCCCTGAGTTTCGTCGCAATCTGCTGGCGCTGTGTATCTCGTTGAACTGCACGGGGCTGGTGGAGGCGAAAGAATATGTTTTTGACTCTTCACTGCTGCAGGGCTCGTCCTGGGGCATGGATCTGGAGCAGTTCAACCGGCATCAGATCGCACCCGGACGTTATCTGGTGGATGTATACGTCAACAATACGCTGGTGAAAAGCGAAGAAAAGATCGTCTTCCGCGCTAAAGCAGATGGTAGCGATCCTGAACCCTGTCTGGGCAAATCGCTCATGCAGGCCGCAAAACTGAAAGCAGCAGACCGCGATGAGGGGACAGCGTGTCGCCTTTTGAGTGAGTGGGCTGAACATGCAACCTGGCTGTTTGACCAGGCCTCACTGCGCCTCCAGCTGGCTATTCCGATGACGGAACTCCAGCGTACGCCTCGCGGCTATATTCCGGTAAGTGAATGGGACGCGGGGATGGCGGCGATCTTTTTGCGGCATAACACCCGCTACACGTTCACGGAAAATACAGACACTCGCTACCGCTATCACTATTTGTGGAGCGGCATCAATGCCGGAACCAACCTTGGGCTGTGGCAGGTTCGACATCAGGGAAACCTGCGCTATGCGGACAGCAGCATAAGTGGAAGCGATTCGAGTTATAACGCCGTTCGAACCTGGGTACAGCGTCCCATCGAACCGATCGATAGCGTGCTGGCGCTGGGGGATAACTATACCGACAGCAGCCTCTTTGGCAGCCTCTCGTTCAATGGGGTGAAACTGGCAACCGATGAACGCATGTGGCCGCAGGGGAAGAGGGGCTATGCTCCGGAAGTCAGGGGCGTTGCATCCAGCAGCGCACACGTGGTGATTAAGCAGCTAAATAACGTCATTTATGAAACCAACGTTCCGCCTGGACCCTTCGTTATCAACGACTTATACAACACCCGCAGTCAGGGGGATCTTGAGGTTGAGGTCATTGAGGCCAGCGGAAAAACATCCCGTTTTACCGTGCCTTATTCCGCTGTGCCTGATTCCGTGCGTCCGGGCAACTGGCAATACGGACTCTCATTCGGACGCGTTCGTCAGTACTACAGTATTGAAAACACCTTCCTGGAAGGCGTGTTACAGCGAGGGCTGAGCAATGAAGTCACCAGCAACCTCGGCCTGCGCGTGGCAAAGGACTACACGGCTTTTCTGGCAGGGGGCGTGCTGGCGACTGAAATTGGTGCAATTGGTCTGAATGCCACCTGGTCTGATGCCCTGGTTGAAAATGATGACCGGCAGCAGGGATGGCGTGCAGAAATCAGCTACAGCAAGACGTTTACGGCAGGCACTAACCTCGTGCTTGCCGCATATCGCTATTCGACGAGTGGTTATCGCGATCTGGAGGATGTGCTGGGCGTTCGCCGCCAGCAGAAAAGCGGTACGGAGTACTATTCAGACACCCTGCATCAGCGCAATCGACTGACGGCAACGGTCAGCCAGCCGATGGGAAGCTGGGGGGTACTTAATTTGAGTGCCAGCACGGCGGATTACTATAGCAATCAGTCGCGTATGACCCAGCTGCAGCTGGGCTACAGCAATCAGTGGCGACGAATTAGCTATGGGATGAACGTAGCCAGACAACGGACGAGCTGGGACTACGGACGCTTTTATACCAGTACCCGCGAGCCGGTTGATGACAGTTCAAAAGAGAAATACACCGAAAATACCGTCTCCTTCAACGTGTCGGTCCCCCTGGACTGGGGCAGCAACCTGGCGTCGGTGGCTTACAACTACAACCAGTCGCGCGCCAGCCGCTCCTCGACAGTATCGCTAACCGGCACGGCAGGGGACGGTCGTGACAGATCGTACTCCGTATACGGCGGATATGAACGTTATCGGGATGGGAGCAGCGGTAACGCCACGACGTTTGGTGGAAATGTTCAGGAAAATACCCGCGTGGGGTCCGTACAGGCCAGCTATGACCAGGGGGATAACTACCGGCAGGCAGGGCTTGGTGCATCCGGAACACTGGTGCTACATCCGGGAGGATTAACGCTCGGGCCGTATACCAGCGACACGTTCGCACTGGTACACGCCGATGGTGCCCAGGGTGCGCGCGTGCAGAACGGACAGGGGGCGACTATTGACGCGTTTGGCTACGCCATTCTGCCGTCGCTTTCCCCTTACCGTAGCAACAACGTCAGCCTGGACTCGCGCACTATGATGGCGGATGCCGAACTGAAAGGCGGAAGTCAGCGCGTCGTGCCCTATGCGGGGGCAGTGGTCCGGGTGGACTTTGCCACGCTGAAAGGCAAAGCCGTTCTCATTACTCTTAGTACCCGTGACGGAGAACTACCGCCAATGGGGGCGGAGGTGCGGGATACCGAGGGAACATTGATTGGCATGGTGGGGCAGGGTGGCCAAATTTATGCCCGTGTCCCGGAAGCCTCCGGTGTGTTGCGCGTGAAATGGGGCAAAGAGCGCGACCAGCGCTGCCGTGTGCCGTATCAAATTACCGGGCGAAACGCAGAGCCGTTGGTTTACCTGAGCCAGATATGTGAAAAGGAAAATTAAAATGCAGGACAGGTTAAAACATTTTCTGGTGCTGGGGCTGTTTTTGCTGATAAGCCAGCCCGCGTGGGCAAACTGCATCAGGGTGACCAGCACGTCATCACTCTCCAGCATGGCCATCGCGGCAGGGTATACTGCCGCCGACTGGTCGGGTGCATGTGATACCTGCCATGGCAATATTGGGCTGCCGGCGGTAATCAGTATCAACAGTGGCACTAACTTTCAGCCGTCGGGAACGTTGCTTGCCAGCGCGGTGGGCAATTTTTTAACGGCAGCGACTAATAAAACCTATGCCAGTAATCAAATTCTGTTCCGCTGCGCCCTGTCTGACGCCGGAAGTTTATATGAAATGTATGCTACCAACGGCGATAATGCCTATACCGGCATGTATGCCTCCGCTGAAATTGAGGGTGCGTATTATGATGTCGCAAAAAACGTCGCCGTAAGAATGACCAATCTCAGCACCGGGGAATATTACAGCCGCTACTGGAAGCAAAGACAAATCACCTCGGCAGACTGGTATCAGGATGGAACCTATATTTACATTCCAGCCAGCGCATTCAGCAATGTGCTGTATGAAATGTATAAGATTTCATCCACCACCTATTATCTTAACGCCAGCAATTACTATAAAGATGCCTATACCCAACCGCGGGGCTATATAGCTTTTAAAGGCCCCGGGCTGGCATCAAATTCAATCGTGGTGGGCCAGGATAGCGCGATTTATTATTATGGCTGGTATACAAACTGGCCCGGCGCATGGAGTACCTACAATGCCGTGACCTACGTCCGTGGTGCACTATGTCAGGTTAAAGACTATCCCGCCGTTGTGCTTTTACCCACCGTCAGCTCCGCCGCGTTGCAGGCCGGAGGTACCAGTCAGGCTCCGTTCTCGGTCAGCCTCGAGTGCGAGTCAGGCGCGGTTTCCGGTACCGCCACGTCCACGGCCAGCAAGGCAAACGTGGCCATGGGCTTTTTAGTCAACCAGCCCGTTGCTGTCAGTGCTGCGCAAGGGCTGGGGCTGGTGACCAGCGGTGGGGGTCTAACCTGGCTACTGGATTCGCATTACGGTAACAGCGGCGTGGCTTCTGGCGTGGGTATAAAAATCCTTAACCGGAGTGGGACGGCAATCAATTTGTTACCCGACAGGAGCATAACCGGCACGGGAAACTCGCGCGGCTGGTATGCGTATCAGGATCTTACCAGCCTGACGTCGACGGGGGCGGTAAACACCTATACCGGTGATTTTACCGCATCATTAGAGGCCCTCAGTGGGCAAACTGTGACGCCAGGTACGGTTAATGCGCAATTACAAGTCGTTGTTAATTTCCAGTAGGCTTGCTCTGGCAGGCTTGCTGATGACGTGCCTCATCGCTGAGGCCTATGCCGTGGTTAACGTCGATCGGACTCGTGTGATTTTCAGCGCTGGCGAAATGGCCCAGTCGCTGAATCTCTCTAACGATGGTGAAACGCCAGCCATAATTCAGGTCTGGACGGACACGGGCGATCCGCTGGTGCCGCCGGACAAAGTCAGCACGCCGATTGTGTCTACTCCTCCGGTTTTCAAAATGTTGCCGAAGGAGATTCGTTCGTTGCGTTTGCTGCTTACGGCACGTCAGGGGCTGCCGAACGATCGGGAAAGCGTCTTTTGGCTGAATATTTTCCAGATCCAGCCTGAGAGCGAGCGGACCCGGCAGAACGCGCAAAAGTTAATTCTGCCGTTACGCTTAAGGATGAAGGTCTTTATTCGTCCTGCCGACATCGGCGATCCTGATGCTCTTCAGTATCAGACGCTTCAGTTCAGCGCTCATGATATGCGGTTAATCATTACTAACCCGACGCCCTGGAATATTAGCCTCAACGTGGAGATTCCCGGGCAAAGGCCGCTGACCAATATTATGGTTTCGCCACGGGCGGAAAAGGTGATTTTGCCTGATAAGCCACTCTTGCCGGGAAAAACAATAGCCTATCGTGTGATTACCGACGACGGTAATTATCTCAGTTATCAGGCCGTTGTTCGACAATAGCATGCGGCGTTAGCATATATTGAAAAACTAAAATGAAGAAAAAGCGTTTGTATGGTGTGTATGGAGAATAAGAAAACTATTCTCCATACAGGGCAGCGACAGCAGGAGTTAATTAACAAGTTGCTGTCGCTGCTGCTGGCGTTATGGAAAATCTCAGCGCTGTGAACAGCCTTTGCACTGCTTGTTCTGGATCTGCTGGAAGAAGTCGTTGCCTTTGTCATCCACCAGAATAAACGCCGGGAAGTTCTCCACCTCAATTTTCCAGATCGCTTCCATACCCAGCTCAGGATAGGCCACACACTCCAGGCTCTTGATGCTGTTTTGCGCCAGCACCGCCGCCGGGCCGCCAATGCTGCCCAGGTAGAAGCCACCGTGCTTATGGCAGGCGTCGGTCACCTGCTGGCTGCGGTTGCCTTTCGCCAGCATGATCATGCTCGCGCCGTGGGCTTGCAGCAGGTCGACATACGAGTCCATGCGCCCCGCCGTGGTCGGGCCGAGTGAGCCAGACGCGTAGCCTTCCGGGGTTTTTGCCGGACCCGCATAGTAAATCGGATGATCTTTGACGTACTGCGGCAGCGCTTCGCCGTTATCCAGCAGTTCTTTGAGCTTCGCATGGGCAATGTCGCGCGCCACGATAATGGTGCCGTTCAGCGACAGGCGGGTAGAGACCGGATGCGCGGAAAGCTGGGCAAGGATCTCGTTCATCGGCTTGTTCAGGTTGATGCTCACCACGTCGCCTTCGCCCTGCTGGCGCAGGGATTCAGGAATATACTGACCCGGGTTGTGCTCAAGCTTCTCAATCCAGATCCCGTCGCGGTTGATTTTCGCCTTGATGTTACGGTCGGCGGAGCAGGAGACCCCCATGCCGATTGGGCAGGAGGCACCGTGGCGTGGCAGGCGGATCACGCGGATATCGTGGGCGAAGTATTTCCCGCCGAACTGCGCGCCGAGGCCGAGGTTCTGTGCTTCCTGGAGCAGTTCCTGTTCGAGCTGAACGTCGCGGAACGCCTGGCCGTGCTCGTTGCCTTCGGTTGGCAGCGCGTCGTAGTAGCGGGTGGAGGCGAGCTTCACGGTTTTCAGCGTGGCTTCCGCTGAGGTGCCGCCGATAACAAACGCGATATGGTACGGCGGGCAGGCTGCGGTCCCCAGGGTACGCATCTTCTCAACCAGGTAGTTTTTCAGCTTCGCCGGGGTAATCAGCGCTTTGGTTTCCTGGTAGAGATAGGTTTTGTTGGCAGAGCCGCCGCCCTTCGCCATGCACAGGAATTTATACTCGTCACCGTCGACGCTGTAGAGGTCAATCTGTGCGGGCAGGTTGGTGCCGGTATTCACCTCTTTATACATATCCAGCGCCGCATTCTGCGAGTAGCGCAGGTTGTCTTCAATATAGGTGTTATACACGCCCTGACTCAGGGCCGCTTCGTCACCGCCCCCGGTCCAGACGCGCTGGCCTTTCTTACCCATAATGATTGCCGTGCCGGTATCCTGGCAGGTTGGCAGCACGCCCTTGGCGGCGATTTCAGAGTTACGCAGGAACTGCAGGGCAACGTACTTATCGTTCTCGCTGGCTTCCGGGTCGTTAAGAATGGCGGCGACCTGCTTCTGATGGGAAGGACGCAGCATAAATGCGGCGTCGTGGAAGGCCTGCTGCGCCAGCAGGGTCAGGGCTTCGGGCTCCACCTTCAGCACTTCCTGGCCGTCGAATTCGGCAATGGAGACATGCTCGTTGGTCAGCAGGTAGTATTCGGTGTCGTCATGCGAAAGAGGGAAGGGGTTCTGATAAAAAAACGGTTTATTCGACATAGTATTGCTCCACAAAAATAAAACCGCCGGAGGAGAAGTCCGGCGGTCAGGAATCAGAACATCATGGACATCCACGGGTAGCCAATCAGCAGCAGGGCCGCCAGGAAGATGGCACCGAAGATGGTGCCGAGGCGCCAGTAGTCTTTGGTTGGCAGGTAGCCGCTACCGTAGTAAATCGGGCTTGGGCCAGTACCGTACGGGGTGATAATCCCCATCACGCCCAGCGAGGTCACCATCAGCAGAACGAACACTTCCATATTCATGCCCGGAATGGTGGAGGCGATGGTCAGCATCGCTGGCAGCAGCGCCGTGGTGTGCGCGGTGGTGCTGGCAAACAGGTAGTGCAGCAGGTAGAACGCCAGCAGCAGGACGATGGTCGCCACGCCCGGAGAGATACCGCTCATCAGCAGGCCGCCTTCTTTACCTAACCAGCTGATAAAGCCGGTAGAGGAGAGGCCATCCGCCAGCGCCACCAGGGTGGCGAACCAGACGAAGGTGTTCCACGCCGCTTTGTTGCCGGTGATATCGTTCCACTCCAGCACGCCGGTCCACAGCATCAGGCCGACGATGAGCAGGGCCGCCATCGCGGGTTCAATCCACGCGGCGGCGAAGATCCACATCAGCAGCGCGCAGCATACGAACACCAGCAGAAGGATCTCATTGCGGGACAGTTTGCCCAGTTTTTCCAGCTCGCGGGTCGCCCACAGCGGCACTTCGTTGTTCACCTTCACTTCTGGCGGGTAGAACCAGTAGGCCAGCAGCGGCATGGTCAGGATCAGCAGGATGCCCAGCGGCAGGAAGGCGAGGAACCAGGTACCCCAGGAGATGTCGATCCCAACCGTACTTTTCACCAGCGCCAGGGCCAGCAGGTTCGGCGCGAGGGCGGAGAGGAACATTGAGCTGGTGATACAGGCCGCGGTGATCGCCACCCACATCAGGTAAGAACCAATCTTACGCGCGCTTGGGTCGTTGGGTTTTGAACCGTACAGCGGCGGCAGGTTAGCGATGATCGGGTAGATGGTCCCACCGCTGCGCGCGGTGTTGGACGGAGTGAACGGTGCCAGCAGCAGGTCCGCAAACGTAATCGCGTAACCGAGCGTCAGGCTGCGACGGCCGAGGTACTTCACCAGAATCAGCGCCAGACGGCGGCCGAAGCGGGTTTTGTCGTAGCCCGCGGCGAACATAAAGGCACCGAAAATCAGCCAGACGGTGGAGTTACCAAACCCGCTCACTGCCCACTTAAAGGAGGCGCCCGCCAGCTTGAATTTCGGGTCAGCCAGCTGTTCAGGGCTGAACAGCACCCACTGGCTGCACAGGGCAATGGCGACCACGCCGGTCAGGCCGATCACCGCGCCCGGCAGGGGTTCGAAGATAAGACCGACGATCACGCCGACGAAGATGGCGAAGTAGTGCCACGCGTAAGGAGGCAGTCCTTCCGGTACCGGAACAAACAGCAGCAGTACGGCGACGATGACGGGCAGTGCCATCATCAGCAGACGTTTTGCGTTTCCATTTGATGCCTGGTTCGCCACAGGGGGCGTTACAGCAGTTTTTGTATTCATAGTTTCACGTCTTAAGTTGTCAAAAATTCGGTCGCACTGAAAAGTCAAAATTGCTTCCTTAAGTTTCTTTGCTTTTTTTAGTTATTAAAGGTGCGTTTTTGTATTTTCAGTAATAGCGATTTAACGCTTTTTTGTGTGCGTTAAATTAAAAAATGATGATGTTTTTATATTGCGCTTTTAAATGCCATGACTATTGATCGAGATCAAAAAAACAGAATTGCAGCGTTATTTTTATGCTTTTATTAATAACCACTCTGGCGTATGTGGTTATTATCTTTTTTGCGGGTTTGTTTTATCATTTCTATAACAATTCGAAATTTTAATGACGCCTATTCATATGATTTTAAAGAATGTTTTTGGTTTAAGGTGAAATGGTTTTACCATTTTTTATTTAACGTATTTTAAAATATTGTGAATGCTTGAATGACAATCGCTAACACCAATGTATTATTAGTGTTATCACAGGGATTAAATAGTTTTTTAACTAACGTAATAACTTTAGAAACTAAAAAAATCATTATATTAATATCATGACATCGGCAAAAAACGACGAAATAAAAAATCAATCCGATAACGAATTCTCAATTTTTAAAAGTTTGGAGTTTCTATTATGAGCACTAACGAACGCATTCTTAGCCCCTTCACATTACCGAATGGCACTGAACTGAAAAACCGTTTGTTAATGGCCCCTATGACCACCTGTACCGGCTATTATGACGGCACCGTCACCAGCGAGCTGGTGGAGTACTATCGGGCCCGTTCCGGCAGCATTGGCACCATCATTGTGGAGTGCTGCTTCGTCGACGATCTCGGCCTCGCCTTCCCGGGCGCAATTGGTATTGATAACGACGAGAAAATCGCCGGGCTGGCGAAAATCGCCGAGGCCATTAAATCCAAAGGATCTAAGGCCCTGCTGCAGATCTACCACGGTGGCCGCATGGTTGATCCGAAACTGATCGGTGGCCGTACCCCGGTTGGCCCAAGCGCCGTGGCCGCGCCGCGTGACGGTGCCGCAACGCCGGTTGCCCTGACCGCCGAAGAAGTGGAAGGCATGATCGGCAAGTTTGGTGAAGCCGTGCGCCGCGCCATCCAGGCCGGTTTTGACGGCGTGGAAATCCACGGGGCGAACACCTACCTGATTCAGCAGTTCTACTCTCCAAACTCTAACCAGCGCGACGACGAGTGGGGCGGCAGCCGCGACAATCGCGCGAAGTTCCCGCTGGCGGTGCTGGACATCACCCACAAAATGGTGCGCCAGTACGCGGACGACGCGTTTATTATTGGCTACCGTTTCTCCCCTGAAGAGCTGGAAGTGCCGGGCATCCGATTTGAAGACACCATGTACCTGCTGGAAAAACTGGCGGCGCGCGGCGTGGACTACCTGCACTTCTCCGTCGGCGCGACCCTGCGTCCGTCTATTGTCGACACCCAGGACCCGACGCCGCTGATCGAAAAATACTGCGCGATGCGTTCTGAAACGCTGGCGCAGGTTCCGGTGATGGGCGTGGGCGGCGTGGTGAATGCGTCAGACGTGAATGAAGCGCTGGACCACGGTTACGACCTGATTGCCGTTGGCCGCGCCACTATTGCCTACCCGGACTGGACCGACCGCATCGCGGCGGGTGAAAGCCTTGAGCTGTTTATGGACAGCACCAAACGCGAGGAACTGAGCATTCCTGAACCCCTGTGGCGCTTCTCGCTGGTGGAAGCGATGATCCGCGACATGAGCATGGGCGAATCGAAATTCAAACCGGGCATGTTCACCGAGAAGGTGCAGGACGACGCGAACGAACTGGTGATTAACGTCAGCCTGGAAACCGACCGCATTGCGGACATCGAGCTGGCCTCCGGCCCGAGCGATGACGTTGAATTCGTCACCAGCTTTGAAGAGATCCGTACCCGCATTCTTGACGCCAATACCCCGCACGTGGATGCCATCACCGGTGCAACCAGCCAGAGTGAAGCGGTGAAGAAAGCGGTCTCTAAAGCGATGCTGAAATCCAGCAAAGCGCTGGCAGCGGAAGAGGGCGTTGACCCGAACGAAACCCGCAGCGTGGACGTGGTGGTAGTCGGCAGCGGCGGCGCCGGTCTGGCGGCGGCAATTCAGGCTCTCGACGAAGGCGCGAGCGTGCTGATTGTCGAGAAAATGCCAACCATCGGCGGGAACACCATTAAAGCCTCTGCCGGTATGAATGCCGCTGAAACCCGCTTCCAGCGCGTGAAGGGCATTCAGGACAGCAAAGAGCTGTTCTACCAGGAAAGCCTGAAAGGCGGCGGCAACAAGAACAACCCTGAACTGCTGCGCCGCTTTGTCGAGAACGCGCCGCAGGCGATTGAGTGGCTGGCAACGCGCGGCATCATGCTGAACGACATCACCACCACCGGTGGGATGAGCATCGACCGTACTCACCGTCCAAAAGACGGTTCTGCGGTGGGGGGCTACCTGATCAGCGGCCTGGTGCGTAACGTCAACAAACGCAACATCGAGGTGATGCTGGATACCTCCGTCAGCGACATCATCTTCGAGAACGGTGAAGTGACCGGGGTTCGCCTGACCACTGAAGAGAACGAAACCGTCACCGTGGCAGCGAAAAGCGTGATCGTGGCGACGGGCGGCTTCAGCGCCAACAGCCAGATGGTCGTCAAATACCGTCCGGATCTGGAAGGGTTCGTCACCACTAACCACAAAGGGGCAACCGGCGGCGGCATCGCGCTGCTGGAGCGCATCGGGGCGGGCACCGTGGATATGGGCGAAATCCAAATTCACCCAACGGTTGAGCAGAACACCTCGTACCTGATTTCCGAATCCATCCGCGGGGGCGGGGCGATTCTGGTCAACCAGAAAGGGGAGCGCTTCTACAACGAAATGTCGACCCGCGATAAAGTCTCGGCGTCAATCATCGCGCTGCCGGAGAAATACGCGTACATCGTCTTTGACGAGCACGTACGTGCCAAAAACAAAGCCGCGGATGAGTATATTGCGAAAGGCTTCGTGACCAGCGCCAGCTCGCCAAAAGCGCTGGCGGAAGCGCTCGGTATGGATCACCACGCTTTCCTCGCGACCCTGGAACGTTACAACGGTTTCGTTGAAAAACAGCACGATGACGATTTTGGTCGTACCACCGCGCTGCGTGCGCCTATCAACGAAGGGCCTTTCTACGCTATTCAGATTGCGCCAGGCGTGCACCACACCATGGGCGGCGTGACCATCAACACCGAAACCTGCGTGCTGGACAGCAACCACAACGTACTGCCGGGGGCGTTTGCGGCGGGTGAAGTGGTCGGGGGGATCCACGGCGGCAACCGTATCGGCGGTAACGCGGTGGCGGATATTATTATTTTTGGTACCCTTGCAGGACATCAGGCGGCGATGCGCTCAAAAAGAACGTAAGGCTCCTGTCTCCCCGGCGGCGCGGTGCCTGCCGGGGCTACATCTGAGGACACATGCAATGCCTGATAGCCATCGCGTTTACAGCTACTCCGCCGTTCTGATGGGCTCGCCCATTCTCCTGAAGCTCTTCTCCCATGACGAAGCCCTCGCGTCCCGCGTTTTCCGCCTGATCAAACAGTACGAAGATCTCCTCACCGTTAACCGGGCGCATTCCCAGGTGATGGACATCAACCATGCGGCGGGCCAGCATCCGGTTGCCGTCAGTCGTCCGGTGTTTGAACTGATCCGCTGTGCCAAAGCGGCAAGCCTGCTAAAAGACAGCGCGTTTAACCTGGCGATCGGCCCGCTGGTGAAGCGCTGGAAGATTGGCTTTCAGGGAGACAGCGTTCCGCCTGCCGATGACATTGCGTCCCTGCTGGCGATAACCCGGCCCGAGGAGGTCATCCTTGATGAGGCGCAGACCAGCGTGTTTCTGACCAGATCGGGGATGGAGATTGATCTGGGGGCCATCGCCAAAGGCTATATCGCCGACCGGGTGCGGGACTACCTGCGCAAAGAGGGCGCTGGGCTGGGGCTGATCAACCTCGGCGGAAACATCCAGACGTTAGGCTCGCCGGAAGGGGGCTGGAGCGTGGGGCTAAAAAAACCGTTTGCCGGTGACGCGCTTATCGGTGCGATGACGGTGGAGAACCTCTCCGTGGTGACCTCGGGAACGTACGAGCGCTACTTCGAGCAGAACGGCAAGCGCTATCACCATATTCTCGATCCGCGCACCGGGTATCCGCTCGACAACGAGCTGGAGAGCGTCACTATCATTTCAAAAGACTCCATTGACGGCGACATCTGGACCACGCTGATGTTCGGCATGGGGGTAGAAAAGGGCTGTGCCGCCCTGCGCGCGCGCCCCGATATTGAAGCTATCTTTGTGACCAAAACAAAAGAAGTGGTCATCTCCTCGATGCACCACTTCCGTTTTACCCTTCTGGACGAGAGCTACCGCGTTATTGGCAGTACTGTTTGAGCAGCCCGATCTGTTCCGGCTGTAAGCGGTACCGATACACCGGACGCCCGGTGGCGCCGTAGTGAATGCTGGTGAACAGAATGTTGATCTGCGCAAGCCAAATCAGGTACTTACGGCAGGAGACGCGGGAGATATTGACTGCGTTAGCCAGATCGTCGGTGGAAAATTCCGTCTCCGGGTGGCCATCAATCCACTGGCAAATCGTGCGCAGCGTTTGCGGCGTTAACCCCTTCGGCAATTTTTTAGTGTCCGCCAGCTCCGGCGCGCCGCCGTGGATCAGCCTGTCGACGTCCGCCTGCTCGTAATACTGGTGCGAGCCCATCAGGCTGTGCTTTGCCTTCCAGCCGTTCAGCGCCTCTTCAAAGCGCGGGAACTGGAACGGCTTTATCAGATAATCCACCACGCCGTAGTGGATGGAGGTCTGGATCGTGGCGGCATCGGCGGCCGAGGAGATCATAATCACATCAATCGGGCGGCCTGACGCGCGAATATCGGGCAGCAGATCCAGCCCGTTATCCTGCTGCATGTAGACGTCCAGCAGCACCAGATCGACAGGCTGGCTGGGGTTATTGATAAAGGCCCTGGCCTGATTGAGCGTGGAGGCGACGCCGCAGCAGCTGAAGCCTTCAACACGGTTGACGTACAGACGGTTGAGATCGGCTACCATGGCGTCATCATCGACAATTAATACATTTATCACGCGATATTCCTCTCGCTATCCCAGGGGATGTGAACAAAAAATTGGGTAAATACGCCAGGCTCAGACTCGACGGTAATATCGCCGCCCAGGTTCTGGATCTGCTGGCGAGCAAGGAACAGCCCAACGCCGCGGTTTTCACCTTTTGTTGAGAACCCCTTAGTAAAAATAGCCTCCAGCTGAGTGGGATCAATGCCGGGGCCGTCGTCGCTGACTTCGCAGCTGAGCCAGCCATTCTGATAATGCAGCAGCAGGCCAATCTCGCCTTCCTGCTGTCCTGCCATCGCGTCGAGCGCGTTTTCGATTAAGTTACCCAGGGCGGTGATCAGCACCGCAACCTGCTCTTCACTGCCGGTATCCGGTATCAGGCTTTCATCCGCCAGGGTCAGGGTGACGCCGGCCTCTTTCGCCCGGTTGATTTTACCCAGCAGGAACCCGGCAACGACCGGGGACTTTACCTTGCTCTGGATCGTGCCAATGTCCGTCTGGTAATTATGCGCCGTCTGGATGATGTACTCCTCCAGCTTGTCGTAACGCTTCATGTGCAGCAGGCCCAGGATCACATGCAGTTTATTCATAAACTCGTGCGTGTGGCTGCGCAGGGCGTCGACGTAGTTGACCATGCCATCAATACGCTGCATCAGCTGGCTGATTTCCGTTTTATCGCGGAAGGTGCTGATAGCCCCGATCACCCGATTCTGGCTTTTGACCGGCACCATGTTGCAGAGCAGCAGTCGTCCGTTGCAGCTGATCTCCTGATCCTGACGCGCAATCCCGGTTTTCGATACCTCACGCAGGTTTGCCAGCAGCGGCTCGCTGGTGTTTTCGGTCTGCTTGCCGGAGGGAAGAAGTAATATCTCTCTGGCAGCGTGGTTAATCATCGTCACGCGGCCGTGAATATCGACGGCCAGCACCCCTTCGCGAAGCGACTGCAGCATCGCCTGGCGCTGTTCGAACAGGGCGGAGATTTCATAGGGTTCGAGCCCGAAAAGAATGCGCTTCAGCACCCGTACCAGACCCCAAATCGCCATCGAACTCATAAAGATGCTGAACAAAATCGTCCAGAGCGCGTTGAGCCGCCCGCGGGCTATCTGGTCTTCCACCTTTTTGAGGGAGATCCCGACCACGACGACCCCGATCTGATCGTGCTGGCTGTCATAGACCGGCGTGAAAACGCGAAGCGCCTCGGCGAGGGCGCCGCGGTTAACCGAGACATTCTCTTTGCCTTCCAGCGCGGGTTCCAGATCGTTGCCGATAAAATGCAGGCCGATGAGCGCCTCGTTCGGGTGCGAGTAGCGAATCCCCCGCATGTCGGTCACCACGGTAAGCAGCAGATCGTTGCGTTGGGTGACGGCTTTGGCGATGGGCTGAATGATGTCGGCCTGCGGCGACTGCATCAGGCCGCGCTGGATCTCCGGGCTGTCGGCCAGCGTGCGCGCGATGCCCAGAGCGGTATCTTTTACATCATCGCGGGTCGCCCGGGTGATCTGCACGGAATAGAGCGCAAAAACTACCAGCAACACCGAGGCGATAATCGCGGACACCATCAACGTGACCAGCGTGTACAGTTTCATGGGGCGCTTGCGCGTCAGAGGGAAAGGCTGCAAATCGCTCATCAACACTCCGCGATGATTAAGAAAGGGAGTGATTATCGCTGATGATGGGCTTTTCTTAAAGCCATGTAAAAGCGTCGATTTACTCTTCTTTTCGTGACCCCACTCGCAGGTCATCTATATAAAACACTTTATAGTGTGTGGGTACTCATAATAAGGAGGCTGTTTATGAGCATTACGCTTACCGGTTCAGTCAAGGAAAGACGGCACGCCAGCACGATGAATATAGATAGATTGTCCACGCTGGACATGCTGAAGGTTATCCATGAGGAAGATGCACGCATTTCTGCTGCTATAACCCCCTGCTTAACGACAATCGCCCGCGCGGTGGATAACGCCGCCTCGGCGCTCAACCACGGCGGCCGTCTGGTCATTGTCGGGGCAGGACCGTCGGGCTGCGCCGCACAACAGGCTGCAGATGAGTATGCGCCGGGTAAAACGCCGGTAATTGCCGTGACGGCAGAAGAGGGGGATGGGAGCTACGAGCGCGGGGTGGCTGATCTGCAGGCCATTAAATTTGATGAGCACGATATGATGCTTGCCGTGACCGTCAGCGGAAAAACGCCGTGGGTCTGGGGGGCAATGCGGCATGCGTGGTCGTTGGGAGCGCCGGTTGCGGTCATCACCGGTGATGCACAAAGTGAAGCAGCACAGCTGGCAAGCATGGTAATTGTCCCAGAGCTTGGGGCTGATGTGGTTGCCGGGTATCGCAATACCAGGGCGGGGATCGCGCAAAAAATGATCCTCTCGATGATTACCACCGCGCTGGCCGTTCGCACCGGGCGCGTTTACAGCAACCTGCGCGTGGATCTTGAGGGAAGCAGTACCAAATGGGCCGAACGGCAGATCGCCATCGTGATGGAGGCGGGAGGATGCACCCGGGCGCAGGCAAAGGCCGCGCTGGAGAGCTGTAACCACCACTGTAAAACGGCGGTGTTAATGGTGCTGACCGGTCTGGATGCGTGGAAAGCCCATGAGCTGCTGGTGCAGAATAACGGGTTTATCCGCGTGGCGCTGCAGGAAGCGCCGTAAAATAGTGTCCCTTGAAACAAAAAAGCCCGCAAATGCGGGCTTTAGCATTTTCAGGGATCAGAACTGGTAGATCATGCCGATGCCAACAATGTCATCGGTTGCAATACCGTTGTCATTGTAGAAGGCGTCATCTTCGTCCAGCAGGTTGATTTTATAATCAACGTAGGTGGAGAAGTTCTTGTTGAAGTTGTAGGTCATGCCCAGGTCGATGTAGTTAACCAGATCCTGGTCTACATAGTCATAGCCATTGCGTGGGTGATAATCGTTACCGCCCAGATCGATGCCTTTGGAATAGACCCACGCCAGGGATGGGCGCAGACCGAAGTCAAACTGGTATTGCGCTACGGCTTCAAAGTTCTGCGTTTTGTTGGCGATGCCGTCGCTGCCGTACGGCGTCATGTTGCGGGTTTCCGCGTACATCATTGCCAGATAGACGCCTTGAGCATCATATTTTGCGCCAACGGTCCATGCGTCTGCACGGTCACCGCCTGCGTATTTGCTGAAGCGGTTATAGTTGCCCGCACCATAAGCAACCTGATCGTTGGTGCGGTCAGAGGAAGAATACGCCGCACCCAGCGTCAGACCGAAGTCGAAGTCATAGGTGGTAGACATACCGAAGCCGTCGCCGTTCTGGAAGCGTACGTCGTCGTGACCGTTTTTGGTGCCTTCCTGATCTTCGTTAGCGTTTGCGCCTTCGTTAGCACCCTGATACTGCAGCGCGAAGTTCAGGCCATCAACCAGACCGAAGAAATCATTATTACGGTAGGTCGCAACACCGTTGGTACGGCCAACCATATAGTTGTCAGTCCAGGTGTAGGAATCGCCACCAAATACCGGCAGCATATCGGTCCAGGCTTCAACGTCATACACGACGCCGTAATTACGGCCATAATCAAATGAGCCGTATTCGCCATATTTCAGGCCCGCATAGGCCAGACGGTTGAAAGAGGTATCCCCGGCGTCTTCGGTATCATTTGCGTAGGTTTTATATTCCCACTGACCGTAACCGACCAGATCGCGGGTAATCTGTGTTTCGCCTTTGAAACCAATCTGCACGTAGGTTTCGTCGCCGTCGTCGCCCGCGTTGTCGGAGAAGGTATGACGCGCGTCAACCTTGCCGTACAGGTCAACTTTATTGCCGTCTTTGTTATACATTTCAGCCGCGTTTGCCGCGCCAGCCATTAATAATGCGGGTACAAGAATTGCCAGAACTTTTCTTTTCATTATATATTCCCTTTAAAGATAATTTATATGAATATATGTAATCACCCTCCGTAATTACGTGTCTGATACTATTCTATGGCTCGTGAATTTGGTTCAAAAATAAATGTAATTAAACCAGTGAAAATATTACAAAATATTTCCAAAAATCTCTTTATTTTTCAAATGAATTAATCGCTTGAAAGTATTGCGGGTAATTATTATTAAGTATTTCGGGGTTCTATTTTTTAATTTATTTTATTTAGCTATGTTATAATTCAGTGCCCATTTTCGTAACAGGAAAGGATGATGGAACTCATACAGTGGCAGCAGCGCTTTGAATCCTGGCTTGATGAACATCACGCGACCGATGACACCGCGCACGATATTTCACACTTCCGCCGCGTCTGGCTGACGGCACAGAAAATCATGGTTCATCACCACGTCGACCCGCTGACGATCCTGACCGCCTGCTATTTTCACGACATCGTTAGCCTGCCGAAAAATCATCCTGAACGCAGCCAGTCGTCGCGTCTGGCTGCGCGCAGAACGCGGGACATTCTGCACCGCGATTTCCCTGACTTCCCGTCCGATCGCTATGCCGCCGTGGAGCACGCCATCGAGGCGCACAGTTTTAGCGCCGGCCTGACGCCGTCCACGATTGAGGCCAAAATTGTCCAGGATGCAGATCGTCTGGAGGCGCTGGGGGCGATTGGCCTGGCGCGCGTGTTTGCCGTGTCAGGTGCGCTGGGAGTACCGCTTTTTAACGCGGACGATCCGTTTGCCGACGCGCGCCCGCTTGATGACCGGGCGTTTGCGCTCGATCATTTTCAGACCAAGCTGCTGCGCTTGCCTGATACAATGCAAACCGACGTCGGGCGCGAGCTCGCGCAGCACAACGCCGATTTTCTGATTCAGTTTATGGCGAAACTCAGTGCCGAATTACAGGGCGACTGCATCGGGCTGGATAGCCAGATTCAACACCGCTTCCGTCGCAGTTTGCGAAAGTGAACTGTGGTAATCTGTTTCCAGTCTTTATTGCCCGGTTAAAAGAATGCAGGAAAATCGATCAGTGACAGAGCCCGCGCCAGAGCAGGCTGAGAAGTCAACGGCAACGGTGCAGGCATTACTGCGCCAGCTGCTGGATATTTATGACGCTAAAACGCTGGCAAACCAGCTGGTGGCGCACGGCGAGAGCCACTGGAGCCCGGCCATCCTTAAGCGACTGCTGACCAGCGATCGGGCAGGGCGCCGCCTGAGCGAAAGCGAGTTTCGTTATCTGCAAGACCTGCTTCCGCGTCCGTCTGCCGCGCACCCGAACTATGCCTTCCGCTTTATCGATCTGTTTGCCGGCATCGGTGGCATCCGGCACGGCTTTGAAGCTATCGGCGGTCAGTGCGTGTTTACCAGCGAGTGGAACAAACATGCGGTACGCACCTATAAAGCGAACTGGTACTGCGATCCGCATGAACATCATTTCAACGCCGATATCCGCGACGTTACCCTGAGCCATAAAAGCGGCGTCACGGATGAACAAGCCGCCGAGCACATTCGCCAGACGATTCCGGCGCATGACGTGCTGCTGGCGGGCTTCCCGTGTCAGCCTTTCTCGCTGGCCGGCGTCTCCAAAAAGAATGCCCTCGGGCGTGCCCACGGTTTTGCCTGCGATACGCAGGGAACGCTGTTTTTCGATGTGGCCCGAATCATTGACGCCCGTCGCCCGGCCATATTCGTGCTGGAAAACGTCAAGAACTTAAAGAGCCATGACGGTGGAAAGACCTTCCGCATTATCATGCAGACGCTGGACGAGCTGGGCTATGACGTGGCTGATTCCGGGGACATGGGCGCGGATGACCCGAAAATTATCGACGGGAAACATTTCCTGCCCCAGCATCGCGAACGCATTGTGCTCGTCGGTTTCCGCCGCGATCTCAATCTTAAGGGGGATTTCACCCTGCGGGATATTCCCTCCTTATACCCCGAGCGTCGTCCAACGATTGCCGACCTGCTGGAGCCGGTGGTCGACGCGAAATTTATCCTTACCCCAATCCTGTGGAAATACCTCTACCGCTATGCCAAAAAGCATCAGGCCAAAGGCAACGGCTTCGGGTTTGGCATGGTGAACCCAAACGATCCGCACAGCGTGACCCGCACGCTGTCCGCTCGCTACTATAAAGACGGCGCGGAAATCCTGATCGACAGAGGCTGGGATAAAGCGCTGGGCGAGAAAGATTTCGACGATCCGCAAAACCAGCGTCACCGTCCGCGGCGCCTCACGCCGCGGGAGTGCGCCCGGCTGATGGGCTTTGAAACGCCACAGGGCTACCGCTTCCGCATTCCGGTTTCGGACACTCAGGCTTACCGTCAGTTTGGTAACTCGGTGGTGGTGCCCGCGTTCGCGGCGGTGGCAAAACTGCTGGCCCCGCGCATCAGACAGGCGGTGGCGCTCCGCCAGGATGAGGCCGTCAATGACGGACGTTCACGATAAGGCCACGCGCAGCAAAAACATGCGTGCCATCGGCACACGTGACACCGCGATAGAAAAGCGTCTGGCCGGGCTGCTGACGCAGGCGGGCTTCGACTTTCGCGTGCAGGATCCCGCGCTTGCGGGTCGCCCGGATTTCGTCATTGACGCGTATCGGTGCATTATCTTCACCCACGGCTGTTTCTGGCATCATCACGACTGCTACCTGTTTAAAGTCCCGGCAACGCGCACCGATTTCTGGCTGGAGAAGATTGGCAAGAACGTTGAACGCGACGCGCGGGATCTCGCCACGCTTGTCGCGCAGGGCTGGAGAGTGCTGATCGTCTGGGAATGTGCGCTGAAAGGGCGGTTAAAGCTGAACGATGCCGATCTGAGCGAACGGCTGGAAGAGTGGATCTGCGGCGGCGGCCAGGCCGCGCAGATCGACACGCAGGGGATCCACGCGCTTACGGTTTCTCCACCTCGCAAGGCGTAACCACGGGCTTTGCCGGCAGCAAATATTTGCCTAAGGTCACCAGCACGACGGCAAAAACAATCACCCCTAAAGCTAACCACTCAACCGGAGAGAGCGTTTCACCGCCAAGCCCGGTGCCGAGCAGCACGGCCACGACCGGGTTGACGTAGGCATAGCTGGTGGCGACCGCCGGCGAGACGTTACGGATCAGGAACATATAGGCGTTGATGGCGATGATTGAGCCAAACAGCGCCAGATAGCCTACCGCCAGGAAGCCCGACAACGGCGGCAGGGTAGTCAGCTCCTCTCCCGTCAGGGCTGTGGCCAGCAGCAGCACAATCCCAGCCGCAAGCATCTCTATTGCCCCCGCCATCATGCCGGTCGGCAGCTCGATACGCGAACCGTATACGGAACCAAACGCCCAGCTCATCGAGCCGATAAGGATAATCACTGCGCCCCACGGATTCCCGCTCAGGTTACCGCCGCTGTTAAGCAGAATGATGCCGGCAAGGCCGATGCCAATCCCCAGCCACTCCAGCTTGCGGGTGCGGATGCCGAAAAGGCGGCTGAAGCAGAGGGTAAACAGCGGTACGGTGGCAACGACCACGGCGGCGATCCCTGACGGTACGTTCTGGTGCTCGGCAATGGTCACAAAGCCATTCCCCACCGCCAGCAGCAGCAGGCCTATCAGGGCGGCGTTCAGCATTGGGCGGAGCGGTGGAAGCTTATGCCCGCGCAGCAGCAGGAAGGCCAGTAGCAGCACACCCGCCGAGAGGAAGCGAATGCCCGCCATCATCAGCGGCGGCCAGCTTTCCACGCCGATGCGAATGACAAAATAGGTGGAACCCCAGATGATATACAGCGAAAAAAGTGCCCCGATAAGCGGAAGCAGTTGCCGGAAACGCATAATCCCTCACGACGAAATAAAAAGGTCGCTGATAGTAAACGCGAAAACTATCGCGCTGGCGAGCCCTTTAATTGTGTAGTTGATGTGAATTTTTTGTTGACGAAAGCTGCCTGTTTCCGCGATTGCGCTTTTGCTCCATACTATTCACTTAATTACCAAAAAAAGAAGGATCACCATTTTGGCAGGAAGTAGCTTATTAACATTGCTGGATGATATTGCCACCTTACTGGATGATATTTCCGTGATGGGGAAACTGGCGGCGAAGAAAACCGCAGGGGTGCTGGGGGACGATCTCTCGCTTAACGCCCAACAGGTGAGCGGGGTACGGGCTAACCGTGAGCTGCCTGTGGTGTGGGGTGTGGCAAAAGGCTCGTTTCTGAACAAAGTGATCCTGGTGCCGCTGGCGCTGCTGATCAGCGCATTCATCCCCTGGGCCATCACGCCGCTGCTGATGATTGGCGGGGCATTCTTGTGCTTCGAAGGCGTGGAGAAGGTCCTGCACTCTTTGAGCTCGCGTAAGCAGAAGGATACCCCGGAGGCGCGCCAGCAGCGCCTTGAAGCGCTTGCCGCGCAGGATCCGAAAGTTTTCGAGCGCGATAAAATCAAAGGCGCCATTCGCACCGACTTTATTCTTTCGGCTGAAATTGTCGCCATTACGCTGGGCATCGTCTCCGATGCGCCGCTGCTGAATCAGGTGTTGATCCTCTCCGGGATCGCCATTCTGGTCACGGTGGGCGTTTACGGCCTGGTCGGGCTGATCGTGAAGCTGGATGATATCGGCTACTGGCTGGAGGAGAAATCCAGCGCGGTGGCTAAAGGCATCGGCAAAGGCTTACTGACGCTGGCGCCGTGGCTGATGAAGAGCTTGTCCGTGGTGGGGACCCTGGCGATGTTCCTCGTGGGCGGCGGCATTGTGGTCCACGGCATTGCGCCGCTGCACCATGCCATCGAACATTTCGCCTCGGCGCAGGGGAGCGTGGTGGCAGCGATTCTGCCCACGCTGCTTAATCTGGTGCTGGGCTTTATCGTTGGCGCTATCGTGGTGGCGGCGGTGAAACTGATCGAAAAAATGCGCGGTACGGCGCACTAATTGTTACCCGTCGCAGGGTGCAAAAAGACCATTCCTCGTCTAAATTGAAACAGTTTCACCCTGATACAGGAGGCAGGTATGGTCTTTTTGGTCAGTGATGAAGTTAAGCCTAAGAAGGGCGGCCCGCGCATGATTGTCACCGGGTATTCCAGCGGAATGGTGGAATGTCGGTGGCATGATGGCTACAGCATTAAGCAGGAAGCCTTTCGTGAAGATGAGCTTCAGCCGGGTGACGGCCAGCGCAAGCACGATCAGGCTTAATCACATAACGCCCGGCTTTGCCGGGCGTTTTTAACTGAAGTACCGGGTGTAAGGCAGTAATCAGGGAGTGTGTGTGCAGCGCGATACCTTTGTTGTAAGACGATCTTTTCTGCAATGGCTGCATAAGCGTAGCAATCCGGGTTTGATTGTTAACCTCTGTTTTATCACTGTTCTGGTATTTTCAACCCTCCTGACCTGGCGTGAAGTGGTTGTCCTCGAAGAGGCGTATATCTCCAGCCAGCGCAACCACCTGGAAACCGTGGCCAGCTCGCTGGACAGGCAGCTGCAGTACAGCGTGGATAAAATGCTGTTATTTCGCCAGAGCATGCGCGATGCGCTACAGACGCCGCTGGCCTTCAATGTTTTGCACGATGCAGTATCGCACTTTAACGCATTACGCATGCGTCCCACCTGGCAGCTCCTCGTTGATAGAAATCGCACACTTCCGATTAACGGCGTCTCGGATGCGTTTGTTGAAAAAACGTCGATTCTGAACCGGGACGCTGAACGCATCAGCAATGAAATTTCAGCCGCGCTTGAGGTGGGTTATCTGCTCAGGCTGGCGACGTCGAGCAGGCATAGTGAATCGCGGGTGATCTACGTTTCACGCGCCGGGTTTTATCTTTCGACGGACACGCTAATAGAGGCGAGCGATATTATCCCCCGCTATTATCACCTGGTCACGCAGTCCTGGTTTACCCAGCAGTCGGAACGTAACAATCGCTCCCGCGCGGTGCGCTGGTTTATCTCCACGCCGTCATCCTGGACCGGTGACGAGCGAACGATCACTGCCAGCGTCCCCATTTATTTCAATCACTACTGGTATGGCGTGGTGGCGATGGATTTCTCGCTGAATACGATGCAACGCCTGCTGGCAGAGGCGACGGACGACCGTACGGAGGGGGAGTATCAGCTGTACGACTCCCGGCTCAATATGATTGCCTCCTCTGAAAAGACAGATAAACAGGTGAACCATTTCGATGAACGCGAACTCGCGCAGATAGCGCAGGCGATCGAGCACGATACTGGTGGTGGCATCCGCCTCGGCAGCCGTTTCATTAGCTGGCAGCGGCTCGATCATTTTGATGGCCTGGTTTTGCGTGTCCATACTCTGCAGGAAGGGGTACAGGGCGACTTCGGCAGCATCAGTATCGTACTGGCATTACTGTGGGCGCTCTTTACCGCGATGCTGCTGATTTCGTGGCTGGTGATCCGCCGGATGGTCAGCAATATGTATACGCTGCAGCACTTGCTCAAGTGGCAGGCCTGGCACGACCCGCTAACCCGCCTGAATAATCGCGGCGCGCTGTTCGAACGCGCGAAACTGCTGGCGAAGAAGTGTCATCAACAGTCGTTGCCGTTCTCGGTCATTCAGTTAGACCTCGACCATTTTAAAAGCGTCAACGATCGGTTCGGTCACCAGGCCGGTGATAAGGTGCTTTCCCACTCGGCAGGGCTGATTTCCAGCGCATTGCGTAAAAACGACGTGGCAGGACGCGTGGGCGGGGAAGAGTTTTGTATCGTCCTGCCGGGGCTCGGTCTTGAGGAGGCGAGAGGCGTCGCGGAGCGTATTCGCTGCCGAATCAACAGCAAGGAGATTCTGGTGAAGAAGAGTACGACCCTGCGCATCAGCGCGTCACTCGGCGTCAGCAGCGCCCGGGAAAACGGAAATTACGATTTCGAACAGCTGCAGTCCGTCGCGGATGCCCGGTTATATAAAGCTAAACAGGACGGACGTAACCGGGTTGTCTGGCACGATCATAACAAAAAGTGATCCAGCCCCTCCTGCCAGCCGAGCGGTCCCGCCTGCCGGGTGTGATAAACCCGGCGGGGGTTATCGTCCCGTAACTTAACACCCTGGCGGTTTATCCCCTTAATCACCACCGCGAAGTCCACGCTGTCCAGCAGCGGCGCGTCGTTCGGCCCATCGCCGAGCCCCAGGGTCGTGGGTTCAATATTTTCCCGTTCACGGTACTGCGCGATTAGCCAGTTAGCCGCAACGTCCTTACCGCAGCCGGCATCGAGAATATGCCAGAAACGGGCTCCCTGCAGGCATTTCAGCCCGCGTTGCGCCAGCGCCGCTTCAAACCGGGCCATGGCTTCGTCGGAATCACGCCAGATGAGCGTGACGGAGGCGTCATGCTTGCGGGCAAGCGCCGCCCGGTAGCGGGTCACCCCCGTCCATTCGCTAATGACGCGTTCGTCCACGTCGTCAAAGGTGGTGAATTTGAAGCCCGCCTGCTGGCGGATTTGCTCAATAAGCGGACGAATCTCCCGGTGCGTCATGCCGTTGATGTGGCGCTGACCCATTTCCCAGCGCACGTCAGGCTGAATCACCGCGCCGTTCTCAGCGATAAACGGTAACCCTTCCAGACCCAGATCCTGCTGAATATCCAGCATCTCTGCCGCGCTCTTGCTGCTGCAAAGAATCACCGGTACCTGGTTATCCTGCAGTTTATCCAGCCACGGCATCGCGGGCTGCCACTCATAGGTATGAATATCCAGCAGCGATCCATCCAGATCGGAAAAAATCAGCAGGGGACCCCGGAGTGAAAGCATAGTAACTCCCGAAAACGAATGAGCCTTAATCTAAGAATATTCCTAAAAAAATATCTGGGCTTTAACCGGATTGAGAAGAACTGATCCAGCCAAACCCGCATTCGGCGTATGTTGTTGCTCATAACCAAAACGATTATGTTAAAAATATTATATTCGCCGTAAGAATATATGCTTGTCATGCAAAATCGTTGGGGATAGTGTTGTTTGTACATCAGATTTCCTGGTGTAACGAATTTTCAAGTGCTTCTTGCATAAGCAAGTTTTGATCCCGGCCATCCCCATGACCGGGATTTTTTTCGTGCTAACGATTTGCTTCAGACACGCTAAAGTCATGAATATCCAGCTCGAAGGCCTCCGCCAGCTCGCGGTAGGTGTGATAATCCCTCCCGTTAACAATGACGTGGTCCGAACCATCGTTCGTGCGGCGGACTTCTGACTCACTGATCTCATTGATGGCGGCCAGCAGGGCATCGACATCCACCTCGACCTCGCGTTTGATGGTGTCGCTGTACTCTTTATCGGTCTTCATTACGGGGCTCCTCATTAAACCGTGTCCACGGTAAGTATAGACTGCGTATAAAAACGCCATTCACGCCGTGCGGCGATGTGTGTTTTTGCGTTTTGTTCTACACTGGCTCAAAACCAGAGGAGGAATGTATGAAGGTCAACGATCGGGTAACCGTTAAAACGGACGGTGGACCGCGCCGCCCGGGGGTGGTGCTGGCAATTGAAGAGTTTAGTGAAGGCACAATGTACCTGGTCTCACTGGAAGACTACCCGCTCGGCATCTGGTTTTTTAACGAACTGGGGCATCCGGACGGCATTTTTGTTGAGAAAGCGGAGTAGTACGGCGTCGGGTGGCATTGCGCGTGCCCGACCACGTCCGCAAAAGCAAAAATCTCTGGCCAGGCCAGAGATCAAAGGTAGGGTGCAAAGGGGTTTAAGCCACTAACGCATGTTGACGAAAATCCCGTTCGTCACATTATCGGTCAGACGTACCACGTGATAGATCACTTGCTTATTATGCGTTTTAATTTTCCTTTTAATATTTCCTTTGTGTGACGAAACGGTTTTCGCTTTAATATTCATCTGGTCAGAGATCTGAATAGTTCCTTGTCCAGCCATCCACATTCGCAGCATACTTGATTCAGTCCTGCTTAATGAAAGGGTGGGTAAGTTAACCGCTCCTACATTTTTAACTTCTTTATTCAAATAATCACCCAGAATGTCATCCAGCGACTCGGGTTTAATCGACTTAGAACTGATCAATAAATTTTTACGGACCAACAAATACTCATCGAAATGGATATTCGCGATCGCCATAAAAACAATAAACAGGGTTTTTGGATGTTGATTAATGATTTGCTTAATGTGCTGACTGTTGGCTGGATCGTGAATGAAACAGTCCTCATTAATAAACACCACGCCTGGTTTGAGTTCGTCACAAGCGGCTGCGAGTTCTTCAACGGTGTGTGCATCGTTGATGTCTCTCTTTCTTACCCCTCTGCTTGCCAGGTACCCGGTTAACCCTAGCCGGGTGTAGCTGCATAAATCCATAATGATCGTTGACATGGCATACCCTCACTCAATGCGTAACGATAATTCACCATCTGCCTGAGAGCTCAAAACAGCCATACGGGATGGAAAAAAATAATAAACCTGTGAGCATGACAAAGACTTTCAGGCGGACTCACTATCCCGTAAAGTTACGTATAATTTGCCAGGAATCTTCTTAAAGTAAAGTAAATATTAAGTATTGTGAGGTGGTTAGAAACATTTAAACCGCGTCAGATATATCCTGGAAGATGTTTTTCGCGTTTTATTTTAGGAATATCCTCAGAAAGACAATAGCGATCGTGAGGACTATTATTTACGTGGCAATTCGCTGACAATATCCGCTAACAGATTGAATATCTCGCCGAATAAATGTTCACAGAAGGGGGCGATAAGTGGCATCAGTAATGACATTAATAAAATTCCGACCGTCAACGTTAGCGGAAAACCAATCACAAACACCGAGAGCTGCGGTGCCATTCTGTTCAGTAAGCCTAATGCCAGGTTGACGGTGAGCAGCAGGGTGATGATCGGCAGAGCCAGCATCAGACCGTTGAGGAAGATCAGCCCCGCCGCGCGGGTCAGCGCGAGGAAGGCATTGCTGTTGACCGGGTTATCACCGATCGGCAGCGTATGGAAAGTATCCACCAGCATGGAGATGAGCCACAGATGACCGTTGAGCGACAGAAACAGCAGCATGGCGAGCAGATCGATGATGCGCGCCAGCACCGGCATGTTGAGATGGCTGCCGGGATCGACAAACGTGGCGAACGATAGCCCCATCTGCAGGCCAATCAACTCGCCGGCCGTGCGCACGGCGGCGAAGGCGAGCTGCATGGTAAAGCCCACGGCGACGCCAATCATCACCTGCTGTAAAGCGACCCATATTGCGTTAGCCGAGAAGATGGGAATATTCACGGGTGGCAGGGAAGGGGCGACGATAATGGTGATGATAATGCCCAGCCCCACCTTAACGCGCTTGGGGATCGATTTCTCGCTGAGAATGGGGGCGGTGGAGATCAGCGCCAGAATGCGCAGCATCGGCCAGAAATAGACGCCGAGCCACTGAACCCACTGGTCGCTGGTGAAGTGCAGCATCGTCAGGTCAGCCGATGATGTACGGCAGATTGGTAAACAGGTTGCGCATATAATCCAGCAGCAGGTTCAGCATCCACGGTCCGGCCACGATAATCGCCACGAATACGGCGATGATTTTCGGGATAAACGACAGCGTCATTTCGTTAATCTGCGTGGCAGCCTGAAGAATACTGATAATCAGGCCGGTAACCAGCGCGACAAGCAGCAGCGGCGCGGCAACGGCAATCGCGACTTTCATCGCTTCCGTGCCCATCATCATGACCGATTCGGGTGTCATTGCCGTTCCTTAACTGTAAAAACTTTGCGCCAGCGAGCTGACCAGCAGCTGCCAGCCGTCGACCAGCACAAAAAGCATGATCTTAAAGGGCAGGGCAATGGTGGCGGGCGGTACCATCATCATCCCGAGCGCCATCAGGACGCTGGCGATCACCAGGTCGATAATCAGGAACGGGATAAAGATGGTAAAGCCAATCTGGAACGCGGTTTTCAGCTCGCTGGTGACATAGGCCGGCAGCAGAATGCGCATCGGTACCGCTTCCGGGCCCTGCAGCTCGCCGGTGTTGGACAGGCGGGCGAAGAGCGCCAGGTCCGCCTCGCGCGTCTGGCGCAGCATAAATTCTCGCAGCGGCTGCGCGCCTTTTTCCAGCGCCTCCTGCATCGAAATTTTGTCTTCGCTGAACGGCTGGTAGGCGTCGGTATAAATCTTATCGATCACCGGCGACATGATGAAAAAGGTCAAAAACAGCGCCAGCCCAAGAAGCACCTGGTTTGGCGGCGCCGAAGGGGTGCCCAGCGCGTTTCGCAGCAGACCAAAAACGATGATGATGCGGGTAAAGCTGGTCATCATCAGCAGAATGGCCGGAATAAAGGTCAGCGAGGTGATGAAGACCAGCGTCTGAACCGGGAGCGACCAGCTCTGGCCGCCGCCCGCAATCGGCGTGGAGACCAGACCGGGCAGCTGCGCATAAACCGCAGGAGCAAACAGGCCAACGCCCGCAAGCGTCAGGGATAACAAACGGCGCATCAGGTTCTCCCGGAACGCTTAAGCAAACTCTTCATGACGGACTGAAAATCCGCAGGGGCTTGTGCGCGCTCGTCCACCGTGACCGGGGCGGGCGGCAGTCTATGTAATACGTTGATGTTTGAGCCGGTTACGCCCAGAACCAGACGCGCATCTTCCACATCGACGATGACCACGCGTTCGCGCGGCCCAAGCGTCGTGCTGGCGCTGACCTTCAGGCCGCGGGTGCCGGCAGTTTTACCCGCCAGGCCAAAACGCTTTGCCAGCCAGGCGGCGATAAGAATAAAGGCAATAATACCGAACAGCGCCCCGCTCACCTGGAGCAGCGGGGAGCCGGGAACGGCGGAAGGCTGTGATATTGTTGCCTGGGTTTTCATGCTTAACGGCTCAGACGACGCATGCGTTCAGACGGGGTGATGATGTCGGTGATGCGCACGCCGTATTTATCGGCAACCACCACCACTTCACCCTGGGCAATCAAATAACCGTTGATCAGAATATCCAGCGGCTCGCCGGCCAGGCCGTCAAGGGCCACAACTGAACCCTGCGTGAGGCGCAGCAGCTCTTTAATGGTCATCCGGGTGCGTCCCAGTTCAACGGTCAGCTTAACCGGGATGTCCATAATCAGGTCGATGTCCTGCAGCGTGCCGCTGACGTCGCCGCCGCCTAATTGCTGGAATACCGCGTCCGCCGCGCTTTTTGTCGGAGTCGTTTTTTGCTCGTTTAACGCGTCAGCCCACAGATCGTCCAGTGCTCCGCTGTTTTCATCGGACGGATTGTTCATGTCACTCATTTGGGCTGTTCCTCATTCAGCGAATTCAAAATCGGGTTGATCAAGTGCTCAACGCGTAACGCATACTGACCGTTAATCGTGCCGTACTGGCTTGTAAGTACGGGGACACCATCTACGTGGGCAATAATGCGGTCGGGTTTGTCTATCGGCAAAACGTCGCCGGGTTGTAATTTCAGGATCTGGGATAACCGCATCGAAATGTCGGCAAAGTTCGCCACCAGCTCCAGCTGCGAGTGCTGCACCTGGCGCACCAGGTTTTCACGCCAGTTCTGATCTTCGTTGCGTGAGTTCTCCAGCGGCGGGTTAACCAGCAGCTCGCGCAGCGGTTCAATCATGCTGAACGGCAGGCAGATATTGAACTCACCGGTCAGGTTACCGATCTCCACGTGGAACGGCGTATTGACGACGATATCGTTCGGGGAGGTGGTGATATTGGTAAATTTCACCTGCATCTCAGAACGGACGTACTCCACTTCCAGCGGGTTAATCGCTTTCCACGCGTCGCTGTAGGATTCCAGCGCCAGCTTCAGCATGCGGTTAATGACGCGCTGCTCGGTGTGGGTGAATTCACGACCTTCCACTTTGGTCGGAAAACGCCCGTCGCCGCCGAACAGGTTATCCACCGCGATGAACACCAGGCTTGGGGAAAACACCACCAGACCGGTGCCGCGCAGCGGCTTCAGATGAATCAGGTTAAGGTTGGTTGGCACCGGCAGGTTGCGGGCAAACTCATGATACGGCTGGATGCGGATCGCACCGACCGTGATATCCGGGCTACGACGCAGCAGGTTAAACAGTCCCATACGGAACTGACGTGCAAAACGTTCGTTAATGATCTCCAGTGCCTGCAGACGTTCACGTACCACGCGACGCTGGGTATTGGGATCGTAAGGACGAATATTATCGTCGCCGGTGAGACCCGGTTGCGGGTCGTCACTCTTATCGCTGTCGCCGTTAAGCAGCGCGTCGATTTCTGCCTGAGAAAGAATACTGTCGCCCATGTCGTTACCGCAGAATAAAGGCTGTGTACAGAACGTCAGTGACTTCCTGCTTAGGTTGACCGTTTACCAGCGGGGTGGCCAGCGTCTGCTTGATGGCGTCGACCAGCTTTTGCTTACCCACGTCGGTAGCCAGCGCGGAGGCGTCCTGACGAGAAAACAGCAGGAGAAGGCGGCTACGCACTTCCGGCAGATAATCGTTCAGGCGCGCGCGGGTTGCTTCGTCCTTCAGGCGCAGCGTAATACCGACATACAGCACGCGATCCGCGTCACCGAGGTTAACGGTGAAGGTGTCCAGAGGGAAAAAGACCGGCGCCGGCGGTGGGGCAGGTTCGGCTTTGGCCGCAGCGGTTGAAGGTTCCTGCTGCATACGCCAGTAACTATAGCCCGCGGTAGCGCAGGCGGCGAGCGTGATCAACACCAGCAGCGGGATCCAGATGGAACGCTTGCTTTTTTTGGTGATAGCGGAGTCTGTCATCTGATACGAGCTTCCTGTTTCGGTACAGCTTAATAAGGTGATTATCCCGTGTCCTGCCGTCGTCAAAGCGTGGAAAAGACGGGGATAATCACGCTACCTCTGGCGTTTAGGCGAAGATGTCTACGGCACCGTTACCGCGCGCCGCGGATTGCAGGGCGGCAGGGGTCGGCAGGAGCTCATCGCTCTCTTCATTAAAACCGCCGTGCTGGCCCGGGCGTGAAGCATGGTGCTGCTGGGATGAAGACTGCTGTTGCCCGGCAAAGCTCTCGCTGCTGACGCTGCTTTGAGAAAGCTGAATGCCGTTTTCCGCCAGCGAGGTCCGCAGGACCGGCAGCGCGGCTTCCAGCGCCGCGCGTACGTGGCTGTGCGCAGAGACCATCTGCAGCTGTGCCTGGTTATCGTCCAGCTTCAGCGAGATTTGCACCTGGCCCAGATCTTCCGGGTGCAGGCGCAGCTCCGCCGTCTGCTGGCCCTGCTTAGTGAACAGGGTGATGTGCTGGCTCAGGGACTGCTGCCATTCATGTGTGCCCAGAGGCTGGCTTAGCACCGGGGCGGTGGCAACGGTTGCGGCAGGCTGGCTGGCCGCATGGCTGGAGATAATCGGCGCCAGGGTAGCGGTCGGCGAAGATGACGAAGAGGCGCTGGCGAAGTCCTGCTTCTCAGCGGCTGCGGCCACGACCGGTGTGGCTGGCGCGTTGGCGGCGAGATCCGGACCGTTGTTCTTCGCCTGGCTCTGATAGGACGCAGAAAGCGGCGCTTTATCATGGCTTCCCGCAGGCGCGTTCAGGGACGGCGGCTGTCCCGCACCGTTTTGCGAAAGCGTGGCTGAACTCAGCGCCGAGGTGGCGTGAACGCCGTCGCTGCCTGCCGCACGAGAGGCGGTCGTCTGCTGGTGCGGCAGCATAGCCATCAGCGCGCTTAGCCCCGCCAGCTCTTCTTCGCTCAGCTCGGTTTTAGCGTCATCTTTACCGTTGGCCGCGGTGAGCGTCTTCAGCGCGTCGCCCTTTGACAGCGGTACCAGCCCGGAGACCAACGTTTCAAGCGGCGCGGGCTCCGACGTTTCAACGCCATTCAGCGCAGGCTGACGCGAGAGCAGGTCGGCAATTTTGGCCTGCAGAGCGGTATCGCCTTTGGCCTCCTGCGCGACTTTCGACAGCTTGCTGCCGGCGGCTTTCAGATCCGCCAGGGTGAGCGGCGCATCGTTGCCCTTGCCCGTTGCGTCCGTCAGGGCGCCCGCCAGCAGGGAGAGAAAGTCCTGTGCCCCCTCGGAGCCTTTCCCTGTTTGCATCCCGCCTGACGGGTCGCTGTCGCTCATCAGCAGTTGTTGCAGTGTGATCATTCCGGTTTCCTCATTGATGCGCGCTGGGCAAACTCATCCATTTTCTTCTGATCCAGGCGGTTTTCCGCCAGGGTCGAGGCTGCAATCTGCCGGTCCTGTAAGGTCTGCCAGGCCTGCAGCCGCTGTTTTTTCTCGCGCCAGAAATTCAGCGCGGTATCGACTTTTTGGGTCCACTGGTTTAGCTGCTGGCGGTGCTGCTCTATCGCCTTCTCGAGCGTCTGGATAAACTGCTGATAGTTAATCCAGCGCTGGCTGCCAATGCCCTGCGTCATATCGGTATTGAGGTTGGTGCGATATTCATGCTGATAGTCGATTAACATCTTCAACTGTTCTTCAGCCTGCTGGCACCCGCGTCGCATTGCGCCAAGCTGCAATGCGGCATCATCAACTTCTTTTTCAGCCAGATCTTTCAGCGTTGATAACGCGCTGTTTTGCGCCATGACCTTCGCCCTCCACCTGTGTTACACCTGCGGGAAAATCAGCTCCAGCGCCTGGATTGAATCTTCCCAGTCGGCACGCTCAAAAATGCCCTGTTGTAAAAACGCCTCCAGCTGCGGCCACAGGCTAATCGCCTTATCGAGCATCGGGTCGCTGCCTTTGGCATACGCCCCCACGCTGACCAGATCGCGGTTGCGCTGGAAGCTGGAAAGCAGTTGTTTGAAGTTACGCACGCGGGCGTAGTGCTTCTCGGTAATCAATGCCGTCATCGCACGGCTGATGGACGCTTCAATATCAATTGCCGGGTAGTGCCCGGCTTCGGCCAGGCGGCGCGACAGCACGATATGGCCGTCCAGGATCGCGCGCGCGGAGTCGGCAATCGGGTCCTGCTGGTCGTCGCCCTCGGTCAGCACCGTATAGAACGCGGTGATGGAGCCGCCGCCGCTGATGCCGTTCCCCGCACGCTCTACCAGCGCCGGAAGTTTGGCGAAGACCGAAGGCGGATAGCCTTTGGTGGCCGGCGGCTCGCCGATGGCCAGCGCAATTTCACGCTGCGCCATCGCGTAGCGGGTGAGGGAGTCCATGATCAGCAGCACGTGCTTGCCGCGGTCACGAAAATCTTCGGCGATACGGGTGGCGTAGGCGGCACCCTGCATACGCAGCAGCGGCGACACGTCCGCCGGCGCAGCGATCACCACCGAGCGGGCGCGGCCTTCCGCACCCAGAATGTTTTCAATAAAGTCTTTTACTTCGCGACCACGCTCGCCGATCAGCCCCACGACAATCACGTCGGCCTGGGTATAGCGCGCCATCATGCCGAGCAGGACGGATTTCCCGACGCCGGAACCGGCGAACAGGCCCATGCGCTGTCCGCGCCCTACGGTGAGCAGGGCGTTAATCGGACGCACGCCGGTATCCAGCACGTGCTCAATAGGGGTACGCTGCAGGGGGTTGAACGGCTGGGTAATCAGCGCGCCGGTTTCGGTGGTGTCCGGCGCGGGCAGGCCATCCAGCGGCTTCCCGCTGCCGTCCAGTACGCGGCCGAGCAGGGCAGGGCCAAGCGGCAGCTGTTTCCCGCTTTGCAGCCCGTCGCCGCTGATGTTTTTCGCGTATACGCGCGCGCCGGGCAGAATGCCTTCCACCTCTTCAAGCGGCATCAGGAACAGGCGCTGGCCGTTAAACCCGACCACTTCGCTTTCCACTTCACGCGTTTCCTGCCCATCCTGACGCTCAATGACGCAGGTCGCACCCAGGGGAAGCTGCAGGCCGGTGGCCTCCAGTACCAGACCGGTGGCGCGCGTCAGTCGCCCATAACGACGAACAGATGGCAGTTGCGCCATCTTCGTCTCAAAGTTGTCGAGCGTGGTGAGCCAGCGGGTAAGGCGTGCGGTCATCAGACGACTCCCGGTGCCGCCAGGCGACACAGTTCCTGCCAGCGGGTGGCGACGCTGGCATCCAGGTCGCCTTCATCGGCAGAGACTTTGCATCCGCCGTGGTGTAAGGATGGGTCGCCGCGCAGACGCCAGCCGTGCAGGCTAAGCGTTGCGCCAAGGCTCTCTTCAACGCGCTGCAGATCGTCCGGGTGGACGCGCAGCTGCGGTTTGCCGCTGAACAGCGGCTCCTGCTGAAGCAGACCCTGAATTTGTTTGATCAGTGCGGTATTATCCACCACGGGCGTCTGGCCGATAACCTGACGCGCCGCCTCCAGCGCCATCTGCATCAGACGCGAGGCAATCACGCTGTCCAGCGCGTCCAGCGTGTGCTGGAACTCGCTGACCAGCTGCTGCATGCGGGCATGGATCGGCGCCTGCTGCTGGCGCGCCTGATCGATGCCGTGCTCTAACCCTTTCGCCAGGCCTTCCTGGTACCCCAGATCGTGCCCCTTCTGGCGGCCTTCGTTCAGACCGGCGTTATAGCCCTGCTCGTGCGCCTGCATTTGCAGCTGCGCCAGCATCTGCGCTTGCTGCTCCTCTTCGCTCAGCTCGGGCTGTTCAACGTCCGCGTCGGGCTCTGCGGGCGAGACCACCGAAGGCGTGAATTCGGCAAGGGGAGGGGCCAGATCGTCCGGCGTCCAGCGCTTCCACGACAGCTCATTAGACATAGGTGTCGTCTCCGCTGCCAATCACCATCTCGCCGGTTTCCGCCAGACGACGAACAATAAGCAGGATGGCTTTCTGTTCGTTTTCCACCTGAGACAGACGCACCGGGCCGCGGTTGGCAAGGTCGTCGCGCAGGATATCGGCCGCACGCTGGGACATGTTGCGCAGGAACTTCTCGCGCAGCGGCTGTTCGGCGCCTTTGAGGGCGATAAGCAGCGACTCGGAATCCACTTCCTGGAGCAGGCGCTGGATGCTGCGGTCGTCCACTTCGACGAGGTTTTCGAACAGGAACATCTCGTCGATGATTTTCTGCGCCAGCTCGCCGTCGAATTCGCGAACCGCCGAAATGACGGCTTCTTCCTGCTGCGTTTTCATCAGGTTGATGATTTCCGCCGCCGTTCTCACGCCGCCCATTTTGCTGCGCTTGAGGTTCTGACCGTCGAGCAGGTTGTTCAGCACTTCGGTCAGCTCCGCCAGCGCGGCCGGCTGAACGCCGCCGAAGGTCGCGATACGCAGCATCACGTCGTGACGCAGGCGCTCTTCGAACAGGGCCAGAATATCCGCCGCCTGGCCACGTTTGAGGTGAACCAGGATGGTGGCGATAATCTGCGGGTGCTCGTCGCGAATCAGGTCGGCGGCGCTCTGCGGCTCCATAAAGTTGAGCGTTTCGATACCGCTGGCGGTATCGCGGGTTTCCAGAATGTCTTCCAGCAGGCTGGCGGCACGCTCTTCGCCCAGCGCCTTGACCAGCACGGAGCGCAGGTAGTCGTTGGCGTTGACGTTCAGCGCGGCAAACTGTTCGGCTTCCTGTTCAAACTCTGACAGCACTTCGGTCAGCTGTTTGTTGGAGATTTGACGCACGTTGGCCATCGCCGCACTGAGAATTTGCACTTCTCGCTGGGAGAGGTGTTTAAACACCTCTGCCGCGCGATCTTCGCCAATGGTCATCAGCAGGATGACGCTTTTATCGGTGCCCGTAAGCGTATTACTCATGTTCGTTACCCATCCACTGGCGGATGACCAGCGCCACGACGCGCGGATCGTTATCTGACATTTCGCGAATGCGCTGGCTCATCACCTCAGCGCCCATGCGCTGGTTAGCACGACGCTGCTGCATCTGTTCATCTTTGCTGAGGCGAACTTCAACCGCTTCTTCCGTTTCCTGACGCGTATTCATCTGCTCGCGCGCCGCTTTTTCGGCTTCCGCACGACGCTGGAGCTGAGGACGAACGCCCTTACGCCACAGCAGCCACGCGACAATCAGCACCAGCAGCCAGCGGCCTGCGGACATCAGCTGGTCGATAAACGCCTGCTGTTGCCAGAACGGCAGTTCACCGCCGGTCTCTTCAACCGAGTTAAACGGAGAGTTCACCACGTTGAGGGTATCGCCGCGCTTCTCGGAGTAGCCCATCGCTTCGCGGGTCAGGTTTTCAATCTGCTTCATCTGCTCGGCGGTTAACGGCAACGGTTTGCCGTCCGGCAGGGTTTTGTAGTTCACCACCACCGCAACGGAAAGACGCTGAATATCGCCCACGTTCAGCTTAGTGTGGCGGATCGTCCGGTCCACTTCATAGTTCGTGGTTTCGTTACGGCTGCTGGAGCGCGGACCGGCGTTATTGGTCGTTGAGGTGGTCTGCTGATTATTTTGCTGACCGTTCTGCTGGTTGGCCGGCGGCGTGGAAATCGGCGCCGCGTTTGCTGGTGCTGGCTGGTTAGAGAGCGCGCCCGGCACGCCGCCAGGGTAGGCCCCGCCGATCTGTTCGCTGGAGTTGATCTGGCGTGAACGCATGACCGCCTGAGCCGCATCGCCGTTCGGGCTGTATTGCTCTTCGGTTTGTTCTTTATTAGAGAAGTCAATCTGCGCGGTCACCTGGGCGTGCACGTTGCTGTTGCCCACCACCGGGCCGAGGATCGCTTCGATGCGGCGCTGGAGACGGCTTTCAACGTCGGCGGCGTATTTCAGCTGCGCGTCGTTCAGGTCACGCCCGGCGGTATTGGATTGCGTCAGCAGGTGTCCGCTTTGATCCACCAGCGTCACGTTACCCGGCGGCAGGCCGGCGACGGCGCTGGAGACGAGATGCGTTACCGCGCTGATTTGCCCTTCGTCCAGCGCGCGGCCGGGCTCGAGGTTCACGGTAACGGAGGCTGAAGGGGATTTCTGTTCACGAACAAATAAAGAGGGTTTAGGCATTGCCAGGTGCACGCGGGCACTCTTTACCGGGCCTAACGTTTCAATGGTGCGTGCCAGCTCACCTTCCAGCGCACGCTGGTAGTTCACCTGCTCGCTGAACTGGCTGATGCCGAATTTTTCCTGGTCCAGCAGCTCAAAGCCGACCGCGCCGCCCTTTGGCAGGCCCTGCTGTGCCAGGCGCAGACGAAGCTCGTGCCCTTTATCAGCAGGTACCTCAAGCGCACCGCCATTATCGGCAAAGCGATACGGGATGTTCATCTGGGTAAGCTGTGTGACGATGGCGCCGCCATCCTGATCGGAAAGGTTGCTGTAGAGCGTGCGGTAATCAGGGCTTTTCGCCCATAAAACCATCGCTACAAGGATCGCAATTGCGGCAGCGCCTGCCACGATCAACGGGATTTTAGGATTCGCGCGAAGGCGGTTCATCCACTCGAGTGATTTATTTTGTGGCGCTGTCGATGCTGTTGCACTCATTGCGCACCTCTTAAATCCTGGTGGTTTACGTTATTCGTGTAGAGAAACAAAACTGACTCCCGGGTCGGCAAACACGACAAAAGTTCCATATTGATGGCCCTGCCATTATTTGACGATTCCGGATTTTCTATGCGTCAAATAACCTGGTTTTTTCACGCTATTTACCGCCATTATCTTATTGACAAGCTGTTAGTCTTGACCCCGTAAAAAACCATCCAGGGGAGAGTCATGGCTATACAGGGCATTGAAGGGGTCATCAGTCAGTTGCAGGCAACGGCGATGACGGCCCGTAATCAGAATGTGGCAGAACAGCAGCCGACCATCAGCTTTGCGGGGCAACTGCATGCCGCTCTTGACCGTATCAGCGATACCCAGACCGCTGCGCGTACGCAGGCGGAGAAGTTCACCCTCGGCGAGCCGGGCGTGGCGCTCAATGATGTGATGACCGATTTGCAAAAAGCCTCGGTTTCCCTGCAGATGGGGATCCAGGTGCGTAACAAGCTGGTGTCGGCGTATCAGGAAGTGATGGGGATGCAGGTTTAAGCCCCCCTCGATCTTCGCTGGCAGCCTCAGCGCTTTAATGCCACAATATTTTTTTCTTCGAATGCAGGAAAGATGATGAAAAAAATAGCAATTGCTGGCGCGCTGCTGGCACTGACCGGGTGCGTTCAGGTCGATAACTATAATGACGTGATCAAGCATCCCGTCCCGGCGAACCTGGCGGGATACTGGCAGTCGAAAGGGCCGCAGAGCAGTCTGGTCAGCCCTGAAGCGATTGCCACACTGGTGGTGACGGAAGAGGGCGATACGCTGGACTGCCGCCAGTGGCAGCGCGTGATTGCCGTACCGGGTAAGATCATGCTGCGTTCAGACAGCTATTACAACGTCACACGCAAGCTGGATATTTATCCGCTGGATCGCGACGGCGCTACGCTTGAATATGACGGGATGGAGCTGCAGAAGGTTGATCGCCCAACGGTGGAATGTGCGGATTACCTGAGCAAGAATCCGCTGGAGAGTAAACTGCCCTAAGGGTAAAAGCAAAACGGCAACCTCGTTGCCGTTTTTGGTGTTTGCGCCCTCTCCCTGTGGGAGAGGGACGGGGCGAGGGCATCAGGCCGCACGTTTCCCGTTCTACAACGCATCCTCAATCACCCACACGCTGACGCTTCCCCCTTTACAGGTAAAGGTGCCTTCGCCATCCGCCGCCGTGGTGACCGTTTCTTCACGATTGCCGAGAAAATCACGCCACGTTTTGTTGCCGTAGTTTTCCCCCAGGCAAATTACCTTCTCGCCGTCGTCGCCGTTCGACATCACCACCACGCAGCCGGGATCATCTTCCGTGCCGCTGCGGCTGAAGGCGATGCAGTTAGGATGGTCAAAAAACAGCGTCTGCACGCCGTGGGCAAAGCGCTGGCGGGCGAGGATCAGCTCGTGAAGCTGCTCAATCACCGGCATATCAATATGGTACGTTTCACCGTCCCCTCCCGTATCGTCATAGCTTGCGCCGAACAGATCCGGATAGAAGACGCTCGGCACGCCGTTTTCCCGCAGCAGGATCAGCGCGTACGCCAGCGGTTTAAACCAGGCCTCGACCGGGGCTTCCAGCGCCTGCAGAGGCTGCGTGTCATGGTTTGCGACGAGGGTCACCGCATGGAACGGGTCGGCCTCCACCAGCGTACCGGTGAAGATCTGGCTCATGTCGTAATCTCGTCCCTGACGTGACGCTTCGTGGAATTTCATCTGCAGGGGGGCATCAAACAGCATGGTTTTACCGTCGACCTGGTCAATATAGGCCTGAAGTTTATCCACCTCATGAGACCAGTATTCCGCCACGATAAACAACGGCTGTTCGGCGACTTCCTGGACGTGCTCAATCCACTCTTTGTAAAACCAGGCGGGAATATGCTTGACGGCGTCCAGACGAAAACCGTCGCAGTGCGTCTGTTCCATGACCCAGCGGGCCCAGTATTTGATCTCCTCGGTGACGGCGTGATTGCGAAAGTCGATGTTTTCGCCCATCAGGTAATCGAAGTTACCCATCTCATCATCGACCTGGTCATTCCAGCCTTCGCCGGTGTAGTCGTTGACGATTTTAAAGATCCCGTCTTCATCCGGGTTTTCAATATGGTCGACGCCGCTGAAGCATTTGTAATCCCAGATAAACTGTGAGAATTGCCCGGCGCGGGCGGGGAAGGTGTAGCGAGTCCAGGCCTCACACTCGATGATTTCATTATCAATTTGTGTACGGTCCTGTTCGTTCACGCGCTGCACGCGGACAGGCTCTTTCTCATCAGCCCCCATTTTGTGGTTCACCACCACGTCCAGCAGGACGGCAATCTCGTTGCTTTTGAGGGCGTCGATGGCTTCCAGCAGCTGCGCTTTGTCACCGTATTTCGTGGCGATACTGCCTTTCTGGTCAAACTCGCCGAGGTCAAACAGATCGTAAGAGTCATAGCCAACCGAATATCCGCCGGAAGCCCCTTTATACGCGGGCGGCAGCCAAATCATGTTGATGCCGATTTCATTAAGATTGGGGGCTAACGCCGTGACTTCTCGCCACAATTCACCGCCAGCGGGGTAATACCAGTGAAAGCATTGTAACAGGGTGGGGTTTTTCATCGTCCGTGCTCCAGAAGCCATATGGCAGACTTCTGGAGTATGGATGAAGAAATCATAGTTGTGTGTCGCGGGTAACACTTTCTGGATAAAGAATATTCCCTGACAGCTTTCCATAGGTAGAGGTGATGGATTGCTGTTTGCCGGTTTGATCGATGAGATGCCTAAGCTCATCCATTCGAATTGCCAGTAACTCTTTGAGTTGACTTTCATTTTTGAGCACGTTTTCAAGCAAGAATCTGGCCTGTTCGATATGGGGCCGTGGTGCTGATGCTATTGGATTAAGCGAAATATTTTCAATAAGTTGAACATAAGTGATTTCTTGCGTGATGAGATCGTCCCACTGGCCTGCTTTAGCCAGCTTGAGCATTGAAAGGCTGAGATCATGTAGCGCCTGCCAGGCGCTAAGAGCAGAGTTGGGGTTGTTCATTAAAAATTATCCTGGTGAGAGGAGACATTAGAGCCAATTTGTTTCCACGCGTCAGCAATGTTATTCAATAAGTCCTCAACTTCGACAATTGCCCCTTCGTCATTACGTAAATTAGCGTGTAACAGACGACGAATCATATAGTCATAAAGTGCTGCAAGGTTCGCAGAAAGCGGACCTTCAATCTCCATGTTCAAACCAGCCTTCAACCCGTTGTCGATGATATTTATCGCTTTCGACAAAGCTTCACCTTTTTCGGCAACACGACCCTCGTTGAGAAAAAGCCGAGCACGGACAAGGGCACTGAGTGCCCCGTCAAAAAGCATGGTCACAAGTTGGTGCGGATTTGCACTCATTACCGCACTTTCAAGACCGATTTGTTGATATGCACGCGCACCAATTTGTGAGTACATGATTATTCCTTAACTGCTGGACGAACTAAATTGCTGTTTCAGATAGGTGGATGTATTGTTCATTTTGCTCATCAACGTATCCAGATTCGTGAATTGCGCCTTATATCGCGCCATTGTGGCTTCTATATTTGCTTCCATCGCGTCATAGCGTTGATCAAGCGTTTTAAGCGTCGTGTTTATACCGTCAGTCGCATTCTTGATAATCCCTTCTTTACCCGCGGTCGTGCTTAACATGTTTGTGAGCATCGTGCCCATTTGTGTCGCAAGGCCGGTTGCTTTCCCATCACCGGCAAAATATTCCTGTACCGCTTCTGGATTATCCGTTAACGCTTTGCTCAATTTGGTCGAGTCAATCTTAAGATTGCCTAACGAACCGTCGGCCCCCGTCGCGGTATCTTGCGTGACACCCAGCTGAGCCAGAATTGCATAAGAGCCTGACTGCACCTCAGTTAATAATCCGCGTAGCTGAGATTGCACCGAGCGTACCGTGCTATCGCCAATTAACGCGCCGTTATTTGCAGACTGGCTTTCACCGGCATCAACCTTTATATATTTGGTGACGGATGTAATGGTCGACTGTAAAGCATTATAGGCAGTTACCCAGTCAGTTATGGCTTTTTGAGTGGTGTCAGCAGCACGAGTAATATCCAGATTTTCACTGCTCGTGCTCTCATTTTTAAGACTCAGGGTAATACCCGGCAGGGCATCAGTAATCGTGTTAGTTGAACGCTCAATCGTGATGTCGTTGATAATAACTTGCGAATTTTTGGATGCCGTCTGTTGATTCATCACGCCTGTGTGAGTTGAAGAATCATATCCAATGATATTTTGTAATGTGCTGTCGCCCGAGACGCTCACCGTCATATCATTTGCTGTACCAGATGTTTTAGAGGTCAGCATTAAAGTGTAGTCACCGTCTTTCGCTTTAATGACGGTAGCAGTAACGTTCCCGTTCGCTTTGTTGATCGCGCTGGCGATTCCATTTAATGAGGTATCGGAATCACCGAGCGTAACGGTCAGCGGCGTTGTCGAGCCGGCTTGTGCAATGGTTATCGTACGAGTTCCACCCGTTGTTGCGCCTAACTGCGAGGTCGCGCTAGCCTGGCTCGCAGTAGTCAGTACCTGTGCTTTTGCCAGCGATTTAACCTGAACGGTATAGCTGCCGACGGTGGCTCCCGTTGCCGTGGTTGCCGTAAAGGAGGTATTGGTCGATCCGACTGCTGTTGCGTTCCATGTGTCAGTTTTAGAGAGTGCTGCAGTGGCGGTATTGAGCGTTTGCATCGCACTTTGCAGCTTACTGAATGCGCTGAGCTGCGCATTATAAGAGGTTTGCTGATTCGTTATTGTTGTTAATTTTGTTTTTTCAGCGGTTTCAAGGTTAGTGTAGAGCGTCTGTAAGTCCAAACCTGAGCCGACGCCAAGACTACTGATTGTTGCACTTGCCATTAGATTGTTTCCTTTAGTCAATGGTAGTTTCAGCTAGTTATCGGCGAGAGGAGAAAATAGTTTAATCATTAGTTGATAAAATTATCGGCAGAATAAGCGGCATTCCTTTCGGCATATACCCTCTTTGTTATCGGTAGGAAGGATGCAGTTCGGGGATATTTCTTCTTGCAATAAAAGGCTGAACGCCAGTTGAAATCGTGGTTTTTTACCATGCTGATGAATATTTTTCATTTAAAATCAGCTAATTAAAAAAAACTCAATGAAAATTCTAAAGTCTTCATGACGTTCGTCGATAACCTTTTTGACGGTGAGAGACGCCGTGAGTGTTAAGCACCGACCCTAGAATCCAATTTGAAGGAATTAAAATATGTCAGTAATCAATACTAACCTGTTATCCCTTTCTACTCAGAACAACCTGAATAAATCTCAGTCTGCTCTGGGTACCGCGATTGAGCGTCTGTCTTCTGGCCTGCGTATCAACAGCGCGAAAGACGATGCTGCTGGTCAGGCGATTGCTAACCGCATGAATTCACAGATCAAGGGCATGACTCAGGCTGCTCGTAACGCCAACGATGGCATTTCTATGATTCAGACTGCTGAAGGCAACCTGAACGAAATTAACACCAACTTGCAGCGTATCCGTGAACTGTCTGTACAGGCAGCAAACGGCACCAACCAAGATACTGACATGGCCTCTATCAATACCGAGATCAACCAGCGTCTATCTGAAATTGACCGTATCGCAGGTGCTGCGAACTTCAACGGTAAAAACCTGCTGGATGGTTCTCAGAGCGGCGGCGTAACCATTCAGGTTGGTGCGAACACTAAAACCGGTGATACCATCAGCATTGGCTCTGATTCTCTGATCAATGCTAAGCTGAGCTCCCTGGCATCCGGTACTGCACTTTCTGGCGGCACTGCAGCAATTAGCGACAACGCCACTGCAAAAGCGGTTATTGATGCAGTTGATACTGCTCTTAAAGGTATCGACGGCGCGCGTAGCAACCTGGGTGCAATGCAAAACCGTTTCGAATCTACAGTTAACAACCTGAACAACTCAGTGACTAACCTGTCTGCTGCACAGTCTCGTATCCAGGATGCTGACTACGCAACCGAAGTGTCTAACATGTCACGTGCACAGATCCTGCAACAGGCTGGTACTTCTGTACTGTCTCAGGCAAACCAGGTACCTCAGGCAATGCTGTCTCTGCTGCGTTAATTCTTACGCCCTTGATATTTCAAAACCCGGCGTTGCCGGGTTTTTGTTATATTGCCTCACTCCACTTTTATGTTGATAGACTTGAAAATATTATGCGCAAAATTTTACTTACCATTGACAGGTTCGAACACTACGGTCAACACGAGAGTATATTTTTTGATTTGATAGAATATTTTCATCGTCATAACTGGCAGGTCGATGTTGTTGCCAAAACAACGGGTCGGTATTGGCTCAACAATTTAAATGTCATAAATGAAAATAAAAACATTCGTTTATTGGAACAACCCAATGGTAAGTTGCATGCTTCCTACGACCTGATGTGGATATTTAACGGCTATATCCCGGCCGTACTGAATACGACTTTTATGCGAGGAGATTGTGTTTCCAGGGTCTTCTTTCATCATTTTTACAGCTATGCTGACTATGATTTACCCTATGGTGCAGATGCTGAAAATGCGCTTTCTAGCACCAGTTTTGCCTGCTCAACCGCCAGCTATGTCCGCTTAGTTGAAAAGGGCATTAAACAACCGCGGATCAAGATTTTTCCGCTTACCATTAATAATCAATTTTCTTCTGCCGGAAGGGACTTCACAGATAAACTCGAAAAAGCACTGCTGATTTCCACTGGTTATAATAAGAATTTAGTGGAGCTTATTGAGTTATTCAAGACCAAAAATATTGAACTAGATTATTATAATCTGGACTCTGCGCCTGGCCCTGTAACGCCAGAATTGCTGTCACAATATCAACTAATTATTGGCGATGAAGCGCGCGCTGTATATGCCATGAGTATGGGGTTGCCGGTTGTGATATCAGACGGTATTTCCTCGCATGGTTATCTAACAGAAGCAAATCTGTTGGAACGATCTGATTATCATTTTGCACTGACAGGTGCTTCCAAAATTGTTAACCAAAACCGCTGGGTCAAAGAAATCCTTGACGGTTACCCGCAGGCAGCCTGCTGGGCCTGGGAATACCGGGCTGAAGCAAACGCGCAATTTTCTTTAGACACCTTCGTTGGCAAGATACTGGATCGTTTACCTGCGCCGAAAAAACTACAAATTTCGCAGGAACAGCACAGTAACCTTGAATTTCATCGTAAGGTTATGGACAGTTTTGGGGAAGAAACAACGCGATCGGTGAGTAGTTGGATAAATGAAAGAAAACCAACTCCGCTGCGTTCCGCTATTATAGGGACTTTGCTTCAGTCTTTCCCTACCTGTGCCAGTATTACTGTCATAATTATTGATCGCGAAGGCGATCGAAATAAGCTGCGTGCGAGTTTGCTTTCTGTTAATAACCAAACACTAAGTGCCGACGCAATCATCGTAGTAGGAAAACTGCCATCATTTGATATTAACGATTGCCCGACAATACGCTTCGTGGATAATCTCAACCGGGCGGTGGATGAAATCACGTCAACTAATCTGCTCATTATGGACTCGGGCAATACTCTGGAAGAGCATGCGCTACTTACCTGTGCCGAGTTTACGATGCGTGATCCCCGGCGGGAACTTTGGTATTTTGACGAGCTCGTTATACGTAATGATGATGAAGATGGCTTAATTCTGAAGCCGGAATGTGATATAGATATGCTGCGTGCACATCCTTACATCGGTTCCAGTGTCTTTGTTTCAAAAGATGCAGTAAGTCGCCACAATGACTTTAATACTGACTATCAGTATTTGAGTCATATCGATATTTGTTGGAAATTAATTGAAGAAAAAGGTCCTCTCGTAATCGGCCATATTCCTGAAGCGTTGATCTCCGGGGCCATCAGCATTAGTGAGTGGTGTAAAAATCCCGCCATCATGGATGAAATGAAAATCATCACTGCCGCGCATCTTTCACGCTGTGGCATACATGCAAAGATCGTAGCTGGCGAAGAGCCTGGCGTTCAGTTCGTGATGTATCAACTTCCAGCCATCGCAAAGGTGTCGGTGATTATTCCAACACGGGACCGTCTGGTGTTACTCCAGCGGTGTATAGACTCTCTGATGGAGAAAACGGCGTACCATCAGTATGAAATTATTATTGTTGATAATGGTTCTACTGATGAAGATGCGAGAAAGTACTTGGACCAGCTTGAGTCCATGCAGTTGGCGCAAATTAAAGTTCTGCGCTGGGATGCGGCGTTTAACTTTGCCACTATCAACAACTATGCCAGCCGTTATGCAACAGGTGAATACCTGTTGTTTATGAATAATGATATTGAAATTAATGAAGGCAACTGGATGGGGGCATTGCTCGAACTCGCTCAACGCCCGGAAGTCGGTATAGTAGGTAGTAAACTTGTCTATCCTGATGGCACGCTGGAGCATGGTGGGTATATCACGGGCATCAATGACGGCGTGACTGTCTGTGGGAGAGGAAGCTCTCAGGAAGAAAGCGGCTTTCTTAGCCGGTTGAAGATTCCTCGGGGCGCTCATGCAGTAAGTGCGGCCTGCATGATGATGCGTAAAGAAGTATTTGATGAGCTTGGCGGATTCGATGAAGAGAATTTCCCGATCTACTACGCTGACGTTGATTTGGCATTAAAAGCAAAAGCGCAAGGTTATATCACCTTGTGGACACCTTTTAGCAGCGTTAAGCACCTTGGCGGAGCTTCGCGTTTGTTCCCAGAAAAATTTTCAGTCGCTACTCATGCGGATGAAGCATGTCATGATGCGCTACTGGATAAATGGGGAGCAGAACTGGCACGTGATCCTTATTATAATTCTAATATGAACCGTCTCGGGTCGACATTCAGCCTAAATACACGTATGTCGCGCTTACCGAATGCGCTTCCAGGAAGGCCGTTACCTGTGATCATGGGGACCCACATTAACTGGACAGGATGTGGTAATTATCGCGTCATTAAACCTCTTCATGCACTTCAGCAAGAGCTGAAAGCTGATGGTGGATTGATCTTGGGACTGCCAACGGTGATGGAAGTGGCTCAATTCCAGCCCGATCGACTGATTCTTGAAGTACCTATTGCTGATGATATTCCTCAGACAGTAAAACGCTATCGTCAGGTCTGTAATGCCAAAATTATTATGGAATTTGATGATTACTATTTAGACGTCCCGGAGAAAAATATCTTCAGGGAGAATGTGCCAAAAGACATTCAGAATCGCTTGAGTTCAGCCCTTGCTCTGGCCGACTGGGTTGTTGTTTCGACTGAGCCGCTAGCTGAAGCTTATTCTCGTTTCCATTCGGATATCCGTGTGGCAAAAAATCGTCTGGATATGGAACTGTGGGGAAGCCTCAAGTCTGCTAAACGTTGTGGCAAAAAACCTCGTGTAGGCTGGGCAGGAGGCTCGAGCCATACGGGCGATCTTGAAATATTGTTACCTATCATTCATGAATTACAGGATGAAGTGGAATGGGTGTTTATGGGGATGAAACCTGCAGGTGTCAATTGTGAATTCCATTTACCTGTACCTTTTGAACATTATCCGCAAAAGTTGAGTGAACTTGATCTTGATCTGGCATTGGTCCCGCTTGAACAGAATCGGTTCAATGAATGTAAAAGTAATCTTCGTATCTTAGAACTGGGAAGTTGTGGATTCCCCATTATCTGCACCGATATCGAACCCTATCGCTGTGGCCTGCCCGTTCATCGGGTAAAAAATACCCCCAGTGCGTGGATTTCTGCTGTTCGTGAGCATATTTACGACAGGAATGCACTTAATAAGGCTGGGGAACAACTGCGCAACGCAGTACACCGAGACTGGATGCTAAGAGAGAGTGGTCTGGATGATTGGCAACGTGCCTGGATAGGCTAATGCTTGTACCCAAGTGGGAAAGCGTCAGAAACTGGCGGTGTCTGAAACGAAGAATAGGTAAATGATGTATGTATCAGGGTGAAAAAATTGGTGTGGGGATCGTCACTTTTAATCGTAAAGACGGTTTGCTTAAACTATTTAACTCTCTGCCGCGCCAATATATTGATGAACTGGTTATTATTAATGACGGACAACATTATCCTGAGTATTCAGGTCTTGATTGTTGTTATATTTTGAATGAGGAAAATCTCGGGGTCGGGTGCAGCAAAAATCGGGCCCTGTCATATCTGCAAGAAAAAGGCGTTGACCACTATTTTCTTATTGAGGATGACGTTTTTGTTAAACGGGATGATGTTTTTCTTCGCTATATTGAAATGGCCCGACTCACAGGCATACAACATTTTAATTTTAGTCAGCATGGGTTACTGAATGTTAATCCACAGGGACAGCCACTCGTGCGAATGCGGTGCGATTATGCAAGTGAAAAACTATTTATGTTCCCTTCCTGCGTGGGAGCATTTAGTTACTACACTGCACTGGCGCTCGATACAGTGGGTCTGATGGACGAACGTTTCTATAATGCTCTTGAGCATGTTGATCATACTATTGCGATTATTGATGCTGGCATGCATCCTCCGTTCGGTTATTTTGCAGACATCGCAGACTCACAAGATTATATTGGTGATGAAGGATGGAGTACTAAGCAATCCACAATTTCAGGCGAACTCACTTTCAGGGCGATAGTGACAGTGGCTTTGCAACGTTTTAAACAAAAGCGTGGTCTCATGCCTACTGATATTACTATTGAGAACACAAAAAAAGTCACTCGGCAATTGGAAAAAATCCATAAAAAATATGCAGTTAGTTATTAAAGAGTGCATTATAACATTCAGCAAGCCAGTTGCGCAAAAACCACTGGCTGCTGTTTTTCCTGATCTAATCTCAAAATAACCCCCCATTTCACCCACTATTCATCCAATTGAACGCCCTGCAGAATCGGATAATCATGCCGATAACTCAACTAACGCAGGGCTGTTTATCGTGAATTCACTCTATACCGCTGAAGGTGTAATGGATAAACACTCGCTGTGGCAGCGTTATGTCCCGCTGGTGCGTCACGAAGCATTGCGCCTCCAGGTGCGTTTGCCGGCGAGCGTGGAACTTGACGATCTGCTACAGGCGGGCGGTATCGGGTTATTGAATGCAGTTGACCGATACGACGCTCTGCAAGGAACGGCATTTACGACTTACGCAGTTCAGCGTATTCGTGGTGCGATGCTGGACGAGCTGCGCAGCCGCGACTGGGTGCCGCGCAGCGTTCGCCGCAACGCGCGCGAAGTGGCGCATGCAATGGGACAGCTGGAACAGGAACTGGGACGCAACGCAACGGAAACCGAAGTGGCGGAACGTCTTGGCATTGCTGTTGAAGAGTATCGTCAGATGTTGCTCGATACCAATAATAGCCAACTCTTCTCCTATGACGAGTGGCGCGAAGAGCATGGCGATAGCATCGAGCTGGTGACGGACGAGCACCAGCAGGAAAACCCGTTACACCATTTAATGGAAGGGAATTTACGCCAGCGCGTAATGGAAGCGATTGAAGCTCTGCCCGAGCGCGAACAGCTGGTGTTGACCCTTTATTACCAGGAAGAGCTTAATCTCAAAGAGATTGGCGCGGTTCTGGAGGTGGGGGAGTCGCGGGTTAGCCAGCTGCACAGCCAGGCCATTAAACGCTTACGAACCAAACTGGGTAAGTTATAGGTGATCAAATCACCCGAAAAATGCCGCACAACGTATTGACAACCAGGAGTTATCATGACGGTGCAGCAATCTAAAAGACGGCCTTTAAGCCGCTACCTGAAAGACTTTAAACACAGCCAGACGCATTGCGCCCACTGTAACAAATTACTCGATCGTATCACGCTGGTTCGCCGCGGCGAGATCGTGAATAAAATCGCTATCTCTCGCCTCGACACGTTAATGGATGAAGCCGCGTGGCTCGAAGAGCAAAAAGAGTGGGTGGCGCTTTGCCGTTTCTGTGGCGATCTCCACTGCAAAGAGCAAAGCGACTTCTTCGATATCATCGGCTTCAAACAATTCCTGTTTGAACAAACGGAGATGAGCCACGGCACCGTGCGCGAATATGTGGTTCGCCTGCGCCGTCTTGGGCAGCATCTGAGCGTTAACAATATCTCTCGCGATCTGCTGAAGACCGGTTACCTGGATGAAAATCTCGAGCCGTGGCTGCCTGCAACCAGCACCAACAACTATCGTATTGCGCTGCGCAAGTATGCGCAATATAAGGTGCAAATGCCGGGTTCCGTGAAGCAGAAAGCGCTCGCCGGAACAACTTCTGATATATATTAAAAAAGAATAAGATGTAGCGCAGTCGCCTTTGACGTTGCAGGCGATTTCTCTACACTACGTAAAAATTCCACTATATCGGGGTATTTATGAAATTTGCACTTCTGGGTCGTCAGGCGCTGATGGGTGTTATGGCCGTCGCGCTGGTTGCGGGCATGAGCGTGAAAACGTTCGCCGCAGAAAACCTGCTGAATAAAGTAAAAGAGCGCGGTACGCTGCTGGTCGGGCTGGAAGGAACCTATCCTCCCTTCAGCTTCCAGGGCGATGACGGCAAGCTGACCGGTTTTGAAGTGGAATTTGCAGAAGAACTGGCGAAGCACCTCGGCGTTAAAGCCTCCCTGAAACCGACCAAATGGGACGGTATGCTGGCCTCGCTGGATTCAAAACGTATTGACGTGGTGATTAACCAGGTGACCATTTCTGACGAGCGTAAGAAGAAGTATGACTTCTCCACGCCGTACACCGTGTCCGGTATTCAGGCGCTGGTGAAGAAAGGTAACGAAGGCTCCATTAAATCCGCTGCCGATCTGAAAGGCAAAAAAGTCGGCGTCGGTCTGGGAACTAACTACGAAGAGTGGCTGCGCCAGAACGTTCAGGGCGTGGATATCCGCACCTATGATGATGACCCGACGAAATATCAGGACCTGCGCGTAGGCCGTATCGACGCCATTCTGGTTGACCGTCTGGCCGCTTTGGATCTGGTGAAGAAAACCAACAATACCCTGGCAGTAGCGGGTGATGCGTTCTCTCGTCAGGAATCCGGCGTGGCCGTCCGTAAAGGCAACGAGGATCTGGTGAAAGCCATTGATTCCGCGATTGCTGACATGCAGAAAGACGGCAGCCTGAAGGCGCTGTCTGAGAAGTGGTTCGGGGCCGACGTCACCAAATAAGTCGCTGACCTGGAAAAAAGGCGCTTTTAAAAGCGCCTTTTTTATTTCTTACGCGTCTGCGTGCATAATGAAAAATATCACATTTTGTCTGAGTTACCGGAGAGTCCATGTCACTACAGAATTTAACGCGCTTTCCCCGTCTGGAGTTTATCGGTGCGCCGACGCCGCTGGAGTACCTGCCGCGATTTTCTGATTATCTGGGACGCGATATTTTTATTAAGCGCGATGACGTGACGCCGATGGCGATGGGGGGCAATAAGCTGCGCAAGCTGGAGTTTCTGGCGGCCGACGCGCTGCGCGAAGGCGCGGATACGCTTATTACTGCCGGGGCCATTCAGTCCAACCATGTTCGTCAGACGGCCGCCGTGGCGGCAAAGCTCGGGCTTCACTGCGTGGCCCTGCTGGAAAACCCGATTGGCACGCGGGCTGAAAACTATCTCACCAACGGTAACCGCCTGCTTTTAGACTTGTTCAACGTGCAGGTGGAGATGGTGGATGCGTTGACCGACCCGACCGCGCAGCTCGAAGATCTGGCGACGCGTCTGGAAGCGCAGGGTTTCCGCCCCTACGTTATTCCCGTCGGCGGTTCGAACGCGCTGGGCGCGCTGGGCTATGTGGAAAGTGCGCTGGAAATCGCCCAGCAGTGCGAGGGCGCCGTTAGCCTCTCGTCGGTCGTTGTCGCCTCCGGAAGCGCGGGCACGCATGCCGGGCTGGCGGTGGGGCTGGAACAGCTTCTGCCGGATGTCGAGCTGATTGGCGTGACGGTTTCCCGCAGCGTCGCGGACCAGAAGCCAAAAGTAGTAGCGCTGCAACAGGCGGTGGCAGAGCAACTGGAGCTGAAGGCCAGGGCCGAGATCTTGCTCTGGGATGACTATTTTGCGCCGGGCTACGGCACGCCTAATGAAGAGGGGATGGAAGCCGTTAAGCTGCTGGCGCGCCTAGAAGGTATACTGCTCGATCCGGTCTATACGGGTAAAGCGATGGCCGGGCTTATCGATGGCATTGCGCAGAAACGCTTTAAGGATGAAGGGCCGATTTTATTTGTGCACACCGGCGGGGCGCCCGCGCTGTTTGCTTATCATCCTCATGTCTAAAAATCAGGTCGAAAAATAATAATGCAAGAAAGTATTCAACTGGTTATTGATTCCCTGCCATTCCTGCTGAAAGGTGCGGTATTCACGCTACAGCTCAGTATCGGCGGGATGTTCTTCGGTCTTGTGTTGGGCTTTGTACTGGCCTTAATGCGAATGTCGCCCATCCTGCCGGTACGCTGGCTGGCGCGCTTTTATATTTCCGTGTTTCGCGGTACGCCGCTTATCGCTCAGCTCTTTATGATCTACTACGGTTTACCGCAGTTCGGCATCGAGCTGGATCCGATCCCGGCGGCGATGATTGGCCTGTCGCTTAACACGGCGGCCTATACCTCCGAAACCCTGCGCGCGGCGATCTCGTCGATTGATAAAGGCCAGTGGGAAGCGGCGGCCAGTATCGGGATGACGCCGTGGCAGACGCTGCGTCGCGCCATTCTGCCGCAGGCGGCGCGGGTAGCGCTTCCGCCGCTGAGCAACAGCTTCATCAGCCTGGTAAAAGATACCTCTCTGGCGGCAACCATCCAGGTGCCGGAGCTGTTCCGTCAGGCGCAGCTCATTACCTCGCGCACCCTTGAAGTTTTCACCATGTATCTGGCCGCCTCGCTGATCTACTGGGTGATGGCGACGGTGTTGTCTGCTCTGCAAAACTACTTTGAAAACCAGCTTAACCGCCAGGAGCGTGATCCAAAATGAGTGCAATTGACGTCAAAAACCTGGTGAAAAAATTCCACGGGCAAACGGTGCTCCACGGCATCGACCTGGAAGTTGAGCAGGGCGAAGTCGTGGCGATTATTGGCCCGAGCGGGTCGGGGAAAACCACGCTGCTGCGCAGTATCAACCTGCTTGAGCAGCCGGAAGGGGGCACCATTCGGGTTGGGGAGATAACGATTGATACCGGCAAATCCATCAGCCAGCAGAAAGGGTTGATTCGCCGCCTGCGTCAGCATGTCGGCTTTGTGTTCCAGAGCTTCAATCTATTCCCGCACCGCACGGTGCTGGAAAATATTATTGAAGGACCGGTCATTGTAAAAGGTGAGCCCAAAGAGGAAGCGACGGCACGCGCCCGCGAGTTGCTCGCCAAAGTCGGGCTGGCAGGGAAAGAGACCAGCTATCCGCGCCGCCTGTCGGGCGGGCAGCAGCAGCGCGTGGCCATCGCGCGCGCGCTGGCGATGCGCCCTGACGTGATCCTGTTTGATGAACCGACCTCCGCGCTCGATCCAGAACTGGTGGGTGAGGTGCTGAACACCATCCGCCAGCTGGCGCAGGAAAAACGCACGATGGTTATCGTGACCCATGAAATGAGCTTTGCGCGCGACGTGGCGGACAGAGCCATCTTTATGGACCAGGGGCGGATTGTGGAGCAGGGACCGGCGAAAAGCTTATTTGCTAACCCCCAGCAGCCGCGAACCCGTCAGTTCCTGGAAAAATTCCTTATGCAGTAGCATTTATGTACTCATTTGCTCCAGAAAGTTCTTCTGGAGCAAATTATTCTCGCTCTTCGCCTTAAACGGTGTTCTTTTATTCTACCCGAACAGAATAATCCTTATCCATAGCATAGTTAATGGTGCTAGTGCCGATATTTTGTAGTTAGAAATAAGTTTTATGTGTTAGGTTATATTCACCATAATAATGATTATCTTTTCAGAGGCTTCTTTTAGTAAGTATGAAGGATTCAGACTTTTTCACCTGGCGACGGGATTGCTCCCTGCGGTTTCAGGAATTGACCTGTGCCGCCGAGGTATATCATGAACTTCAGCGACAAACTCAGGCGCTGGAATTCGATTATTACTCACTCTGTGTGCGCCATCCGGTGCCGTTTACGCGGCCTAAAATTGCTGTGCATGCCACTTATCCGCAACAGTGGCTGGCGCAATATCAATCAGAGAACTATTTCACCATCGATCCGGTGCTAAAGCCGGAGAATTTCATTCAGGGGCATTTACCCTGGACGGACGAATTATTTGCGGATGCTCAGGAATTATGGCATAGGGCGCAGGACTTCGGTCTACGTTCGGGAATAACTCAGTGTCTGATGCTGCCTAATCATGCGCTCGGCTTCCTCTCAGTTTCCCGTACTCGCGCGCAGGAAGGACCGTTTGCCGGCGAGGAAATAGAGTTGCGGCTGCAGATGCTGGTGCAAATGGCATTAACAGCGCTGCTGCGTTTTGAAGATAAGATGGTTATGCCGCCTGAGATGAAATTCAGCAAACGCGAACGAGAAATTTTGAAATGGACCGCGGAAGGTAAGACGTCGGCGGAAATAGCGATCATTCTCTCTATTTCAGAGAATACGGTTAACTTCCATCAGAAGAATATGCAGAAAAAATTTAATGCGCCAAACAAGACGCAGATTGCCTGTTATGCGGCGGCTACAGGACTGATCTGATTAGAGAGTACGTTCTGCGTGACAGACGAGTGGACGGCTGAATGCACTGCATCCAGCCGTTTTTTGTTACTGGCGGTACGCTTGTTTGATTTGCTTAACGGTGTTAGCAAATACGGCCGATTCCGCCTGGTCTTCCATCTGCGCGATTTGTTTTTCCATTTTAATGATCACACGACCAGCATCAGCCTGGCCCATCGCCTGCAGCATCAGCGTTAGCAGCGCTTTCAGGCAGTTTACTTCCTGTGCCAGTTCCTGGTTATTCTCGGCAGTGGCAAATTCAGGTGTGCTCATTTATTTTCCTCATTATTAAACGGCGCTAAAGCGCGACGACGAAAGTCAAGGCGGCGGAGTATACCACAAGCTGCAGCAAAAAATGCAGCGGTTGTTTTTCGTACTTTTACGCCAGTGTTTATTTGCGTAAACAGAGCCAGCCGGTAAACTGATGCTCTGGTACGGCTATTAATTGTTTGCGCCTGGTTTACTTGCCGTTAATTATTGTTACAAAAATTGAGAAGAGTTTTTCCGCGAGGAAAGCGTGCAAGCTTTTTGTAACTTTTTGAATACAGATGCTTAAAAATAGCCGCAAAAGCTCTGATGGCAAGGGCTCTCTTTCCATGGACTGTACAGGCTAATTTCCAAAAACGAGAGCAAAATCGAATAGCCGATTTTTTAACGTTTTAATCTTGTGATGAAAACCGTTAATATAAGCCAAATTATCACTCAGTAGCGTTATCCCTATTCTGGAGACATTTCCTTTGATCAACGTCCTTCTTGTTGATGACCACGAACTGGTGCGCGCAGGGATACGACGCATTCTTGAAGATATTAAAGGTATTAAAGTTGCCGGTGAGGCGTGCTGTGGGGAAGATGCCGTAAAATGGTGCCGCACAAACTCGGCCGATGTGGTGCTGATGGATATGAATATGCCCGGTATCGGTGGCCTTGAGGCAACACGCAAAATCGCGCGTACCTTTGTTGATACAAAAGTCATCATGCTGACCGTGCATACTGAAAATCCGCTTCCCGCGAAGGTGATGCAGGCGGGGGCAGCCGGTTACCTGAGCAAAGGCGCCGCACCGCAGGAGGTCGTCAATGCTATCCGTTCTGTATTTGCCGGGCAGCGTTACATTGCCTCCGACATTGCGCAGCAGATGGCGCTGAGCCAGATCGAACCCGAGAAAACGGAATCACCGTTTGCCAGTTTGTCTGAGCGTGAATTGCAGATTATGCTGATGATCACCAAGGGTCAGAAAGTGAATGAGATCTCGGAGCAGCTGAATCTCAGCCCGAAAACGGTCAACAGCTATCGTTATCGTATGTTCAGTAAACTGAACATTCATGGTGATGTTGAACTGACTCATCTGGCCATCCGGCACGGTTTATGTAACGCGGAGACGTTGTTAAGTCAGTGAGTGATGTATTCGATTCAAAAGCATTTCTGAAAACCGTAACCAGCCAGCCAGGCGTCTATCGGATGTATGACGCTGGCGGTACGGTTATCTATGTGGGGAAGGCCAAAGATCTTAAAAAGCGTCTTTCCAGCTATTTCCGCAGTAACCTTGCCTCCCGTAAGACCGAAGCGCTGGTCTCACTCATTCAGAATATTGATGTCACCGTGACGCATACCGAGACGGAAGCGCTGCTGCTTGAGCACAACTATATTAAGCTCTACCAGCCGCGCTATAATGTGCTGCTGCGGGACGACAAATCCTATCCGTTTATCTTTCTGAGTGGTGACACCCATCCGCGCCTGGCGATGCACCGCGGCGCAAAACACGCGAAAGGCGAATATTTCGGCCCCTTCCCGAATGGCTATGCCGTGCGAGAGACGCTGGCGCTGCTGCAAAAAATCTTCCCGATCCGCCAGTGTGAAAACAGCGTCTACCGCAACCGCTCGCGCCCATGTTTACAGTACCAGATTGGGCGTTGCCTTGGCCCCTGTGTTGCCGGGCTGGTCAGTGAAGACGAGTATGCGCAGCAGGTGGAATACGTACGCCTGTTCTTAGCTGGCAAAGACGATCAGGTTTTAACCCAGCTGATCGCCAGAATGGAAAAAGCCAGCGCCGCGCTTGAGTTTGAAGAGGCTGCGCGGATCCGCGACCAGATCCAGGCGGTGCGCAGAGTCACTGAGAAACAGTTTGTCTCAAATACCGGCGACGATCTCGACGTTATTGGCGTGGCCTTCGACGCCGGCATGGCCTGCGTGCATGTGTTGTTTATTCGCCAGGGCAAAGTGCTCGGCAGCCGCAGCTATTTCCCGAAGGTGCCTGGCGGCACCGAGCTGGGTGAAGTGGTGGAAACCTTTGTTGGCCAGTTTTATCTTCAGGGCAGCCAGATGCGTACGCTGCCCTCGGAGATCCTGCTCGATTTTAGCCTTGATGACAAAACCCTGCTGGCCGATTCGCTTTCCGAACTGGCCGGGCGTCGGGTCAATGTTCAAACCAAACCGCGCGGCGACCGTGCACGCTATCTGAAGCTGGCGCGGACCAACGCGGCGACGGCGCTCACCACTAAACTGTCCCAGCAATCGACGGTTAGCCAGCGTCTAACCGCGCTGGCGACGCTCCTGAAGTTGCCGGAAGTGAAGCGAATGGAATGTTTCGATATCAGCCATACGATGGGTGAGCAGACGGTGGCGTCCTGCGTGGTATTTGACGCCAACGGCCCGCTGCGCGCCGAGTATCGCCGCTATAACATCACCGGCATCACTCCGGGTGACGACTATGCTGCCATGAATCAGGTGCTGCGCCGTCGCTACGGTAAAGCGATTGAAGAGAGCAAGATCCCGGACGTGATTCTTATCGACGGTGGGAAAGGGCAGCTAGGTCAGGCGAAAGCGGTATTCGAGTCGCTCGACGTTGAGTGGGACAAAAACCATCCGCTGCTGTTAGGCGTGGCAAAAGGGGCCGATCGTAAGGCCGGTCTGGAAACGCTGTTTTTTGAGCCGGAAGGTGAGGGCTTCAGCCTGCCGCCGGACTCCCCGGCGCTGCACGTCATCCAGCATATTCGCGATGAGTCGCACGACCATGCCATCAGCGGCCACCGCAAAAAACGGGCGAAGGTCAAAAACACGAGCACGCTTGAGACTATTGAGGGCGTTGGGCCAAAACGCCGCCAGATGCTGCTGAAGTATATGGGCGGATTGCAAGGATTACTCAACGCCAGTATGGAGGAAATTGCAAAAGTGCCGGGTATTTCGCAAGGGCTGGCAGAAAAGATCTACTACTCGTTGAAACATTGAGGGCTCTGTAGCAACATAGAGCTAAATTTTACTGACAACAAATAGTTACCGTCACTATGCAATATAATATCCCTACGTTGCTCACTCTCTTTCGTGTTGTACTCATTCCGTTCTTTGTGCTGGCGTTTTACCTGCCGGTCGTCTGGGCACCGTTCGCCTGCGCATTGATCTTCCTTATTGCAGCGGTAACTGACTGGTTTGATGGCTATCTGGCGCGCCGCTGGAACCAGAGCACCCGTTTCGGCGCCTTTCTCGATCCGGTAGCGGATAAAGTGATGGTCGCGATCGCGATGGTGCTGGTGGCTGAGCACTATCATACCTGGTGGGTGACGCTGCCCGCCGCAACTATGATTGGCCGTGAGATCATCATCTCTGCGTTGCGTGAGTGGATGGCGGAGCTGGGGAAACGCAGCAGCGTGGCGGTATCCTGGATTGGTAAAGTGAAAACCACTGCGCAGATGGCCTCGCTGGTGTGGATGCTCTGGCGCCCGAACGCCTGGGTTGAGTGGGCGGGGATTGGCCTCCTGTGGGTCGCGGCGGTGCTGACGCTGTGGTCAATGCTGCAATATTTGAACGCTGCGCGCGGGGATTTGCTTGATCAGTGATCGTTTCGCCGTAATTTTCAGCAAACAATCCAGACAAGCAAAAAATAACGTTGACTCATCACGTCATATCAGTAGAATGCAACGCATCGAACGGCGGCACAGTAAGCCGGACGATAATGAAATCAAGTGGTTAGCAGTTATCTTGATAACATGCGGGAATAGCTCAGTTGGTAGAGCACGACCTTGCCAAGGTCGGGGTCGCGAGTTCGAGTCTCGTTTCCCGCTCCAGATTAAAGACATGCGCAATAGCGGGTGTCAGTTAGAAAAGTTTTACGGCGCGTTAGCAAAGCGGTTATGTAGCGGATTGCAAATCCGTCTAGTCCGGTTCGACTCCGGAACGCGCCTCCACTTTCTTCCCGAGCCCGGATGGTGGAATCGGTAGACACAAGGGATTTAAAATCCCTCGGCGTTCGCGCTGTGTGGGTTCAAGTCCCACTCCGGGTACCATGGGAAACAAAGAATAATCAAAGCAATAAGCAGTGTCGTGAAACCACCGAAAGGTGGTTTTTTTGTGCCTGAAATCCACTTTCTTGCATCATTGTTATTATTCAGTTATTCAGTTATTCAGTTATTCAGTTATCCAGAGCGAAGGTGTATTTGTCGGCGATACGACAGGGATTCGCGAAGATGCATTGCATCAGTACCCCTGTCATATCGCCGATATCATTCTGCGCTCAGGTTGTCAGAAATATTCACGCTTGCCACGGACTGAACTTTCCATGCGCCATTTTCTTTGACCATGCAGTCAATCACGGTGTGATCCCGCTTTTTGCCGAATGATATATACACCTGCATGCATGCGGCATCGTAATCTAATGCCCGCGCACTGACGATGCCCCAGTCATCATCATATCCCTGGGCCTTTATGAACATATCGACGTCAGGCACGTCATATTCATCCGGATCCAGCTTATCCATGGCTTTGAGTTTGCTGATTGTTTCGCGGGTAACGTATCGGCTCAGCGCTTCATAGTTTTTTATTGGCTCTTTCCCGCTAAGAATCTGCGAGATGTACCACTTATTAAACTGAAGGGCGGCGGATGCCTCAGGGGGTAGCTTCTGTGCAGCTGATACGAGAGTGGGCAGAAGCAGGGCAGCAAGAATTATTTTTTTCATGTTAGTCATGCCTGTATATTGCATACGCTGGCTTTACTTCCCGGTATTCTTTTCCCGGATACATTGTTCGCTGAACAAAATCAGAGTACCAGATGCCGTTCCCGCCATAGATGCATGCATGGCCATAGGGGTGGTGGGCTGTAGGCTGAATCACTGCCACGTCACCCTCAACAGGCTCGCCGTAAATCTGATGGAAGCCAGCCAAAATCAAATTGCTTTTCATATCCTTAGCATAATGTGTGTTCTGCAGATTAGCACCGCCAGCGCGAATCGCTTTTGAAACAAATTCTGCACATCTTTTCTGGCTATGCTCGCCCGCATGCTGGCGGGCGTAAACTGCGGCTTTATGGGCACTCCACATAATTTAATCCCTTATAGAACTAATGGTTAACAAGGGAAACATTACGCCTGTAAGTTGCAGTTTTTTGTAAATAAGGGTGATCGGAATTAAACCACTATCTGTTTGTATAATGGTGTTTGGTTAATCCATACGGCATCTTTATGCCCGCTATCGCGGGCGTTTTAATATCCACCCAAATACGCCTTCCTCACCTCCTGATTTCCCAGCAGCTCCTCGCCGCTGCCGCTCAACCGGATCTGCCCGTTAACCATCACATATCCGCGGTCGGAAAGCTTCAACGCATGGTGCGCATTCTGCTCCACCAGAAAAATGGTCATGCCGTTGCGGGCCAGCTCGCGCAGCGTCTGGAAGATCTGTTTCACAACTATCGGCGCTAAGCCCAGGCTCGGTTCATCCAGCAACAGCAGCCTGGGACGGCTCATCAGCGCCCGGGCGATCGCCAGCATCTGCTGTTCCCCGCCGGACATGGTCATCGCGCGCTGCTTGCGCCTCTCTTTGAGGCGAGGGAACAGGTCGAACATGGTTTGCATATCTTCAGCCGCAAACCGGTTGCCGATGGGGATGGTTCCCATCAGCAGGTTCTCTTCGACGGTCATATCCGGGAAGACACGCCGGCCTTCAGGCGCCTGCGCAATGCCGCCGGAGGCGACGTAGTGGGTGGATTGATGGCTGATGTCGTCACCACTGAACAGAATCTGCCCGCTCCGGATGCGCGGCTGGCCAAAGATAGACATCAGCAATGTCGATTTACCCGCGCCGTTCGCGCCAATCAGCGCCACGGTCTCACCTTTATTGACCTCCAGGGAGACCTGCTTCAGCGCCTGAATGGCACCGTAGAACACATCCACCTTGCGAAATGCCAGCAGCGGTTCGGTCATAGGGTCACCTCGCTTTCGTCCGTACCCAGGTAGGCAGCAATCACCTTTTCATCATGCTGAATCTGTTCGGGCTTCCCTCTGGCAATAACATCGCCGTGGTCGAGCACGATAATGTCGTCCGAAATCTCCATCACCATCCCCATATCATGTTCAATCAGTAAGACCGTGATGTCATGACGATCGCGCAGGAAACGAATAATGCTGCTCAGCTTATGCGTTTCGACCGGGTTAAGTCCGGCGGCAGGCTCATCGAGACAGATCATCTCGGGCCCGGTACACATTGCCCGCGCGATCTCCAGACGCCGCTGCTGCCCGTACGACATCTCTCCCGCCAGGCGATTGGCGCACTCCACCAGGTCCACCACCTCCAGCCAGTAGAAGGCCCTGTCCAGGGCATCGCTTTCCGCCCGCCGATATGCCGGCGTGTTTAAGATCCCGGCGAGCAGATTGCGGTTAACGCGCATATGCTGCGCGACCAGCAGGTTTTCCACGACAGACATCTCGCGAAAAAGGCGGATGTTCTGAAAGGTGCGCGCCAGCCCGGCGCGGTTCACCAGGTGCGTTCCGCCAAACATTTTGTAGAACAGGCGCTGCCCGAACTGCGCGGGGTTAATCCAGTCGCCAGGCTGGAATTTTTGTCCGAGGACCTGAATAACGTTGGTCGTTTTAGTTCGGGTAGAAAATAAAATATTGCCGCCGGAGGCCTTATAGAAACCCGTCAGGCAGTTAAACACGGTTGTTTTTCCCGCTCCGTTTGGCCCGATAAGGGCGGTAATGGAGCCGCGCTGCACGTCCAGATTAACGTCGTTAAGCGCCTTAATCCCACCGAAGTGCATCATCAAATGTTCCACGCGCAATATCGTTCCGTTCATGGCGCCACGCCCTTACGCACGGCAAACCCGCTGCGGTTAATGCGGATCAGGCCGCGTGGACGCCAGATCATCATCACCACCATCAGCATGCCAAACAGCAGGACGCGGTACTCCGCAAAACTGCGCAGCAGCTCCGGCGTTACCGTAAGCACGAAGGCGGCCAGCACCACGCCAAGGGTAGAGCCCATGCCGCCCAGCACCACGATGGCGAGGATCAGCGCGGATTCAAAGAAGGTAAAGGAGGTCGGATTCACAAACCCCTGATAGGTTGCGAAGAACACCCCGGCAATCCCCGCGGTCGACGCGCCCAGCGTAAAGGCGGAGAGCTTCACCAGGACGTGATTCAACCCCATCGAGCGGCAGGCAATTTCGTCTTCGCGCAGGGCTTCCCACGCCCGGCCAATCGGCATCCGCGTCAGGCGGTGTTTGACGTAGAGCACCAGCATCACAACCAGAAACAGTACCGCGTAGATAAAAATAAACTTCATGTTCGGGTTGTAGGTCAGGTGGAAAAACTCGTGAAAAGGCACGCCGCCCTCTTTCGCGCGTCGTCCAAATTCCAGGCCGAAAAAGGTGGGGGGAGGGGCTGACACGCCGTTTGGCCCCCCCGTGAAGGTCAGCCAGTTGTTCAGGATCAGGCGAATGATCTCCCCGAACCCGAGGGTGACGATCGCCAGATAGTCGCCGTGCATGCGCAGTACCGGGAAACCGAGCAGGGCACCGGCGGCGGCGGCCATGATTGCCGCCAGCGGCAGCATGGTCCAGAAGCCTAACCCCAGATACTGATACCCCAGCGCCAGACCATACGCGCCAATCGCGTAGAAGGCGACGTACCCCAGGTCCAGCAGGCCGGCCAGCCCCACGACGATGTTCAGCCCCAGACCGAGAAGCACGTAGATCAGCCCGAGAATGGCGACGGTCAGTACATATTTGGTGGCGACAAACGGGAAGCAAACCGCAAGCGCAATCACCAGAGGAATAATCCAGCGCATGCGGCTTTTGTAGTCCGGAGCCCTAACATAGACGCCCGCGTTATCGGCTTCGAAGCGCGCCTGGAAACGAGCGCCCGCGGCGGTACCCAAAAAAGCGCTCAAGAGAAAACGCCCCAGCATTACAATGCCGACCATCCAGGCCAGCCGTTGTCCGGCAAAGTTAAAGCTGTACCCGTCCAGCACCACGCCGGCAATCGGGCCGAAGATAATCAGCGCAATCAGCCCGGAAAAAATCGCGTCCAGAACGCAGCGCTTTAGAGAAAAACCGTGCGATGTCATCATTCTCTTCCTCACACTTTGGCCACAACCGGGCGCCCGAGCAGACCCTGGGGCCGGAAAATCAGGATCATGACCAGCAGGCCAAACGAGAAGACATCTTTATAGTCCGAGTTCACCATGCCCGAGAACTGGGCTTCTGCGACGCCCAGGATAAGGCCACCGAGCATGGCGCCGGGCAGGGAACCGATACCGCCGAGCACCGCCGCCGTAAAGGCCTTAATGCCAATCACAAACCCGACGTAGAAATCAAAGGTGCCGTAATTCATGGTGATGAGCACGCCCGCCAGGCCGGCCATCGCCGCGCCGATAACAAAGACCAGGGAGATAATCCGGTCGGTGTTGATCCCCAGAATAGAGGCCATTTTGCGATCCTGCTGCACCGCGCGGCACATCCGCCCCAGCCGGGTATGGTTGATTATCCACGTAAGCAACAGCATGCCGGCAAACGAGGCGAGCAGAATAAACACTTTGGTGTAGGTTATCTGCACGAACCCGTCGCCAAGATGCAGTCGAATCACGCCGTCGAGCATGGTCGGCACCCCTTGCTGGCGCGGGCCCTGGCTTAGCTGGGCGTAGTTTTGCAGGATAAGCGACATCCCGATGGCGGAGATAAGCGGCGCCAGGCGCGTGGAGTTGCGCAGCGGCCTGTAGGCGATACGCTCGATAGTCCAGCCGTACACGCCAGTTACCGCGATGGTGAACACCAGCGTACCCAGAATCAGCAGGGGGAAGGACTCAAGCCCGAAGAAAGAGAGCAGCGCCAGACCAATGGCGCAGAGATAGGCGGAAATCATATACACTTCGCCGTGGGCGAAATTGATCATCCCGATAATGCCGTACACCATGGTGTAGCCGATGGCGATCAGGCCGTAGACGGAGCCCAGCGTTAAGCCATTGACTAACTGCTGCAGGAAGAATGTACTCATCTTAGCGCGCTCGTTTTATAGGCTGCGCGAGGCGCGCAGCCTGATGTTTATTACGCACCGACGGGCAAGCCCGCCGACGTTGAGCGTGATTCCGTCCCGTTACTGCACTTCCTTATATTTTCCCTTGTCGTCCCACTGGTAAACCACGTAGTCAGACACTTTCAGGTCGCCTTTGCTGTCCCAGGCTTTTTTGCCCATCACCGTGTCGACGGAATTGGCTTTCAGCCACTCGCTGGCTTGCGCGGAATCCTTGCCGCCGGTGGCCTTGAAGGCTGCGGCAATGGCCTGTACGGAGGCATAGGAGTAGAGGGTATAACCTTCCGGCTCGAATTTACCGGCGCGGAATTTGTCGATAACCGCTTTACCATCCGGGATCAGGCGCGGATCTTTACCAAAGGTCATGTAAATGCCGTTGGTATATTGCGGGCCGCCCGCTGCCGTCACCATCTCTTCGTTGACAATGCAGTCGCCGGAGAAGAATTTCGCCTGCACCCCCTGTTCACGCATCTGGCGAACCAGCGGGCCAGCTTCCGGGTGACAGCCGCCGAAGAACACCACGTCAGGTTTTTGCGCGCCGATCTTCGTCACCAGCGCGTTAAAGTCTTTTTCACCGCGGGATAAACCTTCATACATCACATCCTTGACCCCGCGCTTCGCCAGCGCCGCTTTGGTGGCATCAGCCAGTCCCTGTCCATAGGTGTCTTTATCGTGAATGATGACCACACGTTTGGCTTTCAGCTTGTCGATGATGAAGTCGCTGGCGACCTGACCCTGCTGGTCGTCGCGGCCGCACATGCGGAACATGTCGCTCATGCCGCGTTCGGTGATCTGCGGGTTAGTTGAGCCGGGAGTAATCGCGATGATGCCCGCGTCGCTATACACTTCGGAGGCGGGCATGGTGGAAGAGGAGCAGAAATGGCCGACCACGGCGTTGACCTTATCCTGGTCGACTAAGCGGTTGGCGACGGCCACCGCCTGCTTAGGCTCGCAGGCGTCATCCCCTTGAACCAGTTTGATCTTCTCACCGTTAATACCGCCTGCGGCGTTAATGTCTTCGGCGGCCTGCGTTGCGCCGTGCCAGTACTGATCGCCGTAGGTGGCATTAGGGCCCGTGAACGGTCCGGCGACACCGATCACGATATCTGCCCGGGCGGAAAATGCCGTTACCAGACAACCGGCCAGCACAAGAGAAACAGGCGTTTTGATAAATTTCAGCGACATTATTATGTTCCTTAGCAAAGAGGTTTTTGCACCACGGCGTAAGCCTGAACGCCCAGGGCGCAGCCAATCCAAAAACACGAGCAAGAACAAAATGCACTAAACGAACAGCATCCTGCGTGATACGGCGAGGTTTCCATGCGCAGCGTCGCGCGAAGAACAGCAAGCAAAAACGTTGCCAGAATGGTTAACCCCTTGACGGGGTTATGACATGTTTGAGTATAGAGCGCCGCGTTATCCCGCCCTGCGCCAGGAGAAGAATTTACAGCGGAGATCACACATCGTTAACAATAAAGCCCATAAGTTGTGCAACGGTCACGATTTGCACACTTTTGCAGCAATAAAGACCTAAACTTCAGCCAGGGCAGGCGTACGATCTGTGGTAGGATCCTTTCCTTTTTTATCAGGAGTGTCCGCGATGACGGAAGGTCCATTAAATGAAAGCGAAATGGCGTGGCTGGAAGAGACATTAATGTCTTACGGTCATGACGATGCGTCCGTGATTGACGTGTCCGAACTGGACGGCATGCTAACTGCAGTGCTTTCCGGCCCTGTTGTCGTTGAGCCAGATGCCTGGCTGGTGGCGGTGTGGGGCGGGGAGAAGTACATCCCGCGCTGGAAAAACGATCGCGAGATGAACCGTTTTATCGATCTCTGCTTTAAGCATATGAACGACATTGCCGAGCGCCTGAGTGAATACCCGGATCAGTTTGAGCCGCTGTTCGGCTATAACGACGTTGACGGGGAGAGTTACACCGTGGTCGAAGAGTGGTGCTATGGCTACATGCGCGGCGTGGCGCTGACGGACTGGTCAGCCTTGCCGGAAGCCCTGAAGGCCGATCTCGACGTGATTGCCCTGCACGGAACGGAAGAGAACAGCGAGAAGCTGGATGAACTGTCCGAAGAGGAGTATATCGCCAGCATCGAGAGCATCCAGCCTGCGGCCCTGCGCTTATACAACTACTGGGTGGAGAACCCGCAGCAGCCGGAAGCGAAGAAGCCTGTCGTGAACGGCACGAAAGTGGGGCGTAACGATCCGTGTCCTTGCGGCAGCGGGAAGAAGTTTAAGAGCTGCTGCCTGCACTGATAAAAAAAGGGGCTGATGATAGCCCCTTTTATCTTTAACCCACTTCCGGCAGCATCCCGGCGGCAATCAACACCTGCACCAGAATAATCATTACCCCGCAGCCAAACACAACGCACAGCAGCGGTTTTCCTCCCGCGACGCGATATCCTTGCTGAGGATGCTGCTGACGGCTTTTCCACGCCAGCAGGGAAGGGAGCAGCAGGGCCAGGACAGAGAGCGCCACCCCCGCGTAGCCCAGCGCCATCACAAACCCGCGAGGGTAAAACAGCGCAAACGCCAGCGGTGGCAGGAAGGTAATGGCTCCGGTCTGTAACCGCCCGGCGGCAGTATTGCGACGCTGGAACAGGTCGGCCAGGTAATCGAACAGGCCGAGCGCTACGCCCAGGAACGAGGTCGCGAGCGCCAGGTCGGCAAACAGGTGAACCGCCAGCTCCACGTGCGGCGAGGTGACCACCTCGCGCAGCGACAACAGAAAACCGTTCAGGCCAGCGTGCTGCGCCATCAGCCCGACGAAGGTTGAAGAGTCAATGCTACCCAGCGTCACCAGCTGCCAGAAAATGTAGGCGATCAGCGGAATGGCGCTGCCGATAACAAACACACGACGCAGCTTGCGGACATCGCCGTTCATATAGCTGACGATGCTCGGCACGCTGCCGTGGAAGCCAAACGAGGTGAAAATGACCGGGATGGCGGAAAGCGCCAGCCCTTGCTCCAGCGGCAGCGTCAGCAGGTTCACCTTGTGCACGTGCGGTGCAAGCAGCGCCAGCATGACAACCAGAAACAGAATTTTGGCGCTGAAGAGAAAACGGTTAAAGAGATCGACCAGCGATGTGCCCACGCAGACCACGCCGCCGCCAATAAGCGCAAAGAAGATGGCCCCCGTTGCAGGGGTAATGTCAGAGCCAAACCAGTCGTTGACGCTGGAGGCGATAAGCTCTCCGGCACCGCTGATATACGCGGCCGTGAGGGCGTACATCAGGAACATCATGCTAAAGCCGGTGATCCACTGGCCGTAGCGTCCCAGATAGCGCGCCGCCAGCGAACCCAGCCCGGTATCGGCGGGCACATGCTGGTAAACCTCAAGCAGCAGCAGTGCGGTATAGCACATTAATGCCCAGAGCGTGCCAAGCAGCAGCAGGGTCATCCCAAATCCCACTCCCGCGGCAGCCAGAGGCATTGCCAGCATTCCTGCGCCAATCGTCGTTCCGGCGACGATAAAAATACTTCCCAGGGTTCTGTTCTTCACGCTTTCCTCTACAACGACGCTTAACCGCAACAAAATCTGCGGCGCAGAGTAAGGCAAAAGCGGTAATTCGTCAAACCACCGTTACAAGGCGTGTAATGAAAGGTTTACGTATTGCGCTACTGCCCATCCTGAGTGGGGCGACGGTCAGGCGTGACGTAAATAGGACGTATGGGGAATAAAATGCGTGTTTTAATGCAGGGAAAGGTAAATTAACGCGGCGCCGGAAACCGGCACCGCGCTGATATTAATTCTGCGTATCGAGAGTCGACAGTTCTTTATCAATAAAGTAAAGTCCTTCGCCGGATTTACCCACCAGGGATAATTTATCCAGCACGGATTTAAACAGCTTCTCTTCTTCGTGTTGTTCCGCAACGTACCACTGCAGGAAATTAAAGGTTGGATAATCCTGGCCGATCATTGCCGCATGAACCAGTTCGTTAATTTTCTGGGTGATCAGCTGTTCGTGCTCGTAGGTGGCGCGGAACAGTTCGTCGAGAGAATTATATTCAGCAAAAGGCGATGCCACGTTCTCGATGCGCGGCAGGCTGCCCGTATCGGTCAGATAATCAAACAGGCGCTGCATGTGGGTCATCTCTTCCTGGGCGTGACGACGCAGAAACGCGGCCGCACCTTCAAAGCTGTGATAGCTGCACCAGGCGCTCATCTGCTGGTAGAGAAGGGATGAATAGAGCTCAAGGTTCATTTGTGCATTGAGCTTGTCGATCATTTCAGTTTTCAGCATGGTGGCGCTCCGGATTATTATTACGGGTTCATAATGAGCGACACTATAATTTGTTATTTAATTATTTGCAAAACGTAAAATTAAATATTTGTTCTTTTAAAATACGAATGGGAATAAAACGCATTGGCGATATTTATTTTTATTAATGCGAATTATTTTTGTTCTTAGTTAAATAAAGCGCCAGCAAACGCTGGCAGCTTTGGTTAATACCAGGGATTATTTGCCTTAGGGTTAACGGCATACCCCATGCACTTATACTGGATAGTAACGCTCTCGTTCAGGCACAAAGAGCCGCTTGTCAGGGTACAGGTTTTGACCGGTTGCCCGTAGGCAGAGGCGGTGGCATAGCCCATGTTCTGACAGGCTTTTACCGCGGTACCGTTATTAACATATTCATCGGACCAGGCGTTTTGCAGCACGGCCTGGCCATAGTCGAGGCGGACAATGCCGTTCGGCGCGTCGAGGCTGCTGATTTCCGCCTGGCGTTTAACGCTGCATCCCGCGAGCAGCAGGAGTGTAGCGGCTACGATGGCTCTTTTCATGGTTCGCTCTGAGTGGATGGAAATACGTTATCGTACCCGCAGATGCCCGCTGCAATGCCAGGAATAGCCGGACGATCTACCCTCACTCTTTGCAACGGACGGCGTAGATCCTCCCCTTCACAAAATTGTGAGCGTGCATTGGATTTTTAAAACTCCATTTCATTTACTTTGAAAGTCTGTTTATTTGATGCCAGAATGAACGGGAATAGGTATCCATGGCGGGGAGCGCCCGCAGCGCATTCTGGAGAGACACGATGAAAATTGCACTGATGATGGAAAACAGCCAGGCGGCTAAAAACCCAGTCATATTAAAAGAGTTGAAAACGGTAGCCGATGAAAAAGGGTTCCCGGTTTACAACGTGGGTATGAGCGACGAAAACGATCATCACCTGACCTACATCCACCTGGGCATTATGGCGAGCATTTTGCTGAATGCGAAAGCGGTGGATTTTGTGGTCACCGGCTGCGGCACCGGGCAGGGGGCGCTGATGTCGTTAAACATCCACCCTGGCGTGATTTGCGGCTACTGCATCGATCCCGCAGACGCGTTTCTCTTCGCGCAAATCAATAACGGCAATGCGCTCTCTCTGCCTTTTGCCAAAGGGTTTGGCTGGGGAGCGGAGCTAAACGTTCGCTTTATCTTTGAAAAGGCGTTTACCGGCCGAAAAGGGGAGGGTTATCCTCCAGAGCGTAAAGAGCCGCAGGTGCGTAATGCCGGTATTCTGAACCAGGTAAAAGCGGCCGTGGTAAAAGATAACTATCTTGACTCGCTGCGAGCCATCGATCCTGAGCTGGTGAAGACCGCTGTTTCCGGCCCGCGTTTCCAGCAGTGCTTCTTTGAAAATTGCCAGGATAAGGCGATCGAGGATTTTGTTCGCAGTATCGTGGGTTAATGCGCACTGCGCAGTTTAAATTGTGATATGCGTCACAAAAATATTGATTTTTGTGACGATGGTCATATTATAGGCACATTGACTATAAAGTTGTATAACAAGTTAATGGAGCATCACAATGAAACTGCGCAAAATCCTGAAAAGTATGTGGGCCAATTACTGCCGCACTTTTAAAGACGTGCCGCCTGGCGCCATGTTCTGATAAAAAAACCTGCTTCGGCGGGTTTTTTTGTGTCCTGCGGCAAGGAAGGGCAGATGTCACGGGCCACGTTTTGATACTATGGCGGCCTTTGAATAAGGAGAAACCCCCATGTCACAAAACCTGAGCGCCGATCAGGAACTGGTCTCTGACGTTGTTGCCTGCCAGCTGGTTATTAAGCAAATTCTTGATGTTCTGGACGTTATTGCACCGGTTGAAGTGCGCGAGAAGATGTCCACGCAGCTGAAAAACATCGATTTTGCCAGCCATCCCGCGGCTGCCGACCCGGTGACGCTTCGCGCGATCCAGAAAGCCATCGCGCTGATTGAACTGCGCTTTACGCCGCAGGGCGAGTCTCATTAAAACGCGAACGGGCGACCGCGCGTGTCGCCCGTTGAAAACGTTAAAAGAAGGTCTGGACCAGCAGGTAGCTCGCCGCGCAGGCGCAGCTCACGCCAATTAGCCCCGGCAGAATAAAGCTGTGGTTAATGATGAATTTGCCGATGCGGGTTGTTCCCGAGCGGTCAAAGCCGATGCAGGCTAAATCACTCGGGTAGGTCGGCAGAACAAAATAGCCGTAGGACGCCGGGAAGAAGGCGATCAGCATTTTTGGATCGATGCCCAGCATCAATCCCATCGGCGCCACGGCCGTCAGGGCCGCCGCCTGGCTGTTTACCAGCTTCGACACCAGGAAAAGCACGATGGCATACGTCCACGGATGGCTTTTCACCACCCCTTCCAGCGCCAGCTTTAACTCATCGAGATGCGCCTGGAAAAAGGTATCGCTCATCCACGCCACCCCGAACACCGAGAAGATCGCCACCATACCGGCCTTGAATACCGCACCGTTTGAGATGGCTGAGGCATTGACCTTGCAGGCCATCAGCATCACGGCACCGGCGATGAGCATCATCATCTGAATGACGAGGTTCATCGACAGGGCCGTCATTTTACCTTTCAGTTCGAAGGCCGGGCGCAGTTCGGGGAAAGCCCCGAGCAGGACTACCACCGCAATACCGGCAAAGAAAATCCATGTCGACCAGTAGGCCTGCTTCGGAAAACGCTGGTTCATTAACGTCTCCGTGCCGCCATAGATAAACTCGCGCTGTTTGGGATCTTTCAGTTTCTCCTGAAACTCCCCGTCATCAGCTAAATCTTTCCCCCGACGTAAACTCCACAGGGCCGCGATCGCGACGCCGAAAAGCGAAGCGGGAACCGATACGGCGAGGATTTCCAGGATCCCCCAGGCGTGCCCAATCCCATGCTGTGCGGCCAGGATGGAGACTAGCGACACAACGGCGACGGAAACCGGAGACGCGGTGATCGCCATCTGGGATGCCACCGATGCCACCGCCATTGGGCGTTCCGGGCGGATCCCTTTTTTCAGGGCGATATCCGCAATGATGGGGAACATGGTGTAGACCACGTGCCCGGTGCCGCACAGAAAGGTCAGCATCCAGGTGGTAAAAGGGGCGAGAAGCGTGATGTGCTGCGGGTGTTTGCGCAGCAGGCGTTCAGCAAACTGCATCATGACGTTGAGGCCACCCGCGGTCTGCAGGGTAGCGGCACAGCCAATCACCGCGAGAATGGTTAACATGACGTCAACCGGAGGCTTGCCGGGCTGGAGCCCAAAGACAAAACACAAAATAAAAAGGCCAATACCGCTGATTAACCCAAGCCCCATGCCGCCGAAACGTGTTCCCGTCAGCAGGCAGAGGAGAATGACAACAAACTCAATGGTGATCATGCTTTTCCCTCGTCAATGATTATGTAATTAAATAAATCATTACATTTTGTAAGGTTAATCATTGAGAGCGAGATCTGATTTGTTAAATTTCAGCAAAAGCAGAGGGTTGGGGAGATAAGAAGGAACCTGCCTCCCTGAACCAGGGCCAAGGCAGGTTAAACGCTTAGTGGTGCTGCACCGTCACAAGATCGAGCAGGTGGCGGTCGGCTTGCTCCGGGCGTAAACCGGCCTGGCGCGCATTGTGGATCTCATCCGCCAGCGTTTTCAGCAGCATACCGTCCTGCTGCTGTTCTTTATCCATATCGCGTAAAAATTTAAGAGTGATGATGTCATGCTGTGCTCTGGCTTCATCGGCCAGCTTGTTGAGCGTCGTACAGCGCTGCTCATGCTCTTCCAGCGTTTTCTGGAACAGTTCTTCCAGAGAAGAGTAATTTTCATTGATCCCATCAAGGGCTTTAACAACCGGGTTAGCCCCCGCGGCCTTCAGGAAGTTAAAGACGCGCATCATATGGGTGACGTTGCTTTGTGCCTGTGAACGAAAGAACGTGGCAGAGCCCGTGAGACTTTTTTCAGAACACCATGCACTTAAGTGAAGGTGCAGGTTCGAGGCGTAGAACTCAAGGTTCATCTGCGCGTTAAGTTTTTGCATCATCGTTTGGGTAGCCATACTCATATCCTTATAGACTGTGGGACGTGATGTCCGCTGCTTAACCTGACAGCCAGGCAAATACGAAGAAAAACAGAATTGCAATTTTTGCAGTGACTAAAATCGATCGAAAATTCACTTCCTGTGTTCGATATAAATAAGCATACCTTTGTCTTATGATTAAGAAAACTCTTAATTAGGCTGTGTTTACCATACATTACAAAGTTTAATATAGTACAAAAATACAAATATATAGCCACCAAATGAAATTTTATTAAGCTGTTGATATTAAAGGCTAAGTGTCTTTATAGGGATACTGATTTACTTTCGTGAACATTTAGCCGGAATAATGCTCTGTAAGAAAAATAAATACAGATTATTCATTTCAAATATATGATGCGTTGCTGAATTTGCGCTAAGTCAATTTTAACGGAATAACGCCTTTTCATGACGCGTTCGTTTTTTTGATGAAAAGCATGAATCCTCGTCAGGGGAGAGCCGCAGCGACATCCGCCGTAAGGCATCAGGGATTTCTTAGCTAATCTTATGGATAATTCTGCTTACCCTGCTTTCATTTGTCAGACAATTCCTGCCTTTTTTATGTCATTTTTCGCTGAATTTATGTACGCAATTACTGTAATTCTGCGGTGTGATGGGGCTCTCTTATGGATGATTAATTTCCCGCTAAAACTATCACCAGCAATAACGCTTATGACGAGGTAAGCGCTAATGCCTTGTTTTAAGTCCGATTAAATAAGAAGCACGCAAATCTTCCCTACAGAAAAGAATGCTAAAGCTGGAGTTTACCATGCACAAATTTACTAAAGCGCTGGCGGCCATCGGTCTGGCTGCCGTTATGTCACAATCCGCTATCGCTGAGAATTTAAAACTCGGTTTTTTAGTAAAACAGCCGGAAGAACCCTGGTTCCAGACCGAATGGAAATTCGCTGATAAAGCCGGAAAAGATTTAGGTTTTGAAGTGATTAAAATCGCCGTGCCGGACGGTGAAAAAACCCTGAACGCCATCGACAGCCTGGCGGCCAGCGGCGCGAAAGGCTTTGTTATCTGCACTCCGGATCCAAAACTCGGATCGGCAATTGCGGCGAAAGCCCGCGGTTACGACATGAAGGTTATTGCGGTTGACGATCAGTTCGTTAATGCCAAAGGCAAACCGATGGACAGCGTTCCGCTGGTCATGATGGCGGCGACCAAAATCGGTGAACGTCAGGGGCAGGAGCTTTATAAAGAGATGCAGAAACGCGGCTGGGATGTGAAAGAGACCGCCGTCATGGCCATCACCGCAGACGAGCTGGACACGGCGCGTCGTCGTACGACCGGTTCAATGGACGCGCTGAAAGCGGCTGGCTTCCCTGAAAAACAGATCTATAAAGTGCCAACCAAATCTAACGACATCCCGGGCGCCTTTGACGCGGCGAACTCTATGCTGGTCCAGCACCCGGAAGTGAAGCACTGGCTGGTGGTCGGCATGAACGACAACACCGTGCTGGGCGGCGTGCGCGCGACGGAAGGTCAGGGCTTCAAGGCGCCTGACGTTATCGGGATCGGCATCAACGGCGTGGATGCGGTGAGCGAGCTGTCCAAAGCGCAGGCCACCGGCTTCTACGGCTCTCTGCTGCCAAGCCCGGACGTTCACGGCTACAAATCCAGCGAAATGCTCTACAACTGGGTCACCAAAGGGGCTGAACCGCCGAAATTTACCGAAGTGACCGACGTGGTGCTGATTACCCGCGACAACTTCAAAGAGGAACTGGCGAAAAAGGGACTGGGCGGTAAGTAATACGCTGTGATTGTGCCCCTTACTCGCCGTAAGGGGCCAGACGTACACACTACAGGAATCACGGAGTCGTTATGCAACAGTCTAATCCGTATCTCTCTTTTCGCGGCATCGGGAAAACGTTTCCCGGTGTTAACGCGCTGACCGATATCAGCTTCGACTGCTATGCCGGCCAGGTTCATGCCCTGATGGGGGAAAACGGAGCGGGGAAATCCACGCTGCTAAAAATCCTCAGCGGCAACTACGCGCCAACAACCGGCACGCTGGCCATTCGCGGTGAAGAGGTGGCCTTTGCCGATACCACGGCGGCGCTCAACGCCGGTGTCGCCATTATCTATCAGGAACTGCACCTCATCCCTGAGATGACCGTGGCCGAAAATATCTATTTAGGCCAGCTTCCGCACAAAAGCGGCGTGGTGAATCGTTCGCTACTTAATTATGAAGCGGGGCTGCAGCTTAAGCATCTTGGTCTGGACGTCGATCCCCAGACCCCGCTGAAATACCTCTCCATCGGCCAGTGGCAGATGGTTGAAATTGCCAAGGCGCTGGCGCGTAACGCCAGGGTTATTGCCTTTGATGAACCCACCAGTTCGCTCTCCGCACGTGAAATCGAAAACCTGTTCCGCGTGATCCGCGAGCTGCGGCAGGAAGGCCGCACCATTTTGTACGTCTCGCACCGCATGGAGGAGATATTTGCCCTGAGCGATGCCATCACCGTATTTAAGGATGGGCGCTATGTGCGCACCTTTACCGATATGCAGCAGGTTAACCATGATCAGCTTGTTCAGGCGATGGTCGGGCGCGATCTGGGCGATATCTATCACTGGAAACCGCGCGAGTACGGCCCCGAGCGCCTGCGTCTGGACAACGTCAAAGCGCCGGGCGTGAGAACGCCGGTTTCGTTATCCGTACGCAGCGGTGAGATCGTCGGTCTGTTTGGCCTTGTAGGGGCGGGGCGCAGCGAGCTGATGAAAGGGCTGTTCGGCGGTACACGCATTACCGCAGGGCAGGTCTCCATTGACGGCGAGCAGGTGGATATCCAGAAACCCGCCCACGCAATCAGGGCCGGGATGATGCTCTGCCCGGAAGACCGCAAGGCGGAGGGGATCATTCCGGTGCATTCGGTGCGCGACAACATCAACATTTCCGCCCGGCGTAAATTTATCCGTGCGGGTTGCCTGATTAACGACGGCTGGGAGTCGAGCAACGCCGACCATCATATTCGCTCGCTGAATATCAAAACGCCGGGACCGGAACAGCTGATTATGAATCTGTCAGGAGGAAACCAGCAGAAGGCCATTTTAGGCCGCTGGCTGTCGGAGGATATGAAGGTCATTTTGCTGGACGAGCCGACGCGCGGTATCGATGTGGGCGCAAAACACGAGATTTACAACGTGATATATGAACTGGCAAAACGCGGCGTGGCGGTGCTGTTCGCCTCCAGCGATCTGCCTGAGGTGCTTGGCGTTGCTGACCGCATTGTAGTGATGCGCGAAGGCGAAATCGCCGGTGAAATACTTCATGAACAGGCGAATGAACAACAGGCGTTGAACCTCGCCATGCCTAAAGTCAGCCAGGCTGTCGCCTGAGTAAGGAGTTAATGATGTCCTCTGTTACTACATCCGGAGCGCCGAAGTCGGCTTTTAGTTTTGGACGCATCTGGGATCAGTACGGCATGCTGGTGGTCTTTGCCGCACTCTTCATCGCCTGTGCAATCTTCGTCCCTAATTTTGCCACCTTCATTAATATGAAAGGGCTGGGACTGGCGATTTCCATGTCCGGCATGGTGGCCTGCGGCATGCTCTTCTGTCTGGCCTCCGGTGATTTCGACCTGTCGGTGGCCTCGGTTATCGCCTGCGCGGGCGTCACCACGGCGGTGGTGATCAATATGACGGAAAGCCTGTGGATTGGCGTTTTTGCCGGTCTGTTGCTCGGCGTGATCAGCGGTCTGGTGAACGGTTTTGTTATCGCACGCCTGAAGATTAATGCCCTGATTACCACGCTTGCAACGATGCAGATAGTCCGCGGTCTGGCCTATATCATCTCCGACGGTAAAGCGGTAGGGATTGAAGACGAGCGCTTCTTTACGCTGGGCTACGCCAACTGGCTGGGCCTGCCTGCGCCTATCTGGCTCACCGTGGCCTGCCTGATCCTGTTCGGCTTCCTGCTGAACCGCACCACCTTTGGTCGTAACACGCTGGCGATCGGCGGCAATGAAGAAGCGGCCCGTCTGGCAGGGGTGCCGGTTGTACGCACCAAGATTATTATCTTCGTGCTCTCCGGGCTGGTCTCCGCCGCGGCGGGGATTATTCTGGCGTCGCGTATGACCAGCGGCCAGCCAATGACGTCTATCGGTTATGAGCTGATCGTCATCTCGGCGTGCGTTTTAGGGGGCGTTTCCCTCAAGGGAGGCATCGGAAAAATCTCATATGTGGTGGCCGGTATCCTGATTTTGGGCACGGTGGAAAACGCCATGAACCTGTTGAATATTTCGCCGTTCTCTCAGTACGTCGTGCGCGGCCTGATCCTGCTGGCAGCCGTGATTTTCGACCGTTACAAGCAAAAAGCGAAGCGTACCGTGTAACCCCAGCGCTGACTTTTTATTGCTCAACTAATAACCATAGTTGACCCCTGAACCGCCTCGCCAGTTTTGCTGGCGGGGCGGTTGTCAAATGGCGAGGCCCATCACACTGTCTATACTTACATGGCTATGAAAGAGGTAAAGGCGTTTACCTCTCGTAAACCGTAAGGAGGATTAGGGTGGCTGACTTGTTAACCGCACCGCCTGTACTGCCCGGAAAATATGCTTTCTTTTTTGACCTCGACGGGACGCTCGCCGGGATCCAGCCGCATCCTGACGACGTGGTCGTACCGGATACGGTGCTAGAGAATTTGCAGCAGCTCTCTCGACTGAACGAGGGCGCATTGGCATTGATTTCAGGGCGCTCAATGGCCGAGCTGGACGTGCTCGCCAGTCCTTACCACTTTCCGCTGGCCGGTGTACACGGAGCGGAGCGCCGCGATATCCATGATCAACTGCATGTTGTATCACTCCCCGATACCTTAATTCAGGCGTTACATACTGAACTCTCCTCGGCGCTCGCGTCGCTCCCGGGCACGGAACTGGAAGCGAAAGGCATGGCGTTCGCCTTGCACTATCGGCAGGCTCCGCATCACGAAGCGGCGATCTTTGCGATTGCCCGCAGCGTTGCCGATGCACATCCGCAGCTCGCGCTGCAGCCGGGGAAGTGCGTCGTTGAGATAAAACCTGAGGGCATCAATAAGGGAGCCGCTATTGCGGCGTTTATGGCGGAACCGCCATTTAAGGGACGTACACCGGTATTTTTTGGCGATGACCTGACCGATGAGGCCGGTTTTCGCGTGGTGAAACAGGCCGGAGGGATCGCCGTCAAGGTAGGGCCTGGTGACACTGTCGCAGAGTGGCGTCTGGCGAATGTCGAGGCCGTCTGGCAGTGGATTTCTGATATCGCTAACCAGCAACAACAACAAATAGCGCAAAACAAAGGGGGAAACCATTATGGGTCGCTTAGTCGTCGTCTCTAACCGAATTGCACCGCCTGATGATAAAAAAGCCAGTGCAGGTGGCCTGGCGGTAGGGGTATTAGGTGCCTTAAAAGCTGCTGGCGGGCTGTGGTTTGGCTGGAGCGGTGAAATCAATGAACAAGAGAAACCGCTTAAAAAGGTGACGCGCGGGAACATTACGTGGGCATCATTTGCGCTCAAAGAGAAAGACTATGACGAGTATTACTCGCAGTTCTCCAACGCGGTCCTGTGGCCTGCGTTTCACTATCGTCTTGACCTGGTGAAATTCCAGCGTGAATCCTTCGAGGGCTACTCGCGGGTGAATGCGCTGCTGGCGGATAAACTGCTGCCTTTAATTGAGGAAGACGATATTTTATGGATCCACGATTATCATCTGCTCCCCTTCGCCAGAGAGCTGCGTAAAAGGGGAGTCAATAACCGGATTGGCTTCTTCCTGCACATTCCGTTCCCGACGCCGGAAATTTTCACCGCGCTGCCGCCGCATGAAGAACTGCTGGAGGCGCTGTGTGATTATGACCTGCTGGGCTTCCAGACCGAAAATGACCGTCTCGCGTTCCTGGACTCCGTGTCAGGCAAAACGCGCCTGGTAACCAACGGCGGCAAAACCCATACGGCGTGGGGCAAAACCTTCCATACCGAGGTCTATCCGATTGGTATTGAACCCGACGAAATTGCGGAACAGGCCTCGGGCCCGCTGCCGCCGAAGCTGGCCCAGCTTAAGAATGAACTCAAGCACGTGAAGAATATCTTCTCGGTAGAGCGTCTGGATTATTCCAAAGGGTTGCCGGAACGCTTCCTGGCGTATGAAACGCTGCTGGATAAATACCCTCAGCACCACGGTAAAATCCGCTATACCCAGATCGCGCCAACGTCGCGCGGGGAAGTGCAGGCCTATCAGGATATTCGTCATCAGCTGGAGACAGAAGCAGGGCGCATCAACGGGCGCTACGGCCAACTGGGCTGGACGCCGCTCTTTTATCTGAATCAGCATTTTGACCGTAAGATCCTGATGAAGGTCTTCCGCTACGCCGACGTTGGCCTGGTTACGCCGCTGCGTGACGGGATGAACCTGGTGGCAAAAGAGTACGTGGCGGCTCAGGACCCGGCGGATCCGGGCGTGCTGGTGCTTTCCCAGTTTGCAGGGGCAGCGAACGAACTGACCTCAGCGCTGCTCGTTAACCCTTACGATCGGGATGATGTGGCAAATGCCCTCAACCGCGCGCTGACCATGCCGCTGACGGAGCGAATTTCCCGCCATGCCGAAATGATGGAGACGATCCGGAATAACGATATAAATCACTGGCAGGCGCGTTTTATTCAGGATCTACGCGAAATAGCCCCGCAAAGTCACGAAGGCGATCTGCAAAAAAAGATCGCGACCTTCCCTAAACTCGCCTGATATTCCTCTGGGGGGGTTAAGCCCCCCCAAGCGGCACTAACAGCACGTCAACCTGGCTTGAGGCGATAATAGATTTTGCCGCGCAGGTAGCCCTTGATATAAAGCTGTGGTTATGGTTCCCGCAAATCACTAAATCAATATTCTGCTTGCGGCACATATTAAGAATATGGGCATTCAGTTCCCCCGTCGCAATAACGGTTTCATCAATGGGGTACTCTGCTTTTTCGACAAGCTCTCGCAGAAACTGCTGCGTTTCCTCCTGCAAAACCTCACGAATATCTTCCAGCATCGGGGCCGCCAGTTGATTGTACATCTCGGGCTCGGCCGCGAGGGTAATGAGGCTGATGCGCGCATTATGCGGCCGGGCGATGGAAACGGCCCGGGCGACAAGCTGGTGGCTTTCGGGGGAAACGGCAACAGAAACAAGAAGATGGGAGTAACTCATGGCGCACTCCTTAGATGTCTGACAGACAGCGTTTCATCACCATTACCGCGAATTTCCTAGTTTCGCAAGACTTGAATACGACATTAGTGTGAAGCTTATCATAATTATTCATTAATTATTCTTATAAGAAGAATAACTGATAAATGCGCCTAAATGAAAAAAATTAACAACTTAACGTAAGTCACACAAATCCTCGATTTCACTATTAAATCGTTCTAACAAGTTATAAACGCATTTCGAATGATCACGCAATGAAACAATTTTTTTGCCAAAAATGCATAACTCTATGTTTTATCGAAGTAATCAAAATGTGTCCCTGACGCATACGTGATGTAAACGATTGCTGATACTGCACGCACGGGTAAAAGCACATTGCGTGCCACTTATTCTCAAGCTTATGCATGAGTATTCGTCGATTAAGAATACAAAACAGTGCTGATTGCTTAAAAAATGAGCAAATTAGAAGTCATACTGATGGATTTATGGGTAACATTCACTTAAATTGTGTGACGTGGATCACATTTTTTTTAAATTTGAGGGTGGCTGCATTGTATGTGTCAAATCTGGCGAGTAGAGTTTGCGTCGAATTAGGAAAAATCTTAGTTATTTGTAAGAAATGATAAAACCTGTAAGAGATGTAACCGCGTTGCATCCCTTACGCGTTTGGATGAATACAAACCTAGATTCAACTATGCATTTAGCCTTTTCTTTTTTATACCGGGTGATTTCCCGGCGACATCACGGGGTGCGGTCTTTCCGCATAAAAATAATAGTTGGTTATTCGGGATGGGAACAATGCATACATCCGAGTTGCTAAAACATATCTATGACATCAATTTGTCATATTTACTGCTCGCGCAGCGTTTAATTAGTCAGGACAAAGCGTCCGCGATGTTTCGTCTGGGTATTAACGAAGAAATGGCAACCATGCTGGGTGGATTAACCCTCCCGCAGATGGTAAAACTGGCGGAAACGAATCAACTGGTGTGCCAGTTCCGTTTTGATAATCCGCAGACGATAACGCGTCTGACGCAGGAATCCCGCGTGGACGATCTGCAACAGATCCATACCGGTATCCTGCTCTCCACTCGCTTGCTTAGCGACATCAGTCAGCCTGATGACGCAGCCCGTAAGAAAAGGGCCTAGCAATGAGCGAAAAAAGCATTGTTCAGGAAGCGCGTGACATACAGCTGGCCATGGAGCTGATTACGCTGGGTGCTCGTTTACAAATGCTGGAAAGCGAGACTCAGCTGAGCCGTGGTCGCCTCATCAAACTGTATAAAGAGTTACGCGGTAGTCCCCCGCCGAAAGGCATGCTGCCGTTTTCTACGGACTGGTTTATGACCTGGGAGCAGAACATCCACGCTTCCATGTTCTGTAATGCCTGGCAGTATCTTCTCAAAACCGGTTTGTGTAGCGGCGTAGACGCCGTGATCAAAGCGTACAAACTTTACCTTGAACAATGCCCACAGCAGGAAGAAGGCCCTCTGCTGGCGCTGACCCGCGCATGGACGCTGGTGCGTTTTGTTGAGAGCGGAATGCTTGAACTGTCGCGCTGCAATTGCTGCGACGGCAATTTTATTACTCATGCTCATCAGCCTGCAGGCAGCTTCGCCTGTAGTTTATGTCAGCCGCCGTCCCGCGCAGTAAAAAGACGTAAACTTTCCCGGGATGCTGCCGATATTATTCCACAACTGCTGGATGAACAGATCGAACAAGCTGTTTAACCCGAACGTGTGGGCAAGATTCCAGCAGCGGTAAGTCATTACCGCTGCTTTTTTTTACCCCGCAAACGGTAAACGCTGCGAGCTGGACGTCCTTGCCATAGTCACTAGCGGAAGGATGATGTCGTGCTTATCTTATTAGGTTACCTGGTAGTTCTCGGTACAGTTTTCGGCGGTTACATGATGACCGGCGGGCACCTTGGAGCACTCTATCAACCGGCTGAACTTATTATCATCGGCGGCGCAGGGGTAGGGGCTTTTATCGTTGGCAACAACGGTAAATCGATCAAGGGCACGTTGAAGGCAATTCCATTGCTTTTCCGTCGCTCGAAATACACCAAAAGCATGTATATGGATCTGCTGGCGCTGCTCTATCGCCTGATGGCGAAGTCGCGTCAGCAGGGGATGTTCTCGCTTGAACGGGATATCGAAAACCCGAAAGAGAGCGAAATTTTTGCCAGCTATCCGCGCATTCTGGCGGACGCCATGATGCTGGATTTCATCGTCGATTACCTGCGTCTCATCATCAGCGGCAATATGAATACCTTCGAAATTGAAGCGCTGATGGACGAAGAGATCGAAACCCACGAAAGCGAATCTGAAGTGCCGGCCAACAGCCTGGCGCTGGTGGGCGACTCCCTTCCGGCGTTTGGTATCGTGGCGGCGGTCATGGGGGTGGTACACGCCCTGGCCTCGGCGGACCGCCCGGCGGCTGAACTGGGCGCGCTGATTGCCCATGCGATGGTGGGCACCTTCCTCGGTATTTTGCTGGCTTATGGTTTTATCTCTCCGCTGGCAAGCGTGCTGCGCCAGAAAAGCGCGGAAACGACCAAAATGATGCAGTGCGTGAAGATCACGCTGCTCTCTAATCTCAACGGTTACGCGCCACCGATCGCGGTTGAATTTGGCCGTAAAACGCTTTACTCCAGCGAGCGTCCGTCGTTTATCGAGCTTGAAGAACACGTGCGCGCGGTGAAAAACCCAAACCAACAGACGACAACTGAGGACGCATGAAAAACCAGTCCCATCCGATCGTCATCGTCAAAAAACGCAAGCACAAGGGCGGTGGGCACGGTTCCCACGGCTCCTGGAAAATCGCGTACGCCGACTTTATGACCGCAATGATGGCGTTCTTTCTGGTGATGTGGCTGATCTCCATCTCCAGCCCGAAGGAGCTTATCCAGATTGCCGAATATTTCCGTACCCCGCTGGCGACGGCGGTTACCGGTGGGCCGCGTATCTCTAACAGCGAAAGCCCGATCCCTGGCGGCGGCGATGATTACACCCAGCAGAAGGGTGAGGTGAAAAAAGAGCCGAACATCGACGAGCTGAAACGCAAGATGGAGCAGGCGCGTCTGAAAAAACTGCGTGGCGATCTCGACCAGCTGATTGAAGCAGATCCTAAACTGCGCGCGCTGCGGCCGCACCTGAAAATCGATCTGGTCCAGGAAGGGCTGCGTATTCAGATTATCGACAGCCAGAACCGCCCGATGTTTAAAACCGGGAGTGCGGAAGTTGAGCCGTACATGCGTGATATTTTACGCGCCATTGCGCCGGTGCTGAACGGCATTCCTAACCGAATCAGCCTTTCGGGCCACACGGATGACTTCCCGTACGCCAGTGGGGAAAAGGGATACAGCAACTGGGAGCTTTCTGCCGATCGTGCCAACGCCTCGCGTCGCGAGCTGGTGGCAGGTGGGCTTGATGATGGCAAGGTACTGCGCGTGGTCGGCATGGCAGCAACCATGCGGGTCTCCGACCGCGGGCCGGATGACGCCATCAACCGTCGTATCAGTCTTTTAGTGCTGAACCAGCAGGCGGAGCAGGCCATCCTGCACGAAAACGCCGAAAGTCAGAATGAGTCACTGGACGATTTAAAACAGCCTGGGGCCGTCCCTGCGGCTGCCGTTCCAACATCGCCACCAGCCAATCCGAGGTGATAGCGTGAGCATGGATATTAGCGATTTTTACCAGACATTCTTTGATGAAGCCGACGAACTGTTGGCGGATATGGAGCAACATTTGCTCGATCTGGTGCCCGAAGCACCGGACTCCGAGCAGCTCAATGCCATCTTCCGCGCGGCGCATTCTATTAAAGGCGGAGCCGGAACGTTTGGATTTACCATCCTGCAGGAAACGACCCATTTAATGGAAAACCTGCTTGATGAAGCACGACGCGGTGAGATGCAGCTCAATACCGACATTATCAACCTGTTTTTGGAAACCAAAGATATTATGCAGGAACAGCTCGACGCCTATAAAAGTTCGGCAGAGCCTGATGCCGCCAGCTTTGAATACATCTGCAATGCGCTGCGCCAGCTCGCCCTGGAAGCAAAAGGTGAGGTCGCTGCAGCCGTTGTCCCTGCGGCAAAGCTGAGCGTTGTCGATGCGGTTGCTGCTGAAGAGGCCGCGCCAGCCGCCGCGCAAGCGGGCAAGCTGCGCGTTGTGCTGTCACGCCTGAAAGAGAGCGAAGTTAACCTGCTGGAAGAAGAGCTGGGTAACCTGGCGAAATTAAGTAACGTAGTGAAAGGCAAAGACAGCCTCGCAGCGACCCTCGATGACGGTATCAGTCAGGACGATATCGTGGCGGTGCTGTGCTTTGTCATTGAAGCCGACCAGATCGCCTTCGAAACGGAAGCCGCCGCGGTAGCAGCTCCGGCTGCAGAAGAAGAGGTTGCCGTCGTTGCCCAGGCCGCCGCACCGGCTGTGGCCCCAGCGGCCCCGGTGCTGAAGGCGGTGCCAAAAGAGTCCGCGGCGCCTGGCCGTGGTGAAAAACCGGCCGCGCGCTCCAGTGAGTCCACCAGCATTCGCGTTGCCGTTGAGAAGGTTGACCAGCTGATTAACCTGGTTGGCGAACTGGTGATCACCCAGTCCATGCTGGCGCAGCGTTCTAACGAACTCGACCCGGTCACGCACGGCGATCTGATCACCAGCATGGGCCAGCTGCAGCGTAATGCCCGCGACCTGCAGGAATCGGTGATGTCCATCCGCATGATGCCGATGGAATATGTCTTCAGCCGCTTCCCGCGCCTGGTGCGCGACCTTGCCAGCAAGCTGAATAAGCAGATTGAACTGACCCTGATGGGCAGCTCAACGGAGCTGGATAAGAGCCTGATCGAGCGCATCATCGACCCGTTAACGCACCTGGTGCGTAACAGCCTCGACCACGGTATTGAACTGCCGGAAAACCGCATTGCCGCCGGGAAATCTCCGGTCGGGAATCTGATCCTCTCTGCGGAACATCAGGGCGGGAACATCTGCATCGAAGTGACCGACGACGGCGCGGGCCTAAACCGCGAGCGCATCCTGGCGAAAGCCATTTCACAGGGGATGGCGGTGAATGAAAACATGACCGACGAAGAAGTGGGCATGCTGATCTTCGCGCCGGGCTTCTCGACCGCCGAGCAGGTGACGGACGTTTCCGGACGCGGCGTTGGCATGGACGTGGTGAAACGTAACATTCAGGAGATGGGCGGCCACGTTGAGATCCAGTCTAAACAGGGCTCCGGCACCACCATCCGCATCCTGCTCCCGCTGACGCTGGCGATCCTCGACGGCATGTCGGTCAAAGTCGCGGACGAAGTCTTCATTCTGCCGCTGAACGCGGTGATGGAATCCCTCCAGCCGCGTGAAGAAGATCTGCATCCGCTGGCGGGCGGCGAGCGCGTTCTCGAAGTGCGCGGTGAGTACCTGCCGCTGGTCGAGCTGTGGAAAGTGTTCGAAGTGGACGGGGCGAAGACCGAGGCCACGCAGGGTATCGTGGTGATCCTGCAAAGCGCGGGCCGTCGCTACGCGCTGCTGGTCGATCAGCTGATTGGTCAGCACCAGGTGGTGGTGAAGAACCTCGAAAGCAACTACCGCAAGGTGCCGGGTATTTCTGCTGCCACCATTCTGGGGGATGGTAGCGTAGCGCTGATCGTCGACGTGTCGGCGCTTCAGGGATTAAATCGTGAACAACGTGTGGCGTACACAGCCGCCTGATTAAGTAGAAGGTAATAACATGACCGGTATGAGTAATGTAACGAAACTGGCGGGCGAGCCATCAGGGCAGGAGTTCCTGGTATTCACTTTGGGCGATGAGGAGTACGGCATCGATATCCTGAAAGTGCAGGAAATTCGTGGTTACGACCAGGTTACCCGCATCGCTAACACGCCAGCGTTTATTAAAGGCGTCACCAACCTGCGCGGCGTGATTGTGCCAATCGTGGATCTGCGCGTGAAGTTCAGCCAGGGCGACGTTGACTACAACGACAATACCGTCGTGATCGTCCTGAACCTGGGACAGCGCGTGGTGGGTATCGTGGTGGATGGCGTATCTGACGTGCTTTCCCTGACCTCTGACCAGATTCGTCCTGCGCCGGAGTTTGCGGTCACGCTGTCGACCGAATACCTGACCGGCCTGGGGGCGCTCGGCGAGCGTATGCTGATTCTGGTGAACATCGAGAAGCTGCTGAACAGCGAAGAGATGGCGCTGCTGGATATCGCGGCGAATCATGTAGCGTAGGTAAATGCAAAACGGCAACCCAGGTTGCCGTTTTTTTTGTTTGCTCCCTCTCCCACAGGGAGAGGGCTGGGGTGAGGGCATCAGGCCTCACCCTTTTTCATGCCATTACGCTTCCTGCTTTACCAGTTCAGCTTCAGCTTCCCGCGCACCTTCATTCTGCGAGAGCATCGCCGTCGCAATCCCGTTCCCCAGCACGTTAATCGCGGAACGCCCCATATCCAGGAAGTGGTCGATCCCCATCAGCAGCAGGATCCCCGCCACCGGAATGTTAAAGCTTGGGATCGTCGCGGCCAGCACCACCAGCGAAGAACGCGGCACGCCCGCAATGCCTTTTGACGCCAGCATCAGGGTTAACATCAGCACCGTCACCTCAGAGAAGCTCAGGTGAATGTTGTACGCCTGCGCAATAAACATCGAGGCAAACGAGCAGTACACCATCGACCCCACGAGGTTGAAGGAGTAGCCAATCGGCAGAACGAAAGAGGCGATATTGCGCGAGCAGCCAAAGCGCTCCAGCTGCTCCAGCGTTTTAGGGTAGGCCGCTTCAGAACTGCTGGTGGTGAATGCGACCAGCACCGGATCTTTCAGCATGCTGACCAGGCGAAACACCTCTTTTTTCAGCACCATGTAACCCACGGCCAGCAGCACCATGCAGGTGAGAAGAATGGCAACGTAGTAGCCGCCAATAAAGGAGGCGTAGTTCAACAGGATGCCCAGACCCTGCGTGGCAATGACGGAGGAGATCGCCGCGAAGATGGCCAGCGGCGCAACGTACATCACGTAACCCGTTACCTTCAGCATGATATGGGAAACCACATCCAGTGCGGCCACCAGCGGCGCGTTGAATTTCTGCCCCAGCGACGCGCCGCCGATGCCGAAGAACATCGAGAACACCACAATCTGCAGGATCTCATTGTTCGACATCGCCCCCGCGATGCTGGTGGGAATGGTGTGAGACAGGAACGCTTTCAGCGTCATCCCGCCCACGGCCAGACCGGTATCCACCGCCTCGGTTGGAATAGTCAGGTTCAGGCCGCTTCCCGGACGCTCCAGCGTAACGATAAACAGTCCGACCAGAATAGAAAGCACGGATGAACTGATGAACCATACCATCGCTTTGCCGCCCACCCGGCCTATGGTGGAGGTTTCTCCCAGCTTCATAATGCCTACGGTCAGCGTGCTGAAGACCAGCGGCGCAATAACCATTTTGATCAGACGGAGGAAAATATCGGTCAGAAGGGTAATATTATCCGACCAGGCTTTGATGGCATCCGCAGATGCGTACTCGTGAATTGCCGCCCCTGAAAGAATACCCGCCAGCATGAATATCACGATGAAGAGTGTAAGTTTGTTTGCACTTGCCACGAAAAAAGACCCTCTATGCGCTATCAGATGTCGCCCGCGCCGATACATATAAATTTTTTATTACTGCGCGGGAAAATATTCGGCACATAAATTGACGCAAAGCGTAGGGGGTTACAACAAGTTTTTAAGTTTTATTGATTTTGTTGTTGGTGGCATAACGATATATTGTGATGGTGATCACACTATAAGGGATATATTCTCTTCTGAAAAAATAAAAATGCGGCCAAAATAATTCTAATTCATTGTTATTTATAAGAATATTAAGTCAATAGGACACAAGGATTATGCGTTTTGGGGCGGGTGGTGGAAGCGATATCCGTAAACTAAATTCTCATTAACCCCTCTCAGAGGAACCTTAAGCGGGGCTAACATCTTGAACAGCATAAATAAAATGTGGCAAGGGAACGCGTTTGACTTCCGGAGGGTGGAAAATGAAAAGAAAACGCCTTTTAATCTGCGCTGGCGCGTTACTGGCGGCGACAACGGTACATCCTGCGCTGGCCGTGACCAGCAGCGGCACCATCGGTGCGACGCTGACCCTCACAAACGGGTGTCTGATTAACGGATCGCCCACGCAAAACGGTATTAACTTCGGGACACTCGATTTTGGTACCCATCCCGCCACGTTTTCCACGCTGACCACCCAGCTCACCGGTGCCAGCGGCGGGAATACGTTCACCATTCAGTGCACCACCGCCAGCTATACGGTGGCGATCACCGGCAACACTAACTCCACCGCACCCGGTACCGTGGTCGGCACGCCGGGCACGCCTGCGCGCTATCTGATCAATACCGCCAATGCGGCGCAGGGCGTGGCTTACAGTCTGTACAGCGACAGCGGATTTAACAACGTCATCGCCAACAACGCGGCGCTGCCGGTCGCGTCGACGGCGGGCGGGGTCAACAGCTACACCCTTTACGGGCGCATCACCGGCGGCGGTAACAGCGTCACGGTGGTGCCGGGCACTTATACCGACACGATCAACGTCAGCGTCACCTACTAGCTCCAGCCATGAAGGCCTCCTTTTTAAGTCTGCGCGCTTGCGCAGAGGGGATTGTGCAGCCTTTTTTTGCGCTAGCGCTGGGGCTGACCCTGGTTTCCGGGGCCGGCGCGGTGACGTCGCAGTCGTTTAAGGTGAGCGCGACCGTCGTGCCGGGATGTTCTGTCACGACGGGGACCGGCGGGATCTTCGGGACGCTGGATTTTGGGACCCATACCGGCGTGGAGAGTGCCCCGGTCAGCACCAGCTTTGTGCCCAACGGGGCGCTGTCCATCGCCTGCACGCCGGGCGTGGCGCTGAGCATGAGCATCAACGGCGGGCAAAACTACGCCTCGGTGCGCCGCATGACGCGTTCAGGCGGCACCGACGTGGTGGGCTACCGGCTTTACAGCAGCAGTTCACTGGCGGCGAACAGTGAGATTGGGGTCAACCAGGCCATCCCGGTGACCTACACCAACAGCAACAATATTGCACTACCACTTTTTGGCGTAGCGCTGCTGACGGGATTTAGCCCGGCAGGCACCTATTCCGATCAGCTCACCGTGACCTTGTCATGGTGAAAAAGGGAGAACATTCGATGAAGCCACTATTCAGGCATTGGTACCTGGTGAGTATGTTGGGCGTGACCGCCATGGCGGCAGGACAGGCGCAGGCGGCGGCGACCATTCTGTTATGGCCCATCGATCCGTGGCTGTCGGCCGACAGCAAAGCGACTGAATTGTGGATCCAGAATCAGGGAAACAGTGCCACAACGATGCAGGTGCGCATTGTGCGCTGGAAGCAGGAGGGGGGCTTTGAGCGCTATACCGCCCAGCAGGACGTGGTCGCCAGCCCGCCCATCGTCACCATCGGCAAAGGCAGTAAACAGCTGATCCGCCTGATCAAACAGGGTACGGTTCCGATGGGCGTTGAACAAGCCTATCGCATTATCGTGGATGAAATTCCCCAGCCGGACGCGAAGGCCGACCCCGCCATCGGCCTTAAACTGCAGATGCGCTATTCCATACCGCTGTTCGTTTACGGACAGGGGATCCCGACAATAAAAGAGGGGGCGCATCATGCCCTCGTGGATACCCGTAACCTAAGCTGGCGCGTCACGCAGGTGGCGGGCCAGCCTGCCATTGAAGTGCGCAATCAGGGCGATGTTCACGTCAGGCTCAGCCAGGTGGCGCTGGAGCAGGGGGGACAAAAGCGCATGATTGCGGATGGCCTGCTGGGCTATGTGCTGCCGGGCAGCACCCGCAGCTGGCCGATTCCGGCCGGGATCCGCCAGCCCAGCCAGATCAGCGCGCAGATTAATGCCAGGGATGCACAATGGCAGTCGACGCCCGTCAACTGAAGCCCGCAATGATGATCCTGCTTTGCGTGAGTACCAGTACCTGGGCCGAACCGGGTGATGACAGCTTACCGCCGCCGCCGCAAGCGCAGGCGATAAACGGGGAGGCGGTTTTCCAGCTCGCCCTGGTACTGAACCACTACGACACCGGGCTGGTGGTTCCCGTGACGCGACGCGACGGCGCTTACTATATCTCCAGCGCCGATTTGCTGCGCGCCGGGCTTCCGCCTGAACATGTGCCCAACGGCGACGTCAATCTCAGCACGCTTCCGGCGGTGCGGGTGGAGTATGACAGTCCCGCGCAGCGTCTGCTGCTGACCGTGCCCCGTGAGTGGATAACCTCCCGCGTCACCCCGTTTGGCGGCCAGCCGACGCAGAGTAAGCCTCACTATGGCAGAGGCGCGCTGCTCAATTACGATTTTTATACCAACCATACCGAGCACGTCGGCGGGCAGGCCTCGCTCTGGCATGAATTCCGCTACTTCAATGAAAACGGTTCATTCTCCTCCACCGGCTACGCCCGCGAAAATTTCACCGGCAACGACGGTCAGCAGGAGGGCTATGTCCGCTATGACACCACCCTTCTGGTGACCAACGAGGAGGACGCCACCACCTGGACCGCCGGGGATGTCATCAGCGATGCCCTGAGCTGGAGCAGCAGCGTCCGCATGGGCGGGATCAGCTATGGGCGTGATTTCTCCCTGCGTCCGGACCTGGTGACCTGGCCGCTGCCGGAATTTTCAGGTGAAGCGGCGGTGCCGACCTCGGTCGACCTCTTCATCAACGGCTACCGCTCCGGGTCCACGCAGCTGCAGCCCGGACCGTTCACCCTGACGAACCTGCCCTACATTAACGGCGCCGGGGATGCGGTGCTGGTCACCACCGATGCGCTGGGGCGCCAGGTGAGTACCACTCTGCCGTTTTACGTCACCAGCGATCTGCTGAAAGAAGGGCTGAGCGATGGGGCCGTTACCCTGGGGAGCCTGCGGCGCAACTACGGCATTAAGAATTTTGACTACGGCCCGGCGGCGGGGAGCGGATCGTATCGCTACGGCCTGACGGACTGGCTGACGCTGGAGGGGCACGCCGAAGGCGCGGAGGAACTGGCGCTCGCCGGTGCGGGGACGGTGGTCAAGCTGGGGCGTTTTGGCGTGGTGAATACCTCGTACAGCCAGAGCCGGATGCGCGGAGATGACGGCGGGCAAATCAACTGGGGCTACCAGTACAGCACCAGCGAGTTCAGCCTCGCCACCCAGCATACCCGCCGCGATCGCGGCTTTGGTAACCTGGCCCTGTATGACCAGCCGACGGTGTACGACGAAAATGACCGCCCCATCGCCAGCTTTAGCCGCAATACCGATCAATATTCCCTGACCTTCAACCTGGGGGAATACGGCAACATCGGGGCGGCCTGGATCGGCGTGGAGAGCTTTGACAGCCAGAAAACCGAGCTGCTTAACCTCTCCTGGAGCCGAAATCTGTGGGGCTCCAGCAGCATTTACCTCGCCGCCAGCCGGGACCAGCAGCGGGGCGACTGGACGGTCGCGATGTCATTCCAGGTGCCGCTGGGCGAACGCGACAGCGCGGCGCTCACCGTGGAAAATACCCCGGATGCAGGCAGCACGCAGCGCATCAACTACAACCACTCGATGCCCTCCGACGGCGGCTTCAGCTGGAATATGGCGTGGGCGAACCAGTCGCGATCGAATAACTACCAGCAGGGAACGGTGGGCTGGCGCAATAACAATATCGAGCTGCAGGGGGGCGGGTACGGCGAGAAGGGCATGATGACCTGGTGGAGCGAAGCGATGGGCTCCCTGGTGCTGATGGACGGCGAACTGTTTGCGGCAAACAAAATCAACGATGCGTTTGTGGTCATCAGCACCGATGGCCAGCCGGATGTCCCCGTCAGCTATGAAAACCAGCCGGTTGGTAAAACCAACCGCAACGGGTATCTGCTGGTGAGCGGCGTCTCGGCCTATTACCCGGCAAGCTACAGTATTAATACCCTGAACCTGCCTGCCGACACCCGGCTGAAAGAGACCGAGCGGCGGGTGGCGATCCGCCGCCACAGCGGTTATCTGGTGGATTTCCCGATGGAACAGGAGCGGGTAGCGAGCGTCATCCTGCACGACGCGCAGGGGGAGGCCATTCCGGTGGGAAGCCAGGTTCGACGCGCCTCGCGCAGCAATGCGGTGGTGGGATATGACGGGATTGCCTGGCTGGAAAACCTCAGCGACGTCAATCTGCTCGACGTCACGACGCCGACAGGCAAACGCTGCAGGGCAACGCTGACCATCGGCGCGAACCCGGACCACAGGCTGCAAACTTACGGCCCGCTGGTCTGCCGGGAGGGGCCATGAAGCGCTGGGTGATGTTGCTCCTGCTGCTGCTCTCCGGCGGCAGCTGGGCGGCCTGTACCGTCAGCACGGTCAATGCGTCGTTCGGCAGCGTCACGTCGTTTGCGCTGAGCGGCTCCGGGGAGGTGGAGACCACCGGCACGCTGGTGGTGGCGTGTGATGCGATACTCAACCTGCTGACGAACGACTCGGTGACGCTGAACTACACCGCAGCAACGATATCGGCCAACAGTCGTGCGACCCTGAAACGCACCGATAATGCCGCCATCACGGACGTGATCCCCACCCGGCTGTGTGGACTTTCGGGTTGCGCGAGCAGCAGTGAGGTACAGATAAGTAAATCGTATACCTGGAGCGGAAATACCTTGCTGGGATTGCTCGGGTCAAAGCAGTACAACATTCCGCTCTATTTCCGCACCGTCGCCGGACAAAACGTCTCTGCCGGGCCGTATCAGGTGCAGTTAACCTTCAGCGTTAACTACAGCGTCTGTTCCGTGGGGGCGCTCGGTATTTGCACCATCAATCAAACGGGAACCGCGACGACCAGTATTCTGCTTAACCTGACCGTCACCAACGACTGCAGCGCCATGACCACGCCGGACGTCAACTTTAGCAGTGCGCCGCTGGTGCAAAATTTCCCCACGGTCTCGCAGGCGATTGCCGTCACCTGTACCAAAGGCAGTACCTATACCATCGGGATTAACAATGGTGCCAACGCGCTGAATAACGTGCGCCGGATGGTGAGCGGCAGTAACTACCTGAGTTATGACATCTATAAAGAAGCCACCACTAACCGCTGGGGCAGCAGCGGCAGCGAACGCTGGACCAGCGCGACCTCCTCGCTGGTCAGCGCCGACGGCCTGCTGCGTACCTATAACTACACCGCCAAAGTCCTGACGAATCAGGCCACGCCACCCGCCGGTACCTACACCGATACGCTGATTGTTGACGTCGCGTTTTAACCCCGCGCTTTTCCCTTTCGCAAATGTAAAGTTCCTGTGGCCTGTGCCGATAACACCGTTAATAAATCTATGAGAAGGTGTTGTATGTTGAACCGTATCCGCGTTGTCACAATGCTAATGATGGTGCTGGTCATTTTCGCACTACTTCAGCTTATCTCCGGCGGGCTTTTTTTCTCGTCGTTAAAACAGAACCAGGACAGCTTCGCCGCCTCGAACGATCTCCGCCTGCAGCAGAGTGAGCTCACGTCGACGTGGGATCTGATGCTGCAAACGCGCATCAACCTGAGCCGCTCGTCCGCGCGCATGATGATGGATCCGAACAATCAGCAGAGCAGCGCGAAAACCGATCTGCTAAAAAATGCCCGGGCCACGCTGGCCGACGCGGCTAAACACTACGCCGCCTTCAGGCAAATCGCACCGCAGCCTGCTATGGCGCAGGTGAGCCAGAACATTGATGAAAAATACAGCGCCTACTATGCCGGGCTGACGGAGCTGATCCAGTTCCTCGAGAGCGGCAACATGGATGCCTACTTCGCACAGCCGACGCAGGGGATGCAAAACGCACTCGGCGCGGCGCTGGGGGAATACGCGAAGGCCAGCGGCAATCTGTATCACTCGGCCTTTACTGAAAGCCAGAATGACTACCGCTTTGCGAAATGGCAGATGGCGGTATTGGCCCTGGCGCTGGTCATTGTGCTGTTCGCTGTGTGGTACGGCATTCGCCACATCCTGCTGAACCCTCTCGGCCGCGTGATTGCCCATATTCGCGAGATTGCCTCTGGCGATCTGACCAAAACGCTGACCGTTTCCGGACGTAATGAGATCACCGAGCTGGCCAACAGCGTCGACCACATGCAGCGCTCATTGATCGAGACCGTCGCCAACGTGCGTAACGGATCCGAGGCGATCTATACCGGCACCAGCGAAATCGCGATGGGGAATAACGATCTCTCATCCCGTACCGAGCAGCAGGCGTCGGCGCTGGAAGAGACGGCCGCCAGCATGGAGCAGCTCACCGCAACCGTGAAGCAGAACGCCGATAACGCCCGCCAGGCGTCTCAGCTGGCGGAAAGCGCCTCCGAAACCGCTCAGCGCGGCGGTCGCGTGGTGGATGGCGTGGTGAAAACCATGCACGAAATCGCCGACAGCTCGAAGAAAATCGCCGACATCATCAGCGTCATCGACGGCATTGCCTTCCAGACCAACATCCTCGCGCTCAACGCCGCCGTGGAAGCGGCGCGCGCGGGCGAACAGGGTCGCGGGTTTGCGGTGGTGGCCGGGGAAGTGCGCAACCTTGCCAGCCGCAGCGCCAACGCGGCAAAAGAGATTAAATCCCTGATTGAAGACTCCGTCTCCCGCGTGGATACCGGCTCCGTGCTGGTGGAGAGTGCCGGGGAGACCATGAATGACATCGTGAATGCCGTTACCCGCGTGACGGACATCATGGGGGAAATCGCCTCTGCGTCCGATGAGCAGAGTCGTGGTATCGACCAGGTTGCCCTGGCGGTATCGGAAATGGACCGCGTGACACAGCAAAACGCCGCGCTGGTGCAGGAGTCCGCTGCGGCGGCCGCTGCGCTGGAAGACCAGGCGAGCCGTCTGAAGATGGCCGTCTCGGCGTTTCGTCTCGCTTCACTCGCTGGAAATACGGTCACTGCGCAAGCTACGTACCGCGCGCCAGCCGCCGACACGGCGGTCACCCGCACGCGTGCTGCAACGACCGGACAAGATGAAAACTGGGAAACATTTTGACTGACAATTAAACCGCGGCTGCTTGCCGCTTGATGGGAGCGTGGATGTTAAATCGTATTCGTATCTCGACCACACTGTTTTTGATTCTGATCCTTTGCGGTGTGTTGCAGGTTGGCAGTAACGGGTTGTCTTTTTGGGCGTTTCGCGATGGCTATCAGAATTTGCAGGACGTTGAGGCGAGTAATCAGCAGCGCTCCGCACTGGCACAAACGCGTGCCGTGCTGTTGCAGGCAAGCACTGCGCTGAACAAGGCAGGAACCTTAACCGCGCTCAGCTATCCGCCGGATGACATTAAGGCGCTGATGGCAACGGCGCGCGACAGCCTGAAGCAGGCAGACGCACAGTTTAAGGCCTTCACGGCGCAGGCGGCTGACGGCGAGAAAGAGAAAGCGCTGAAGGCGGCCATGAAAAAGAACTTTGAGCAGTGGTACAGCGATCTGGACCACCAGGCGACCTGGCTTGAGAACAACCAGCTTTCGGACTTCATGACCGCTCCGGTCCAGGCGTCTCAGGCGGCGTTTGACGGCAGCTTTGACGCATGGCAGCAAGATATCAATCAGTCTGTTCTGCGCGCCGGTGAAGCAAGCCGCACCAGCTATCACATGTCGGGCGTTATCTTTGCCGTCGTTGTGATTCTGGCGGGGCTGCTGACCGGCGGGGCGCTGCTCTGGGCGCGCAGAATGATTGTGCAGCCGCTGGCGATTATCAGCAGCCACTTCGACAGTATTGCGAAGGGAGATCTGGCGCGTCCGGTGGCGGTGTTTGGCAAAAACGAAATTTCGGCGATCTTTGCCAGCCTGAAGGCCATGCAGGGGTCGCTGCGGGAAACGGTATCCGACGTGCGTCAGGGCAGTTACGCCATGCATACGGGGATCTCAGAGATTGCGGCGGGGAATAACGATCTCTCGTCCCGCACCGAGCAGCAGGCGGCGTCGCTGGCGCAGACGGCGGCCAGTATGGAACAGCTGACCGCGACGGTAAGCCAGAACGCCGATAACGCGCGCCAGGCGTCTGACCTGTCAAAACAGGCGGCGCTGACGGCGAAGAGAGGGGGCGATCAGGCCTCTCACGTGGCCAGCACCATGCAGGAGATTGCCGCCAGCTCGCAGAAGATCGGCGACATCATCAGCGTGATTGACGGTATTGCGTTTCAGACCAACATCCTGGCGCTGAACGCCGCCGTGGAAGCGGCGCGCGCCGGCGAGCAGGGACGTGGGTTTGCGGTGGTGGCAGGTGAAGTGCGAAACCTGGCGAGCCGCAGCGCCAACGCGGCGAAAGAGATTAAGTCCCTCATTGAAGAGTCGGTCTCTCGCGTCCAGCAGGGGTCTGCCCTGGTGGATACGGCGGCGCATACCATGCACGAGATCGTCACCTCCGTGACGCGGGTTAACGACATCATGGGCGAGATTGCCTCGGCGTCGGATGAGCAGCGTCGCGGAATAGAGCAGGTTGCTCAGGCCGTCAGCCAGATGGATCAGGTGACGCAACAGAATGCCTCGTTAGTTGAGGAAGCGGCAGCGGCAACCGATCAGCTGGCCAGCCAGGCGGATCGTCTCACCGGGCTGGTCGCGGTATTTAATGTGAAAGAGCACGTTGAAGCAGTAACAGAAGTCGGGCGGTCGCAGGCCGTGCCAGTTGTATCCTGAATGTAATTAAGAAGGCGCTATGACATCACCAATGCCCCCTGGGCAAACGTCATTATTGTTGCAGATGACACAGCGCCTCGCGCTGTCCGACGCGCATTTTCGTCGGATATGTCAGTTAATCTACCAGCGTGCGGGGATCGTGCTTGCGGATCATAAGCGAGACATGGTCTACAACCGACTGGTGCGGCGCTTGCGTACGCTGGGGCTGGATGATTTTGGCCGCTATCTGAGCATGCTCGAAGCGAACCAGAACAGCGCGGAGTGGCAGGCTTTTATTAACTCACTCACGACCAACCTGACGGCCTTTTTCCGCGAAGCTCACCACTTTCCGGTTCTGGCCGAGCACGCGCGCCGTCGCACCGGGGAGTATCGCGTATGGAGCGCGGCCGCTTCAACGGGCGAAGAGCCGTACTCGCTGGCGATCACCCTTGCAGACACGCTGGGTATGGCGCCGGGACGCTGGAAGGTCTACGCCAGCGATATCGACACCGAGGTGCTGGAGAAAGCGCGCAACGGCGTGTATCGCCAGGACGAGCTGAAAACGCTGTCGCCGCAGCAGCTGCAGCGTTACTTCATGCGCGGTACGGGGCCGCATGAAGGCCTGGTTCGCGTACGCCAGGAGCTGGCGAACTGCGTCGAATTCGCGCCCGTTAACCTGCTCGATAAGCAGTACAACGTGCCGGGGCCTTTCGACGCCATTTTTTGCCGTAACGTCATGATCTATTTTGATAAAACGACGCAACAGGACATTCTGCGTCGGTTTGTTCCGTTGCTCAAGCCTGACGGTTTACTGTTTGCCGGGCATTCGGAAAACTTCAGCAACCTCGCGCGTGAGTTTAGCCTGCGTGGGCAAACGGTATATGCGCTGAGTAAGGAAAAAGCATGAGTAAAATCAGGGTATTGTCTGTCGATGATTCAGCGCTGATGCGTCAGATCATGACTGAAATCATCAATAGCCACAGCGACATGGAGATGGTGGCCACTGCGCCGGATCCGCTGGTAGCGCGGGATTTAATTAAAAAATATAACCCCGACGTGCTAACGCTGGATGTCGAGATGCCGCGCATGGATGGCATAGATTTCCTTGAGAAATTGATGCGCCTGCGTCCCATGCCGGTGGTGATGGTCTCCTCCCTGACCGGGAAAGGATCGGAAATCACCCTGCGCGCGCTGGAGCTGGGGGCGGTGGATTTTGTCACCAAACCGCAGCTCGGCATTCGCGAGGGGATGCTGGCGTACAGCGAGATGATCGCCGAGAAAATTCGCACCGCCTCGCGCGCGAAGCTCGCGGCCCACAAGCCGATGGCCGCGCCGGCAACCCTGAAGGCCGGACCGTTACTCAGCTCGGAAAAACTGCTGGTTATTGGGGCGTCAACCGGAGGAACAGAGGCAATTCGCCATGTACTCCAGCCATTGCCGCTTTCAAGTCCGGGTATTCTGATCACGCAGCATATGCCGCCTGGCTTTACCCGCTCCTTCGCCGAACGTCTGAACAAGCTGTGCCAGATCAGCGTGAAAGAGGCGGAAGACGGCGAGCGCGTGCTGCCGGGACATGCCTATATCGCGCCGGGGGACAAGCATATGGAGCTGGCGCGCAGCGGCGCTAACTATCAAATCAAAATTCATGACGGACCGCCGGTTAACCGGCACCGTCCGTCGGTGGATGTGCTGTTTCATTCGGTGGCGAAACATGCGGGGCGCAACGCCGTTGGGGTGATCCTGACGGGGATGGGCAACGACGGTGCCGCCGGAATGCTTGCAATGCACCAGGCTGGCGCCTGGACGATTGCGCAGAATGAAGCAAGTTGTGTGGTGTTCGGCATGCCGCGCGAGGCCATCAATATGGGTGGCGTGAGCGAAGTGGTCGATCTTAGCCAGGTAAGCCAGCAGATGCTGGCGAAAATCAGTGCCGGACAGGCAATACGTATTTGACTCAGGAGTATTATTTTATGGCGGATAAAGAGCTTAAGTTTTTGGTTGTGGATGACTTTTCCACCATGCGTCGCATTGTGCGCAACCTGCTGAAAGAGCTGGGCTTCAACAACGTTGAAGAAGCAGAAGACGGCGTGGATGCGCTGAACAAACTGCAGGCTGGCGGGTTTGGTTTTGTCATCTCCGACTGGAACATGCCGAATATGGACGGTCTGGAGCTACTGAAAACCATTCGTGCGGACGCGGGCATGGCGTCTATGCCGGTGCTGATGGTCACTGCAGAAGCGAAAAAAGAGAACATCATTGCCGCTGCACAGGCGGGCGCAAGCGGCTACGTGGTGAAGCCATTCACCGCAGCGACCCTGGAAGAGAAGCTCGGTAAGATCTTCGAGAAACTCGGCATGTGAGGTGTTGGTGATGATGCAACCTGCAATGAAACCCGTTGAAGAACACTCGCCGAGCGACATCATCGTCCGCATCGGCAGCCTGACGCGCATGCTGCGTGACAGCCTGCGTGAACTGGGGCTGGATCAGGCCATTGCCGAAGCGGCGGAAGCGATCCCGGACGCCCGCGACCGTCTGGACTACGTTGTGCAGATGACCGCTCAGGCAGCTGAGCGTGCGCTGAACAGCGTTGAAGCCTCACAGCCGCATCAGGATGCGATGGAAAAGGGCGCGAAAGCCCTGACCCAACGCTGGGATGAGTGGTTTGAGAACCCCATCGAGCTGGCGGATGCCCGCGAACTGGTGACCGACACCCGTCAGTTCCTGGGGGATGTGCCGGGCCACACCAGCTTCACCAACGCCCAGCTGCTGGACATCATGATGGCGCAGGATTTCCAGGATCTGACCGGTCAGGTCATCAAGCGCATGATGGATGTGATTCAGGAGATTGAGCGCCAGCTGCTGATGGTGCTGCTGGAAAACATCCCGGAACCGGCTGCCCGTCCAAAACGCGAGAACGAAAGCCTGCTCAATGGCCCACAGCTCGACGCCAGCAAGGCGGGCGTCGTGGCAAGCCAGGATCAGGTGGACGACCTGCTGGACAGCCTCGGCTTCTGATTGTCCATTCCGCCTCAGGGGCGTTACGCCGCCTGAGGCGGTTTACGACAAAATCACCGAAAAGAGCCCGAATAAACGGGCTTTTCCCGCCATTGGATTTCCGCTGCGCTGGCATGATACCCGTGACGTAATGGGCTGAGCATGCACTGTGGCAGAAGAGAACGACGACAAAACGGAAGCCCCCACACCCCACCGACTAGAAAAGGCGCGTGAGGAAGGGCAGATCCCCCGATCCCGAGAATTGACCTCCCTGCTGATCCTTATCGTAGGGGTGTGCATTATCTGGTGGGGCGGGGAGTCGCTCGCCCGCAAGCTGGCGGGGATGCTCTCCACCGGCTTACGTTTTGACCACAGCATGGTCAACGACCCGAATCTGATCCTCAGCCAGATTATTCAGCTGATAAAAGGGGCCATGGTTGCGCTACTGCCCCTGATTACCGGCGTGGTGCTGGTGGCGCTGGTCTCCCCGGTGATGCTGGGCGGGCTGGTTTTTAGCGGAAAATCGCTGCAACCTAAATTTTCAAAACTGAACCCGCTGCCGGGCATTGCGAAAATGTTCTCGGCGCAGACCGGGGCCGAGCTGCTCAAGGCTATTCTCAAATCGGTGCTGATGGGCAGTTCTGCAGGGTTTTTCCTCTGGTACCACTGGCCCGAAATGATGCGCCTTATCAGCGAGTCGCCCCTCACCGCGATGAGCAATGCGCTGAACCTGGTTGGGCTTTGCGCGCTGCTGGTGGTGCTCAGCATTATTCCGATGGTGGGTTTTGACGTTATCTTCCAGCTCTATTCCCACTTCAAGAAACTGCGAATGTCACGTCAGGACATCCGCGACGAATATAAGCAGATGGAAGGTGACCCGCACGTGAAGGGGCGCATCCGGCAGATGCAGCGTGCCGCTGCCCGTCGCCGCATGATGGAAGATGTGCCGAAGGCGGACGTCATCGTTACCAACCCGACGCACTATTCCGTGGCGCTGCGCTATGACGAAAACAAAATGAGCGCGCCGAAAGTGGTGGCAAAAGGGGCGGGGCTGATTGCATTGCGCATCAGGGAAATTGGTACCGAAAACCGCGTGCCGATCCTGGAAGCACCTCCGCTGGCGCGAGCCCTTTACCGCCACGCGGATATCGGACAACAGATCCCTGGACAGCTCTACGCCGCGGTGGCGGAAGTGCTGGCCTGGGTATGGCAGTTGAAGCGCTGGCGTCTGGCCGGCGGTCAACGGCCTGTCAAACCTGAGAACCTTCCGGTGCCTGCCGCGCTGGATTTTATGAACGAGAAGGACACTGATGGCTAATCTGGTGGCAATGTTGCGCCTGCCCGGCAACCTGAAATCGACCCAATGGCAGATCCTTGCCGGGCCGATCCTCATCCTGTTAATTCTGTCGATGATGGTACTGCCGCTCCCGGCATTCATCCTCGATCTGCTTTTCACCTTCAATATTGCGCTGTCCATTATGGTGCTGCTGGTGGCGATGTTCACCCAGCGCACGCTGGAGTTCGCCGCGTTCCCGACCATTCTGCTGTTTACCACCTTGCTGCGGCTGGCGCTGAACGTGGCCTCCACGCGTATCATCCTGATGGAGGGCCACACCGGCGCGGCAGCGGCGGGTAAGGTGGTCGAGGCCTTCGGCCACTTCCTGGTGGGCGGGAACTTCGCTATCGGTATCGTGGTGTTCGTTATCCTCGTGATCATCAACTTTATGGTTATCACCAAGGGTGCCGGGCGTATCGCGGAAGTGGGCGCGCGCTTTGTGCTGGACGGGATGCCGGGCAAGCAGATGGCGATCGACGCCGATCTGAACGCCGGGCTTATCGCTGAAGATGAAGCCAAAAAACGCCGTGCGGAAGTGACCCAGGAAGCGGACTTCTACGGCTCCATGGACGGTGCGAGTAAGTTTGTGCGCGGGGATGCCATCGCGGGCATCTTGATCATGGTGATTAACGTGGTCGGCGGCCTGCTGGTGGGGGTACTGCAGCACGGGATGGACATGGGCCACGCGGCGGAAAGCTATACGCTGCTGACCATTGGTGACGGTCTGGTCGCACAGATCCCGGCGCTGGTTATCTCCACTGCGGCAGGCGTTATCGTGACCCGCGTCAGTACCGATCAGGATGTTGGCGAGCAGATGGTGGGCCAGCTGTTCAGTAACCCGCGCGTGATGCTGCTGGCGGCTGCGGTGCTCGGGCTGCTCGGCCTGGTGCCGGGGATGCCAAACCTCGTGTTCCTGCTGTTTACGGCGGGGCTGCTGGGGCTGGCCTGGTGGATGCGTGGCCGTGAGACCAGGCCGGCTGCGGAACCGGTTCCGGTGAAAATGCCGGAGAACACCCAGGCCGTAGAAGCGACCTGGAACGACGTTCAACTGGAAGATTCCCTGGGAATGGAAGTGGGGTATCGCCTGATCCCGATGGTGGATTTCCAGCAGGATGGCGAGCTGCTCGGCCGCATCCGCAGCATCCGTAAAAAATTCGCCCAGGACATGGGCTTCCTGCCGCCGGTGGTGCATATCAAGGACAATATGGACCTGCCGCCTGCGCGCTATCGTATTCTGATGAAGGGTGTTGAAATTGGCAGCGGCGATGCTTACCCGGGACGCTGGCTGGCGATTAACCCTGGCACTGCAGCAGGCACGCTGCCGGGCGAGCAGACCGTCGATCCGGCCTTTGGCCTGGCGGCAATCTGGATTGAAAGCGCGCTGAAAGAGCAGGCGCAAATTCAGGGTTATACGGTTGTCGAAGCCAGTACCGTGGTGGCAACCCACCTTAATCATCTGATTGGGCAATTCTCGGCCGAGCTGTTTGGCCGTCAGGAAGCGCAGCAGCTTCTCGATCGCGTGACGCAGGAGATGCCGAAGCTGACGGAAGACCTGGTGCCGGGCGTGCTGACGTTAACCACGCTGCACAAGGTGCTGCAAAACCTGCTTGAGGAAAAAGTGCCGATCCGCGATATGCGTACCATTCTGGAAACCCTTGCCGAGCATGCGCCGCTGCAGAGCGATCCGCACGAGCTGACGGCGGTGGTGCGCGTGGCGCTGGGGCGTGCGATCACCCAGCAGTGGTTCCCGGGGACCGGCGAAGTCCAGGTGATTGGCCTCGATACGCCGCTTGAACGCCTGCTGCTGCAGGCCCTGCAGGGCGGCGGCGGCCTCGAGCCTGGCCTGGCGGATCGCCTGCTGGAGCAAACTCAGGAGGCGCTGGCGCGTCAGGAGATGCTGGGCGCGCCGCCGGTGCTGCTGGTCAACCACGCGCTGCGTCCGCTGCTGTCGCGCTTCCTGCGCCGCAGCCTGAATCAGCTTGTTGTGCTGTCGAATCTGGAACTGTCGGATAACCGCCATATCCGCATGACGGCAACGATTGGAGGAAAATAATGAAATGGCTATGGATTTTGCTCTTCCCGCTGGCGGCTCAGGCTGCCGGGGAAGGGACCTGGCAGGCAAGCAGCATGGGCGTGACCCTCAGCAACCGGGGTGTCGCCATGTCTTCTAATCCGCTGTCGCCCTCTGAAACGGTTTCTGGTCAAATGGGAATGGTGGTGTGGAACTACAGGCTGATTGGCCCAACGCCAGCCGGACTGCGGGTGCGCCTCTGCTCACAGACCCGCTGCACGGAAATCGACGGCGAAAATGGCACAACGCAGGCGTTCAACGGCGTGCCGGCCATTGAACCTTTACGTTTTATCTGGGAAGTGCCGGGCGGAGGACGTTTGATCCCGGCGCTGAAGGTGCAGAGCAATTCTGTCATCGTCAACTACCGCTAGCTGCCTGCCTTTGTCACCAGCCATCAGTCAATTCTGATGGCTGTCTCGCAAAATTGACCTCACCTTTTGATGCAACAGAAACGCTGTTTTATAAATTAGTGACACGCGTGACGCGACTCTTTGCATTTTTGCCATTTACCCTGCCCGTGATGGCAGAAACAGAAAGGTATCAGGACGTCGTTGCATTTACTGTAGCCGTGTAAAAACTCCCCGATGAGCCTTACTTGCAGGGAGTCTCCCAAATTTGCTTAGGGTTGACGGCAATGAAAACACGTAAAATTGGACTCGCAAATTATCTTGCTTACGGGGCAGGCGATTTTCTCGGGGCTGGTACGACCGCCCTGACGGCGGCCTGGCTTTTGTATTTTTATACCACCTTCTGTGGACTCACACCGATTGAAGCAACCTTCATCTTTGCCGCTGCGAGGGTGCTGGATGCTGTTGTCAGCCCGTTAATGGGCTTTTTGACGGATAACTTCGGTACGACCTGGCCTGGAAAGCGCTTTGGTCGCCGTAAGTTCTTTATCCTGCTAGGCATTCCGTGCGTGTTCAGCTACTCGTTGATGTGGGTGGGGGACATGAATTTCTGGTACTACCTGCTGACCTATCTGGTGTTTGATATTGTCTACACCATGATTCTGGTGCCTTACGAGACGCTGGTGCCGGAAATGACCGACGACTTCAAACAGAAAACCAAGTTCTCCGGGGCGCGTATTTCTATGGCGCAGATGTCAGCGATTCTGGCCTCCTTCCTGCCGGGGATCCTGCTCACCCACTTCGGTAAAGACAACGCCATCTCATTCTTTTACGCAAGCCTGGTTTTCTCCGTGCTTTGCGCCCTGATGCTGACCTTTGTCTGGTTCTTTACCTGGGAGCGCCCGCGTGAGGAGTGGTCTGAAGCGGCGCTGCGTGCCGAAGAAGAGAAGAAGAAACTGACGCTGGGGCAAAGCATCAATCGTCTGTTTGTCGAATTAAGCTCTACGCTGCGCATCAAGATTTTCCGCCAGCATCTTGGCATGTACCTCGGCGGCTACATCGCACAGGACGTATTTAACGCAGTCTTCACCTACTACGTGGTGTTTGTGCTGATGCAGGAAGCGTCAATGGCGTCCAACCTGCTGGGCACGATGGCTATCTTCCAGTTCCTAGCCGTGATCGGGATGATCCCGCTGTGTATTCGCTTCGGACCTGCGCCGTCCTACCGCATGGTGGTGGTGCTGTTTGGCCTGGCGTCTCTCTCTTACGCCATGCTCTATTACGCCGGTCTGAGCGACGTCTACGCTCTGCTGTTGCTGATCTCTGCGGTGGCTGGGCTGGGTCGAGGCGGTATTAACTACGTGCCATGGAATACCTATACCTACATTGCTGACGTGGATGAAGCGATCACCGGCCAGCGCCGGGAAGGGATTTTCGCTGGCATCATGACCCTGACCCGTAAGGCGTCACAGGCCGGTGCGGTGATGCTGGTAGGCATCGTGATGCAAATGTCCGGCTTTGTCAGCGGTCAGAAGGTACAGCCTGCGGAAGTGAGCCACACCATTCTGCTGATTCTGAGCGTGGGCACCATCCTGGTGCTGTTCTGCGGTTTCCTCGTTTCCCTGCGCTTCAGGCTTAATTTGCAGACCCACAGCACGCTGCGTGAGGAGACCGCGAAAATGCGTGAGTATGGTCATGCGATGCCGGAGTCAGCGACGCCACACGCCCGCGCCACCGTCGAGATGCTGGCCGGTATGCCTTATGAGTCACTGTGGGGCAATAACAACATCGGTTATCTGAATCGCAATAAGCCAGCGGCATCTTCGCTGAAGGATCGCGCGGTACTCAATTCGACATACAACAGAGGTTAAGATGATGAAAGTTTGGCCTGTCAAACATAGCCCGCTATTGCGTCAGCCAGAGCGCTTTATCGCCCGGGACGAGCTGAAATCGCTGATTCAAAAAGTGACGCACAACCTGGTCAATATCCACGACAAAACGGGTGAATTTTTGCTGCGGCTGGACGACGGGCGCGTGATCGACACCAAAGGCTGGGCCGGATGGGAGTGGACGCACGGCGTCGGCCTTTATGGCATCTGGCAGTACTACTGCCAGACCGGTGACGAAGGGATGCGCAACATTATCGACAGCTGGTTTGCCGACCGCTTTGCGGAAGGTGCCACCACCAAAAACGTCAATACGATGTCGCCGTTTCTGACGCTGGCCTATCGCTACGAAGAGAGCAAAAACCCGGCCTGGCTGCCGTGGCTGGAAAGCTGGGCGGAGTGGGCGATGACTGAGATGCCACGCACCGAACACGGCGGTATGCAGCACATCACGCTGGCGGAAGAGAATCATCAGCAGATGTGGGACGACACGCTGATGATGACGGTGCTGCCGCTGGCGAAAATCGGCAGGCTGCTGAATAAGCCGGAGTACGTAGAGGAGGCGATCTATCAGTTCCTGCTGCACGTGCAGAATCTGATGGACCGGGAGACGGGGCTGTGGTTCCACGGCTGGAGCTACGACGGCAATCATAACTTTGCCCGGGCCCGCTGGGCGCGCGGCAACAGCTGGCTCACCATCGTGATCCCCGACTTCCTCGAACTGGTGGATCTGCCGGAAAACAACGCCGTGCGCCGTTATCTGGTGCAGGTGCTGAAGGCGCAGGTTGCCGCGCTGGCAAAATGTCAGGACGAAAGCGGGTTGTGGCATACGTTGCTGGACGATCCGAACTCGTACCTGGAGGCATCCGCCACGGCAGGGTTTGCCTACGGGATCCTGAAAGCGGTGCGGAAGCGCTATGTTGAGCCTGAATATGCTGACGTTGCTGAAAAAGCGATTCGCGGTATCGTGAAAAATATCTCGCCGGAAGGGGAGTTGCTGCAAACGTCGTTCGGGACGGGCATGGGCAGCGATCTTGAGTTTTATCGCCAGATCCCGCTGACGTCGATGCCGTATGGCCAGGCGATGGCGATTCTCTGTCTGACAGAGTATTTGCGGAAATACTTCTGATAATAAAAAACCCGGCGTTTGCCGGGTTTCTTTTTACATACGTTCTACGGTTTCGATACCCAGGGTATCCAGACCCAGCTTCAGGGTCTTCGCCGTCAGCTGAGCCAGCTTCAGGCGGCTGTTACGCACCGATTCATTTTCTGCAGACAGAATAGGGCAGTGCTCGTAGAAGCCGGAGAACAGACCCGCCAGATCGTACAGGTAAGCACACATCACGTGCGGCGTGCCGTCACGCGCGACAACCGTCAGCGTCTCTTCGAACTGCAGCAGACGCGCCGCCAGCTGTGCTTCACGGTCTTCCGTGATGGTCACTGTCGCATTCGCCAGCACGCTTTCATCAATGTTCGCCTTGCGGAACACGGAGAGCACGCGGGTATAGGCGTACTGCATGTACGGCGCCGTGTTGCCTTCAAACGCCAGCATGTTATCCCAGTCGAAGATGTAGTCGGTGGTGCGGTTCTTGGAAAGATCCGCGTATTTCACCGCGCCGATACCGACGGCGTTGGCCAGTTTTTCCAGTTCGTCAGCAGACATGTCCGGGTTCTTCTCTGCCACCAGGCGACGGGCGCGCTCTAGTGCTTCGTCCAGCAGATCGGAAAGCTTTACGGTACCGCCCGCGCGGGTTTTGAACGGCTTGCCGTCTTTACCCAGCATCATGCCGAACATGTGGTGTTCCAGCGGCACGCAGTCCGGCACGTAACCGGCTTTACGCACGATAGTCCACGCCTGCATCAGGTGCTGGTGCTGACGGGAGTCGATGTAGTACAGCACGCGGTCGGCGTGCAGGGTTTCATAGCGGTATTTCGCACACGCGATGTCCGTGGTGGTGTAGAGATAGCCGCCATCCTTTTTCTGGATAATCACGCCCATCGGTTCGCCTTCCTTGTTTTTGTACTCATCAAGGAACACTACCGTTGCGCCTTCGCTCTCCACCGCCAGGTTTTTGGCTTTCAGGTCCGCCACAATGCCTGGCAGCATCGGGTTGTACAGGCTTTCACCCATCACGTCGTCGCGAGTCAGGGTCACGTTCAGACGGTTATAGGTAAGCTGGTTCTGGGACATGGTGATGTCAACCAGCTTGCGCCACATCTCGAGGAAGTATTGATCCCCGCCCTGCAGCTTCACCACGTAGCTGCGCGCGCGCTCGGCAAAGGCTTCGTCTTCGTCATAGTTCTTTTTGGCTTCGCGGTAGAACCCTTCCAGGTCCGCCAGCGCCATTTCACCCGCGTTTTCCTGCTGCTGTTTTTCCAGGTAAGCAATCAGCATGCCGAACTGGGTGCCCCAGTCGCCCACGTGGTTCGCGCGGATCACCTTGTGACCGAGGAATTCAAGGGTGCGTACCGCGGCGTCACCAATGATGGTGGAGCGCAGGTGGCCTACGTGCATCTCCTTCGCCACGTTCGGGGCAGAGTAGTCGACTACCACGGTCTGCGCTTCCGGCTGGGAAACGCCCAGACGGTCAGATTTCAGCGCCGCGTCAACGTGGCTCGCCAGGAATGCAGGCTCAAGGAAAATATTGATAAAGCCCGGACCAGCAATTTCGGTTTTGCTGGCAATGCCGGAGAGATCCAGATGCGTCAGTACCTGCTCAGCGAGCTGTCGCGGCGGCATGCCCAGTTTTTTAGCCACTGCCATCACGCCATTAGCCTGATAGTCGCCAAACTGTACTTTTGCTGACTGACGAACCTGCGGTTCGCAATCCGCAGGTGCGCCTGCGGCAATCAGTGCCTGACTGACTTTTTCGGAGAGAAGAGCCTGAATATTCACCTGGATACCTTACGTTTTTGATGCGGGCTTACAACCGCCCGCGCCAGTTAAAGAATTTAGGGCGGGAGTATACTGCAAATGCCTTCTGGCGTCAGCATTGCGGGGCCCGAAGATTGCTCAGAATCCAGGCTAAGAAAGCGTGCATAACCATGCAGTCATAAAAAGCCGGATTCTGCGGTTGGTCAAAACGGGGCAACGGAGTAAATTAGCGGCTTTGCGACACGATAAGAGACTGACTTATGGCGAACTGGCAATCCATTGACGAACTGCATGATATTTCCGCAGATTTACCGCGCTTCACAAAGGCGTTCACAGAACTTGCCACCCGTCTTGGTCTGGATATCGTGCCGCTTGCGGCGGATCACATTTCCTTGCGCTGCCACCAGAATGCCACCGCCGAGCGCTGGCGTCGCGGGTTTGAACAGTGCGGCGAGTTGCTCTCTGAGAACATCATCAATGGACGCCCCATTTGTCTGTTCAAACTGCATGAGCCGGTGAACGTGGCGCACTGGCAGTTCACCGTGGTTGAACTGCCGTGGCCGGGCGAGAAACGCTATCCGCACGAAGGCTGGGAGCATATCGAAATCGTACTGCCGGGTGAGCCGGAAACGTTGAACGCGCGCGCCCTGGCCCTGCTGTCAGACGACGGGTTAAGCAAGCCGGGGATTTTTGTGAAGACGAGTTCACCCAAAGGCGAGCGCGAGCGTCTGCCTAACCCAACGCTGGCAGTGACGGACGGGCAGGTGACCGTGAAATTTCATCCCTGGACCATTGAGCAGATCGTTGCCAGCGAAGCCTGAGAGTTGTGATTCGTCGCTAAGACCCGAACCGAGAGGCGTGCCATGATGGCGCGTTAAGCTGATTTTAAGGAGAAGCAGATGGCGCTGCTGGAGATTTGTTGTTACACCGTGGCGTGTGCCGTAACGGCGCAACAGATGGGAGCTGACCGTATTGAGCTATGCGCCGCCCCGAAAGAAGGGGGGTTAACGCCTTCATACGGCGTGTTGAAGTCTGCCCGCCAGGCCGTCACCATCCCGGTCCACCCGATTATTCGCCCTCGCGGCGGCGATTTTTGTTACACGGCGGGCGAGTTCAGTGCCATGCTTGAAGATATCGCGCTGGTTCGTGACCTGGGCTTCCCGGGGCTGGTGACCGGCCTGCTTGATGAGGATGGTCACGTCGATCTGCCGCGGATGCGTCAGGTGATGGACGCCGCGAAAGGAATGGCCGTCACGTTTCATCGTGCGTTTGATATGTGCAAAGATCCCCTGCAAGCATTTGATACGCTTGCCGAACTTGGCGTGGCGCGCGTCCTGACATCGGGACAGCAGTCTTCGGCGGAAAAAGGTCTGCAATTAATTACGGAACTAAAAGCACATTCCGGTGTTCCAATAATAATGGCGGGTGCGGGAGTCCGTGCCAGCAATCTGGAACGGTTTTTAAACGCCGGGGTGGAAGAGCTTCACAGCTCTGCGGGGAAATGGATACCTTCACCCATGCGTTATCGCAATACAGGGCTGTCAATGTCGACGGATGCTGAAGCGGATGAATATTCTCGCTACGGCGTAGAGGGAGAGTCGGTTGCGGAAATGAAGTCGCTGATTGAGCGTCATCACGTGTAGCAACGTACCGATTTTTACCGCGCATCATGTCGCCCAATATGATGCTTGCTTGTACCAGGCCCCTGCAATTTCAACAGGGGCCTTTTTTTATCCCCTCACCCCACAGGGGAGAGGGAAAAACTACGGCTTGGTCGCAATCAACACCGCACGCATCGGTGCAGGATAGCCTTCAACGGTTTTGCTGTGGTCGGCCGGGTCGAGGAACTGCTCCAGCGATTCGGTGATCATCCAGTCGGTGCGGCGCTGCTCTTCGATAGACGTTACGCAAACATCGGCAATGCGCACATCCACAAATCCGCATTTCTCCAGCCAGTTTTTCAGCGCCAGCGCGGACGGGATGAAGTAAACGTTGCGCATCTGCGCGTAGCGATCGCCCGGCACCAGAACCGCATGCTCATCGCCTTCAATCACCAGCGTTTCCAGCACCAGCTCGCCGCCGCTGACCAGCTGATCTTTGAGCTGCCACAGGTGTTCAAGCGGGGAACGACGATGATACAGCACGCCCATCGAGAAGACGGTATCGAACGCTTTCAGGGCAGGGAGCTGCTCTATGCCCAGCGGCAGCAGGTGCGCGCGCTGGTCGTTGCCGAGCAGTTTTCGCACCGCCTCAAACTGGCACAGGAAGAGCTGCATCGGGTCGATGCCGACCGCCAGATGGGCTCCCGCGCCAATCATGCGCCACATGTGGTAACCGCTGCCGCAGCCTACGTCCAGAATGGTGCGCCCGGTCAGGTCGGAAAGGTGCGGCAGTACGCGATCCCACTTCCAGTCTGAGCGCCACTCGGTATTGATGTTCACGCCGTACAGCGAGAACGGCCCTTTGCGCCACGGCATTAAATTACGCATCAGCGTTTCGATGCGGTTGATCTGCCCGGCAGGGAGCGGCTCTGCGCTTTCCGCCGTCACGCTGTGCAGTAAATCCAGACGATGCGGCGTCAGCTCCGGCAGATACTCCACGGCATTTGACCACTGCTTTAACAGGCCGTGCTGCTGATCGCGTTGCCAGGCGGCAATCTGCGCCGGCAGGGTCTCCAGCCAGTGGGAAAGATGGTTTTTAGCAATCAGCTGATAAAAGTTGCTGAATTCAATCATGCGGCATCCCCGGCTTTTAGCGCCACCAGAGAGCCAAAGTTAAAGCACTGGAACCACAGTTCGCTGTGCTCAAAACCGGCTTTGTGCAGGCGCGCTTTATGGGTTTCCACGGAGTCCGTCAGCATCACGTTTTCCAGCATGCTGCGCTTCTGGCTGATCTCCAGCTCGCTGTAGCCGTTCGCCCGTTTGAAATCGTGGTGCATGTTGAACAGCAGCTCGCCTACTTTGGCATCCTCAAAGCTGAATTTTTCAGAAAGCACCAGCGCGCCGCCGGGATTCAGCCCCTGGTAAATTTTGTCCAGCAGCAGTTGGCGGTCTTCAGGCACCAGGAACTGCAGGGTAAAATTCAGCACTACCATCGAGGCGTTGTTAATCTCGATCTCGCGGATATCGCCTTCCACCACGTCCACCGGAACGGGGGCTTTGTACGCGTCAATATGGCGACGGCAGCGTTCGACCATGGCCGGGGAGTTATCGACGGCAATGATTCGGCAGCCATCGTGATGAATGTTACGACGTACCGACAGCGTTGCCGCGCCGAGCGAGCAGCCCAGGTCATAGACCTGCGTACCGGGTTGAACGAAGCGCTCAGCCAGCATACCGATCATAGAGATAATATTGGAATAACCGGGAACAGAGCGCTGGATCATATCCGGGAAGACTTCGGCTACCCGTTCATCGAAGGTCCAGTCGCCCAGGCTGGCGATAGGCGCGGAAAAAAGCGTGTCGCGATCTGACATAACGTAAAAATCCGGGAAAAATAAAGTGGCGTATTGTGCGCTAATGGAGGGAGAAAACCAACTCCCACGGCATATACCACAGGTTAGCCAGCACCATCAGCAAAAGCGAACACCAGGTCGCGCTCATGCCGGAACGACGCCAGCGGAATAAACGGTGGTGAAAGCCGTAATAATGCATTAACCGGCCAGCAATAAGCATCAGGCCACAAATATGCACCATCCAGGTTTCCGCGCCATTCATCTCCATAAACAGCAGCAGGATGAGAGCAACGGGAATGTATTCCACCGCATTACCGTGAATGCGAATAGCGCTTTGCAGTTCGGAGAAACCGCCGTCGCCGTAAGAGACGCGGTACTGCATCCTGAGGCGCACAACATCAAACGAAAATTTAATCAGCAGTAATGCACCTAACACCGCATACAGCGCGCTGACCATACTAACTCCCTGTTTTTTGGCAGATGGCACTTCACTATGATAGGGGGTGATATCAGAAAAGAGAAGATTGTTGTGGGATGGAAGGGGCGCTGCCCACGGACGGCACCGCGGCCTGCAAGGCCTGCCACAGAGCATCGACCAGTTCGGGCACCTGAGCAATATCCGGCGTGTGCAAAAAGAGGTACGGCGTGGTGGTGTGCTCCCAGCTCGCGAGTTTTTGCAGCCAGACGGCGAACATCGCCTGATTTTGCTGCATATTGTCGCTGCCGATGAACCTGACCATCGGGTTCTGTGCGGTCACGATGGCGTGGACCGGCACTTTCGGTTTTTTACGCTGAGCATCAACGATGGCCTCGTTATGCGGTACCGCGTTGTGCACCGGACGACTGTCGAGGATCACCCGGTTAACGGAACGATCCAGCAGGCCCCGGTTGAGCGCTTTTTCGGCTTCGCCTTTCGCAAAGAAGTCCTGATGTCGGACTTCCACGCCGTAGGTGAATTCGCGGGGCAGGGCATCCAGGAACTGCCACAGGGCGGGCAGATCGCGCGGGCCAAACGTGGCGGGAAGCTGGAGCCAGTATTGTCCAATTCGGTTCGCCAGCGGCGACATGCGCGTGAAAAATTCTTCCGTTAAGTCCCCGCAGTTGCGCAGCGCGGCCTGGTGGGAAATGGTCGCCGGAAACTTAAAGCAGAAACGGAAATCGTCCGTTGTTTGCTCCCGCCAGCGTTCGACTATTTCGGCTTTGGGCAGCGCATACAGCGTGGTGTTACCCTCGACGCAGTTAAAGTGTCGGGCATACTCTTCAAGGCTGGTAATGCCCAGGCGCACCCATTTCGGGTGCGACCACTGGGGCAGGCCCACGTACATCATAGCGCGCTTAAAATCTCATCCGTACTACGCACGCGTCCGATGCGCGGGAAGATATGGGTCATGCTGCCCTGATGCTGCTCCGCGGAAGCCGCGCTGCAGGCATCTTCAGCAATCACCAGATTAAAGCCCAGCTCCCAGGCGTTACGGGCTGTCGATTCGACGCCGATATTGGTGGAAATGCCGCACAGAATAATGGTGTCGATACCGCGGCGGCGAAGCTGCAGCTCAAGGTCGGTCCCGTAGAACGCGCCCCACTGGCGTTTAGTCACTTCGATATCGCTGTCGCGTTTGCCCAGCGACACCGGGTACGTCCACCAGTTTTCCGGCAGGGTATGCGCGGGCGCCTGGGCATCAACGGGCTGTTTTAACGCCTCGGCGAAATCAGCGGACCAGCCGACGCGCACCATGACCACAGGGGCACCGCTGGCGCGGCACTTCTCGGCCAGGCGAGCGGCGCGGCTGACGACTTCATCCGCTGCGTGTGGGCCACCGGCGAAGGGCAGGATCCCTTCCTGTAAATCAATCACAACAAGCGCGGTTTTGCGGGCATCAAGTGTTAACATCGTCACTCCAGGTAAATTAATCACTTCCGTAACACCTTACGACGTGATGACCTGTTATCGGTCGGATAATTTTGTTAATTTTTGTGAGAATGCGCAATAAGAGTGCAGCAAACGACCGTCTGGCGGTGGTTCGCTCTTATCGTCCGGCGGAATTTCCAGTATAATAGCCGCCTTTTTTCATCCAGTTGTGACATACAGAAAGCTGCGACATAGTAGCCTGCATACCAGGCGACATTTAGCCTGCGGCTAATTAAGGGATATCTCATGCGTACAGAATATTGCGGGCAGCTGCGTCAGTCCCACGTCGGACAGCAGGTCACCCTGTGTGGTTGGGTCAACCGTCGTCGTGATCTTGGTAGCCTTATCTTCATCGATATGCGCGACCGTGAAGGTATCGTTCAGGTGTTCTTCGACCCGGATCGCGCAGATGCGCTGAAGCTGGCCTCTGAGCTGCGTAATGAGTTCTGCATTCAGGTCACCGGCACCGTGCGTGCGCGTGACGAGAAAAACGTTAACGCAGACATGGCGACGGGCGCTATCGAAGTGCTGGCGTCCGACCTGGTTATTATCAACCGCGCCGAAGCGCTGCCGCTGGACTCCAACCACGTCAACACTGAAGAAGCGCGTCTGAAATACCGCTACCTGGATCTGCGTCGTCCGGAAATGGCTCAGCGCCTGAAAACCCGTGCGAAAATCACCAGCCTGGTGCGTCGCTTTATGGATGACCACGGTTTCCTCGATATTGAAACCCCGATGCTGACCAAAGCGACGCCGGAAGGCGCGCGCGATTACCTGGTGCCATCCCGCGTTCATAAAGGCAAATTCTATGCGCTGCCGCAGTCACCGCAGCTGTTCAAACAGCTGCTGATGATGTCCGGCTTCGACCGCTATTATCAAATCGTTAAGTGCTTCCGCGACGAAGACCTGCGCGCTGATCGTCAGCCAGAATTTACCCAGATCGATGTGGAAACCTCCTTCATGACCGCCGAACAGGTGCGTGAAGTGATGGAAGCCCTGGTGCGTAGCCTGTGGAACGACGTGAAGGGCGTTGAGCTGGGCGATTTCCCGATCATGACCTTCGCCGAAGCGGAACGTCGCTACGGCTCCGACAAACCAGACCTGCGTAACCCGATGGAGCTGGTGGACGTAGCAGACCTGGTGAAATCCGTTGAGTTCGCGGTATTCGCGGGACCGGCTAACGATCCGAAAGGCCGCGTGGCTGCCCTGCGCGTACCGGGCGGCGCGGCGCTGAGCCGTAAGCAGATTGATGACTACGGCAACTTTATTAAGATCTACGGCGCGAAAGGTCTGGCCTATATTAAAGTGACCGAGCGTGCGAAAGGTCTGGAAGGGATCACCAGCCCGGTGGCGAAATTCCTGAACGCGGACATCGTGGAAGCGATCCTTGAGCGCACCGGTGCGCAGGACGGCGACATGATCTTCTTCGGCGCAGACAACAAGAAAGTCGTTGCGGATGCGATGGGCGCGCTGCGTCTGAAGCTCGGCAAAGACCTGAACCTGACCGACGAAAGCAAATGGGCGCCACTGTGGGTTATCGACTTCCCGATGTTTGAAGACGACGGTGAAGGCGGCCTGACCGCGATGCACCACCCGTTCACCTCGCCAAAAGAGATGACGGCGGCAGAGCTGAAAGCGGCGCCGGAAGAGGCAGTGGCAAACGCTTATGACATGGTTATCAACGGCTATGAAGTGGGCGGCGGCTCCGTGCGTATTCACAGCGGTGAAATGCAGCAGACCGTGTTCGGCATTCTGGGTATTAACGAGCAGGAACAGCGTGAGAAGTTTGGCTTCCTGCTGGACGCCCTGAAGTACGGCACACCGCCGCACGCGGGTCTGGCCTTCGGTCTCGACCGTCTGACCATGCTGCTGACCGGCACCGATAACATTCGTGACGTTATCGCCTTCCCGAAAACCACTGCCGCAGCGTGTCTGATGACCGAAGCGCCAAGCTTTGCCAACCCGGCAGCGCTGGCCGAGCTGGGCATTGAAGTGGTGAAGAAGGAAGAGAAAAACTGATATGGCATATAAGCTTCCCGTTTCTGTCCTGGTGGTCATTTATGCAGAAGACACGAAGCGGGTGCTGATGTTGCAGCGGCGCGACGATCCTGATTTCTGGCAGTCGGTTACCGGCAGTCTGGAAGAGGGGGAGACCGCGCCGCAGGCCGCCGCGCGTGAAGTAAAGGAAGAGGTCACCATTGACGTTGCTCATGAGCAACTGACCCTGAAGGACTGTCAGCGCACGGTGGAGTTTGAAATTTTTAGCCATTTACGTCATCGCTATGCGCCGGGCATTGAGCGCAACACAGAGTCGTGGTTCTGTCTCGCGCTCCCCCATGAGCGGGAGATCGTGTTTACCGAACACCTGAACTACCGCTGGGTGAACGCGGCGGATGCCGCCGCACTGACCAAGTCGTGGAGCAACCGGCAGGCGATTGAAGAATTTGTAATTAACGCGGCCTGAGAAGGCGCGATTTTTGGAGAACTTTTTATGGCAGGTCATAGTAAGTGGGCCAACACCAAACACCGTAAAGCGGCACAGGATGCCAAGCGCGGTAAGATCTTTACCAAAATCATTCGCGAGCTGGTGACAGCAGCGCGTCTGGGCGGCGGCGACCCGGCTTCTAACCCACGCCTGCGCGCGGCGGTAGATAAAGCGCTGTCTAACAACATGACGCGTGACACCCTGAACCGTGCTATCGCACGCGGCGTGGGCGGTGATGAAGACGCGAACATGGAAACCATCATTTATGAAGGTTACGGCCCTGGCGGTACTGCGGTGATGGTTGAATGCCTGTCTGACAACCGTAACCGTACCGTTGCGGAAGTGCGCCACGCGTTCACCAAAACCGGTGGCAACCTGGGCACTGACGGCTCCGTAGCTTACCTGTTCAGCAAAAAAGGCGTCATCTCTTTCGAGAAAGGCGACGAAGATGCGATCATGGAAGCGGCGCTGGAAGCGGGTGCGGAAGACGTGGTGACCTACGATGATGGTGCCATTGACGTCTACACCGCGTGGGAAGAGATGGGTGCCGTGCGCGATGCGCTGGAAGCGGCGGGCCTGAAAGCGGACAACGCTGAAGTCTCCATGATCCCGTCCACCAAAGCGGATATGGATGCAGAAACCGCACCGAAACTGCTGCGTCTGATCGACATGCTCGAAGACTGCGACGACGTGCAGGAAGTGTACCACAACGGTGAAATCTCTGATGAGGTTGCAGCGACTCTCTGATGAGAGCCTGTAAACCGTTTACGGGAGACGCGTGATGTCGATTATCCTCGGGATTGACCCCGGCTCACGCGTCACCGGGTATGGCGTTATCCGTCAGGTGGGACGCCAGCTAACCTACCTCGGCAGTGGATGCATTCGCACCAAAGTGGACGATCTGCCGTCGCGCCTCAAGCTTATTTATGCGGGCGTATCGGAGATCATCACCCAGTTTCAGCCAGACTATTTCGCCATTGAGCAGGTCTTTATGGCGAAGAACGCGGATTCGGCGCTGAAGCTCGGTCAGGCGCGTGGGGTGGCGATTGTTGCCGCTGTGAACCAGGATCTCCCGGTGTTCGAATACGCCGCGCGCCAGGTTAAGCAGACGGTGGTGGGCATCGGTAGTGCGGAGAAGAGCCAGGTGCAGCACATGGTGCGCACCCTGCTGAAGCTTCCCGCGAACCCGCAGGCCGACGCCGCCGATGCGCTGGCGATTGCAATTACCCACTGCCACGTCAGCCAGAACGCGATGCAAATGAGCGAGTCGCGGCTCAATCTGGCGCGAGGCAGGTTACGATAATCAGAAATCAGGCTGGATAAACATCCAGCCTTTTTTTATTATGTCGGCAGTTAATTTCTCCCAGAACGCAGGAGCGTCACGTGATAGGCAGACTCAGAGGCATCATCATTGAAAAACAACCCCCGTTAGTGCTGCTGGAAGTGGGTGGCGTGGGCTATGAAGTCCATATGCCGATGACCTGTTTCTACGAGCTGCCGGACGCGGGCAAAGAGGCGATTGTCTTTACCCAGTTTGTGGTGCGTGAAGATGCCCAGCTGCTGTACGGCTTTAACAACAAGCAGGAACGTACCCTGTTCCGCGAGCTGATTAAAACCAACGGTGTGGGGCCTAAGCTGGCGCTGGCGATTTTGTCCGGCATGTCCGCTCCGCAGTTTGTGAATGCCGTTGAGCGCGAAGATCCCGCGGCGCTGGTTAAGCTTCCGGGCATTGGTAAGAAAACCGCAGAGCGTCTGATTGTTGAGATGAAAGACCGCTTTAAAGGTCTGCACGGCGATCTGTTCACTCCGGCTGCCGATTTGGTTCTGACTGCTCCGGGTGCGCCTGCCTCTGATGATGACGCCGAGCAGGAAGCGGTTGCCGCGCTGGTGGCGCTGGGCTATAAACCTCAGGAGGCCAGCCGGATGGTGAGCAAAATTGCCAAACCGGACGCCAGCAGTGAAACTCTGATTCGTGAAGCGCTGCGCGCTGCATTGTGAGGTAAAGGATGATTGAAGCAGACCGCCTGGTATCGGCAGGCACCCTTCAGGCAGAAGACGTGGTGGATCGTGCGATCCGCCCGAAGCTGCTTGATGAGTACATCGGCCAGCCGCAGGTACGTTCCCAGATGGAGATTTTCATCCAGGCGGCAAAGCTGCGCGGCGATGCGCTCGATCACCTGCTGATTTTTGGCCCGCCGGGGTTAGGTAAAACCACGCTGGCGAATATCGTCGCCAATGAAATGGGCGTCAACCTGCGCACCACCTCCGGCCCGGTGCTGGAGAAAGCGGGCGATCTGGCGGCGATGCTGACCAACCTTGAACCGCATGATGTGCTGTTTATCGATGAGATCCACCGCTTGTCGCCGGTGGTGGAGGAAGTGCTCTATCCGGCAATGGAGGATTACCAGCTGGATATCATGATCGGCGAAGGCCCGGCCGCGCGCTCCATCAAAATCGATCTGCCGCCGTTTACCCTGATTGGCGCCACAACCCGCGCCGGGTCGTTGACCTCTCCGCTGCGCGACCGCTTTGGCATCGTTCAGCGTCTGGAGTTTTATCAGGTACCCGATCTTCAGCATATCGTGGGGCGCAGCGCGCGCTACATGGGGCTGGATATGAGCGAAGAGGGGGCATATGAAGTGGCGAAGCGTTCCCGCGGTACGCCGCGTATTGCCAACCGCCTGCTGCGCCGCGTGCGTGACTTTGCTGAAGTGAAGCACGATGGTTCGATTTCCGCCGAGATCGCCGCTCAGGCGCTGGATATGCTGAACGTCGATGCTGAAGGCTTTGACTATATGGACCGCAAACTGCTGCTGGCGGTGCTGGACAAGTTCTTCGGTGGCCCGGTTGGGCTGGATAACCTGGCGGCGGCAATTGGCGAAGAGCGTGAGACGATCGAAGATGTGCTGGAGCCGTATCTGATCCAGCAGGGCTTCTTACAGCGTACCCCACGTGGTCGTATGGCGACGGTGCGGGCGTGGAATCATTTCGGTATTACGCCGCCCGCGATGCCGTAAGTAGCGATAAATTGTAGCCCCGGTAAGCGAAGTGTATGACCGGATACATAGGTGACAGATCAGACCGGGGACATAGGTAACACTTTTAGTCTATCCGGAGCACACTCTGGGTTTTTCGGTCGTAGTACGCAAGCGTTATTCCGTTAAAGA